>DATLBL010000001.1:0-86774 GCA_035526925.1 Gemmatimonadales bacterium
ATGATGGATGCCGACGGCACACCCAACAAGAGCAAGCTGGGGGCCAACGCCATCCTCAGCGTGTCGCTCGCCGTGGCGCGGGCCGCGGCGCAGGATTGCGGGCTGCCGCTGTACCGCTACCTCGGCGGCCCGATGGCGCGGGTCCTGCCGGTACCGATGATGAACATCCTCAACGGCGGCGCCCACGCCTCGAACAACGTGGACGCCCAGGAGTTCATGGTAGTCCCGATTGGGGCGGAGACGTTTCCCGAGGGGCTCCGGATCGGCGTGGAGGTGTTCCACGCGCTCAAGAAGGTGCTCGGCAAGATGGGCCTCTCGACCGCGGTGGGCGACGAGGGCGGCTTCGCGCCGATGCTGCCGTCGAACGAGGCCGCGCTCGACGTGGTGATGCAGGCCATCGAGGCCGCGGGCTATGAGCCGGGGAAGGACGTGGCGATCGCGCTCGACGTCGCCGCGTCGGAGCTGCTCCAGGACGGCGAGTACGTCTTCAAGAAGGGCGACAAGAGCCGGCGCTCGGCGCAGGCGATGGTGGATCTTTACGCCGGGTGGGTGGACCGCTATCCGATCGTCTCCATCGAGGACGGGCTGGCCGAGAACGACTGGGCGGGCTGGGCGCACTTCACCGAGCGGTTGCACGACCGGGTCCAACTAGTCGGGGACGATCTGTTCGTCACCAACGTGGACCGGCTGGGGAAGGGCATCGAGGAGGGCGTGGCGAACGCGGTGCTGATCAAAGTGAACCAGATCGGGACGCTCACCGAGACCCTTCAGTGCATCGAGTTGGCGAAGGGGAGCGCGTATGGCGTGGTGATCTCCCACCGCTCGGGTGAAACCGAGGACACCTTTATCGCCGACCTCGCGGTCGCGACCGGGGCCGGACAGATCAAGACGGGCAGCGCGAGCCGGACCGACCGCACCGCGAAGTACAATCAACTCCTCCGCATCGCGGAAGAGCTCGGCGATCTCGCACACTATCCGGGACGGGATCTCTACCCGCTGTGACCCCGGCGCGGTGGGCCGCACTCGCGGCGCTCGCGTTCGCGCTGTATTTCGGCGCGCAGGGCGGTGAGTACGCCACCACGGACTTACGGGCGCTCCAGCGCCAGACGTCGAGCGAGGCCGACCAGGTGGAGCGACTGCGGAAGATCGTTGACTCGCTTCAGCGCGAGGCGGCCGCCATCGAAGGCGACCTGCGCGTGCAGGAACGCGTCGCTCGGGAACGATTCGGGATGATCCGACGAGGCGAGATACTCTACCGTCTCGTTCCCCCCGACAGCGCCGGTCCCTAGTCCCCGGTCCGCCCGCCGCGCTGGTCCCGGCCGCCGGTCCGGATACATTTCCTGGCAGCCGCCGCTGCACACGGACCAGCACACTCCGCAAACGGGATTTCGCCTGCCGACCGATCAACTGAACGGCTCCGCACGGGTGTGGTTGCCCTATCTCGGCGCCGTTTCCGCGGCGAGCATCGCCATCGTCATCCGGGTAGTGCTCAATCCGCAGCTCGGGACCGAGCTGCCGTTCATCACGCTGTTTCCCGCCATCTTCGCCTCCGCGTACTTCTTCGGTCTCGGTCCGACGCTCGTCGCCACGCTGGCCGGTGTAGCGGCGGCACTGACCCTGTTCGTGGACCCTCGCCAGCCGCAAGCGTTCGGCGGCCAGATCGCGGTGCTCGGGACGCTCGTGTTTACGCTTACGGGCATCGCAGTCGGGTGGCTGGGTGATGCGCGCCTCCGGGCGGAGCGTAGTGCGGGGGCGGCGCTCGCGCGGGCAGTGTCAGAGGCGGACCGCGCGGAGCAGGAAACCATCCGCGCGGAGGAAGAGGCAGCGCGTGCCGAGGAGGAGGCTGCCCGCGCAGAGGAGGAGATGCTTCGCGCCGGTGAGGCGGCGCGGCGTGCCGAGCACGAGGGTGACCGCGCGGCGCGGGAAGCGGAACGCGTCGAGCGGGTCCTGAGCAGCATCGCCGACGCCTTCATCTCGGTCAATCACCAGTGGGTCGTGACCTACGTGAATCGGCAGGCCGCCGCGATCTACGGGCGGCCGCCCTCCGAGTACGTCGGACGGATTCTGTGGGAGGCGTTCCCTAGAAATACGGATGGGCCGTTCGACGCGATGTACCGGCGGGCCATGGCGGGCCAGCAGGTTCTGCGATCGCAGGCGTATCACCCGGCGCTCGGAAAATGGCTCCTGGTCACTGCGTACCCGTCGGAAGACGGCCTGTCGATCATCGCGCAGGACGTCACCGAGAGCGTCCGCGGGCGTGAGGCGAACGAGAAGCTCGCGGCGATCGTGGAGAGCTCGGCGGACGCCATCGTCGCGAAGCAGTTGGACGGGACGGTGACGAGCTGGAATCCCGCGGCGGAACGGATCTTCCAGTATACGGCCGACGAGATGATCGGCCGCTCGATCTACACCCTGATTCCGCCCGAGCTGCACGAGGACGAGCGCCGGGTGCTCGCTCGCCTGGCCAAGGGGGAGCCGGTCGAGTTCTCGGAGACCGAGCGCATCCGGAAGGATGGCGCGCGCATCACCATCGCGCTCAGCGTCTCGCCCATTCGCGACGCTGACGGGAATGTGACCGGCGCCTCCTCGATCAAGCGCGACATCACCGCGGCCCGACGCGTCCAGGCAGCCCTCGTCGCCGAGAGCGCGCGCAGTCGTGAGCTGGCCCAGGTGCTCGACCTGGCGCAGGCACTGGTCCGCGACCTCGACGGTCGGATCACCTACTGGAGCTCCGGTGCGGCGCGACTGTACGGTTACCCCGCGGCGGAGGCCGTCGGTCGAAGCGCACGGGACCTGCTCCAGACGCAGTATCCGGCGCCGGCCGAGGATGTTCACGGGGCGTTGCTCGCCCGCGACCACTGGGAGGGCGAGCTGTCCAACACCGCGCGCGACGGTCGTCGGATGACCATCGCCGCGCAGTGGGTGCTGCGCCGGAGCGAGGCCGGCGAGCCGCTCGGCGTGTTCGAGGTGCATACCGACGAGACGGCGCGTCGCGAGATCGAGGAGCGCGCCCGGCAGAATGAGCGGCTGGAGGTCGTGGGCCAGCTCGCGGGCGGCGTAGCCCACGAGGCGAACAATCAGATGACCGTCGTCCTCGGCGCGGCGGAGTTCCTGCTCAAGCGGTCCGAACTGGCCGAAGCCGCCCGCGCCGACATCGAGCATATCCGGGCGGCTGCAGAGCGCACCGCCGCCATCACCGGCCAGCTCCTGGCGTTCAGTCGCCGCCAGGTGCTTCAGCCTCGTGTGCTGGATCTCGATGAAACGGTGCGCGGGCTCGAGCCGGTGCTGCGCCGCACGCTTGGCGAGCGGTCGACGCTCACGCTCCGGCTCCGTGCGGGCGCGGGGCCCGTCAAGGCCGACCCGGGTCAGCTCGCGCAGGTGCTGCTCAATTTCACCCTGAACTCGCGCGACGCGATGCCTATGGGTGGTCACCTCGCGATCGAGACCGACCTGCTCGAGCTCACCGAGGATTACGCCCGGCACCATCCGGGCACCGAAATCCGGCCGGGGCCCTACGCACTCGTCGCCGTGAGCGACACCGGCCACGGTATGAGCCGGGAAACCGCGGCGCATGTCTTCGAGCCGTTTTATACGACCAAGCCCGTGGGGAAGGGCACCGGGCTCGGACTGGCGACCGTATACGGCATCGTCAAGCAGAGCGGCGGCTACGTCTGGGGGTACAGCGAGCTGGGGAAGGGCACCACATTCAAGGTGTACCTGCCACTCTCGTCCGAGGCCAGCGTCCTGCCCGCGAAGCCGCCCCGTCCACCGCGCGCCTCGGGCGAGCTGGTTCTTCTGGTGGAGGACGAGCCGGCTGTCCGGCAGATGGCCGCGCGAACGCTACAGGAATACGGGTATGGCGTGCTCGAGGCGAGTGGTGGGCACGAGGCGCTCGAGGTGCTGTCCCGCGCCGATGGGCAAGTCAGCGTTCTCGTTACCGACGTCGTCATGCCGCGCATGGACGGGCCCGAGCTGGCAAGACGGGCCTTGGCCCTCAAGCCGGCACTGCCGGTCCTGTTCATGAGCGGTTACACGGACGACGAGATCGTGCGTCGGGGGCTGCTCGACCGATCGGAACCGTTTCTCCAGAAGCCGTTCACGCCTGAAGCGCTTGGGGAACAGGTCGCAGCGCTCCTTAAATCCCGCGCGCACGGCGCTAAATAAATGCGCGAGTCAGGGTTGCGTTTGCATCTACCGACATTAGAGTTCGCGTCGCAGCCGCGGCAGGGTAGCTCAGCTGGTTAGAGCACGGCACTCATAATGCCGGGGTCGCGGGTTCGAGTCCCGCCCCTGCTATCGTCACGCAAGCCCCGTACTCACATCGAGCTGCGGGGCTTGCTTCATGTACCTTGTCACGCTGCAGGTGCGTTGGTCAGTGCATCCGGCACGCAAGGAAAATCAAGGCGCCGAACTCACGCCCCGCGCGCCAGTACGGGAATGCACAGCAGCGCAAGCAACAGACACACCGCATAGAGTGCCAGTCGCAACGGAGCTGTCAGCTCGTGTGTATTGTCGTACCACACCAGCACACCAATGAGCACGAGAGCCGGAATCAGTCGCCACATGAAGCGGAGTCTACCCTTCGGTCGTGGGCCTGGTAAGATGCCGGAGGGCCCGCGCCTTTCCTGAGGTTGGCGACTCTCTACATTTGAAGCTCCCTCACGAACGGCTCGTCGTGCGCGTCCTGGGATGCCTGGTGAACGCCGTGCTGGTCCTGTTGGTCGCCCTCCTGCTGCTGCGCCTGGCCGGCAGCAGCGCGTTGGACGACGCGCTCGCGCGTGGATGGGCGCAGGCACGCCAGGCGACTGCCGCCACGTGGAGCGCGCTCACCAACTGACCACTTGCCGCGCGAAGGCGCACTCCGTCGGAAGGAGGGAGGCCGACGCCTGCGCTATCCGCCCGTCGCCCGGAAGGTCCTCGTTGAGTCCACGGGGAATTCGCGCTCGTGGGGCCTTGTACTGGCCGCTGCCCGGGGTGCTTCGGATCAACAGCCGTCAGGCGAGGAAATGGTGAGAACGCTGGCCGGGTACGAATGCCAGCATCTCGGGCGAGGAGAGCACGCTCACGGAGTGCGCCGGACACTCACTCGAGCACGACGCATCCGACACGGCTGGGGTGATCCTGCACGAGACGTTCGTTCGGCACGCCACGAATCAGCCAAAGCGCCAGTACATCTCCGCCCGCGGCGAGCGTAAACACGAGGGCAAAGATCAGCAGCATCGACCAGCCCAGGGCGATCGCAACCGCCGCCGGCGCGAGACCCAGCGCCAGCCCGGGCACCATCCCACCGATGCGGTACGGTCGGACCGCCATCGGTTCGCGTGGGTGAGCGTACGGTGTGAGGGTTTTCCAATGTATGCCGACGGCAATCGCCCGGAGCGGCCGGCCACTTGCCAGTGCCCACCCGATCGCATGCAAGGCCTCGTGCGCGACGATCCCCATCCCGACAGCGGGGACGGCGATGCGCCAATCCAGGAAGCCGAGTAATCCATGAATTGGGGCGGCCCAGCCCCACCGAGCGGCATACACGACCCACAGCACACCGGCGATGGGTGCGGTCAATGTCACCGCGACAAGGTTGGCGCGAACCATCCCGACCGAGCAGTCACGAACGTTGGTCATGAGGTTCAGGACCCCGGCGATGGTAGGCTACTAACCCGGACTCGATAAGGTATCGCCGGACCGCCGGCGTGCGGAATGGCCACCGCACCCGAACTGGGCGTACATTCCCCCGGTCGATGTCATTCCTTCTCCCTGAGACCCGGGTTTCATGATCTCGCCTTTCAGGCGCTGCCTTGAGCTCCTGAGCATTTCCGCGCTTATCGGATGTGCTTCTGGAGCACGCCCCGCGACCACCCCGGCGCCGGTCGATTCCACCGCTGCCGTCACATCCGCCGACACCATGTCGCAAAACCTGCCGGTGGCCCCGATCGCGCCCGACACCGTAGGGCCGACGCGTACCCGGCAAGTTGAAGAGCTGTCGCCACGCTCCACCGGGGAGCTGCTCCGTCAGTCCGATCTCCACCTCGCGCTGGACGACGTCCGACGCCTCCGCATCGTGACGGCGTTCCAGGAGATGTATCCCGGATTGCTGAGGCTGGCCGTGGGGGAGGGATTCAGCGCTGGTTCGTCTGTGACCTACAACCTGCGACTGCTTCACCGCGCCTACCGGAAGTCGATCGATTACGAAGCGCCAGGCATTCTCGAGCTGTGGCGGGCAGGGTCAAAGATCGGTGAGTACTCGAGTGATGGGCTCCTGCTCGGCCCCGAATACAGCCAGCTCCGTTAGCGCGGAGCCGGTGTCGTTGGCGGCTTTGTTCTGCTACGGAACATCAGGCGATAAGAGTAAGCTATTACGGAATAGTCAGTTCCATGAGAGACATAATCCTGCGTATGAAGGAAGGTCGCGATGTAAGTACAGCCTGACTCATGGCCCCCACCGGCAATCCCACTGATGCTCCCTTCCGGCACCTGCAGGGATCGGAGAGATTTGAGCATCCATGCGCCAATCGACCTTGCTTCACCGCCGCCGGCCGCTGCTCGGGTACGCCTTACTCCTCACGGCCTGTGCAAGTCGCATCGTTCCGCCTGCCGCAGCACCGGCCGCGGAACCCGGGGACATCGTGGCGAGCGTGATCCTGATAGGCGACGCCGGCGCGCCGAAGGCGCCGACTGAGCCGGTGCTCACGGCGGTAGCCCGAGAGTTAAGCCACCGACCCGATACCGCCGCCATTCTCTTTCTGGGGGACAACGTATACCCCCGTGGGCTCCCGGACAGCGCACATCCATCCTACGCCGAGGCAGCACGACGATTGCGAGCACAGCTCGAGCTGGCTAGCGAGGTGCCGGTGTTCCTGGTGCCCGGAAACCACGATTGGGACAAGTCCGGTACCGATGGGCTCGCGCGCATCCGGCATCAGGGCGTCTTCGTCGCCCGGGCCAGCGGAGGTCGTGCGCGGTTGCTTCCCGCGGATGGATGCCCTGGGCCCGAGGTGGCGGATATCGGAAGCGGGCTTCGCCTGGTTCTGCTCGATACGGAGTGGTGGCTCTTTCCCCACGACAAGCCCGGCGAAACCTCCCGCTGCCCGACACGCACCAGGGCCGAGGTGATCGCGTCTCTCAAGAAGCTGTTGGAGGGATCGCGGGGACGACAGGTCATCGTTGCCGGCCATCATCCGCTGGAGAGCGGAGGTCCGCACGGGGGATACTTCCCTGTCGTGGATCATCTGTTCCCCCTGCGGAAATTGCACCCGGCGCTCTTCGTGCCCCTGCCGATCATCGGCACGATCTACCCGGCGGCCCGAGGGCAGGGCATCAGCGCCGAAGACGTGAATGGCGGACCCTACCGAGTGCTGCGTGCGTCGCTGGACAGTGCCTTCGCCTGCGCCCCGCCGGCCATCTACGCCGCCGGCCACGAGCACACGCTCCAGGTCATCGACCGCGGCCGGCCGCCGATGCTTGTGGTGAGCGGGGCCGGGATCTACGGACATGAGAGCCACGTGGAGGGGATTCCCGGAACACGCGTCGCGCTCGGCGACCCCGGCTTCATGCGCGTAGATCTTCTCCGGGACGGTCGGCTTCGGCTGGGCGTGGTGACCGTGGACCGGAATGGTCGGGGTCGAGAGGTGTATGCCGAGCGGCTGCCGGTCCAGCCGATGGGCGGAGCGTGTCCCTCGCGCTAGCGCGCTCGACGATACGTGGTCAGCGTCGCGCGCCCGCCATTCGCTTCGTCGCTGATGAGGAGGGCCCCGTCCCGGTCGAATGCGAGCCCCTCGGGCTGCCGGTGCAGCGCGCGCTGCAATCGCGAGACATTGACGACGTCGCCCTGCGGGGTGATCTCCACGATCGCGTGGGCGCGCGCGGCGAGCAGCAGCAGATGTCCGGTGTCGGGGTCACGCAGCAGCTCTGACGGCAGGAAATCGCGATGTCCGAGTTGGTCGGCAACGTCGCGCAGTGACGCGCGCATTGCTGGCTCCGCGGCCGGCGCCGGCCGTGCTGGCGACCATGCGAACACGGCCAGGCGGTCCCGCAGCGCGGAAATTCGCGGCGCCTTGCACGCAAAGAGCAATGAGTCTTGATTGGCGTTCCACGCGAGCCCTTCGATCTCGCAGCTGCGTCCGATGCCCGTGCGGAACAAGGAGAACGGGACGGCCGTACCGTTCGCTCCCGTCGCACCGGCGTACACGATCCCGCTGCTGGTGGTCAGGAACACCCGCGTGCCGGCCACGGCAATCCCTTCGAAGTCTCCACGCGCCGGGGGGCGCCCGAAGGCGAACTGCCGGACGATCCGCTCCGCGCTGGCGTCGAGCTCATAGATGATCGCCTGCTCGTCGTCGTGGGCGAACAGCCGTCCGGTCGCATCCGTCGCCAGGCCGCTGATTTCGTCGAGTGCCCGTGGCAACTTCCAGCGCGCTGTAGGTGCCGCGCCGAGATCATAGCGTGCGAGCACGCTGGCGGATGCCGGCGTCGATGCGGGCAGGCGCATCGATCCCGCGCCGAGTGCGATGAACGCGGCACACGCCCCGCCGAAGCCCGCAAGGGCGATTCGCAGTGTGGGTGAGGTCATGCGACGCTCACCACGCGCCGGGTGCCGGACATTCTGGTGGGCACGGGTACCGAGACGTGCGACTCCCACCACCGCCGCGCCTGAGCAACCTCCCATCGGCTCGTCGGCTCGATCCGATCCAGGTCGACGAGGAGTGCGTCGGCGCTCGCGTAGCGATCGGCGGGCGCCTTCTCGAGACAGCGCATGACCACCCGTTCCAAGTCGGCCGGGATCGGGCGCCCGCACCGCACACTGGGGGGCACGGGCGCCGCCTGAATGTGCTGGATCAGCATCTTGAGCGGGCTGTCGGCGCTGAATACCATCTCGCCGGTCAGGAGCCAGTACGCGACGCAGCCGAGTGCGTAGAGATCGGCGCGTCGGTCCACCGCTTCACCGCTGGCCATCTCGGGCGCCATGTAGGCAGGTGTCCCGGTCGTCAGGTCGTCCGCGCCTTTCATGGTGTCGAGCAGCGACTCGTCCTGGTCGTACTTGACGAGGCCGAAGTCGAGCACCTTGACGAAGTCGTACTCGCGGCCGAGATGACAGAGATAGATGTTGGCGGGCTTGACGTCGCGATGAACGATTCCGCAGTCGTGAGCCTCGCCCAGCGAGTGGCATGCCTGGCGGAGCAGGTGGACGACGCGCTCCGGTGGCAGCGGACCGTAGTTGCGCACCAGCGTCTCGAGATCGAGTCCCTCGAGCAGTTCCATTACGAAGTAGAACGTGCCCGCCCGGGTCTCGCCGAAATCGTACAGTCGGATGGTGTGGGGCGACTCGAGGCAGGACGCCGCCTCGGCTTCGCGCCGGAACCGCTGGACGACGGCGGCCGATTCCCGCGTGTTTCTGGTGCCGAGCAACTCGGGCTTGATGAGCTTGATGGCCGCGGGGCGGGCGAGCATGCGGTGGGTCGCATGCCAAACCTCGCCCATGCCACCGCGGCCGATCAGATGGACGAGACGGTAGCTGCCGAGCTCGCGGGCGCGTTGCACGTGGCGGCCGATCCTCACCATGATTTTCGAGGGAATCACGGCGATCAGCGCGCAGACGTAGTTCGGCAGATAATTCCAGACCAGCACCGTGACGGCGGGCAGCTCGAGACCACGCGCGTGGGCCACGAGCAGCCCGACCGGGTCCATCGATGCGGCGATGAGCGACGCGATCAGCGTCTTGCGAGGGGTGTTCGGCACGATCATCGGAAAGAGCAGGATGAGCACGCACAGCCATGAGAGTCGTCCGGCGAGGAGCCGTTGCGGCTCCCACTGATTGACGATCCCGATGCCGAGGGCCAGGAAGACCTGATAGACGAGCGCCAGGTTCAGCGCCACGCGGGGCCGGCAGGTGAGCCGCCGGGTGTACCACCACAGCCAGATCGATGCGGTGATGCTGACCGCGCCGACGATGTCCGCCGGCCGCCCCCAGGGGATCAGGTCCTTCATCTCCAGGTCGATGACCGGCGCCAGCACGTCGTTCATCAGGATGCCGATGACGAACAGTCCGGCCCAAACCAGCGCCAGAATGCCGAGCCGCTGCGTCGCTTCGCGCAGGAGGTCCTCGGGCAGCTCATCGCTGCCCGCGCGCGACGGCGTCGTCGGCGTACTGGCCACCTGCGTTTCCAAGAGCTCGGCGTCGCTCATCGAAAGGCATCCCGGTGTAGCGCAAATCCCATGATTGTCGCAGTTTAGTGGTCAAACGCTAACACAAACCGAAGGCCCGTCAATGCTGACGCGCGGTGCGACCTGGCGCTCGGGCACGGAGCGATCCCGATGAGCACTTCCCGGCTGTCTCTCACCCTGACCCGACTGGCGGAGAACCCGCTCATCCGGGTCATCGCCTACTACGTGCTGCTGTTCGCCGTCACCGCCCTGCTGGTCGACCTCGTGCCGGGCGCGGGCGAGCTGGTGTACGGGGGGATGCAGGACAGCACGGCCGAGATCTCGGAGGGCATTCGCGGCGTCGTCGAGAACGGCCAGGTGCCGATCTTCGACCAGCGCACCGGGCTGCCGATCAACGAGGTGTTCGCGATGGCGGCGGCATTCGCGCTCATGCTGCCGGTCACCTGGATCTACATAATGACGCGGCGCCGGAAGGGGTTCCAGCAATCGGTCGTGCAGACGCTGGTCATCCTGCCGATCGTCGTGGCGGGTGTGGTGTTCATGGTGAAGAACAGTCTCGCGCTCGCGTTCAGCCTCGGAGGCATCGTCGCGGCCGTCAGTTTCCGGAATACGCTTCGGGACACCAAGGACGCGGTCTACATCTTTCTGGCCACCGGCGTCGGCCTCGCGGCCGGGATTCAATCGGTGTCGTTCGCCGCCGCGCTCTCCATCACGTTCAATGTCGTGATCGTCCTGCTCTGGTGGACCGATTTCGGGCGCCAGCCCGCCGATCTGCAGGGTCCGATCGCCCAACGGCGTCTGGAGCGCGCCCTGGCATTGTCGAACCGGACGAGCGCCTTCGTCTCGCTCGTGGACGACCAGATTCTGAAATCGCTGACGCCCGATCAGCTCGACGCGCTGTCCGAGCGCGCGAAGCGGCGGCGCGCGCGCAGTCCGTCGCAAGGGGATGGCATCAAGAAGCCGGTCGAGTTTCGCCAGCTCGAGCTGTACATCGAGGGCAGCGCCGAAGCTGCGCGCAAAGCCGCCGAGTCGGTGCTCGAAGGCGCGGTGAAGCGGTGGGAGTTCGTTCGGGCCGCGCCG
The DNA here is from genome assembly GCA_035526925.1 of Gemmatimonadales bacterium. Taxonomy (GTDB): domain Bacteria; phylum Gemmatimonadota; class Gemmatimonadetes; order Gemmatimonadales; family GWC2-71-9; genus CAVVWJ01. The sequence continues at coordinate 11,239 of DATLBL010000001.1, forward strand.
GTGGATGGCGGCGGCGCGCGGCTCCAGTACCGGGTACGCCTGCGCAAGAGCATCCCGGCGGACAGCGTGGTGCAGAGTCTCCGCACCGGCGCGGCACCGCACGTGACGAGAGTGGAGCTCGCTGACGGGGCCCGATGAGCGAACTGCTGGCGAGGCTCAAGGAATCGCTTCGGGACCGCTACACGGTCGAACGAGAAGCAGGGCGCGGAGGGATGGCGACGGTGTTCCTGGCCCGGGACCGCAAGCTGGGGCGGGAGGTCGCGATCAAGGTGTTGAGCCCGAGCGTGATGACGGCCGTGGCCGGCGAGCGATTTCTCCGCGAGATCCGGATCACCGCGCAGCTCCAGCACCCCAACATTCTGCCGTTGCTCGACTCGGGCGAGGCTGCCGGATTGCTCTATTCCGTGATGCCGTTCGTGGACGGGGAGAGCCTGCGCGAACGGCTGCTTGACGAGCGGCTGCCGATCTCCGAGGCGCTGCTCCTGGGTCGCGAGATCACCGAGGCGCTCGAGTATGCCCATCGACGCGGGATCATCCACCGCGACGTCAAGCCGGAAAACATCCTGCTGTCCGGCTGCCCGCCGCCGGATCAGCGCGCATCCGGGGGATGTCACGCCATCGTTGCCGACTTCGGGATCGCCCGGGCGATCGGGCTCGCGAGCGGCAATTCCCTGACGGCGCGAGGACTCCCGATCGGCACCGCCGCGTACATGAGCCCGGAGCAGGCTCAGGGTGACGGTGGGGGCGATCCGCGGAGCGACGTGTACAGCGCGGGCTGCGTGCTGTACGAGATGCTCACCGGCAGGATGGCATTCGGCGGAGCCAACCTGCGCGAGGTGTTGACCAAGCAGGCGTCCGGCCATCCGACGCCGATCGCCGAGCTTCGCCCGGAGGTCTCGCCGCACGTGAAGGGCATCGTGGCGCGCGCGCTCGCGAAACGACCGGAGGACCGCTATGCCACCGCGGGCGAGATGGCCGCGGACCTGCGTGCCGCGCTCGGCGAGCCCGCGCGCCTGAGCACTCCCGTCCCCGAGCTGCCTGCCTCCTGGCGCGAGTCCCCGTCGGGCTCATCCACCTCGCGGTGGGGAACTGTCCTGCTTGTCGCCGCGGCCGCGGTGCTGGTGGCACTCGCCGCGACCCGGTTCTATGGCGACGCCCCCGCGACCAACTCGGGAGTGTTCGCGGTGCCGCGTGCCTCGGTCGCGGTGCTGCCGCTGACCACGAGCGGTACGAGCGTCGAGGACGAATACCTCAGCGCGGGATTGAGCGAGGAGATCACCGGACGGCTGCAGGAGCTCGAAGGTCTCAAGGTGATCGCCCCGTCCTCAGTGGCGGGGCTCAAGACGAAAAATATCTCCGCGCAGCAGATCGCGGAGACGCTGGGCGTCCGTCATCTGCTCGCAGGCTCGCTCGATCGCTCGGGTGAGCGAATCGAGGCTCAACTGCGACTCATTGACGCGCGCCGAGGCTCGGTTGTCTGGCGGCAAACCTACCGCATCGGAACCGCGGAGCTGCTGCAACTGCAGGACGTGATCGCGCGTGAGGTCGCCGGCGTCCTCATGCGCGGCAGCGGGAAGGCCCCGATGCCCGCCGCGCCGGTCCGGACCGCGAGGGTCCCCGCCTACGACGCGTATCTGAAGGGTATGTACTGGCTGGCGCGACGCACCCCCGAGGGACTTCGGCTCGCCCGCAGTGCGTTCGGGGAGGCGGTCGCCCTCGACCCCGACTACGCGCAGGCGCTGGCCGGGCTCGGCTCGGCCTATACCTATGCCGTCATCTACGGCTATCGTGACGAAGACGATCCGTACACCGATCTCGCGCGGGCGCTGCAGCTGGCTGAGCGCGCGGTGGCTCGCGACAGCATGGCGGCCGAGGCTTGGCTCGCGCTGGCCGACGCACGCTCTATCGCATTCTATCCGGAGGACTCGGTGCGTTCGGACGTCCTTCGCGGACGTCGATTGAAGCCCAACTCGGCCGATATCCGTATGGGGTCCGCCTGGTCGCTGTTTCGTGCCGGGCAGAACGATGCCGCCCTCGCCGAAGGCCGGCGCGCGCTCGCTCTGGATCCGGTGGCGCCCGGGATCCGCCACGCCCTCGTCGCGCTGGCGATCGGCGCGCGACGGTACGACGTCGCCCTCCGCGAGGTGCGTGCGGGGTCCGCCTCCTCCGGCGATCCGGTCTCCGCGGTTCTGGAAGCGTACGCGCAGCTGCTCGCCGGACAGCCCGCGCGTTGCGCCGAGCACGACCTGGGCCCCTGGGTCGCACTGCGCGCGATGTGTCTGCACCAGGTCGGGCGGGTGGCCGAGGGCGTGGCACTCGCGGACTCGCTTGGCGCGGAGCTGGATGCCGAGCGCTACATGTTCCTGCACCAGTACGCTGACCTGGCGGCGTACTATGCGTGGCGTGGTGACGCGGGGCGGGCGGCGCACTGGATGGAGCGCTCCGTCGCGCACTCGCCCATGCTGCATCGGTGGCAATTGCAGTCGGGTCTGTTCGACAAGGTCCGGAACCGGTCCGAATTTCGGGACGGGCTCGAGCGCGCCCGCGCCCAGGCCGAAGATCGGCTGCGGGCGCGCCGCGCCGCCATCGGAGACTAGCCGGCGTGTCGCCCTCCGCGGAATTCCGCTGTGATGTGCCCTCGGCAGACCTGCTCGCCGCGCTCGTCGCCGAGCCGCTGCCGCTGGGCCTCGTCGTCCGCCAGACCGCGCGCCACCTCTATCGCGACGTCTATGTGGATACCAGCGAGAACGCGCTCGCGGTGCGCGGCGTGGCCCTGCGCCTCCGGTACGGCGCAGATGACCGGAGGACCTTGACGCTCGGCGTGGCCGAAGCGGGAGCGCCGGTGTCGGGGCCGAGCGAGTTGTACGAGGCCGAGGTGGAGGGTGTCGGCCTGGCGGAGATCCTCTCGGGAGATTCCGGACCGGCGCGCCGTCTCCGGGGCCTCCTGGACCCCGCGCGGCTCGAGCCTCGATTCGAGCTCGAGATCGATCGCGTGGTCCGCGCGGCCTCGCGACCCTGGCGTCTGCCCGGCCGGTTCGCGTTCCTCTACGACCGCGTGACCGTACGCAACGGAAGCCTCACCCGCGAGTTCCAGGAGCTGAAGGTGCGCCGGCTCGTTCGCGGTCGGCCGCGGCTGGAGGAGGTCTCCCGCGCGCTCGAGCAGGCCCACGGACTCCGTCCGCTGCTGCCGACGAAGATGGTGCGTGCGCGGACGCTGCTGCGACAGCTCGGACGCGAAAGCTTGATCCGGAATCTCGACTCGGGTCGCGCGGTCGCGGTGATCGCATTGGATGAGGGGCGCGTCGCCATGCTTCGCGATGCCGCAGGCCTCCGGCTTCCGTCGACGGCGGGCGCCGGGGAGCATGCCGCGCGGCATGGGTTGACCGAGTGGTTCGGCACACGGGTGGCCGACCTCGTGCTCCTCGGCCGCACGCCGCCGAGCATCGACCAGCCGAGCTTGGAGGTGTGGCTGGCGCGCCGGCTGCGCCGCGGGCTGGAACCGGACGGCGGCCGCGGCATCCAGTGGGTGCCCGTCGCGGACGTAGCGCAGTCGGTTCGCACCTCCGCGCTGCGGGATGCCATGACGCTCGGGGCGTTCGGCGTAGCGGCCCGTTCCGCACTCGTGCCGGAGTGGTCGTCGCCCCGAGCTGCGCCCGCGGACCCTGCCGCAACGCCGCGGGGCGCGTCGGCCGGCGCGACCGGCGTGGAATTTCTCGATCCGCGCCTCAGCCTGCTCGAGTTCAACGCGCGAGTGCTGGCGGCCGCCGAGGATGCGCGTACGCCGCTGCTGGAGCGGCTGCGCTACCTCGCGATCCTGAGCGCCAACCTCGACGAGTTCTTCATGGCCCACGGCCGGGAGGCGGGGGTGGTGCGGGTGGAGGAGCTGCTGGCGCGCCAGCAGCTGTGCATCGCGGACTGTCTGGGTCGACTCGCGGATCAGGGTCACCGGCTCCGCACCTGGGCCAGTCTGAGCGAGACCGACCGCGAAGCGCTGCGCCTGCGCTTCCGGCGCGAGTTCTTCCCGACCCTCACGCCACGCGCCATCACGATGAGTCCTGGTCACCCCTTTCCAACCATCCCCGCGCTGACGCTGTCGCTCGCGGTCACGCTCCAGGGCGACCAGACCGGCCCGCTCCACTTCGCGTACGTCCGGATCGCTTCGGCGCTGCCGCGATTCGTGGAGGTGGCCGGCAGCCGGGATCTGGTGCCGATCGAGGAAATCGTCGCTGCCAACCTCGGACTGCTGTATCCGGACCGTACGGTCGAGGAGGCTGCCGCTTTCCGGATCACTCGGAAGGGAGACCTCGAGCTCGAGGATGCCGCCGCGGGCGATCTGCTCCAGGCGGTCGAGGAGGAGCTGGACCAGCGTGCAGTCAATCCGGTCGTGCGGCTGGAGATCCAGCAGGGAGCGTCGTCGCAGCTGCGGGAGATGCTGGTCCAGGAGCTTCGGTTCGATTCGGGACGGGGCGGGGGCGTCGGCGACTTCGTCATTCAGGAGATTCCAGGCCTGATGGCGCCCGCCGATCTGCGCCAGCTCGCCACCCTCCCCGTGGCAGGTGGGGCGTTTCCACCCTTTGTCGGGCGCAGTGCGCTCGATCCTGATCGGCCGATTTGGGACCAGATTCGCGAGTGCGATCGACTCGTCCACCATCCGTACGACGACTTTTCGACATCTGTGCTTCGCCTCCTCGAAGACGCGGCCTCCGATCCCGATGTGGTGGCGGTCAAGCTGACCTTGTACCGGACAGGCGAGGATTCGCCGGTGGTGCGGGCGCTCGTCGGTGCGGCGGAGGCAGGCAAGGAGGTCGCCGTCTTCGTCGAGCTCAAGGCGAGCTACGATGAGGCTCGCAACATCGCCTGGGTCAAGCGGCTCGAACGGGCGGGCGCGCAGGTCGTCTACGGGCTCGTCGGCCTCAAGAATCATGCGAAGGTGGCGCTCATCGTTCGCCGCGAGCACGGTGAGATCCGGCGATACGCCCACATCGGCACCGGCAACTTCAACGCCGGCACCGCGCGCGTGTACACCGACCTGGGGCTGCTCACCGCCGATCCCGAAATCGGTGAGGATCTGGGCGATCTGTTCAACCAGCTGACCGGCACGAGTGGCGCGCCCGGTGCCGCGCTCCGTCACCTGCTCGTCGCGCCCGAGCACCTCCTGCCCGGCCTGCTGACGCGCATCGCGCGCGAAGCCGAGGCTGCGCGCGCCGGTGGCCGCGGAGTGATCCGCGCCAAGCTCAATGGATTGGACGACGAGACCGTCATCCGCGCGCTCTACGCCGCCTCGCAGGCCGGGGTCACGATCGATCTCGTGGTGCGCGGGCTGTGCACGCTCAAGCCCGGCGTCGAAGGCATGTCCGACCGGATTCGCGTGCGCGGGCTAGTCGGACGATTCCTCGAGCACGCCCGCATCTTCCACTTTCACAACGGCGGGCAGGACGAATACTTCATCGGTTCCGCCGACTGGCGGTCGCGCAACCTTCGGCGCCGCGTCGAGGTGGCGGCGCCCGTCCGGGATCCCGAGTGCCGCCGCAGGCTGGACGGCATCCTCACCCGGGAAATCGCTGACCCTTCGGGGTGGGAGCTCGCTGCCGATGGAACCTATCGCCAGGCTCACGACGTTCCGATCGGTGACCCCACGACCTCACAGACGCAGGCTCAACGGTTTTCGTCCGGGCAGCAGCCGGCAGCGGAGGTGGTATGGACCGCGTGATTCGCGTGGCTGGCGGGTGGGCGTGCGCGTTCGTGCTCGCCGCGACGCCGGCGCCTGCACAAGCTCCGGAGCAGGGGTCGACGCGTGACACCCTGATCACTCCCGGCGCCCGCTACGCGGCGGGCGGACTTCACACCCTGCTTTTCGGGAAACACTACCGCGAACTCTGGACGACGCCGATTCGCGTGGAGCTGCTCGACCTCGGCGGCTTTGCCGGCGGGCTGCGCCCGGTCCAGCGTGGCGGGGGCAAACAGACCCGCTCGCTGCGCCTCACCGGCGCGGACGGACGCGAGTATCAGTTTCGCTCGGTCGACAAGGACCCTTCCCCGTTGTTGCCGGAGCCGCTCCGCCGGACCCTTGCGCAGCGCATCTTCCAGGACCAGATCAGTGCCGGCCACCCGGCCGGACCGCTGGTAGTAAGCCCGATGCTCAGCGCGGCTGGCGTCCTCCATTCAGAGCCTCGGCTCGTGTTGATGCCGGATGATCCTGCGCTGGGTGAGTTCCGGAGCGACTTTGCCGGCGTGCTCGGTACCATCGAGGAGCGTCAAACCGACGAGGGGGCGGGGTTCGCCGGCGCTTCCAAAATCATTTCGACGGACGCGCTGTTCAAGCGGCTTGAAAACCATCAGGACGAGCGCGTGGACGCTCGGGCATATCTCACGGCCCGGCTGGTGGACCTCCTGCTCGGAGACTGGGATCGGCATCAGGACCAGTGGCGCTGGGCCCAGCTGGGCGAGGGAGATTCGGTGCCGTGGACGCCGATACCGCGGGACCGTGACCAGGCATTCGCGCGATTCGATGGACTGCTCCTGAGCCTTGCCCGCTTGTCGGTCCCGCAGCTGATCGAATTCTCCCCTACCTATCCCAGCATGGTGGGCATCACGTGGAACGCCCGCGTGGTCGACCGGCGGCTGCTCACCGGCCTCGAACGCGGTGCGTGGGATTCCGCGGCTGCCGATCTGCAGAGTCGGATGACCGACGAAGTGATCGACGCCTCGGTCGAGCGGCTGCCTGCCGAACTGCGGAAAAAAAATGGCCCCTGGCTCGCCGCGGCGCTCAAGCAGCGGCGAGACCAGCTGCCAACCGCGGCCCGCCGCTTCTACCGGCTTCTGGCCGTCGAGGTCGAGGTACATGGAAGCGACAAGGCGGAGCGAGTCACAGCCGTGCACTCGGCCGACGGAACGCTCGACCTCACGATCTTTCCCGACAGACCGGACAATGCGGCGGCGCTGTATCGTCGGCGCTTCGACCGGGCCGACACGCGCGAAGTGCGTCTCTATCTGCAGGGCGGGAACGACGTGGTCAGCGTGGGGGGCGCCGGCGGCAGCGCGCCGCTGCTCAGGGTCGTGGGGGGCGGCGGCGACGACCGGGTCACCGACTCGTCGCGGGTGAGCCGCACCAGGTTCTATGACTCGCGCGGCACGTCCGTCACCAACGGTGTCCGACGGATACCGCTGGACGATCGCCCCTACCCGGACTTTCACCTGAGTGATTCGACACCGTATCCGCGGCGCGACTGGGGTGGCTTCTGGCGTTTCCGCCCCTGGGTGAGCTCGGCTCCGGACGTCGGGCTGTTCGTCGGCGGCGGCGTGGTGCGCTACAACTTCGGCTTCCGCAAGCAACCTTTCCGGTCCAAGCTCGCGCTTCGGGGTGGCTACGCGACGGGCGCGCGGCGCTTCCGAGGTGAATTCCTGGGTGAATTTCGCCGAGTCAATTCGCAGGTGCGCACCTCGCTGCTGCTCCGGGCCTCGGGGATCGAGGTCATCCGGTTCTTCGGCTTCGGCAACGACACGCCTCGCCTGGTAGACGATGACGCGTTCTATCGTGTCCCACAGGAGCAATATCTCGTGGCGCCGTCGATCGCGTTTCCGGTCGGAGCTCGGGGTTCGCTCAGCCTCGGCCCCGTACTCAAGTTCACGGACACGGATCTCGAGCCCGGCCGCTTCATCGCCCTGTCGGCGCCGCCGGGTACGGGATCGTTCGGACAGGTGGGCGGGACGGCGGCCTTGGAGTGGGACTCGCGCGACCATCCGGTCGCGCGCCGCGGCGTCCATCTGCTCGCAGGTGGCAGCGTCTACCCGGCCATCTGGGACGTGGAAAGCGCCTTCGGCGAAGTGCACGCAGAAGCCGCAACGTACCTGACGCCGCACACCTCGTTCGGACCGACGCTGGCGCTCCGGGCCGGCGCGAAGAAGGTCCTCGGCGACTTTCCCTTCTTCGAGTCGGCGTTCATCGGGGGCGCGTCGACGGTCCGCGGCCTTCGAGAGCAGCGATATGCCGGCGAGGCATCGCTCTCCGGCAGCGCCGAGCTTCGGCTCCGACTCGGGAAGTTCTACGTCGTCCTCCCGGGAGATTACGGGGTATTCGGCATCGCGGACGTGGGGCGCGTATATCTGGATGGTGAGACGTCGGATACCTGGCACTCCGGGTTCGGCGGCGGTCTCTGGCTGGCGTTCCTCGAGCCGGGAAATACGCTCTCACTGTCGGTCGTCCGTGGCGACGAGCGCACCGCCCTGTATTTCAAGGCAGGATTCGGGTACTGAGCCGACGGGCGCGTCGTTGCGCAAACGAGCGTTGCGCTGCACCTTACACCGCCCCCCCTGTCCCAGGTGCCGTCGTGTCAGCCAGCAAGCACACCACCCCCGAGACGAGGCCCGACCCTCGTGCGGGACGTCGTGCGTCCGCCCCCGTGCACCCACACGCTCGAGCCCACTTCCGTCAATCGTCCGCGCTGAACACCACCGAGCGCTGCCCGGGCGCACGAACGGCCGTAGTACCCGCAGGCTGGCAGGGCGTCGCCAGGGCGAAAGATCACCAATGCCGGGCGCGGGCACGTTGACGTCCACCCCGCAGGGACGGCGCATCAGCACGGCCGAGCGCTACACCGTGGCTGTGCTGGCCGCGATTGCGGCCGTGGTGCTCCACGCCGAGCTGCATCGTCGGTTCGGTGAGTCCGTCGATCCGCTCTTCCTGCTGGTGGTGGCATTCAGCGCCTGGTATGGAGGCTTCGGCGCCGGCGTCCTCACGCTTGTGCTCCTCGGGCTGGGCGCCCTGCTCACCACCGTGCCTCCCACCGGAACCTTCCGCGTCGCGAGCGGGCTCGATGCGATGAAGCTGACGATGTACGGGGTGACCGGGCTGCTGATGAGCGGGTTCATCGCTTCGCTGCTCGAGGCCCGCCGCCGCGCCGAGCGAGAGACGGCACGCACGGCCCAGCTTCATGCATTGAACGTGGCGCTCGCACCCGCTCTCAAGTCGCAGGAGGCCGCGGCGCTCATCATCCAGCACGCCATGCAGGCGCTGAACGCGAGGGCAGGTGCGATCGCCTACCGTCCGCGCGGCGAACCCGCAGCACCGGCCACGCGCAGCCCGGGGCATCCTGGTGATCCGGATGACCCTTCGGGCCCCCTGGCCCAGGCCATGGCCTCGGGACAGGCGGTATTCGTCGAGTCGGCGGGCGAGTGGCGCGAGCGCTATCCGGCCGCCGCCGTCCGGGTCCTGCACCGGGGCTCGGTCGTCGCCGTACCGTTCATGGCCGAGGGCCACCCCGCCGGGGGGCTCGAGCTCGAGTTCGATCACGATCGCCGCATGGCGCCCGAGGACCGCGACTTCGTCGTCACGCTCGCCGGCCAGGGCGCGCAGGCCCTCGAGCGGGCGCGGTTGTACGAGGCGGAGCAGCGGGCGCGCCGCAATGCCGAGGCCGCGCGTGAACAGGTCGCGTTCTTGGCGGAGGTGAGTGAAGTGCTCGCCTCCTCGCTCGACTACAAGGCGACCCTGGCCGCCGCGGCGCGACTGTCGGTTCCGCGGCTGGCCGACTGGTGTGCGGTCGACATCCTCGACACGGACGGGCGCCTTCGCCGCCTTGCGATCGCGCACACGGATCCCACCAAGGTGGACGAAGTTTGGGCGATGAGCCATCGCTACGCCGAGGCGCCGGAGGATCCGGTCCCGCAGGTCATCCGAACCGCCCGGCCGCAGCTCATCCCTGACATTCCCGATGACCTGCTCCGCCGCTTCGCCCGAAGTGAGGAGCATCTGCAGGCATTGCGGGCGTTCGGTTTGCGCTCGCTGCTCATCGTGCCGTTGATCGCGCGCGGGCGTACGCTCGGCGCCATCACCTTCGTGCTCGCCGAATCCGGGCGCCGGTTCGCGACAGCGGACCTGCTGCTCGGTGAAGATCTCGCCCGGCGAGCGGCCACCGCGGTGGACAACGCGCGATTGTATCAGGAAACCCAGCACGCGCTCGAGGATAAGGACCGCTCGCTGGCGCTGCTCGACACCGTATTCAGGGGCGTGCCGGTCGGTCTCGCGTTCGTCGACCGTGACCTTCGGTTCGTCCGCGTGAACGACGCCCTCGCGATGATGAACAGAACCGCCGTCGAGGACCATATCGGCTGCACCCTGGCGGAGGTGCTGGGGGAGGACGCCGCGCTCAGTGCGCCCCTGTTCGAGGAGGTGTTCCGCCGCGGCGAACCGGTACTCGACCATGAGATGACGGTGGCAGCGCGGTCCGAGGAAGAGGGGCCGCGGATCTACATGACGAGCTACTACCCCGTCACCGCGCCGCACGGAGGGACCGAGTGGGTCGGGTGCATGGTCAGCGACGTGACCGAGCACCGCCGGGCGGCTGAGCTGCTGGTGCAGGCGGAGCGGATGGAAGCGGTGGCACGGGTGGCGGGGGGCGTCGCGCATGAAGTGAACAACATGATGACCGTCATCACCGGGTTCAGCGGTTTCCTCGAGGGCTCGCTCGCGGCGGACGACGCCCGGGCGGAGGATGTCGCCGAGATCCGGCGGGCCGCGGATCGCGCCGCGGGCATCACGCGCCAGCTCCTCGCCTACAGCCGGCAGCAGCTCCTTCAGCCCACTTCCCTCGATCTCAACGCGGTGGTGCAGCAGAGCGTTCCGGTGCTCAGCCGGCTCCTGGGGCCTGGCATCCACGTTGAAGTTCGGCCTTCCGCGGATCTCGTCCGGGTACGTGCCGATCGCGCCCAGCTCGAGCAGGTACTGGTGAATCTGGCGCTCAACGCACGGGACGCCATGTCGGGTCACGGCATGTTCGTCGTGACCACGGAAAATGTCATGGTGGAGGCGCAGCAGCGCCCATACCCGCCGGGAATCCGCATGCCCGAGGGGCGATACGTCCGGCTGACGGTGACCGACACCGGTCAGGGTATGGACGCGGCCACCCGCGGCCGCATCTTCGAGCCGTTCTTCACTACCAAGGCGGCGGGGCAGGGCAGCGGGCTGGGTTTGGCGACGGTGTTTGGCATCGTGAAGCAGAGCGGGGGCTACATCTGGGCGTACAGCGAAGTTGGGCATGGCACGGCGTTCAAGGTTTACCTTCCCGAATTCACCGGCCCGTCACCCGAGGTCCCGCCCACCCAGCCCCCCACGTCGCCGCGCGGTGCGGAGACCGTGCTCATCGTGGAAGACGAAGTCGCGGTCCGGCGCATGGCCGCGCGCACACTGTCGGCGCTTGGCTATACCATTCTCGAGGCGGAAAATGGCGCGAAGGCGCTGGAGGTCCTCGCATCGGCGCCTGGGGAGGTCAACCTGGTCCTGACCGACGTGGTCATGCCGGTGCTGAACGGCAGGGAGCTTGGCGAGCGCCTCGCCGAGGAGCGTCCACACCTCCCCGTGCTCTTCATGTCCGGGTATACCGACGACGATGTAATCCGTCGCGGCCTGCTCCGGCCCGGCTCCCCGTTTCTGCAGAAGCCGTTCATGCCGGCGGATCTCTCACGTAAGGTTCGCGACGTGCTCGACCGCCGATGACGCTGCTGGCCGACTTCCGCCGGCATCTGGCCACGCTGCATGTCCCGCCAGGTCGCGCGCTCGTGGCCGTCTCGGGAGGTCCGGACTCCGTGGCGCTCCTCGATCTGCTGCACCATTCGCGAGACGCCCATCGCCTGGACCTGGTTGTGGGCCACTTCGATCACGGCATCCATCCGCACAGCGCACGAGTGGCGGCCGGCGTGCGCCAGCTCGCCGCGGCCTATAATCTCGCGTTCGAGGAGGGCCGCGGCTCGCTCGGCGCGGGTGCCGGCGAAACGAAGGCCCGGCTGGCTCGCTACGCCTGGCTCGAGGAAACCCGGCTCAGGCTCGGCGCCGAGCTGATCATCACGGCCCATCATGCCGATGACCAGGCCGAGACCGTGCTCATGCGGGTCCTGTCCGGGTCCGGCCCGGCCGGACTGGCCGGCATGGCGGCGCACCGGGGCTCCATCCTGCGGCCTCTGCTGCCCTTCCGTCGCGAGGCGCTGAGGCGCTACGTCCGCGCCAGAGAGCTCGTTGCCTGGAGCGATCCCGCCAACGCTGACCCGCGCCACCTTCGTGCGTGGGTGCGGGCCGACCTCTTGCCGATCCTTCGCGCCAGGGTTCCGCGCGTGGACGAGGCGCTCCGATCGGCGGCCCGGCATGCGGCGCGCGAACGAGCGGCATGGAACGCCGCGCTGGAGCTGTTCCCGGCGCTGGATTTCCGGCTCGAGCCCGACGGGTTTTCCGTTGCTGCCCCGGTGCTCAGCGGGTATGATTCTTCCTTGGGCGCAACATTGCTGATGACGGCTTCCCGCCGAGTGGGTTGCCGACTCGGAGCGGCTCGCGCGGCTCGGGTGCTGGAGGTGGCGCGGGGTGGTGTGAGTGGTGCACGGGCGCCGCTGGGCGAGGGATGGGTGGCCGAGATGGCATTCGGCCGGCTCACCGTGGGGCGGATCGGTGGCCGGCCCGGGTCGGCCTGGCCGGTGCAGGGGAGCGAGGGCGGCGGACACTGGGGCCGGTGGAGGTTCCACTGGCGCCGCGATGCGGCCCCCGCCAAGCTCGAGCGCCAGGGTCTGACGACCTGGATCGCAGCAGGCCCGGTGACCGTCAGGGCTTGGGTGGCCGGCGAGCGCCTGCGCCCGCTTCGCGGAAATGGCCATCGCCTCGTGGTCCGCTGCTTTCAGGATGCCCGCGTGCCCCGGGGCCGGCGGGCGGTGTGGCCGGTGCTCGCGGCGCAGGAGGTGGTGGTGTGGATTCCGGGCGTCTGCCGGTCCGACGCTCTCCTTCCGGCGCCGGGCACGGAGGCTTTACGGGTCGATGCTGAGTACTCCTGAAGTCTTGCGTCGCACCGGGGGCCGACCGGTCAAGTCGATCGTCTTTGACCAAGCGACCATCGCCGCCAAGGTCGAAGCGCTCGGCGCCGAGATCACCGAGGCGTATCCGGACGGCGATTTGCTCGTGCTCGGACTGCTGAAGGGCAGCTTCATTTTCCTCAGCGATCTGGTGCGTCAGATCGAGCGGCCCATCCAGGTCGATTTCCTCGTGGCCAGCTCCTACGGTGACTCCAAGGTCTCCAGCGGGAAGGTCCGTCTCCTGTATGATCCCGAGACGCGGCTCGAAGGGAAACATATTCTCCTGGTTGAGGATATAATTGATACTGGGAAGACCCTGCGGCGCCTCATGACGCTGTTGGGGGCTCGGCGGCCGAGGAGCCTGGCCATCTGCGCGCTCCTCGACAAGGAGCTGGCCGTCGAGGTTCGTCCGGAGCTCCGATTCGTCGGATTCCGGGCGCCGCCGGCGTTTCTGGTCGGATACGGACTCGATCACGCCGAGAACTATCGTCACCTCCCGTTCATAGCGGACTTGGAATAAATGGCAGACCGACTCCCGACTCGTCCCCCCCGCACCAACTGGGGAAATCTGAGCAAGAATCTGGCACTATGGCTCCTGGTGGGCCTGCTGGCGCTCGCGCTGTTCCAGATGATGAGCCGTCAGCGCAATCCCACCCAAGAGTTCTCGTACACGGAATTCAGCCGGCAGCTCGACCAGGGCAACGTGGCGCGCGTCGAGGTCTACGACGGCAAACGCCTCGAAGGCGATTTCCGCAACCCCGTCACGCAGGACAACCGCACGGCCAAGAGCTTCCAGGTCCTCCTCCCGGTGGCCAACAGCGAGGCCTTCGTCAAGCGCCTCGAGGATGCGGGCGTGCCCATCCTCGCCAAGGAGCCCAAGGGAGGCATCACCGCGATCATCATCGCGGCGCTGCCCTGGATCGTCATTCTCGGCCTCTGGTTCTTCCTGCTTCGGCAGCTGCAGGCGGGCGGCAGCCGGGCGTTCGCCTTCGGGAAATCCAAGGCCAAGCTGCTCGCGGGTGACACGCCGAAGATCACGTTCGCCGACGTGGCCGGCGCCGACGAGGCCAAGGTCGAGCTGCAGGAGATCATCGAGTTCCTGAAGGATCCGCAGAAGTTCACACGGCTCGGCGGGCGCCTGCCGAAGGGCGCGCTCCTGGTGGGACCCCCCGGCACGGGCAAGACGCTGCTCGCCAAGGCCGTGGCCGGCGAGGCGGGCCGGCCGTTCTTCTCGATGTCGGGCTCCGACTTCGTCGAGATGTTCGTCGGGGTCGGCGCCAGCCGGGTCCGCGATCTGTTCGAGCAGGGCAAGAGCCATGCGCCCTGCATCATCTTCATCGATGAGATCGACGCGGTCGGGCGCCATCGCGGCGCGGGTCTCGGTGGAGGTCACGACGAGCGCGAGCAGACGCTGAACCAGCTGCTCGTCGAGATGGACGGCTTCGAGTCGAACGACGGCGTCATTCTCGTGGCGGCCACCAACCGTCCCGACGTCCTCGATCCGGCGCTCCTCCGGCCCGGCCGGTTCGACCGCCAGATCGTCGTCGATGCGCCGGACGTGCGGGGACGCGAAGGCATCCTTCGCGTCCACACTCGCAAGATCCCGCTCGGCTCCGACGTCCGGCTCGAGGTGATCGCCAAGGGGACGCCGGGCATGGCGGGCGCCGACCTCGCCAACCTCGTCAACGAGGCCGCGGTGCTCGCGGCGCGCCGCAACAAGACGCTCGTGGACATGCAGGATTTCGAGGACGCCAAGGACAAGGTCATGCTCGGCGTCGAGCGGCGGAGCCTCGTGCTGACCGAAGCCGAGCGCAAACTCACCGCCTATCACGAGGCGGGACACGCGATCGTGGCCATCAAGATCCCGGGCAGCGATCCGATCCATAAGGTCACCATCGTGCCTCGCGGCCGGGCGCTTGGCCTCACCGCCTCGCTTCCCGAGGTGGACCGGCACAACTACAGCAAGGACTGGTTGATCGGCAGCCTGGCCATGTTCTTCGGTGGACGCGTAGCCGAGGAGATCATTTTCGGCGCGGACAAGGTGACCACCGGCGCGGGCAACGATATCGAGCGCGCCACCGGACTGGCCCGGCGCATGGTGACGCAGTTCGGCATGAGCGAGCGTATCGGCCCGCTCGCCGTGGGCGACAAGGAACAGGAGATCTTTCTCGGGCGCGAGTTCGCGCAGCGGCGGGAGATCAGCGAGCGCACCGCCCAGATGGTGGATGACGAGGTCAAGCGCCTGGTGGACGAGGCGTACGCTCGTGCCACGGAAATCCTCTCCGGCAACCGCGAACTGCTCGACCGCATTGCGGACGCGCTGCTCGAGCGCGAGACGATCGACCGCGAGGATCTCGACCGGCTCGTGAAGAACATGCCGCTCCCCCCGCGCAGCCTGCCGCCGGACTCGCCGTCGCCGCAGGCCAGCGCTCCTTCGAAGCCGGGCGCCTCGCCGGCTCGCGCACCTCTTCTGGGCACGCCGCCGGCCGAACCCGCCGGCGCGTGAACGTCACGCCGCTGGCGCTCCACTCGCCGCGCGCGGTGCGGGACACCCTTCGCGCGCACGGGTGGGACGACGGACAGGCGGCGGCCGCTTCGGGCGGCATCCATCCCCTCGCTTTTCATGTAGCCGGACTGGACCAGGGCACGCTCCAGGCCCTGGTCCGGCTCTCCGGCACGCTCGGGCTCGAAGTGCTGACCGGCGACGGCTGGGCGATCATGTCCGGCAGCCGATCCCGCCTCAGCGCCTTCGCGCGGCCATGGTTGGTGCCGCCGGAGCTCTCACCACTGGCCCACGCGGTGGGTCTCGCGATGCCGGCGGAGCCAGCCGGGGTCTGGCGGACGGCCCGAGGACCGATCGCGCTCGATCGGCCGATCCTGCTCGGAATCCTCAACGTCACGCCCGACAGCTTCAGCGATGGGGGTCGCTTCGTCCGTCTGGACGCGGCCCTCGCTCAGGCGGATGCCCTGCTGGAAGCGGGCGCGGCACTCCTCGACCTCGGCGGCGAGTCGACCCGGCCTGGGCGCGTCGAGGCAGTCGCCGAGAGCGTCGAGCTGGAGCGCGTCCTGCCCGTGGTGGAGGCCCTGGTGCGACGCCACCCTTCCGTCGTGCTCACGATCGACACCGTCAAATCCGGGGTGGCGCGCGCGGCCCTCGCCGCCGGTGCCGCGGCAATCAATGATGTTTCGGCCCTCCGCCTCGATGCCGGCATGGCTCGCGCCGTCGGCGAGGCCGGAGCCGGGCTCATCCTCATGCATTCTCGAGGGTCGATTCTCGAGATCGCCTCGTACACCCATGCCGGCTACGCGGATGTCGTCAGCGAGGTCATGGCGGAGCTGCGGCTGGCGCTCGCGCAGGCGAGCGATGCGGGCATCCCGGACGACGCCGTCGTGATCGACCCGGGGTTCGGCTTTTCGAAGACCGTCGACCAAAATATCTTGCTCTTCGATCAGCTCGACACCCTGCAGTCGCTCGGCCGTCCCGTGCTGGTCGGTCCGTCCCGCAAACGCTTTCTCGGTGCCGTCACCGGACAGCCGCTCGACACGCGCGACCGCGCCACGGCCGTGGCCTGCGCCCTGGCCTGGGAGCGCGGCGCACGTCTGTTTCGCGTGCACGACGTGGCGTCGGCGCGCGATGCCCTCACCCTGGCGCAGGCCGTGGGAGGTTCGTAGTGCCCCTCGAGCAGTTGCCGTTCCCGATGCCGGGCTGGCGGGACGTGCTCGAGGTTCTCATCGTCGCCTACGTCGTCTACGCGCTGCTGCGATTTCTGGTCGGAACCCGCGCCCTGCAGATCGTGTTCGGCCTCCTGGTCCTGGCCGGCATCTATCTCGGTGCATTCCTGCTCAAGCTCTCGATGATCACCTACCTGCTCGGCGTCGTGTTCACCTACGGCGTGTTCGCGGCGCTGGTGGTGTTCCAGCCTGAGCTCAGGCAGGCGCTCGCGCGACTCGGCCAGACGCCGGTGTTCCGCCTCTTCGGCGCCGGGCCGGGCCCGGCGGTGGCCCATGAGATCGCCAAGGCGGCGGAGCGCCTGAGCCGGACCGCGACGGGCGCCATCATCGCCGTCGAACGCGAAGTCCGGCTCGATGCGTATCTGGAGTCCGGCACCGCCATCCGCGCCACTGTCTCCGCCGATCTGCTGGCCACGATCTTCAGCCCGTACTCGCCGCTCCACGACGGGGCGGTGCTGGTGCGGGGCGGAGAGATCGTGGGTGCCGGCTGCATCCTTCCGCTGACCCAGAACCCCATTGGCGATCGCTCGCTCGGCACCCGGCACCGTGCGGCGCTCGGACTGTCGGAGGAAACGGATGCGTTGGTGCTCGTCGTGTCGGAGGAGAGCGCGATCGTGTCGCTCGCCCGGGCTGGCAGGCTCGAGGGTGGGTTGAGCGCCGAGCAGATGTCCGCGGCACTCGTCGGAGGGCGGACGTGATCGACCAGGCCGCCCCACCCTATCGCGCCGCGGTGCTCGTCGGGGTGGGAGTGCTGGTCGGATACGTGCTGACGCTCGCGCCAGGCGTGACCTTTTGGGACGCAGGGGAGTTCATCGCGGCGGCCCGGGTGCTCGGAATCCCGCACCCGCCGGGTACCCCGTTGTTCGTGATAATCGCGCACGCGTGGGGCATGCTCGTGCCCCTCGGCGAGTTCGCGGCGCGGACGAATCTTCTCAGCGCGCTCTTCAGCGCGGCGGGCGCCGCCTGCTTCTTTCTCGTGACGCACGAATCGTTGCGGGCGATTGAGCCCCGACCGAGGATGTGGGCCGCCATGTGTGCCGCCGTGCTCGGTGCCTTCACGTTCACCAACTGGCAGAATTCGAACGAGACCGAGGTGTACGCGGTCGCCACGTTCACGATCGCGGCAATGTCCTGGCTCGTGCAGCTCTGGCGTCGCCGTCGCGGCGAACAGGAAGCCGGACGCCTGCTGCTCCTGGTGATCTACCTCGCCGGCGTTTCCATCGGCAATCACCTGCTTGCGTTGCTGGCAGGCCCGGCCGTGGTCGGGTTCCTGATCATCACCCTCCGCCGCGAGCCGGCTGCGGATCCCCAGGTGCGGCGGGCGGAATGGGGGCAGGTGGTCGTGCTCGCCGGAGTCTGGGCGCTGCTCATCGGCGTGGGACTCGGCAGCACCGTGCTGGCTGCACTCGGGGCGGCCTGTTTCCTCGTGGCCGCCGCGTACGCGGTGCGGGGCGCCTCGGGGCTGTTCGCGGTGCTCGCGCTCGGGATGGCGGCGGTCGGGGTCACGCCATATCTGTACCTGTACCTGCGCTCCGCGCAGCATCCGCCGATCAACGAGGCCGCCCCGGCGACCTTCGACGCGTTGCTGGCCGTAATGCGCCGAGCCCAGTACCCGCCGCGCACGCCGCTCGATGATCCGACGCTGCCATCGGGTCTCGGCAATCCCGGTCGTTCGCTCACGTTGCTGGGCACCCAATTTCTGGACTACCTCGTCTGGTTCGACTGGCAGTGGGCTCGATCGCTGAGCGGGATGCTGGGGCCGGTCCCTGCGCGCACCCTCGTGACTCTCGTCTTCGCCTCCCTCGGACTCCGCGGCCTCTTCCTCCAGCGGCGCAGCGATCGCGCCGGTTGGTGGCTGATGTTCCTGATCTGGCTGGTGACCGGCCCCGGCCTCGTCCTCTACATGAACTTCCGTCCCGGCTTCGCTCGGTGGTTCGACGTCTGGCCGGAATCGGCTGACCACGAGGTGCGCGAGCGAGACTATTTCTTCGTCGTGAGCTTCATCGTCTGGGGCATCTGGGCGGGTATAGGTCTCGGGTCGATAGTCCGGGGCGCAATCAGCCGGGGTGGGCGCGCGGCCCGGCTCGCGCCGCTCCTGTTTCTGCTCGCCGGGATACCGGTAGTGCTCAACTGGCGGGCCGCCTCCCGGCGCCACGGCCCCGACGCTCGACTCGCACGTGACTTCGCGTTCGATCTGCTCAACAGCACGCCGCCTTACGGCATTCTGTTCACGTATGGCGACAACGATACGTTCCCGCTCTGGTGGGCCCAGGAAGTGGCGGGCGTCCGGCGCGACGTCACAGTGGTCTGCCTCGCTCTGGCCAACACCGACTGGTACATGCGTCAGCTCCGGGACGCGCCCCTTCGTCCGCTCGACCGACGCACGCTGCCGGCCGTATGGCACGACCGGATCATCACTCCTCCGACGAAGCCGGTGCACGCGATGACGGATTCGATGATCGAGTCCGCCATGAGCGGCTACTACGTGCGCGAACGCCAGGAGGTCTCGCTGGGGCCGCTGAGGCGTACGCTGGCGCCGCGAACGGTGCTGTACCCCAACGACATTTTGACGCTCGGCATCATACAGCAAAATCTCGGGCGCCGGCCGATCGTATGGGCCTCCACTGCCGGCCGCTCGTTCGGAGGCCTGGGAGCATACGTCGTACAGCGTGGTCTCGGCTTCGAGCTGCTCAGCGAACGGCCCGACACGACTTCGCCGAACTTGGATCTGCACCGGCTCGCCGGCGCACCGCTGGACGTGGCGGTCACCGAGCGGTTGGTCTTCGACACCTATCGCTACGCGGCTCTGATGGATGGCGGCTCGGACGGTCTGGAATCCACCAGCGCCAGCGTCGCGGCCACGCTGGGCCTCCCTCCCGCGCTCCTCGTCTATGCATACGCCGAGCGCGGAGATCGCGCCCGCCTGGACCGCGCGCTGCACATGGCAGGCCGACTATCGCCCAGCGCCGAGCTCAAAGCGGCACTGCAGACGGTCCGTGACGAAGCCGTGCTCGATTCGACGCCTCGTTCCCGGACGTCCCCCCACCAGTAGGGACGGCCCTGGCTTGGCTGCCTCGTGCCCCTGCAAGAACAGGCCAAACTCAAGTAAATTCGGAGGCTATGGACTTCCCGGCACTCTCAGGCAGTCTGGCCATGGTGCTCGATACCGTGGCCAGGCATCAGTCCACGGCTGGGTGGACCCACCGGGTGCGCGTCATTGCCGTCACGAAGACGCATGGTCCCGGGGCGGTCCGGGCCGCCGTGGCGGCCGGGCTCACCGATGTTGGAGAGAATCGGGTCCAGGAGGCGCTCGAGAAGCAGGATGCCCTGGTCGGCGTCCCGGTCGAGTGGCACCTCATCGGCACGCTCCAGCGGAACAAGGCCCGCCACGCCGTCGGCCGATTCGGGCTGATCCACTCGGTGGACCGGGCCGATCTTGCGGCCGAGCTGCAGCGCCGACTGCCGGCGCACGGTCGCCAGGCGGTGCTGGTGCAGACGAACTGCAGTGATGAGCCTCAGAAGGGCGGGGTCGAACCCGAGAAGCTTCCCGCCCTCCTCGAGGCGCTTGCGGCGATGGAGCGGGTCGAAGTGCGCGGACTCATGACGATGAGCGCACTGACGGATGATGTGGCGGAGCAGCGTCGGGCATTTCGGCGGCTCCGCCAGCTCCGCGACGCCGGCGAGCAGCGCGGGTATCGCCTGCCGGAGCTCTCGATGGGAATGTCGGGCGACTACGGCGTGGCGGTGGAGGAAGGGGCCACGATGATCAGGCTGGGCACGGTCCTGTTCGGGGAGCGCGGATGACGGCAGCGACGTCGTTGTACGACCGGATTCAATCGGCCGCGGACGTGGTCCGCGCCCGCACGCCGGTGATTCCCCACGTCGGCATCGTCCTGGGCACCGGGCTGGGTGGACTCGCGCGCGAGATCGAGGTCGAGCGCGAGGTGCCCTATGGCGAGATTCCGGGCTTCCCGCTCTCCACCGTCGAGACCCACGCCGGCAAATTGCTGCTCGGGCGTCTGCGCGGACGACCGGTGGTCGCCATGCAGGGACGTTTCCACCGCTACGAGGGCTACGATCTCCAACAGGTCACCTTCCCCGTGCGCGTCATGCACGCGCTCGGCGCGCGCACGCTCGTCGTGTCCAACGCTTGCGGCGGGATGAACCCGCTCTGGGGCCCGGGCGACCTGGTCCTCCTCAGCGATCACATCAATCTGCTGGGCGACAATCCGTTGGTCGGCCCGAATGACGAGCGACTGGGGCCCCGGTTCCCCGATATGTCCGCGCCCTACGATCCGGAGCTCCGCGCGCTCGCCCGCGCGGTGGCGCTGGAGCTCGGCCTCGTGCTGCGTGAGGGTGTGTACGTGGCGGTGCCCGGTCCCAATCTCGAAACCCGCGCCGAGTATCGGATGCTGCGCGCCATCGGCGCCGACGTGGTCGGGATGTCCACGGTGCCCGAGGTCATCGTGGCGGGCCACCAGGGGATGCGCACGGTGGGCTTCTCGATCATTACCGACCAGTGTCTCCCCGACGCGCTCGAGCCCGCTGCGCTCGACCGGATCATCGCCACCGCGGCGCGCGCCGAGCCTCAGCTCACTCGATTGATCGGGACGCTCGTGGAGCGGCTCGACTGATGGGCTATCCGTCCTGGCCCGATCTCGGGTCCGACCGGATGGAGCAGGACCTGCTCGAGCGCTGGAAGGCCGAGGGTCTGTTCCGGCAGACGCTCGAGGCCAATCGTGGGGGCACGCCGTTCGTGTTCTACGAAGGGCCGCCGACGGCCAACGGTCGCCCCGGCATTCACCACGTCTTCGCCCGGACGATCAAGGATCTCATCTGCCGCTACCATGCGATGCAGGGGCAGGAGGTGACCCGCATCGCCGGATGGGATACGCATGGCCTGCCCGTCGAGATCGAAGTCGAGAAGGAGCTCAAGCTCGCCGGAAAGCGCGACATCGAAACCTTCGGCGTCGAGGCGTTCAACGCGCGCGCCCGGAAGAGCGTGTTCCGATATCAGTCGGACTGGGAATCGCTGTCCGACCGCATCGGCTACTGGCTCGACTACGAGCATCCGTACGTCACCTGCAGCAACGACTACATCGAAACCGTGTGGTGGCTGCTCCGGCGGCTTCACGAGCGCGAGCTGCTCTACCGCGGGCATCGTGTGCTGCCGTACTGTCCGCGCTGCGGCACGGTGCTCTCCAGCCACGAGCTGGCACTGGGGTACGACGAGGTCACCACCAATTCCGTGTACGTCACGTTCCCGCTGGCCGACGAGCCGTCCCGCCAACTGCTGATCTGGACCACGACGCCGTGGACGCTGCTCTCCAACGTCGCGGTGGCCGTGCATCCGGATCTGGAATACGGCGAATACCAGGTCGGCGATCGCCGTCTCATCCTGGCAACCGCTCGGGCGGCACTCCCGAGCAGCTCGGCCAGGGGTGCGCCGACCTTCGCGGAGCTGGGAGCGCTGCGGACGTTCCCGGGCCGCGAGCTGGCCGGCGCTCGCTATCTGCGTCCGCTCGAGGTGGTCCCGCTCCCCGAGGACAAGGCGAGCCGCATTGTCGTCCTCGGCGATTTCGTCACGGCGGAGGACGGCTCGGGGCTCGTGCATATGGCCCCGGCGTTTGGCGCGGACGACTATCAGGCCGGCCTGGAACACGATCTGGCGCTGGTGCGGCCGGTTGCCGCCGACGGCACGTTCATCGGGACGACCTGGCCCGAGATCGAAGGCCGCCTGGTCACCGCGCGCGAGACCAACGACGCGATCCTGCAACGCCTGAAGCATGTTGGCCGGTGGCACCTGACGTCACCGCACACGCACACCTACCCACATTGCTGGCGCTGCTCGAGCCCGCTGATCTATTACGCGCGGGACAGCTGGTTCGTCCGCACGTCGGCGGTGAAAGCGCGAATGCTGGAGATCAACCGTCAGGTGGATTGGCATCCGCCGGAGGTCGGCGCCGGCCGCTTTGGCGAATGGCTCGAGAACAATGTGGACTGGGCGCTCTCCCGGGATCGATACTGGGGCACGCCGCTGCCCGTCTGGGTCTGCGACCGGGATGCCGGCCATGTCGAGGTCGTGGGGAGCTACGCCCAGCTCGCGGATCGGTGGGGCGCCGCGTTGCCCAACGGCTTCGATCCGCACAAGCCGTTCATCGACACCTTCACGTGGCGCTGCAAGTGCGGGGGCCTCATGCACCGCGCGCCCGAGGTGATCGACACCTGGTTCGACTCGGGCTCCATGCCGTACGCGCAGTGGCACTATCCGTTCGAGCACGAGGCCGAGTTCAAAGCGCATTTCCCCGCCGATTACATCTGTGAAGGCGTCGACCAGACCCGCGGCTGGTTCTACTCACTGCTGGCCATCGCCACGGCGGCGTTCGACAGCCCCGCCTACAAGCACGTCATCGTGAACGAGCTGGTCCTCGACGCCGAGGGCCAGAAGATGTCCAAGAGCAAGGGCAATGTGGTCGACCCGTGGGAGATGATCAGCGCATTCGGGGCCGATACGGTGCGGCTCTACCTGCTGGCATCGAGCCAGGTCTGGCTCCCGAAGCGGTTCGATCGCAGCACGATCAAGGACGTCGCCGGCAAGTTCTTCAACGCGCTGAAGAACAGCTATGTCTTCTTCGCCGGGTACGCGGGCGACTGGACGCCTGCGGCGTCGCCGCCGGCGTCGGACCGGCCGCTCGTGGACCGATGGCTGCTGAGCCGGCTCGACGCGACCGTCGAGGCGGTCGGCACAGCCTGGTCGCAGTACGACGCCACCGCCGGGGTCCGGGCCGTGATGGAGTTCGTGGTGGACGATGTGTCCCAATGGTACGTCCGGGCCAACCGCGCGCGATTCTGGGCGGTGGACAGCGTCGCCGACCCCGCCGCGCTCGCGACGCTGCACGAGGCGCTCGTCACCGTCAGCCGATTGCTCGCGCCGGCGGCGCCCTTCGCCAGCGACTGGCTGCATCGCGCGCTCGAGGGAACTTCCGTGCACCTGGCCAGGTTCCCGGAGGTCGTCGGGCTGCGGGATACTGAGGCCGAATCCGCGATGGATGCGGTGCGGCGGCTCGCCTCGCTTGCCCACGGCGCCCGCCAGGAGCGGAAGCTGCCGGTGCGGCAACCGCTGGGTCGGATGCAGGTCGCGGTACCGCCCGGTGTCCGCGGACGCGCCTTGCAGGAGCTGCTCGAGCTCCTCCGCCTCGAAGTGAACGTGAAATCGGTCGAGGTGGTGAGCTCGGACGCCGACCTGGTCCGCCTTCGCGCCAGGCCCAATTTCCGCTCGCTCGGCAAGCGGTACGGCAAGCGCACGCCCCGGATCGCGGAGGCGTCGGGGAGCCTCACCGCCGAGCAGCTGCGCGGCCTGGAGCTGGGCGCCGAAGCCTCGCTCGAGGTGGACGGCGAGCGGGCGGTCTTCCTGCCGGAGGACGTCGTCGTCGAACGTGAGGTGGCGAGCGACTGGGTGGTGGCGAGCGACGGCGCCTTCGTGGTCGCCCTCGATCCACATCTCGATGAGGAGCTTCGGCGCGAGGGCACGGCACGGGAGATGGTCAATCGCATTCAGCGACTCCGGAAGGAGGCGGGATACGTGTACACCGACCGGATCGGTGTCTGGGTCGATGGCGGACCGCCCGTGCTCGAGGCCGCGCGCGTCCACGCGGAATTCATCCGCGGCGAGACCCTCGCGCGCCGACTCGAGCTGGGCGCGCGCGCGCCGGCGCCCGATCTGGAGCAGCAGGTGGACATCGACGGGCACGGCGTGGTGGTGGGGGTGCAACGCGAAAGGGACGGCCGGGCCGGTAACGGTCCTCAACCCATGGAAAGCGCATGAACAAGAAACAGCTTACGCATCTCGAAAAGCGTCTCCTCGAGGAGCGCGCCCGCGTCATGAAGGAGCTTGGCTACTACGACGAGTCGTTCAATGCCACGCTGCAGTCCTCCGACGGGGACCTCTCTTCGTATTCGTTCCACATGGCCGATCAGGGCACCGACGCCATGGAGCGCGAGAAACAGTTTCTTTTCGCGTCGCAGGAGGGGCGCTATCTGTGGCACGTGAACGAGGCGCTCCGCCGCCTGTACGGCACCCCGGACAAGTTCGGGCATTGCCATCAGTGTGGTCAGGAGATCAACTTCGAGCGGTTGGATGCGCTGCCGCATGCGCGGCTCTGCATCACGTGCAAGGAGAAAGAGGAAGATGGCAAGCGCCGCTGACGTCGAGGCACCCGGCGCCGATCGCCGGGTGTTCTGGACGGCGGCGGTGGTGACGGTGCTGCTCGACCTGGTGACCAAAGTGGCGGCCGAAGCCACGCTCCTTCGGACGCCGGGCATCTCGGTGATCGGCGACTGGTTCCAGCTTCGCCTGGTCTACAATCAGGGCGCGGCGTTCGGCCTGCACGTCGGCCCGTACTCCCGATGGATCTTCTTCACCGTGGCGCTCGTCGCGGTGTTCGTGCTGGCCCGCATGTCGAAGGCGGCCCCCCCGGGCGACCGGTTCCGCCAGCTCGCGCTCGGCCTCGTGGCCGGCGGAGCGGCCGGCAACCTGATCGACCGAATCCGAAGCGCCCGCGGCGTCGTGGACTTCCTGGATGTCGGCATCGGCGCACTGCGCTGGCCCACCTTCAATATCGCAGACATCGCCGTCAGTTGCGGGGCGATCGCGCTCGCCATATCGCTCTGGCGCGAGGACGCCCGGCGTCCCGAGACGGAGTCAGCCTCGGCTGCCTGAGCTCGTCTTCACGGTGTCGGCCGAGGCCACCGAGCGCCTCGACCGGTTCCTCGCCGACCAGCTTGGCCTCTCCCGTACCCAGGCCGCGCGTCTGGTGGCCGACAAAGCGGTGGATGTCGATGGACGCACCGCCCGGGCATCCCGGCTGCTCGCGCGTGGCGAGCGCGTCACTGTCCGCATCCCGGACCACGAGCCCCCGCGTACCCTCCAGCCCGCCGCCATTCCGCTTACCGTCGTCTTCGAGGACGAGCATCTTGCCGTCATCGACAAGCCCGCGGGGCTGGTAGTGCATCCAGCCCCGGGGCACTGGGATGACACGCTGGTCAATGCGCTCGTGGCGCGGGGAACCACGCTCTCCGGCGGCGCCGAGGGCCGGCCCGGAATCGTCCACCGGCTCGACCGGGACACCTCGGGGCTGATGGTCGTGGCCAAGACCGACCTGGCGCATCGTCGGCTCGGTGCGGCGATTGCGGCCCGCCGCGTGAGGCGCACCTATGCCGCGTTGGCCTGGGGACACTTGGACCAGAGTCCGACCGTGATCGACGCGCCGATCGCCCGTCACCCGCAGGATCGGAAACGGATGGCGATCACGGCCACCGGTCGTGCTGCCCGGACGGACGCCTACGTGGCGGGTCGATTCTCGGTCGCCGACCTGTTGCGACTGGAGCTCCACTCGGGCCGCACCCACCAGATCCGGGTCCATCTGGAGCACATCGGCCACCCGGTCGTCGGCGATCCGGTCTATGGTGGGGGAGGTAGCCGCCGGATTTCGGGCGCCGCCAGGCGCGGGGCCGAGGCGCTGGAGCGCGTCACCCCTCGTCAGGCGTTACACGCGGCGGCTCTGGCATTCCGCCATCCGGCGTCGGGTCAAGCCTTGGAGTTCCGGTCCGAATGGCCCCCGGATCTACGTCCCACACTTCTTGCACTAGGTGCCGAAGACTTGGTTGCTCGCCCAGACCCCCTGGGCTATCTTGTTTTCTTCAATAGAGATGGCTGACTCCCCTACGCTACACGCCGTCATTTTTCGCATCGGTGCGCTTAATTGCGCGGCCCCGGCAGGGATCGTGCGTGAGATCCTGCCGCGACTCCCGGCTACCCGGATTCCCGGTGTCGCCGAAGCGATCGAAGGGCTGGTCAACGTCAGGGGGACCCTGCTCACCGTGCTCGATGGGCACGTCCTCCTCCAGCAACCTCGCCAGGCGGAGGACGAAGGTGCGATCGTGGTGGTCGAGGTCGCGGGACGCCGCTACGGGCTCGGCGTCGGGCAGGTGCTCGACTTCCTCGAGGTGCCTGAGCGGTCGATCGCGCAGCGGGCGGACCTGCCCGGGATCGACCCACGCCTGGTGAAGGCGGTCGCGATCCGGAACGATCAGCATTTCATCCTGCTCGACATCGATGCGCTGGTGGCCCCGATCATCGGCAACTGATCCGCGTCGCTGCTGGTACCGAACGCTCATGCCGAACGAATCACCCCGAACTGCACGGAGGGGGGTCTGTGAGTCACACAGTGCTCGTCTGCGATGACGCCATCTTCATGCGCACCATGATCAGCGACATCCTGGCGCAGGCCGGGTTCGAGGTGGTCGGCGAGGCCGAGTCCGGCTCGCAGGCGGTCGAGCGGTACCGCGCGCTCAAGCCCGATCTGGTCACCATGGACATCGTGATGCCCGATATGGGCGGCATCGAGGCGGTGCGCGAGATCTGCAAGACCGATCCCGAGGCCAAGATCCTGATGTGCAGCGCCATGGGCCAGCAGGCGCTCGTCGTCGAGGCAATTCAGGCCGGCGCCAAGGACTTCGTCGTCAAGCCCTTCCAGCCCTCCCGGGTGCTCGAGGCGGTGCAGCGCGTCCTGGGCTGACCCGTGGACATCTCGAAATATGCGGCCCTGTTCCTGGCCGAGAGCCGGGAGCATCTGAGCACCTGCAATCAGCTGCTGCTCCGGTGGGAGCGCGAGCCGGCGGCGACCGAGCCCGTGAGCGGCTTGTTCCGCTCCATCCACACCATCAAGGGCATGGGCGCCACGATGGGCTTCACCGGCGTGGCCGAGCTGGCCCACCGGACGGAGAGCTTGCTCGACGCACTCCGGCAAAACCTGATCGGCACCGATGCGGGCACCTTCGAGTTGCTCTTCCGGGCCGTCGACGCGCTCGGCCGCGCCGTGGAGGAGGCGGCCGCGGGGCGGGAAGGGCCGTCGGACATGGCCCTGGCGGCGGCGCTCGAGCGAGCGATCGGCGAACAGGCCGGAGTTCCGGGCGACCCGTCGCCCGCCAGCGAGGCCGCCGCGCACCGCCGGCGCTCGACGGACGTGCCTCGGGCCCGCGCCGTCCAGGTGACGATCAGGGCAGACGCGGTGATGCGGGGTGCGCGTGCCATTCTCGCGGTGCGCCGCGCCGAAGTGCTCGGGGTGATTGCCGGCCTGCGGCCCTCCTTCGTGCAGCTGGAACGCGAGGAGTTCGACGGCCGGTTCGGCTTCCGGATCGAGTCGCGCGCGTCCGAAGAGGAGCTGGTCGCCGCCATCCGGAGCGCCGGTGAAGTCGACTCGGTGCGGTTCGAGGAGGCGGCGCCCACCGACACTCCGGGCGAACGCCATCGCCAGATCCGGGTCGACCTGGCCCGGCTCGATCGACTGATGAAGCAGGTCGGCGAGTTGGTGGTCGCCAAGAACCGTCTCGGCGTCATGGCGGCGGGTGGCGACGATCCGGCATTGACCGAGCTGAGCGACCGGATCGGACGGTTGGTCTCGGGCATGCAGGGCGAGGTGATCGCGTCGAGGATGACGCCCGTGGGCGAGGTGTTCGAGCGGTTTCCGAGACTCGTGCGAGACCTGTCGCGGGATCTCGGCAAGCGGATCCGTTTCGACGTCGAGGGTGAGGAGATCGAGCTCGACCGTTCCATCCTCGACGAGATCGGCGACCCGCTCTTGCACCTCATCAGGAACGCGGCGGATCACGGTATCGAACCACCGGAGGCACGCGTCCGGGCAGGCAAGCCGCCGGAGGGGCGGATACTGCTCGCCGCCACGCGCGATCGCAACAGCGTGACCCTGCGGGTCGCTGACGACGGGCGCGGGATCGACCGCGCCGCCATCCTCGCGAAGGCCCGCCGCGAGGGTCAGGCCGACGCCGCGAGCGAGACGTTGAGCGACGACCTCCTGCTCCGCGTCATCGCCCGACCGGGATTCAGCACGGCCGAGGCGGTGAGCGGCGTATCGGGCCGCGGCGTCGGGGTGGACGTCGCCATGACCCGGGTGCGCGCGCTCGGGGGTACGCTCGAGATCAGGTCCGAGGCCGGAAAGGGCACCACGTTCGTGATCCGCGTGCCCCTCACGCTTGCGATCGTGCGAGCGCTCCTGGCCGATGCGGGTGGGGAGCGCTACGCGGTGCCGCTCGCCTACGTCGCCGAGACGGTGGAGTTCGATCCGCGGGCGATCACCGCGCTTCGCAGCCGTGAGGCGCTGGTGGTGCGCGAGCAGGTCATCCCGACGGTGCACCTGCGGGACCTGGTCGCCAACGGACGGCGGCCGGTGCCGGCTCGCCGGCCGACGGTAATTCTCGAAGTGGGCGAGCGCCGCACGGCGCTCGTGGTGGACGCACTGCTCGGGCAACAGGACATCGTGGTCGCACCCTTCGACGCTCCGCGCGGCATGCCGCCGTACGTGGGCGGCGCGACCATCCTCGCCGACGGCGCTCCGGCGCTCGTTCTCGACGCCGCCGCACTGCTGTAGGGGGAGAGCACTCATGGAAGACGTGCGGGGCCTGAAGGAGCTGCAGCTCGACGCGCTGCGCGAGGTGGCCAACATCGGGGCCGGCCACGCCGCCACCGCGTTGTCGCAGATGACCAATCACACGATCATGATCGCGGTGCCCGAGGTGAACGTGCGGCCGCTCGAGGAGGTCACCGACATGGTGGGCCGGCCCGACGAGGTGGTGGCCGCGGTCCTCATGCACATGATGGGCGATCTGACCGGTCGGACCCTGGTGCTCTTTCCGGAAAAGTCAGCCCGAACGCTCTGCGATATACTGTTCAGGCGGAGTGCCGGGACGACCGGCGAGTTCGGTCCGATGGAGCAGTCGGGGCTCAAGGAGGCGGGGAACATTCTCGCCAGCGCGTACATGAACGCGTTGAGCGACTTCATGGGGATGATGCTGGTGCCGTCGGTGCCCAGCCTCGTGATCGATCTCAACGCCGCGGTACTCACCACTACCTACCTCAACTTCGGCCACGACCGCGACTTCGTCTTCTGCGTCGACACGTCGTTCCGGGTGGAAGGAGCCATCGAACCGCTGCGGGGCCATTTCCTGCTCCTGCCCGACACGCCGTCGCTGCGGGCGATCTTCGACGCCATCCGCCTGCCCTGATCCGATGCCTGGGCCCGTTCTGTCGGAGCGCGACCTTGCCGTCCTGCGCTCCTTCGCCCGTCGGATCGACCCGTCCGATGCCGGCGCCCACAACAATCTGGGCGTTCTCTACTATCAGAAGGGGCTGATCGAGGACGCCATCGCGGAATTCGTCCGCGCGCTCGAGCTGGACGCGCGGATGCAGGTGGCGCAGAGCAACCTCGATATCGCCTATCGCGAGAGCGGACACTACGACCGCCGGATCACGGACCTGCGTGAGCGGGTTCGGCGCCAGCCCGAGGATCGGGAGGCCCGGTGGGAGCTCGGCCGCGCGCATGCCGCGCTCGGGCGCCACGCCGAGGCCATCGCGGAGTTTCAGGCACTGCTCGCGTGGCAGCCGGCCGACGTGCCCGCCATGCTCCAGCTTGGCCTGGCGGAAAAGGCGCGCGGCAATCTCGACGTCGCGACCGACTGGCTCGCGCGGGCCTGCGCCCAGGACCCCACCAGCGCCGTAGCCCGCTTCTACCACGGTGAGGTGCTGTACAATCGCGGGCTGAACGAGCCCGCCCTCGAAGCCCTTCGTGGCGCCATCGCACAGAATCCGGAATACGCCGAGGCGCACTACCTGCTGGCCTTCGTGTACGGCGACATCGGCCGGCACGAGGAGGCGCGCGAGGCGACCAAGCGCGCCATCAAGTTGAATCCGACGCTGGCGCGCGCCCAGGCCAACCTGGCGCTGGAGCGATACGGATCGAACGGCGCTTCGGCGGGCGCCACGGCGCGTGCGGACGAGCGCCCGCAGATCGTCCACGGCGGCGCGCTCGCTCACTACAATCTCGGCCTGGCGTTCCGGCAGAAGGCACTGCACGACGAGGCGCTCCGTGAGTACCGGCTGGCGCTCGACGCCGGGGAAGACCGGCGGATGACCCTGCAGGCGATGGCGGAGGTGCACCTGCTCCGGCGCGAGCTGCCCGCCGCGCTCGAGTTGTACGACGACCTGGTTCGCGACTACGCCGACTCACCGAAGCTGTGGAACGAGCGCGGCGTGTGCCTGCACCAGGCGGGCCGCCGGGACGAGGCCATCGCGTCCTACGAGCGGGCCGCCGCCGTCGACGTCGGATATCAGCTCGCGTGGAACAATCTGGGCGTCATCCGCGCCGGCGAGCCCGGCGAGTCGGCGATCGCGGCGTTCCGGCGGGCGCTGGACGGCGAACGTCCGTTGTTCGCCGCCCGGCTCAATCTGGGACTGCTGTACCTGCAGCGACGTCAGCTGCGTGCGGCGCTCGAAGAGTACCAGAGTGCCCTGGGCGAGCAGAGCGGCAGCGCGGTCGCCTGGAACGGTGTGGGCCTCGTGCTGATGGAGCTGCGCCGATTCGAGGACGCGCGGAACGCCTTCGGCAGAGCCGTGGACGCGGATGCCGGCATGGCCGGCGCGCACTACAACCTGAGCTTCGTCCTGAGCCAGCTGGGGGACTACGACGGGGCTCTGCGGGAGACCCGACGCGCCCTGGAGCTCGAGCCGCTGTACGTGCCACAGAAGTTCTCGCTGACGATCGACCTCCAGTATGAGGACCCCACGATCGCGATCGCACCCGAGCTGACCGCCGAAGTGGCGGGCGACCAGCTCGCGGGCGAATTCACGTTCGATCCGCCGGCGCTGGACCAGCTGTTCGCCGAGCTCACCCCGTCCTCACCCGTCGGCGGAACCAACGGTGCCGGCGGCGACGCGCTCGACCTGGCGCGGGACTACATCGGAAAGGGGCTGCTCGATCTCGCCTCGGCCGAGCTGAGTCGGGCCGCGGCTCGCGGGGCGCCGCAGGGAACGACGGCCGTGCTGCTGGGCGACATCTTCGCGAAGCGCGGTCTCTACGGCGAGGCATTGGAGCGCTACCGGGCCGCCCGCGCGGCGACGCCCGACGATCCCGATGCGACGCTCGGCGAGATCCGTGCACTGCTCGCGCTCGGCTGGGCCGGTGACGCCGCCCCGCTCGCGGACGAGCTGGCCCGGCGGGTGCGCGGGGATGTCGAGGTGCTCGTCGCCCGCGCGCGGGTGCGGCTTGCCGTGAACGACGCGCTCGGCGCGCTCGACTGCATCCGCGAGGCGCAGACCCTCGCGCCCGGTCGCCCCGATCTGTTTCACCTGCAGGCACAGGTGTCCGCGCGCCTCGGGGACCGCTCCGCCGCCCTCGCCGCCTTCAACGCCGCGCTCCAGCTCGACCCGGGACTGGTCCGGGTGTGGTTCGAGCTCGGTGGCATCGAGGAAGAGCGGGGCAGCTGGCCCGCGGCGCGGGCCGCCTACGAACGGGCCCTCGATCTGCTGCCCACCTACGGCGCCGCCGCCCTCGCACTGTCCGACCTGCTCCGACGGACCGAGAGTCCGCGCGCGGCGATCGCCGTGCTCGTGCACCTCCTCGAAGCGGATCCCTACGAGCTCGAGGCGCTCACCGCGTTGGGTCGCACGCTGCTGGAGGATGGCCGCACGTCGCAGGCGCTCGAGGCCTTCGAGCGTGTGCTGCGGTTCGACCCCGAGCACGCCGGAGCGCTCTATCACGAGGGTGCCGCCCTCGCTCGCCAGCGCCAGTTCGATCAGGCGGTGCTCGCGTGGGAGCGCGTGGTGCAGATCGACCCGGCGGGTCCGTATGCCTCGCAGGCCCGGACGCGAGCCCGTTCCGCCCGCGATCTGCAGCACATCTTCGCGGCGTCGGCAGGGTAAGCCCGTGGCCCTCGAGGGACCGCTCAAGGACCTGCACATCCAGGATGTATTCCAGCTGCTGGACCTGGGCCGGAAGAGCGGGGTGCTGCGGGTGACGTCGGAGCTCCGCCAGACGGCGGGAACGGTGTGCTTCGACCGGGGGGGCGTGGTCTCCGCGGCGGTGGGCAGCGACCCCCAGCCGCTCGGCGCGCGGCTCGTGCGGACGGGCAGGATCACCGCCGCGGACCTGGATCGCGCCCGCAGCATGCAGAGCGGGGGCGACCCGCGCCGGCTGGGCGACATTCTGGTGAGCCTCGGGAGCATCCAGCGGCGGGAGCTGGACCGTCAGCTCAAGGCGCAGATCGAGGAGGCCGTCTTCGAGCTGCTCCGCTGGTCGGAAGGGTATTTCCGGTTCGAGGAAGGTGCGGTGTGTCAGGCGGCAGTGGAGTCGCCGGTCCGCTTTCCGACCGAGGCGCTGCTGATGGAGGCCGCGCGCCGGATCGACGAATGGTCGCGGATCGGGTCCAAGGTGTCGCATCTGCGCCTGGTGCCGCGGCTGCCCGCTCCCGAGGCGCAGGGGAGCGAGGTGCTCGATCTGGTGCCGTTCGAATGGGAAGTGCTGGCCGCGGTCGACGGCGCGCGGGACCTGCATTCGCTCGCCGAGGTGCTCGGCCGCTCGGAGTTCGAGGTGGCGCGTACGGTGTACGGTCTCACGAACGCCGGCATCGTGGTCCTCGACGATCCGGCCCATCCCGGGCACGAGGCGGAGCCCGGGCGCGACTTGGCCGCCCTGCTCGTGCCGGCCCGTGAGGCGCTGGCGCACAGTCAGTACGACATCGCCGCCGGCGCGCTCGAGGAGCTGCTGCGGAGCGATCCCTTGATGCCCGAGGCCAGGCGCCTCCTCGGCCTCTGCTATGCCGCGCTGGGCCGCCATCGCGAGGCGCTCGAGCTGTGGGCGTCATGGAACCGTCTCGACAGCCGCACACCCGGCGAAGAGGCGGAGAGCCCGGCGGTGGAGCGCTTGCGGCAGTCGGTGGAGACGATCCTCAGGGAGCTGGAGCGCTACCGTGACTGACGACATCCGAGCACTGACCGCCCGCCTGGCCGACGAGCCGGGCAGCCTGGCGTTCCTCGAGCTCGCCGAGGCGCTGCGCCGTCGGGGGCAGACCGATGCGGCCTACAAGGTGGCGCGCGGGGGACTGGCTCGGTATCCGGGCCTGGCCGACGCGCACGACCTGTTGGCGCGCGTGCTCAGCGACCAGGGTGAGCTGGCGGGCGCGTTCGACGCCTGGTCCTCGGCGCTGCAGCTCGATCCGATGCGCACGAGCGCGCTCAAGGGCATTGCGTTCCTCTATTTCCGTGCGGGGGACAAGGCCGCCGCGCTCGAGCACCTGCAGCGCGCCCTGGAGGTCGACCCGGACGACCTCTCGATCCGGCAGGCGGTCGTGCGGATCGGCTCCGAGGCTCGCCCGCATCCACCCGCGACCGCACCCTCCGGCGACCCGCCGCCACCGGCTCCCGTCGCGCGCGGACTCGAGGCCGAGCCGGTGTCTCCGCGCACGTCGCCGATCTTCGGCGGACTCGAGGGGGGCGACGGAGGCCTGCTCCTGGTCGACGCGAACGGGCTGCGGCTCGGCGGACGACTCGAGACACCGGAGGGCCACGATGCGGGCGACCGGGTCGCCGCGCAGCTCGCCGGCGTCTCGCGAGAGGCCGCCCGCGCGACGCGCCTGCTCGGGTTGGGCAGCTGGCATGCGATCGCGATCGAGTCTCCGGACGGACATCTCGTGCTCGCGCAGCCGACACCCGAGACGGTGCTCCTGGCCGCACGCGAGCCGTCGCTGCCGATGGGGGGCGTGACGCTCCTCGCCGAGCGCGCCGCCCGGGCCGCGCGGCTGTGGCTGGAGACGTCATGACGCCCGCGACACAGGCCGCGCTCGACCGCGTGACGCGAGTGGCCGGGGTGCGCGGCGCGCTGGTCGTGGCCGCATCCGACGGCCTGGTGGTGGCGGAGCAGCTGATGGACGGCGTCGACGGCCAGGCCGCGGCGGCGCTCACCGGCAGCCTCGTCGGCCGGCTCGCGCGGACCGCCGAGAGCGCGGGAATGCGCCCGCCCGCATTTCTCCACCTGCGAGGGGACGCCGGCGGCGTGCTCGCGGCGCCCGGCCCGGACGATCTGGTGCTCGTGGCCGTCGTGGGGCCGGACGCCAATCTGGGCCTGGCGCGGCTGGAGATGATCGAGGCCGCGGGGCGTTTGGGCTGATGCGGGCGCTGGAGCCGTGGGTGGTGCAGCCGCTGGAGAACTTCCTCGCCGAAAGCGCGGCGCGGCTGACGCTGCTGATGACCAGCTCGGGTCAGGTCGTCGCCCAGCATGGTTTCTCGCGCTCGCTCGACGTCATGACGGCTGCGGCGCTGGGCGCCGGCATCGTCGCGTCGACCGAGGAGCTGGCGCGCCTGATGGGCGGGGCGCGATTCGAGGCGCTCGTCCACAACGGGCAGCGACAGAGCTGCATGCTCGGCGCATTCGCCACGCCGCGCGGCCGGTGGATCGGCCTGGTGGTGTTCGGGCCCGAGACCTCCGTCGGCATCGTACGGCTGTTCTTCGATCAGCTGGTGCAGCAGCTCGCGGCGGCGGCGCCGCGCGAGCCGACGCCCGCACCGCCCATGCTGGCGGAAAATTTCGAGACCGAGCTCAACGCGAGCCTCAAAGCGCTCTTCGGACGGTAACCGGCATGTCTCTCGTCAACTTCACGGCACGCGAGATCACCTGCAAGATCGTCTATTACGGGCCGGGCCGGTCCGGCAAGACGACGAATCTGCAGTACGTTTATGGCCGGGTGCCGGAGAGTCGACGCGGGCGGATGGTCTCGCTCGCGACGCAGACCGACCGGACGCTCTTCTTCGACTTTCTGCCCCTCGAGCTCGGAACGATCTCGGGCTTCACGACCAAGTTTCAGCTCTACACCGTCCCGGGGCAGAGCTATTACAACGCAACGCGGAAGCTGGTTCTGCAGGGCGCCGACGGCGTCGTCTTCGTCGGCGACAGTCAGGCCCGGCGCTTCGACGACAACCTGGAGAGCCTCCAGAACCTGCAGGACAACCTGCTGTCGCAGGGCGTCGACATCCGTCAGCTGCCGGTGGTTTTCCAGTACAACAAGCAGGACCTGCCCAGCGACCTGATTCTCGCCCACGAAGAGATGGACGACGCGCTCAACTTCCGGGCGGTGCCGAGCTTCGCGGCGGACGCGCTGCACGGGAGCGGCGTCTTCGAGACGCTGCGCGGGGTCTCGGAGCTGGTGCTCAAACGGCTGGCGGTCGGAGGCGCGGTCGCGTGACCGTCACCCTGAACCCGCTGCACCGGTTCGACACCCTCGTTGTCGGCGCGGCGAACCGGCTCGCGGTGACGGCCGCCAAGGCGGTCGCCGAATCGCCGGGCACGGTCTACAACCCGTTGTTCGTGTACGCGCGGCCCGGTCTGGGGAAGACGCACCTGCTGATGGCCATCGGTCACGCGGCGCGCACGATCAACCCGCGTCTCACCGTCGAGTACCTCACCCTGGACGAATTCGTCGAGGCGTTCCACGCGGCCATCGCCGCGGGACACGGGGAGGCGTACCGGAAGCGCTTCCTCGATGTGGATCTCCTGCTCGTGGACGACGTACAGTTCCTCACGCACCGACGGGAGATGCAGGCGGAGCTGCTCCGGCTGACCGACGCGCTGCAATCGGCCAACCGCCAGATCGTGCTGACGAGCGACCGACCGCCGGCGGAGATCGAGGCGCTCGACGACCGGCTGATCCGGCGGTTCGCCGGCGGGCTGATCATCGACGTCTCGGCTCCCGACTACGAGACCCGGGTGGCGATCCTGCGACGCAAGGCCGACGAGCGTCGCGCGCACTTCGGCGAAGGTGTGCTCGAGGCCGTGGCGACCCTCGAGATCGACAATGTCCGGGAGCTGCTCGGCGCGCTCAACCGGCTGATTGCTTTCCAGGCCGTGCGCGAATCGCCGCTGATGCCGGCGGAGGCCAAGCTGCTCGTTGGAGGCGAGGTCGAGCAGGTCGATCCGCCGCCCGCTCAGCGCGCCGGCGCGCCCGCCCCCGAGCCACCCGCTGCCCCGTCGGAGTTCGACGATTTCCTCTCCGAGATCTCCGCAACCGTGGCCCAGCAGGTGGATGCGTGGCGTGCCAAGGTGAGCGCGGCCATCCTGCGTTGGCAAGGCGAGGGATTCCGCACGACGCAGCTCGAGGCGTTGCTGGCGCAGGAGATGGTCGGGGACCCCGAGCGCGCCCTCCGCGAGTACGAAGAGGATGTCGAGCGGCTGCTGGCCATGCAGGCGGAGGCGGCCGCGCTCGCACCGGCGCTCGCCGGGTCCGCCGCGTTCCGCGATCCGGCCGATCTCGAGGCCGCCGAAGAGGTGCTGCGACAGGCGCGCGAGGAAGGTCCGCCGCCACCCGCGCCCTCACCCCTCTGGCGCATGGAGGGTCTGGTCGAGACCGACGCCAATCGGGTGGTCACTGAGGCGATGCGGGCGGTCCTCGCCGAGCCCGGGGAGCGCTACAACCCGCTCGTACTGATCGGGGCGGGCGCCGTCGGAAAGACTCACCTGCTGCACGCCCTCGGCAATGCGCTGGGCGAGCAGGTGGGCCCGGTCGCCTGTCTGAGCGCGCCGGAGTTCACCGGTGAGCTCATCGAGGCCATCGATCGCGATGCCGTCGCGGGCTGGCGAGCTCGGTATCGCCGGGCTGCCGCCTTTCTGCTCGACGACGTGCACCTCATCGCCGACAAGGAGCGCACACAGGAGGAGCTGTTCGTGCTCTTCAACGTGCTGATCGGCGCCGGGCGGCAGCTGGTCTTCACCTCGGCCTCGGCGCCGGCCAGCCTCACGGGCGTCGAGGCGCGGCTTCGTTCGCGCCTCGAAGGCGGGCTCGTGATCGAGCTGCCCGCCCCGGATGCCGCCGTGCGCGAGCGGGTTCTCGCCCGCGAGCTCGAGACCAGGCACGGCGCGGCGGATCCCGAGCTGGCGGCCTATCTCGCGGCCCGCCCGGCGGAATCGATCCGCGATGCCCAGGCGCTGCTGCAGCGCGTGCTGGCCGCGGCCGAGGCGCGGAGCATCCCCGCGAGCGCCGCGCTCGCCCGGGAACTGCTCGAGGAGCCCGCGCCGCCGCCTCTGGAGCCACGCCGCCCGGCCGCTGGGCGGTCGAGCGGTATCGTGCCGGCCGGGGCCAACGCCACCCGGAGCCGCGAGAAGATGGTGTGGGAATGGCCCGAGGTGGCCGACCGCGTCATCGAGGAGTGGCGCTGATGGCGATCAAGGGAAGCCTCAAGGAGGCCAGCCTGCCGGACGTCATCCAGTTGCTCTTCTTGGGACGGCGGACCGGATGCCTCGCGCTGGCGGACCGGCACAACTTCGGCACGATCTACTTCGAGGAAGGCCACATCGTCTACGCCGCGATCGTGAACCGGCGTGACCGTCTGGGGGACATCCTGCTGAAGAGCGGACGGGTGACGGCGGCGACGCTCGAGCAGGCCATCACCCGCCAGGAGGCAGATCGGGAGCGCAAGCTGGGCGAGATCCTCGTCGAGCTCGGCGCGCTGAAGCGCGAGGAGCTCGAGAGCTACATGCGACTCCAGATCGAGGAGGCCGTCTACTACCTGTTCACCTGGACGGCGGGCACGTTCAACTTCGAGGCTGGTGTGCGTCCGGAGCAGGAGGACTTCCTGGTTCGGATCAACCCGGAGTTCCTGCTGCTCGAGGGCGCGCGCCGGGTGGACGAGTGGAGTCTCATCGAGAAGAAGATCCCCACGTTCGATCTGATCTTCTCGGTGGACCCTGCCCACATCGGCGAGTCGGAACCCGAGCTGTCCGCGGCACAGCGCCGGCTGCTGCCGCTGCTCGACGGTACCCGGGACGTGCAGGCGCTGATCGATGAATCCGGATTGATCGAATTCGAGGCCGGGAAGGCGCTGTTCGGTCTGATTACCGCCGGGTTCGCACATCGGGTGGGCACGTCGGCCGCCGCCGCTCCCAAGGTGAACGACGGCCGCATCGAGGAGCACAGAAACCTGGGCATCGCCTTCTACAAGGCGGCTATGCTCGATGAGGCGTTGCGCGAGTTCCGCCGCGTGGCCGATCTGAGGTCCACCGACGCGAGCGCGCCCTTCTTCCTCGGCCTGATCGCGGTACGCCAGGCGCGCTGGGACGATGCGGCCGCCGCGTTCAAGCAGGCGGCCGCCGCGGGCGGGGCCAGGCCGGCGGCGCTGCACAACCTCGGCTATGCGCTCGAGCGCCTCGGGCGGCTCGACGAGGCGGAGGCAGCGTTCGGCGATGCGGCCGCCAAGGCGCGCGACGACGCCCGCATCATGCTGGGGTGGAGCGTGGTGGCACTCAAGCGCGGCGAATACCAGGTCGCGCAGGGCCGCCTGGCCCGCGCGCTCGAGCTGCTCGGCAAGAAGACCGCTCCGGCCGCATGGTTCTGGGCGGCCACGCTCACCAACGCCGGTCTCGATGACGGCCCGGGTGCGCTGCGCGCGGCCCGCGACGGCGCGGCGGCCTACCCCGCGAGCGCGGTCCTGCAGAACAATCTCGCCGTGCTGCTCGAGTTTTCGGGGGACGTCGCGGGCGCCGAGACCGCGCTTCGTGCCGCGCTGGCCGAGGACCCGTCGCTTCCGCAGATCTCGAAGAACCTGGCCGATATCCTCTATCGGAACGGGCGTTACGACGAGGCGCGTGAAGCCTACGAGCGCGCCGCCAAGCTCGCTCCCGACCTCGGCGACGATCTCTACTTCAAGCTCGGCAACATTGCCTACAAGCGCCGGGACAAATCCGTGGCCCGCGAGAGCTGGAGTCGGGCAACCACGCTCAATCCGGGGCACGCGCTCGCGCGCGCCAACCTGGATATGCTGGACCTGGCGCCATGACCGCCGACGACGCGGCCTTCGCCCTGCTGGCGCGACAGATCTCGCGCACTAGCGGCTTCACCCTCGAGGCCTACAAGGACAAGTGTATCCGCCGCCGGATCGCGGTCCGCATGCGCGCCTGTGGGGTGCACAGCTACGACGATTACCGCGCGCTGCTCGATCGCCTGCCGGGTGAGTACGAGCACCTGCGGGACGCCCTGACGATCAACGTCACCCGATTTTACCGCAACGCCGAGACCTGGAACCTCATTCGGCGGGAGGTCCTGCCGGCCATCTTCGATGGCACGCGGGTCGAGGTCCGCGCCTGGAGCGCCGGCTGCGCCTCCGGCGAGGAGCCATATACGCTCGCGGCCCTGGCGGCGTCCTACCTCGACGAGGTGGGGCGGCGCGAGGAGCTGGCGCGCTTGACGATCGACGCCACCGACATCGACCGGACCAGCCTCGAGCGCGCCCGCGCCGCCTGCTATCGCCCGGAAGCCCTGGGCGAGCTCCCGGGCGCGGTGTCCGATGCCTATTTCGACACCCTCGGGCAGGAGCAGCGGGTGATCGACCGGGTTCGTCGGCGGGTGCACGTGCGCGCGCTCGACCTCAATCGAGAGCCTCCGATCCGTCACGATTACGACCTCATCCTCTGCCGGAACGTCGTGATCTACTTCGACCGCGCCACACAGGAGCGGCTGTTCCAGACCTTCGCCGACGCACTGGCGCCCGGCGGCTACCTCGTTCTCGGAAAGGTCGAGACTCTCTTCGGCGCCGCGCGCGACCGTCTGAGTCTCGTCGATGCGCGCGAGCGCATCTACCGGCGGCCGCGGTGAGCGGCACCGAGATTTACGTTCGGGTGGCCGACCTCCGCACCGGCGCCGGTTCCGACGTGCTCATCACCGTGGGGCTCGGCAGCTGCGTCGCCATCCTGCTGTACGATCCCTCCGCTCGGGTGGGCGGTCTGGCGCATGTGCTCCTGCCGTCCCCGGGGCTCGGACGCAAAGATGCAAACCCGGCGAAGTTTCCGCAGACCGCGCTGCCGCTGCTCCTCGAGCTCATGGGAAAGCACGGCGGCCGGGCGCAGCGCATGACGGCGCGCTTGGCCGGCGGCGCCAGCATGTTCGCCAGCCTGGCTTCCCCAGGCACCATTCAGATGGGCGAGCGCAACATCGTGGCTTGCCGGCAGGCGCTCTATCAGCACGGCCTGCCGGTGAGTGCTCAGGCCACCGGTGGCGATTATGGCCGCACGGTCAGACTGTGGGCCTGCGACGGCCGCGTGGAGGTGAGCTCGGTGGCCCACGGTGTCTGCACTCTCTGATCATCGCTCCGTGCTCGTCGTCGACGACAGCCCGTTTTTCCGACGGCTGTTGACCGACGTCGTCGACGGGAGCGGCGACTTTCGGGTGGTGGCCACGGCGCGCAACGGCATGGACGCCATTCAGAAGGTGCACGAGCAATCGCCCGACCTGGTGCTCATGGACCTGGAGATGCCCGAGCTCGACGGCCTCGGCGCCATCGGGTACATCATGTCGGAGACTCCGCGGCCGATCGTCGTCGTGAGCTCGTACGCCGGCCCGGGCACCGCGGCGGCCATCCGTGCCCTCGAGCTTGGCGCGGTCGACCTCGTGGCCAAGGAAGAGGATCGAAGTCCCCAGGCCCTGGCACGATTCGGGGAGCGGCTGCTCGGGATTCTTCGCACCGTCCGGAGCGCCGCTATCCTCCGGATGCCCGTCTTGGCGAGGCCGGTACGCGGCGCGCACATGCAGGCGCTGTTCGCGCTGCCGGGACGCGCGCGCCAGTGCGCGGCCATCGCCGCCTCGACCGGCGGACCGCGCGCGCTCGCGGAGGTGGTGCCCGCGATCCCCACCGGGCAGCAGGCGGCAGTGCTGATCGTGCAGCACATGCCGCCCAAGTTCACCCGCAGCCTGGCCGAGCGCCTGGCCGCGCAGAGCCGGCTCAACGTCGTGGAGGCGGAGCAGGGCACACCCGTCCTCGCCGACACCGCCTACGTGGCACCCGGGGATTATCATATGCGCGTGGTGGCAGGACAGGATGGTCTGCGGCTCGAGCTCGACCAGGAGCCGTCCGTCTGGGGCGTGCGGCCGGCTGCGGACCCGCTGTTCCGGAGCGTTGCCGGCATCTTCGGTCCGCGCGCCGTCGGGGTGGTGCTGACCGGACTCGGGCGCGACGGAGCCGATGGCCTTCGGGAGATACGGGACGCGGGCGGCGTGGGTGTCGCACAGGACCGTGAGACCGCCACGATCTTTGGGATGCCGAACGCGGCCGTGCAGGCCGGCGGCGTGCACCACGTGCTTCCGGTGGGACGGATCGCTGCGCGTGTAACGCAGGAGCTGGCGCGAATGGGGGCCCGGTGAGCACGGCCGGATACCTGCTGGTACGCAGCGGCGGACGACTGGTCGGGCTGCCGCTCGAGCAGGTGGTCGAAGTCCTCGATCCGGGCGCCACCTTCGCCGTGCCCTCGCTCGAGCGCTCCATGCGCGGCGTTGCCGTCGTCCGGGGACGCATTCTGCCCGTCGTGCACCTCGGCGCCCTCCTCGATGACACGCCTTGTCCTGAAGTGCGCGGCGGGACGGGTGTGCTGGTGGATCTCGACGGCCGACGGCTCTGCCTTGAGGTCGAGGACGCCGAGTCGGTACTCTACGACGCTAGGATTCAGGTGTCGGCCGGGAGTGCGCTACCCTGGGCCGCCGCGGTGGCCCGGACCGAAGGAGGACTCGTGCCGCTCTTGGATCTGGGCGCGGTAGCCGCGCGGTTCTCGGAGGCGACCGCCGCATGATCGACTCCGGCGACGACATTCAGCTGGTGACGTTCCGGGTGGGCGTGCAGGAGTTCGCGTTCGACATTCTGCAGGTCGAACGGATTCTGCGCCATGTCGCGCCCGCGCCCCTGCCGAAGGCTCCGGCCTTCCTGGAGGGTGTGGTGCCGTACGAGGGCGGGGCGGTGCCGGTCGTGGACCTGCGCAAGCGCTTCGAGCTGGACGCGCCGATTCGCGAGGAGACCCGGCTGATGGTGGTCGACCTTGGCGAGCAGCGCGTGGGAGTTCTGGTCGACGAGGTCCTGGAGGTCCTGCGGGTGGACAGCACCACCATCACCGCGCCGGGGCCCGTGGTGAGCGGGCTTGCGGCGGTCTACATCGCAGGCATCGTCAGCCGGCCGGAGCGTACGATTATCATTCTGAATGCGCGCAAGCTGTTGTCGTCGAGCGAGCGTCTCGCGCTCACGGGCCTCGAGGAGCCCCGATGAGCGACCAGGCCCCGGCCACCTTCCGAGCGCAGTTTCAGGCGATCGAATCGCGGCTCGG
This sequence comes from Gemmatimonadales bacterium, assembly GCA_035526925.1. GTDB lineage: Bacteria > Gemmatimonadota > Gemmatimonadetes > Gemmatimonadales > GWC2-71-9 > CAVVWJ01. The sequence continues at coordinate 53,763 of DATLBL010000001.1, forward strand.
CTCCGCCGGCCAGCCGGCGGAGCGCGAGGCCGTCAAGCGGGAAATCATCGCCTTGTTCAAGCGGGTAGACGCCGCCCTGGCCGATCTCGGGCAGGTGAAAGAGGACATCCGCGGCCTCGTCGAGCGCTTCAAGCAGGCAGGCGCGGCGTCGGCGGCCACCGCCCCGCAGTTCACTGGCGCGCGTCCCGCGGTGCATGCGGACCATCTCGGCGCGTCGACGTACATCGAGAAGGGCTGGAGCCTGATCTCGCTTGGAGACTACGCCGGGGCGATCCAGTCGCTCGAAAAAGCGCTGTCGTTGTCGCCGGGAGACGTGCAGGCGCAGTCGCTGCTGGGGTGGGCGCAGATGCTGCACGAGGACTACGACGACGCTTTGGGGACGTTCTCGCGCGTGCTGATGAAGGAACCGGCCAACGCGTTGGCGCGGATCAACGTGGGATACATCTGCCTGAAGAAGCGCATCTTCGGCGAGGCGATCGAGCATCTGTCCAAGGCCATCCGGCTGGACAACGATCGGAAGGCGACTCTCTACGCGCACTACTACCTCGGCCTGGTCTACCTCGAGCGAGAGATGTACGAGGACGCCCAGACTTTCTTCCGGAAGACCTTGAAGCTCGGGCCCAATCTGATCGAAGCCTATTTCGAGCTGGGGCGGGCGCTCTGGTTCGCGGGGCAGCGCGACGACGCGCTCCGGACCTGGGAAGAGGGTCACAAGGCCAACAAGTTCAATCCGTGGGCCAAACGCTGCAAAGAGATGCTCGACGTGGCCGCCGCGGGAGGTGAGGTGCCGCGCAGCTTGGTCTCGTAGTCCTCGCCCCCCTCCTTCTTCTTCAAGGGACCCCGACGGCGGTTCAGGTCGGCCGGGTCACGGCAGTGGCCTGGCCCGCGCAGCGCGCGCTGGCCACCGAGCTCGCCGCCATCGCCGGGCGCCCGTCCGACTGGCCCGGCCTGGGGCGACGCCAGCCCGATTCGCTTCGCTTGATCGTGGTGCCGAATGGACACGTCCTCGATTCGCTGACTGGAGGCCGGGCGCCCCGGTGGGGTGCCGCGGTGGCCGTGCCCGGCGCGCGAACCATTGTGCTTCGAGCGGATCAGGGCGATCTCACCCGCACCCTCCGCCACGAGCTTGCCCATCTCGTCCTGCACGAGGCGCTCTCGGGCCGGGTGCCACTGTGGTTCGACGAAGGCTACGCCGCGTGGGCCGCCGGCGAGTGGGATCGGCTCGGCGGACTCGAGCTCAACCTCGCGGTCGTACGGGGAGCTGTTCCTTCCTTGACCGGACTCGACGGAGCGCTCCGCGGCTCGGCTTCGACGGCGGACGCGGCGTACGCGTTGGCCACCTCCGCCGTGGCCGAGCTCGCCCGTCGGAACCCGAGCGGCACACTTGGGCCGCTCCTCCACCGGCTCCAAGCAGGTGAGGGCTTCGACGCCGCCGTCCTGGCGACGACCGGCCTCGCGCTCGGCCGTTTCGAGCAGCAATGGCAGCGCACTCTCCGACGGCGCTATACCCTGGGCAACTGGGTTGTTGCTGGAGGGGGCTGGATCCTGGTGGCGCTCGTGGTGGCAGGGCTGGTCCGGCGCCGCCGCCGTGCGGACCGAGACCGGCGGGCCGCCCTCGACGTCGGCTGGCATGTGGACCCCGAACCTGAGGAAGGGCCTGAACTTGACCCGACCCAGGAACGGTAGTAGCGTCCTGCCTTATGCCCAGTTCCCGCCCGCCAGTGACCTCTACAGGGGTCGCTCGGACCGAGCGACGGTTCCTGCTCACACGTCGCAACCTGATCATTCTCGCAGCCGCGGCGGCCGTTCTCGTCGCGGGATATCTGACGCTGGCCGCGGGGCATCCGAGCGCCGCCGCAGTGTTGCTCGTCGTCGGATACTGCGTCCTATTCCCGATTGGTATTGCATTGTAGGTGTGTCGGTGGCCACGGCACGGTCCCTGCGCAGGCGGTACTGTCCGTCGTGTGGCGCGCGAGCCGTGAAGTCAGGGCGAATAGCTCAGCCGGTTCAGAGCGCCTGCCTTACACGCAGGATGTCGGGGGTTCGAATCCCTCTTCGCCCATTCGCAACCGCGCTCTCGGCGCGGTGGTAGCTGGTCCGTCAGGGCCGATCTTTTAGGGAGGCTATGGAATGTATTTGTCTCGTCTCGTGACTCTCGCCGTCGCCGGGACCGCGATCCTGTCGCCGCTCGCGGCGCAGGGGATTCCGCGGGGCGCCCGGACCTCGTCGTCTCCGGTGAGCTCCTCGCCGCGTTTCATGGTGGCCAACCCTTTTGCCTTCGCCTCGGCAGATTCGGCGCCGGCAGTCAAGATCGGCAGTGCCGTACGGGAGCAGATGAAGGGCGTCGTGGGCCGCGACTACCAGATCATCGAACAGGCCCAGATGAACGACGCGCTGCAGCAGTACGGCTACCCGGTGGATGCGATCCTCAGTCCGGCGCTCGCCATCACGTTGGCCAAGAACATCCAGGCTCGGTTCCTTGTGAACTCGACCCTGAACAAGGGCGAGGGCGGCCGATACGCGGTTACCGCGCGGCTCATCGGCGTCAATGACGATGCGGGCAACGTGGTCACGCTCGTCCAGAACGCCAACGAGACTCCCGAGGCCTTCGGCAAGCGGCTCGCCAGCGCGCTGCAGCCGGCCGTGAAGTCGCTCGCTGACGCCAAGTCGTGCGTCGACCAACGGGCAGCCAAACCCGACAAGGCGGCCGACGCGGCCAACAAGGCGCTCAAGGCGCTGCCCAACCACGGACTCGCCGAGTACTGCCTGGCGCTGCTGGCGCAGGACACGAAGGCGCCGCGCACCGAAATCGTGAAGCACCTGCAGGCCTCGACCAAGGGCGATCCGCTCAGCCTGCCCGTTTGGACGGCGCTTGCGGGGCAGTACCAGCAGGCCAACGACACCGCCAATACGCTGGTCGCGTTCAAGCAGATGCTCCGTGTCGCGCCGACCAATCAGAAGCTGCGCGAGGAGCTCTTCAAATACTTCCTGCAGTCCGGCCACCCGGAAACGGCGCTGGAAGTGGCGGACGAGGGGCTGAAGCTCGATCCGTACAATGCCGACCTGTACGACCTGAAGAGCAACGCCTGCCTGTTCCTCAGCGATTTCAAGTGCGCCGTTGACGCTCTGGAGACCTTGTACGCGACCGACAGCACCAAGGCCGACACGCTGTTCTTCACCAAGATCTCCGCCGCGGCAGGCGAGGGAGAGAAGCCCGACACCGCGCGGCTGCTCAAGTGGTCGCAGATCGGCGTGCGGAAGTACCCGGAGAATCCAACTCTGCTCGGGTACCTGAACCGCGCGTACCGGTTCACCGGCCAGGCGGACAGCGTGGTTGCGGTGACCAACCGGATCATCGCCAAGGACACCACCGCGGTCATTCCGGCGCTCGAGGCGGCGAGTGTGCTGATCGACCCGCCGGCGCCTGGCGGCGCGGCCCCTCGCGACTCGGCTGCCGCGACTGCCGCGCCGTCCACTCCCGCGGACACTGCGCGGCGCGGCCGGCCGAAGGAAGCGGTCCCGTTTCTCGACTTCGTGATCAAGCACGGCGATGCCGCGGCCAAGGAGCAGGCGGCACTGCTGCTTTACAAGGGTGCCGCGCCGTTGCTCCAGCAGCCCCAGGACCTTCAGGGCGCGGCCGAACTGCTGAGAATGTCCGTCACCGCCGCGAATCCGACGGGCAAGGTGGCACCGGCCAGCAACTATCTCCTCGGCCTGGCGACGCTGTTCCAGGTGCCGCAGATCGATCCGCAGGCCGAGAAGACGAAATCCTGCGACCTGGCCAAACAGGAAGAAACCCTTTTGGGCGAGGCCGAGACGGCGTTGACGGCCGGGCGGGCCGCCAACGCGGAGGCGGTCGACAAGAACCTCGGCATCATCAAACAGTACAAGCCGCGAGTGGCGTCTATGCTCAAGGCGTACTGCAAATAGGGGGTTCCATGGAACTCGCGGGCGATCTATATTCACCGCGCCGTTCCTAGGGGCTGTAGCTCAGCTTGGTTAGAGTGCCGCACTGTCACTGCGGAGGTCGCGGGTTCGAGCCCCGTCAGCCCCGTTCCCTCTGTTGAACGTGCCACCCCGTCCCTGCGGACGGGGTGTTTCGTTTCCCCCCGGCGCCGGACATGACCAACCCGACGACTCCCCTGCACGTCCCGGTGCTTCTTGCCCCGGTGTTGGACGCCGCCGCCGGCGCCCGCCGCGTGGTGGACGCAACGCTGGGCGACGGTGGTCACGCCGAAGCGTTGCGCCGCGCGGGGGCGGAAGTCCTGGGGATCGATCGGGATCCGGCAGCGATCGCGCGAAGTCGCGAGCGCCTGGGCGACGAAGGCATGCGATATCTGCTGGCGGCCTACAGCGAGCCGGTGGCCCTGGACGCGGTCTCCGCCTTCCGGCCAGAGTTCCTGCTGCTCGATCTCGGCGTGTCGTCCCGGCAACTGGACGAGACGGAGCGCGGCTTTACTTTCCGTCCACACGCTCCGTTGGACATGCGCATGGCAGAGCAGGGACGCTCAGCCGCCGACTTCCTCAACGAGTCGGACGAAGGCGAGCTTGCCCGCGTCTTTCACGACTACGGCGATGAGCGTCAGTCGCGGCGGCTCGCCCGCGAAATCGTCCGTCGGCGTGCCCGGCAGGCATTTTCCTCGAGCGACGACCTGGTCAACGCCATCCGAGCGACGCTGGGCCCGCGCGCCGGGCCGTCGGAGTTCGCCCGGCTGTTCCAGGCCGTCCGGATCGCCGTGAACGACGAATTGACGGGACTCGAGGCCGCGCTGCCCGAGTTCCGAGACGCGCTGGTTGATGGCGGGCGGCTCGCGGTGATCACGTACCACTCCGGTGAGGACCGCCTGGTCAAGCGGGCGTTCCGAGAGTGGGCCAGTGCCTGCATCTGTCCGCCGCGGCAACCGATCTGCACCTGTCGCGGACAGCCACTCGGCCGGCTCGTCCCTCGGAAGGCAATCGTGCCGGCTCCGGCCGAAGTCGCGGCGAACCCCCGCGCGCGCAGCGCGCACCTCCGGATCTTCCAGGCAGGCGATGCACCTTAAAGGAAGACACTGGCTGATGCTCTGGCTCCTCCTGTTCCTCTGCGTGCTGATCGCGATCACCACGCGGCAGACCGCCGGGTTCCGCACGGCGCGCCAGCTGCGCGACCTTCACGAGGAGCGCTTGGCGCTCGAGGCCCGCCGCGCCGATCTCGAGCGCCGGGTGCGGGTCGCGTCGAGTCGCCAGGTCCTCGTACCGATCGTGCAGCGCGCTCTCGGGCTGCATGAGCCGGCGGATTCCGAGTTCGTGCTCTTCGTGCTGCCGTCCGCCGACGGCACAGTTCGGCGCTGATGGCCAAACCTGCCGCGCGGATCGCTGCGATCCAGTTCGGGTTTGCCCTGGGCGTCCTGGCCATCCTCACCAGAGCGGCCCAGCTGCAGATCGTCGAGGCGGAGCACTGGCAGCGGGAAGCGGCCAGCCAGCGGACGGTGACGGAAATCCTGCCCGCGCGGCGTGGTGCGCTGTACGATCGGAATGGCATCCCGCTCGCCATCACGCAGGAGTTCTATCACGTCGGCATCGCGCCGAACGAGCTGCAGGACGTGCGCGGAGCGTTCGTGCTCCTGGTCCGGAGCCTCGGTGTCTCCGCCCCGGCGCTCAACCGGGAATTCCAGGCGCGCAAACGCTGGATCTACCTGCACGGACCGTTCAACGCCACTCAGGTCCAGCCGCTTCGCCGGGTGCCCGGCATCCACCTGGAGGGGGAATACCAGCGGTTCTATCCCTCCCGCGATCTGGTGCGTCCGATCGTGGGCGGATTATCGGCCCAGAAATCGACCGGCGCCGGCGGGCTCGAGGCCTCGTTGGATTCGCTGCTGACGGGCCGGCCGGGAGAGGCCGTGCTGTTGAAGGATCTGGCGGGGCGTCGGTATGAATCGCCGGGGCGGCGGACCCGGGATCCGGTTCCCGGCAACGACGTGACGCTCACGATCGACGCCGAGCTGCAGGAGATCGCCGAGCGCGGCTTGGACGATGCGATCGCGCAGATGCGGGCCGAAGGCGGCGATGTCGTATTCCTCGACCCCAACTCCGGCGAGCTGCTCGCCCTGGCGTCCCGGCAGGCTGCCGGTGGCGGGGCGCCCAGCGCGTCGACGTTCACCGATCCCTTCGAACCCGGCTCTACCGCCAAGCTGTTCACGGCCGCGGCGCTGCTCATGCGGAGGCGCGTGAAGCCCACGGAAACCGTCTCGGGCGAGAACGGCCAATGGGACATGCCGACGACGTCCGCCGGTCGGGTGCGCCGCATAACGGACGCGCACGTCGTCCGCGGTCAGTTGACGCTGGCGCGGGCCATCCAGGTCTCGAGCAACATCGCGATGGCCAAGTTCTCGTCGCGGCTCCGTCCCGAGGAGCAGTTCGAGACGCTCCGCGATTTCGGCTTCGGCACCCCGACGAGTGCCGAGTTTCCCGGCGAGTCCCGCGGCATCCTCGCCTTCCCGCATCGCTGGCAGCCGATGTATACCCGGGCGAGCATGGCGATGGGCTACGAATTCGCGGTGACGCCGGTGCAGCTCGCCGCCGCGTACGCGGCCATCGCCAATGACGGCGTGCTGCTCGCCCCGACGCTCGTCCGCGAGGTTCGAGATCCCGGAGGGAACGTGCTGTATCGGCATCGGCCCGAGCCGGTGCGGCGCGTGGTGACGTCCGAGGTCGCCGCGCAACTCCGCGAATTCCTCCGGGAGGCTTCGGGCGAGGGGGGCACGGGCGAATTGGCGCAGCTCGCCAACTATTCCGTGCTCGGGAAGACGGGCACCGCCATTCGCTTCGTCGACGGCCGCTACGTGCGCGGGCAGTACACCGCTTCGTTCGCCGCCATCTTTCCCGCCGATCATCCGCAACTGGTGGTGATCGTCAAGATCGACAATCCGAGCGGCAACTATTACGGCGGCCTCACGGCAGCCCCCGTCACCCGAACGATGCTCCAGCAGGCTTTGGCGTCCCGGCGAGTCGCGATCGACCGGGGTCGGCTTGCGGCGCCGGACACCGTGGCCGCGGCCGCGAAGGCGACGCTGGCCGTGGCGCCCGTCGGTCTCGCGCCTGTCGTCGTGTCGCTGCCGTTCCGAAGGACGGAACAAGACTCGGCGTCGAGGCCGGTGCCGGACGTGGTGGGGCGCTCGATTCGCGAAGCCGCCCTGGCATTGCATCGGCGCGGCTTCCGCGTAAACCTCCGCGGACTCGGGCGCGTCGTGCGGACGATGCCCGCCGGCGGCGAAACCGAGCGGCCAGGGACCTCTGTCATGGTGCTGACGGAATGAGCCGGGCGCGCGGTTGGACCCGCAAATACTTCAGGAGCTGACGAGATGCCTCTCGCCTGGCGCGACCTGCTGGACGAACTCCGTCGCGGCGACCTGCTGGTCTCGGCTCCCGGAGACGGGCCGACGCCAACCGGCCTCGGCATGGACAGCCGAACGGTTGGACACGGCACACTGTACGTGGCGGTCCGGGGCTCCCAGCTCGATGGTCATCGGTTTGCCGCTGACGCGGTGCGGCGCGGTGCGGTGGGCATCGTGGTCGAAGCACCGCAACAGTCGGGCGTTCCGGAGATAGTCGTGCGCGACGGACGCCGCGCCGCGCTGGCGCTCGGCCAGGCTTGGTTCGGGCACCCCGGTCGGCGGCTTACCATGCTGGGCGTAACCGGGACCAACGGCAAGACCACCACGACAGGACTGATGCGTCATCTGTTCAACGCGGCGAACTCGGCCGGCAGCATCGGAACTCTGGGCGCGTTCGATGGCCGCGGGGATCCGGTGCAGTCGACCGCCGGCACCCTTACCACGCCGGGGCCCATCGACCTTCAGGCCACGCTCGCGGAGCTGGTCGCCCGGGGCACGACGGTGGTGGCGATGGAGGCCTCCTCTCACAGCCTCGATCAGGGCCGGCTCGACGGTCTCGCCTTCCGTGCCGGCGTATTCACCAATCTCACCCGCGACCATCTCGACTATCACGGAACGATGGAAGCCTATCTCGCAGCCAAGCTCACGCTGAGCCGGCTGCTCGGCTTCAGCGGAATCGAGGTGGTGAACCTGGATGACGAAGCCTGGCGGAGCATGCCGGCGCGCTCGCCGCGCGTCACCTTCGGTCTGGAGCCGGCGGCCGACCTCCGCGCCACCGGCGTGACCCTCGACGCGTCCGGAAGCCGGTTCAAGCTCGAAGGGTGCTTCGGATCCACGGAAGCCTCGCTGCCGCTGCTGGGCGACTTCAACGTCAGCAATGCGCTGGCTGCTGCGGCCACGGCCCTGGCCCTCGGCCATCCGCTGCCGGATGTCGCGCGCCGCTTGGCGGCCTCACCGCAGGTGCCCGGCCGGATGGAGCGGATCGCCGACACGCCGTGCATCGTGCTCCGGGACTACGCGCACACGCCGGACGCGCTGGCGCGCGCGCTGTCCACGCTGCGGCCCCTCACCTCCGGCCGCGTCATCGTGGTATTCGGCTGCGGAGGCGACCGCGACCGCGGAAAGCGCCCGCTCATGGGCCGCATCGCCGCCGAGGGCGCCGATCTGGCCATCGCGACCTCGGACAACCCACGGACGGAAGATCCGGACGCGATCATCGACGACATCGAGCAGGGCATGGGCGGCGTGCCACACCGCCGCATCGTCGACCGGCTCGCCGCCATTCACGCCGGTCTCGAGGAAGCGCGCACCGGCGACACCCTGCTGCTCGCCGGCAAGGGACACGAGACGTATCAGGTGCTCGGCACCGAGAAGGTACCGTTCGACGAGCGCGAGATCGTCCGCGCGGCCATCGGCGGCCGCCCGTGAGGTGGACCGCCGCCCGCGTTCGGACCGCGCTCGACCTCGAGCCAACGGGTCCGGACGCCACGTTCACCCGCGTCCTCACCGATACGCGCGCGGTCGAACCCGGCGCGCTCTTCGTGGCTCTCGAGGGTGAGCGCTTCGATGGGCACGACTACCTGATACAGGCCGCGGCCGCGGGTGCGTCCGGGGCTGTGGTTCGACCCGGCACGCAATTGCCGGAGGGACTCGTCGGATTCGAGGTAGCCGACACGCTGCGCGCGCTGGGCTGGCTGGCCCGCGCCCGACGGCGGGAGCTCGCCGGGCCGGTCATCGCGATCACGGGCACCAACGGCAAGACGAGCACCAAGGAAATGCTCGCCGCGGTGCTGAGCACGCGGTACCGGGTGCACGCCACGCGCGCGAACCTCAACAATCTCGTCGGCGTTCCCACCACCATTCTGGAAGCGCCGGAGCACACCGACGCGCTAGTGGTCGAGGCCGGCGCGAACCTGCCCGGCGAGATCGCACGCTACCGCGCGATCATCGAGCCGTCTCTCGCGATCGTCACCAACGCGGTGGCCGGCCACCTCGAGGGCTTCGGCTCGCTGCAGGGCGTGGTCGAGGAGAAGCTGTCGCTGGTCGATGACGTGCCCGTCGCCGTGGTCGGCACCGAGCCGGCGTCTCTGGCCGGAGGCGCGCGCCGGCGCGCCCGCCTGGTCAGAACGGCCGGCCTTCGGGGAGCGGACCTGGTCCCCGACCGGATGGAGCTGGATCCCGACGCTCGTCCGATCCTCACCTTCGGGCCGGTCACGTTCACGCTGGCCGCGCGCGGCGCGCATCAGGCGGACAACGCGACCCGCGTCTGGGCGGTCGTGGAGGCGCTCGACCTCGACCGTGCGGCCGCGGCGCGAGCGCTCGAGCGATTCACCATTCCCGGCGGCCGCGGCGAACTGATCGAGACGGCTGGGCTCACGATTCTCAACGACTGCTACAACGCGAACCCGCAGAGTTTCCGAGCGGTGATCGCCACGGCGCGAGCGCTGCGGGGTGCCCGACCGCTCGTCTTCATCGCGGGCACCATGCGTGAGCTGGGGCACGATGCGGCGGCGCTGCACGCCGAGGTCGCCGCAGCGCTCGTCGAGCTCGCTCCCGATCTGCTCGCCGTCGTGGGCGACTTCGTCCCGGCCCTCGCGCCCCACGCGACACGGCTTGGGGATCGACTGGTGACCGCACCCGATCCCGTGGCCCTCGGACCGCTCGTGGCGGCGCGGCTGCATGGGGGCGAAGTGGTGGTGCTCAAGGCATCCCGCGGGGTGGCCCTCGAACGTATACTTCCGGCGCTCACGGACCGCGCGACCCCCCGACGCTGAGGCTCGATGTTCTATCACTGGCTCGCGCCGCTCGGCAAGACCTACATCATCTTCAATCTCTTCAACTACATCAGCTTTCGAGCGGCAGGCGCCACGGTGACGGCGCTCCTGCTCGCGTTCGTGGTGGGACCGCCGGTGATCGCCCGCCTGCGTGAGCGAAAGGTGGGGCAGATCATCCGCGCGGAAGGTCCGGCCAGTCATCAAAGCAAGCGCGGCACGCCGACCATGGGCGGGCTCATCATCATCATGGCGACGGTGATTCCGACCCTCCTGTGGGCGCCACTGACCAATCGCTTCGTGGTCGTCGCGATGCTCTCGATCCTGTGGATGGGCTGCATCGGCTTCCTGGACGACTACCTCAAGATCGTGCAGGGCAAGTCGCGGGGCCTCGTGGCCAAATGGAAGCTCGTCGGGCAGGTGAGCTTCGGGCTGCTGCTCGGACTGTTCCTCGTGTACTTCCCCGTCGTCCCGGGCGAGACCATCCCTGCCACGGCCACCACGCTGCCGTTCTTCAAGTACCTCGCGATCAATTTCGCACCCTGGCTGTACGTGATCTTCGTGACCGTGGTCACGACCGGGAGCAGCAACGCGGTGAACCTGACCGACGGGCTGGATGGACTGGCGTCGGGGCTCGCGGGCATCGCGGCGGCGGCGTTCGCGACCTTTGCGTACCTCTTCGGGCGTACGGACGTCACGACGTACCTCAATCTTTTCTACCTCCCCGGGGCAGGCGAGCTGGCGGTGTTCTGCGCGGCACTCATGGGCGCGGCGATCGGCTTCCTCTGGTTCAACGCGCACCCCGCGCAGGTATTCATGGGGGACACGGGAAGCCTCGCGATCGGGGGTGCACTGGGCACCGTGGCGATCCTGCTGAAGGCGGAGTTTCTGCTGCTCCTGATCGGCGGCGTCTTCGCGGCGGAGGCGGTGAGCGTGATCCTGCAGACCAGCGTCTACAAGTGGTTCAAGCGGACTCGGGGCCGGGAATACGCGGACAGTCATCGGGTATTTCGCATGGCACCGCTTCACCACCACTTCGAGAAGCTTGGCTGGGCTGAGACGACGATCGTCACACGCTTCTACATTCTCGGACTGTTCTGCGCGCTGATCGCGCTCTCGACGCTGAAGGTGCGCTGAGCATGGCGATCGAGCTGCTCGAGGGCTGGCGGCGAACGGGGCACGAGGTTGCGGTGGTAGGGCTGGGCAAGAGCGGCACCGCCGCCACGCGTCTGCTGCGTCACGCAGGCGTTCCGGTGTACGCCTCGGACTCTGCCAGCGGGCCCACCTTCGACGCATGGGCGGCGGAGCTTCGTGCGCTGGGCGCGGCGGTGCAACTGGGCGGCCATGATCTGGAACGGATCGCGAAAGCGGCGGCGGTGGTGGTGGCGCCGGGGGTGCCACCGGACGTGCCCCCGCTTCGGGCCGCCCGCGACGCCGGGCTCTCCATCTACGCCGAGACGGATATCGGATTTCTGGCGCTCCAGGGCACGCGTTGCATCGGCATCACGGGGACGAACGGCAAGACGACGACGACCTCGCTCGTGGCTCACGCGCTCGCCGCCGCGGGCGTGCGGGCCGAGACCGCGGGCAACATCGGCCGGCCACTGTCCGACGTCGCGCTCGCGGCCGATCCGCCGGCGTGGCTCGCCCTCGAGCTCAGCTCGTTTCAACTGCACGACGCCCCGCATCTGCGCCCTGCCATCGGAATTCTGACCAACCTGGCCCCCAATCACCTGGACCGCTATCGGTCACTGGATGAATACTACGGCGACAAGGCGCTGCTGTTCCGGAACGCCGATCCAGAGTCGATCTGGATCAGCAACGCCGACGATCGAGCGGTGCAGGAGATGGTGGCACCGGTCCCGGGCAGGCACCTCCGGTTCTCGATCGAGCGCCAAGCGGATGGCTGGTACGATCGCGCGGGCGGGCGACTGATGCTGCATGACCGTCCGCTCATGCCACGTGGCGAGCTGCCGCTCCTCGGCGACCACAATGTCGCGAACGCCCTGGCCGCGGCGCTCGCGGCCGTCACCATCGGGGCGGATGCGGGACGCGTGGCCGCCGGGCTTCGCACGTTCCGGGCGATCCCGCATCGGGTCGAGCCGGTGCGTGAGGTGGAGGGGGTGCTCTGGATCAACGATTCCAAGTCGACCAACATCACTTCGACCGAAGTGGCCATCGCAGCGCTCGATCGGCCGTTCGTCCTGCTGCTCGGCGGGCGCCACAAGGGCGAGCCGTACACCCGGCTCGCGGAGCCGCTCCGTGGTCGCTGCCGAGCCGTCGTGGCGTATGGCGAAGCCGGCCCGCAGATCGTGCGCGATCTGGGAGACCGCCTGTCCGTCGTGGCCGCCGGCGATTTCGCCGACGTGCTCGCCACCGCGCGCGGGCTCGCCCGCGCCGGGGACGCGGTGCTGCTGTCGCCCGCGTGCTCCAGCTACGACATGTTCAAGAACTACGAGGAGCGCGGCGACCGCTTCCGGGCCGCCGTCGAGGCGATGTGACCGGCCCACGACCGGTCCGCCACCCTGGCGAGCTACGTTGGGAGACCCGTCTCCTCGGCGTGGTCACGCTCGTACTGCTCGCCTTCGGCGTCGCGGCCACGTACGGCGCGGCGAGCCTCGTCACGGTGAAGGGTCAGAACGTCGGCATCGGGTTCGCGGCGCGGCAGATCATCGGCGCGATGCTCGGCGGCGTGCTGCTGCTCTGGGCCTCCCGGCAGGATTATTACCGCTGGCGGCGCTGGGCCTGGCCGCTCCTGCTCCTCACGATCGTTTTCCTGATGATTCCCCTGCTGCCGTTTACCCGGGCCATCAGCCCGTCGTTGAACGGCGCGCGCCGCTGGGTGGACATCGGACCGCTCAATTTTCAGCCGTCGGAGCTCGCCCGCCTGGCCATCGTCATCTGGTGCGCCATGCTCGCTTCGAAGAAGGGCGCGCAGGTTCGCGAGTTCAAGAAAGGCGTGGTGCCTTTCATCCTGGTGTTGGGGGTGGTCTCGCTGCTGATCCTGCTCGAGCCCAACCTGTCGATGGCGACGCTGGTGGCGCTGCTCGGCGGACTCGTGCTTTTCACCTCGGGTGCCAGGATCGGTCACTTCATCCTCCTGGGCGGCGTGTCCGTGCTGCTCGTGTTCCACCAGATCCGAGACGCGCAATACCGGCTGGCCCGAGTGCTCACATTTCTGAACCCCGGGGACGCGACAACGGAGGGAAGTTTCCAGCTCACCCAGTCCCTCATCGGCATCGGATCGGGGGGGCTCTTCGGCACCGGGTTCGGCCAGGGTCAACAGAAGCTGGGGTATCTGCCGTACGCCTACTCCGATTTTCTGTTCAGCACGATCGGGGAGGAGTGGGGCTTTGCCGGCGTGCTCGTGGTCGTGCTGCTGTTCACACTCTTCTGCTGGCTGGGCTTCCGGATTGCGCGCACGGCGTCGGACCCGTTCGGTCAGTACCTGGCGGTCGGCCTGACCGCCGCGATCGGCATGACCGCGTTCATGCACATGGCGGTCTCGCTCGGCCTCATGCCCACCACCGGTCTGACGCTGCCGTTCATGTCGTATGGACGCTCGAGCCAGGTCATCTCGCTGTTGGGCACGGGGATCCTGATCAACATCGGCCGCCTGCGAGGAAAGCCGCGCGCCGTCGTCCCCAAGCGGCGGGATTCGGGCCCACCCAAGCCGGCCCGATGAGCCGAATCCTCATCGCGGGCGGAGGCACGGGCGGGCACCTCATGCCCGCGCTGGCGATTGCCGAATCGTTGCGCCAGATCGCTCCGGACGTCGAGCCCGTCCTCATCGGCGCCACGCGCGGCGTCGAAGCGCGTCTACTGCCCACCCGCGACTTCCGCTACCATCTGCTGCCTTCCGAGCCGATCTACCGCCGAACCTGGTGGAAGAACGCGCGCTGGCCGCTCATCATGGGCCATCTGCTCCGCGAAGTGTCCCGGGTGTTCCGGGAGGAGCAGCCCGTCGCGGTGCTCGGCACCGGGGGCTATGCCTCGGGGCCCGTCGTGTGGTCGGCCACGCGCCAGGGCATTCCTACCGCGATCCAGGAGCAGAACGCCTACCCGGGCCTTGCCACCCGACTGTTGAGCCGGCGCGTCCGGCACGTCTACCTGGGTCTGCCCGAGGCGAGATCGCTGCTCAGGTTCGGCGCCGACACGGTGGTGTTCGATACGGGCAATCCTATCGCCCCGCCCGCGCCGGCGCGTCGGGCCGCCGCGCTCGCGCGGTTCGGACTCGAGGGGTCGCGGCCCGTCGTGCTGGTGACCGGCGGAAGCCAGGGCGCGCTGGCGATCAACCGCGCGGTCTCCGGATGGCTGGACGCGGGCGGTCCACGAGACGCCGATCTTCTCTGGGCCACCGGGCGGGGCACCTATGCGGAGTTTACACGCCATCACCGACCACCGACCGTGCAGGTCATCGATTTCCTGGATCCCATGGCGGATGGGTACGCGGTCGCGGATCTCGTCGTCTCCCGCGCCGGCATGATCACCGTGGCGGAGCTGTGCGCCTGGGGGCTGCCGAGCGTGATCGTGCCGCTCCCGACCGCCGCGGCGGATCACCAGACCCACAACGGGCGCGTGCTTGCTGATGACGGGGCGGCGGCGCTGCTGCGGCAATCGGAGTTGACTTCAGCACGGCTCGGCGAGACCGTGGAAGCGCTGCTGCATGACCATGCCAGACGAGCCGCGATGGCGGCGCGCGCACGTGCGCGGGGGCGGCCGCACGCCGCCGAGGACATAGTGTCAAAATTGTTGACGCTAGCGCGGCGATAGGGCTTTGAGAACTCGCAGTAACTACTTACATTAGCGCACCCACATGAACCTGTTTACACCCACCGATACGCGCCCGGTTCACTTTGTAGGAATCGGCGGGGCCGGCATGAGCGCGCTCGCGCTGATCGCCTGCCGTCGAGGGGTCGTCGTCAGCGGGTGCGACACAGATCCGAGCGGCGCCGCCGATCTGGCCGCCATGGGCGCGCGCATCTGGCAGGGGCACGATCCCGCCCACCTCGACGGTGCGCGCGCCGTGGTGGTCACGGCCGCGGTGGCGAGCGGAAACGCCGAGCTCGATCGGGCGCGAGCGCTGGGTGTGCCCGTCGTACCGCGCAAGGAAGCCCTGGCGGCGCTCATCGGCGCGGCGCGATCGGTGGCGGTCTCCGGCACTCACGGGAAGACCACCACCACCGTCATGACTACCGAGGCGCTGGCGGCCGCGGGGCTGGCGCCCACCGGGATCGCGGGAGGCCGGGTGAGCGGCTGGGGCGGCAACGCCCGGCTGGCCGGTGACGACCTGTTCGTGGTCGAAGCCGACGAGTACGACAAGGCGTTTCTGACGCTGCATCCGACTGTCGCGATCGTGAACAACGTCGAGCCCGACCACCTCGAGTGCTACGGGTCGATGGCTGCGCTCGAATCGGCGTTCGTCGAGTTCGCCGGACGCGCCGAAACGGCGGTGGTGAGCGCGGACGATCCGGGAGCCCGGCTGATAGCCACTCGGCTGCCCCGGGCTCCGCGGCTCTTCGGCTTCGCGGACGATGCCGACGTGCGGATCACCGAGGTCGTACAGCGAGCCGATCGGACCGAGGCCACGATCGTCTGGCGTGGCGGGCGCGCGCTCCCCGTGCGGCTTCGGGTTCCTGGAGTGCACAATCTTCGCAACGCCGTCGCGGCACTCGCGGCCACGGACGCCATCGGCGGGGACGTGACGAGAGCCGCCGCCGCGCTCGCGGAGTTCGGCGGCGTCGGTCGCCGGTTCGAGCGGCTGGGCGAGCACGGCGGCATCGCAGTGGTCGACGACTACGCGCATCACCCCTCCGAGCTCGTGGCCACGCTGGCCGCGGCGCGGCAGGCGTATCCGGGTCGGCGGCTCGTGGCAGTCTTCCAGCCGCATCTCTACTCACGGACCGCGGCCCACGGCCAAGCCATGGGCGAGGCGCTGGCCGCGGCAGATCTGGTGGTGGTCACCGAGGTGTATGCCGCGCGCGAGCAGCCGTTGGAAGGCGTCAGCGGACGGCAGGTGGTGGACGCCGCGCGCCGCGCCGGCGCCGATGCTCGATTCGAGCCGTCGCGCGCGGATGTCGGGCGCCGCGTCTACGAAGTGCTCGCTCCCGGCGACGTGGTCCTGACGCTCGGCGCAGGTGACATCACGCGCGTCGGTCCCGAGCTCGTGCGGTGGCTGGACGCGGCCTGAAGCCGGGGTGGAAGCTGCTCGGCGTCCTCGCGATCGGGCTGGGATTGTGGCTCGGACTGCCGCGAGTGCTCAGCGGGCTCACATTCTTCAAAGTCAGGCGGGTGGAGATTGCCGGATTGCAGTATCTTGATCCGGCGAAGGTGATCGCTGCACTGAAGCTCGGTCCCAAGGCCAGCGTATTCGACGATCCCGTGCCGCTCGAGCGGCGCGTGTACGCCATGCCGGGCGTGGCCGCCGTGGAAATCGGCCGGCGCCTCCCGGGCACATTGGAGATCGCACTCGTCGAGACGGCCCCCGTCGCGCTAGCCACCCGGGGTGAGGGTCTCGCGCTGCTGGATGCTCGGGGCCGGGTGCTCCCCTACGACCCGCTGCGCTCCGCGCCGGACCTGCCGCTCGCCGCCAACGGCGATGCGCTGGTGACCCGGGTGCTGGGACGAATTCAGGAGTCGGATCCCGAGCTGTTTGCGCGGATCGGGTCGGCATGGCGGGTGGGACCGGACGTGGTACTCGATGTAGAGGGGCGGCGCCTCTGGTTCGGCGCGCAGGTTTCCGCGGAGGACATTCGAGCGGTGATGGCGGTAGAGCAGGCGCTCGCCCGGACCGGGCGGCCTTTTCAGGAGCTCGACGGGCGCTTCGCCGGCCAGGTGATCGTCCGCCGGACGCGCGCATGAGCGCGCAACCGCAACGGCTGGTCGCCGCGCTGGACCTCGGCTCGACCAAGGTGGTAGCGCTGATTGCGGAGGTGACGGGCGACGCGCGTGACGCGGGCGCGCGGATCCTCGGGGTCGGCGTGGAGCGCAGCGGGGGCATTCGCCGCGGCGTGGTCCGGGACATCGAGGAAACCACTCGGGCCATCGACAAGGCGATGAAGAGCGCCCAACGTATGGCCGGCGTCGAGGTGGGCTCCACGTACTGCGGCATCGCGGGCGAGCACGTGGCGGGTCGCAGCTCGCACGGCATGGTGAGCGTCACGGGCGACGAGATCCGCACCAGCGACGTCGCCCGCGTCAACGACATGGCGAGCAACATCAGCTTCGGCCGGGATCACGAGCTGCTGCACGCCATACCACAGGATTACCTGATCGACCAGCAGGGCGGCGTCAACGAGCCGATCGGCATGACCGGCTCGCGGCTCGAGGCCGAGGTCTACCTGGTCACGGTGCTCTCGAGCGTCCTGCAGAATCTGAAGAAGTGCGTCGAACGGGCCGGGTATCACGTGCACGAATTCGTGCTCGAGCCGCTGGCCGGGTCGCTGGCGGTGCTGACGCCCGACGAGATCGAGCTGGGGTGCGCCATCGTCGAGCTGGGCGGCGGATCGACCAACGTCTCGATCTTCCATAACGGGAAGATCCGGCACACCGGGTCGCTGCTCTGCGCGGGTGGGCACGTCACCGCGGACATCGTGCACGGATTGCAGGTCACGCAGCTGGACGCCGAGCGTCTCAAGGAGCGCTATGGGGCTGGGTTCGAGCCGCTGGTGCCCGAGAGCGACGTCTTCGAGCTGCCGAGCACGCCTGGGCAGGGCGCGCGGAACGCCCAGCGACGCGTACTGGCGCACATCATGCACATGCGGCTCCAGGAAGTCCTGGAGTACGCGCTCGACGAGATCACCCGCGCGGGCTATCATCAGCGCCTTCCCGCGGGCGTCATCCTCACGGGTGGCGGGGCACTGACCCCCGGCATCGTCGAGCTTGCCCGCGAAGTGTTTGCCATGCCGGCCCGGTGCGGCGTCCCGGGCCAGCGCCTCCGTGGCCTGGCGGACAGCGTCGAATCACCGCGAATGGCAGTACCGGCCGGCCTGGTGCTCTACGGGGCCCGGCAGGTGGCAACGAGCGGCGGCTTTGGAACAGGTGGACGGAAGTCGCCGGCGGTCGAGAAGGTGCTCGCTCCAGTCAAACGGTGGCTCCAGGACTTCTTTTGATGCAGGCCGAGGGAACCAACCATGAGATTTGAGCTCGAAGACAGTGGCGTTCAGACCGCCCGCATGAAGGTGGTGGGCGTCGGCGGCGGCGGCGGCAACGCCGTCAATCGGATGATCGAAGACCAGCTTGGGGGGGTCGAGTTCATCTCGGTGAACACCGACGCGCAGGCTCTCGCGATATCCAAATCAGACATCAAGATCCAGATCGGCCGGAAGCTGACGCGCGGGCTGGGAGCCGGCGCCCGGCCCGAGATCGGCCGGCAGGCGATCGAGGAGACTCGCGACGAAGTGGCGCAGTCGGTTCAGGGCGCCGACATGGTGTTCGTCACCTGTGGGATGGGCGGCGGCACCGGCACCGGCGCGGCGCCGGTCGTGGCGCAGATGGCGCGCGAGACCGGCGCGCTCACCGTCGGCATCGTCACCAAGCCGTTCCTGTTCGAAGGGCGGCGGCGGATGAAGCAGGCGGAGCAGGGCATCGCCGAGCTCCGGAAGAACGTCGATACCATGATAGTCGTCCCCAACGAGCGCCTCCTCGCCGTCGTCGGCAAGGGCATTCCGTTCCAGGAGGCGCTCAAGAAGGCGGACGAGGTGCTGCTCCATGCCACCCAGGGCATCGCGAGCCTGATCACGAGCACCGGTATCATCAATGTCGATTTCGCCGACGTGCGGACGGTCATGCAGAACGGCGGCGCCGCGCTCATGGGAACCGGCATCGGCCGCGGTGACAACCGCGCCCTCGAGGCGGCGCAGCAGGCGATCTCGAGCCCGCTGCTCGACAATGTTTCGATCGCCGGCGCTACCGGCGTATTGATCAACATCATCGGCGGGGACGATCTCACGCTCGGTGAGACGACCCAGATCAACGACATCATTCATGATGCGGTCGGCGACGACGCCGAAATCATCTTCGGGGCGGGCAACGACGGCGCCATGCATGGGGAGGTGCGCGTCACCGTCATCGCCACCGGCTTCGACCGCGCCGTCACCGGTGACCAGTCGCTCGCCCGCGCCCCGGGCGCGGCCGGGGTCCTCAACTTTCCGCAACGTCAGGCGCCCCGCCACTCGACCCCTGGAATGCCCGCGCCCCAAGCTCCGCCTGCCACCCCGACGCCCCGCGCACAGCCGCGCGTCAGCCAGGCGCCCGCCGCTCCGCCCGCGGGCACCACCGAGGTGCCGGAAATGGAGATTCCCACGTTCATCCGACGGCAGATGGACTGATGCGCGGAGTTCGGCTCGGGCTCGCCGTCGCGGTGTTCGCCGCCGCCGCCGTGTTCGCGACGACCGGATACTGGCCGTGGCGGCGGCTGCCCGAAGCGCCACCGACCGTGGTGGCCCGGCCCGCGGCCATCGAGCCGGTCGAGGAGATTCTGGACACCCTGCGACGGGGCGAGACCGTCTCGCACCTGTTCGCTCGACACGGCGTGACGGATCTGGACCTGGCGGGCCTCGACCCGTCGCTCCAGCTCGATCCGCGGCGCCTCCGCTCCGGCCTGGTGTTCAGCTTTCGCGACGCCGATTCGACCGCCGTTCCGACGCGCATCAGCGTGCGCACCGGCCCCGAGCGGCGGATCGTCTTCCAGCGGCGCGTCGGCGGCTGGGACGTGATCGTCGAGCCCATCGCGTGGACCACCGAAGCGGTGCGCATCGAAGGCGCGATCGACAACTCGCTGTACGAGGCGCTCGACGCCCAGGTGGGCGACGATGAGCTCGACGGCGCCGACCGGCAGCGGCTGGCATGGGACCTGGCCGACGTCTACGCCTGGCAGCTCGACTTCACCCGCGACATCCAGCCCGGCGATCGCTTCAACGTCGTATTCGAGCGCCTGGTCTCGGAGAACGGCGAGATGCGGTTCGGCCGAGTGCTGGCGAGCGATCTCACGATGAGCGGCAAGAGCCTGACCGCGTTCCGCTTCGAGGCTGAGGGACGGCCCGCCTTCTACGACGCCGAAGGCAGCTCCCTGCGCCGAGCGTTCCTGCGCGCGCCCGTGCAGTTCCGCCGCATCTCCTCCACCTTCGCCCGGTCTCGGCACCATCCGGTGCTCGGCATCACGCGGCGTCATGAAGGCACCGACTACGCCGCCTCTCCGGGCACGCCAGTCATGGCGGCCGGCGATGGCGTGGTTCTGCGAGCCGGACGAGCCGGCGGATACGGGAATCTCGTCGAGATTCGGCACCGCAACGGCATCACCACCCGGTACGGGCACCTGCGAGGGTTCGCTCGCGGCGTGCGTGCCGGTGCTCGCGTCGAGCAGGGTGAGACCATCGGCTACGTGGGTTCCACCGGTCTCGCCAGCGGGCCGCACCTGCACTATGAGTTCCGCGTGAACGGCGTCGCGAAGGATTCGCGACGGGTTGAACTTGGGAACGGCGCTCCCATCAGCGCGGCGCTGAGGAGCGCGTTCGAGCAGGAGCGCGACCGCCTCCGGGTGTTGCTACAGACCGAGTCGGCCCCTCGCACCATCGCCCAGCGCGCGACCATCGAAACCCCCGCCCGGTGGCTCCCGTAGCGCATCCGTAGTGGACCTCTTTCCCGCCATCGACATCCGACATGGCCGCGTCGTTCGCCTCAGTCAGGGCGAGGCGACGCGGCAAACCGTTTATGGCGACGATCCGGTCGCCGTCGCCGAACGATTCGTCGACGCCGGCGCGAGCTGGGTCCATGTCGTGGATCTGGACCGGGCATTCGGCGATGGGGAGAACATGTCGCTGGTGCATCGACTCGTGACCAGGCTGGGCGGGCGAGCCCGCGTGCAGCTGGGCGGTGGGATGCGTACGCTCGCCGGCGTGCTCGAGGGGCTCGAGCAGGGGGTAAGCCGCGTGGTGATCGGCACGGCCGCCGCCGTGGATCCTGCGATCGTTCCGGCCGCCCTCGCTGCCGCGACTCCCGAGCAGATCGCCGTCGGGATCGATGCGCGGGACGGACGCGTGACGATTCGGGGCTGGACCCAGACCTCCGCGCTCAGTTTCGATATCCTTGCCGAGCGCGTCGTGCAGGACGGGGTGCGCACGATCATCTACACCGACGTGGCGCGCGACGGCATGCTGACAGGCCCCGACATCGAAGGCGCATGCCGGCTCCAGGCGATTGGCGCGGCGGTGATCGCGAGCGGAGGGGTGGCCAGCGTGGCGGACATCCGCGCCGCCCGGCAGGCTGGCCTGGACGGCACGATCGTCGGCCGGGCGTTGTACGAGGGACGAGTGACACTGGCTGACGCGTTGGCGGCGGCGGCTGGTGACGCGCCGAGCCGATGATCGCCCGGATCGTCCTGGTGGTCCTGGTGGCGGCCGCCCTGGCCGCATTCACCTACCTGCGTCTCGAACGCACCGGCGTTCGAGGCTGGATCCCGCTGCTCTGTCGAGCGGTCGCCGGGAGCGCGCTCGGCTTTCTGCTTCTCAACGTGAGCTGCCCGGTCGCCGGCGCCCCACAACGACCACTCGTGCTGCTCGATGCGTCGCTCAGCCTCTCGGCGCCAGGCGCCCGCTGGCGCGAGGCGCGCGATTCCGCCGCCCGATGGGGTGAGGTGCGCCGCTTCGGTGACGAGCGGTCCGTGGCGGACACAGCGCCGAGCCGCGGTCGCTCGCTGCTGTCGCCGGCACTGGTGGCGGCCTCGGCATCTGCGCGGCCGGTGATCGTGGTGACCGACGGCGAGATCGAGGACGCGGGTGATCTGCCGGCAGATCTGCTTTCGCGCGCGGCAGTGCGGCTCTTTCCCCGCGCGGTCACTCCCGACCTGGCGCTCACGCGGATCAGCGGGCCGGGGCGGGTGACAGCGGGCGATTCCATCCCCCTCGAAGTCGAGATACAGGCGGTCGGTATGGTGGCCGTCGAGAGCGTGACGGTCGAGCTGGCGCTCGGCGCCCGGCGCCTGGCAGTGCGAACGCTGCCGCTTCGCGAGCGCGCCGCGCGCGGTCGCATCGCCGTCAGCTCGACGGCGGTCGGCGCCGGTGAGCATGTCCTGCGCGTCTCACTCGTGGCGACGGGGGACTCGGAGGCGAGAACGGATACCCGTCTGCATCTGGTCACCGTAGCACCGACACCCGGGGTCGTCCTGCTGGCCGGTTCGGCCGATTGGGACAGCCGCTTCTTGTACCGGACACTGCGCGAAGTGGCGCAGCTGCCGGTGCGAGGCTTTGCCCGACTCGATCCGGAGCGATGGCGCTCGATGGCCGATCTCTCGGTCGTCCCCGGCGACGTGGTACGCCAGGCGGCGCGGCGTGCCGATCTCCTGATCACGACGGGACCGGCGGCCACCCTCGCCGAGGGTACGACGGCGCGAGGCATCTGGCAGTGGTCGGCCGGAGCGGATGCAAGCGCGCTCCCCGGAGACTGGTATCTTCACGCCGCCGACGCCTCCCCGGTGTCGGGAGCGTTCCTCGGCCAGCCCATCGATTCGTTCCCGCCCGCCATCCAGCTCACTCCCATCGAACCGGCGGCCGGCGACTGGGTCGGCATCACCGCGCAGCTGGGTCGTCGCGGCGCGCAGCGACCGGCCGTCGTCGGCCACGAGGCCGGACGCACCCGCCGGGTCACGGTGGCGGTCGATGGGCTCTGGCGTTGGGCGTTTCGTGGCGGGTCGAGTGAGCAGAGCTACCGGACATGGGTGGCCGTGACCGCGAGCTGGCTCCTCGGCGGCGCCGATTCCGTCACGGGCTCGGCGCGGCCGGTCCGGCCCGTCGTCGGCAACGGCCGCCCGGTAATGTTCGAGTGGATCGCGCCGGGCGCACCCTCGGCCCTCGGCATCGCCTGGACCGCGGAGCGTGGCGGGCGCGGCGACACGCTGCGGTTCGATGGCAGCGGCCGGGCCATGGTATGGCTGCCGCCGGGCGAGCACCGCTACCGGTTGTCGGGCGGCGGCGGCGGCATCGTAGCCGTCGAGGGCTACTCGGACGAACTATTGCCGCGCCCGGTGGCACTCACGGCCCATGAAGCCGGTGCATCCACCACCACCGAACGGGCGGCGGCCCGGGACTGGCTCTGGTGGTTCGCGCTCTGCGTCGTGGCACTCGCCGCGGAGTGGGTGGCGCGACGGCGCCTGGGGCTGCGGTAGGACGGGTGTAAGTTTCCGCATGGCCAACAGCAGATTGACGGACAGGAAAGAGAGCCTCTGGGGCCGCATCAAACGCGTGGCGCTGACCGATGTGGGCGCGCTCATGCGGGGGCTCAACGCGGACGACCTCGAAAATCTCGAGCGCGTGCTCATCGAGGCCGACTTCGGCGTGTCCGCCACGGTCGAGCTCACGCAGGCGCTCGAAGACGAGGTGCGCCGCGGCAAGCTCAAGACCGAAGGAGATCTGCGCGCCGCCCTCGAGGGCCGGCTCTCCGCCATGCTCGACGGTCGTGCCGACGCCGGAGTCATCGCGCGGGCCGACAGCGGTCCCACGGTGGTGCTGGTGGTCGGCGTCAACGGCACCGGGAAGACGACCACCACGGCCAAGCTGGCACGCCGCCTCCAGCGGGAAGGGCGGAAGGTCCTGCTCGCGGCGGCCGATACATACCGCGCGGGCGCCATCACCCAGCTTCAGATCTGGGCGGACCGTCTCGGTATTCCGTGCGTGGCCGGCCAGCCCGGGGGCGATCCCGCCTCGGTCGCGTTCAACGCCATCGATGCCGCGCTCTCGCGAGGGCTCGACACGATCCTCGTGGATACGGCCGGCCGGTTGCACACCCAGGAAGGGCTGATGGATGAATTGCGGAAGGTGGTCCGGGTTGTGGGCAGACGGCTGCCGGGGGCGCCCCACGAAACGCTGCTGGTGCTCGACGGCACCGTCGGGCAGAACGCGGTCCAGCAGGGCAAGCTGTTTGGCCAGGCGGTCAGCCCGACCGGCCTCGTGGTCACCAAGCTGGATGGCAGTGCCCGCGGCGGCGCCGTCGCCGCGCTTCGCCGGGAACTCGACCTTCCGATCCGCTTTCTCGGCGTCGGCGAGGGCGTGGACGACCTGCAGCCCTTCGACGCACGGCGGTTCGCCGCGCACCTCCTGGCGGAAGCGCCCGGGTGAGATCGCCGGCGGAACCGGAGCGCAAACAGGCGAAGGGCTCCCGGCGCACCGGCGCTCTCCGGCTCGATACCAACGTCAAATTTCTCAAAGGCATCGGCGAGCGCCGGGCGGAACAGCTCGAGCGGCTCGGCATCCGCACCGCCCGCGACCTGCTCTGGCATCTTCCCCATCGCTACATCGATGCATCCACGGTCACCCCCCTGGTGCGCGCCGAGGTGGGACAGGAGGTGGCGTGCATCGGACGTGTCGTGGCCAAGGGCGTCGTGCCGACCCGTCGCGGTCTGCGGATCTTCCACGCGGTGCTCCGCGATGAGAGCGGCGTGCTGGAATGCGTGTGGCCGGGCCAATCGTTCCTCGATCGCACCATCACGGTAGGACAAACGCTCCTGGTCTCGGGGCCGGTCCGGTTCTATCACGGGCGCCAGATGGCCCCACGCGAGTTCATCATCCTCGCGGACGCGGATGGCGAAGCGGAGCCGCTCGCCGGCGGCAAGGTCCTTCCGGTGTATCCCGCCACGGAAGGCCTGAGCCACAAGGTGATCCGTGGGCTCGTGGACCGGCACCTGGACGCGCTCATCGCCTTGTCCGACGATGTCCTCGCCGAGCCGCTCAGGCGCACTCTCGAGCTGCCCTCGCTGCCGGATGCGCTCCGGGCGGTGCACCGGCCCGCCAGCGCCGCCGAGGCGGAGCAGGGGCGGCGCCGGCTGGCGTTCGACGAACTGCTCGATCTTCAGCTGATGCTGATCCGCGCGAGGACCGTAGCCAAACGGAGCCGGACCGGCGTCGCGTTCACGGTCCGACGTGAGCTGACGACACGCCTGCGCGAGTCGCTCCCCTGGGAGCTGACCGACGATCAGCATCGAGCTCTGCGCGAGATCACGGGCGACATGACCGCGAGCGACCGCATGCACCGGCTCCTCATGGGCGACGTGGGCACCGGCAAGACCGTGGTGGCGCTGTTCGCTATGCTCCTCGCGGTCGAGAACGACTTCCAGGCCGCGCTGATGGCGCCGACGGAGCTGCTGGCGGAGCAGCACGCGGCCACCCTGGAGCGGCTGCTCGCGCCGCTGGCGCTCCGGCCGGAGTTGTTGCTCGGCCGGCAGACGTCGGCGGACAAGCAGGCCGTTCGGGGCCGCCTGGCGGCCGGCACCGCACGGTTGGTGGTGGGGACCCACGCGCTGATGCAGGAAAGCGTGTCGTTTCACCGGCTCGGCCTGGTGGTCATCGACGAGCAACACCGATTCGGTGTCGAGCAGCGAGCGGCGCTGATCGGGAAAGGCGCGGCGCCGGACGTTCTGCTGTTGACCGCCACACCCATTCCGCGCTCACTGGCCCTGACGCTCTACGGCGATCTCGACGTATCGACACTCCGCCATCGGCCCCCGGGGCGCGGCACCATCCGGACGGCCGTCCGCACCGGTGGGCAGCGCGACCGCGTCATGGAATTCGTCCGAGCGGAGGCGCTCAAGGGCCATCAGGCGTACATCGTGCTCCCGGTCATCGAGGAGTCGGAGCGAGCGGACGTGCGGGCGGCCACCACCATGGCACAAAGCCTGGCCGCGCGCTGGCCCGAGCTTCGGGTCGGACTGGTGCATGGACGGCTCAAGGCGGACGAGCGCGACGAGGTGATGCGGCGCTTCCGCTCGGGTGACATCCACGTGCTCGTGGCCACCACGGTCATCGAGGTCGGCATCGATGTGCCGAATGCATCCATCATGCTGATCGAGCACCCCGAGCGGTTCGGCCTGGCGCAGCTTCACCAGCTCAGAGGCCGTATCGGCCGTGGGCAGGACGAGAGCTTCTGCATCCTCATGACGGAATCGGAGGCGGCGGACAGATTGTACGCGTTTTCGGCCACGCAGGACGGATTTAAGATCGCGGAGCTGGATCTCGAAGAGCGGGGCATGGGCGACCTGATCGGTGCGCGGCAGAGCGGTGGCTACGAGGTGCGGCATGCCCGGCTGCCCGCCGATGCCGACCTGCTGGCACGGGCCCGGGAACTGGCCATCGATCTGATCGGATCGGACCCCGCGTTGCAGCGGGCGGAGAACCAGCGACTGCGCGAGCGCGCCGTGGCGCGATATCCTCGCGCCGTGGAGCTCTTCCGGGTGGGATGACCGGTATGCGGACGTCGGCGCGGCCTCGGCTGCAGCCAGCGCGGGCTAGAAGCCGATTCGAACTCCCACGCCGGTGGCGCGGTAGAGGCTCCGGACCTCCGGCTCGAACGGGATGTTATCCGGCTTCGGCGCCTGGCGCGTGAGCTCCCACACGAACATCGCGGCGGCGCCTAGGAGCGCGGTCTCCCCGCCGAACAGCCAGCGCCGCGCCTGGCGATCGTAGTGCAGCGATTCCTGAAAGATCCGTTCGCTCTCTCCGCTGGTGTAGTGGCCGGCCGCATCGACATCGCACAGGGTGCGCTCGGCCAGGCAACGGGACTCGAGCACGTCGAACCGTTCGTCGGCCCGGTCGTGGGCGCGTGCCGCGAGATAGTTCATCCCGACCGCGCCTGCCGCCAGCACCCATTTCCCATAACGGATGAGCGGTCCGCTCCCCGTCGAAGCCGCCTGCGCCGACGCGGGCTGCGCTCCGATGCAGAGGCCAACCGCGAGGAGTACCGTGATTGCCCGGCTCATCGCCGGTACCGGTGGAGGTCTCCGTCACCGCCGATGCCCAGCATCCCGTCCGACAGGGGCAGGGGACCGAGTTCGATCGGCCATTGCAACTGCAGGCGCCACGCTTCTCCGCCATCCGGGTGCAGGGCCCGGAGCGTGCCATCGGCTCCGCCCAGCAGCAAAAGGCCGTCCAGGGTGGTCACGGGCGAAGTGACGGGCCACCTGAGCTCGGCCACCCGTGTCGCCACGGGCGCCGAGTCGGCGGAGACGCGGTAGAGGCTTCCTCTGCGACTCACGGCAAAGATGGTGTCGCCGATCGGTGCCGGGGATCCTAGGACGGGCGCATCCAGCGCGACCTGCCAGCGCGTGTGGAGATCGCCGCGGTCCACGCCGACGACCAGCGAGTCGGTCGTCCCGGCCACGAGCGACGCGCCGTGCTCCACCCAGCTCGACACGATCGCGCCCGGCGAGGCGACACGGCGGCTCACCTTGCCGTCCCGCGCGCCCATCCGGAACAGCGAGTCGACCGTCGCCACGATCAGGCTGCCGCCGTCGGCGGGGATGGCGGCCACGCGCGCCACGCCGAGCTTGCGCCGCCACCGCACCGCGCCCGAGGTCGGCTCGAGCCCTACGATCTCGCCGCGCTGCGTCTGGGCTACGAGCACGCCGTCCACCAGCGCGAGCGGCGCGCCCACCGGCCCCGTCGCCGTGCGCCAGAACCGGTGGCCCGTGCGGGCATCGAGCGCCGAGACGCGGCCGTCGGGCCTCGAGGTCGCGACGTATACCGTGTCGCCCGAGACCAGCACGCCGCCCCCGATGATTCCCCCCAGCCGAGCGGACCAGCGAGTCTGCCCGGTGGCCAGATCGACGGCGTACACCTTCCGGTCGACGCTGCCGGCATAGATCGTCTCGCCGGCGAGCTCGACGCGCCCGGTATACCGGCGCCCGGGCTTCGACCGCCATATCTGCACCGGTACACCGGGGCTCGCAACAGGCGGAGCGCTCGCCGGAGGTGCACCAGTCTGCTCCGCGACCGCACGCTCGTCGAGGGGAGCGGGCGCCGCCGGCGCGGGTGTGCAGGCCGCGTTGACGCCTCCCAGGAGCAGGGCTAGACTCAACCCTCTTTGATGCAGACCCCTCCTCCCATCGGACACGGCATGGCGGCAGTGGAAATCGGCGGACTCCGTGCCCACGTCGGCGAGACGGTAACGGTCCGCGGGTGGGTGATGACCACTCGCTCGAGCGGCAAGATCGCGTTCGCCGTGGTGCGCGACGGGTCGGGGTACGTGCAAGGCGTCCTGTCGAAGAAAGAGGTGCCTGAGTCTACCTGGTCAGCATTCCAGTCGCTCACCCAGGAGACCAGCGTCGCGATGACCGGTGTGGTTCGGGAAGAACCCCGGTCTCCCGGCGGTTACGAGCTTGCGGTGCAAACCCTCGAGGTGCTCGGCGCCAGTCCTGACTATCCGATCGGTCCTAAAGAGCATGGCACGACTTTCCTCTTCGAGCATAGACATCTGTGGCTCAGGAGCCGGCGGCAGGCAGCCGTGGCCCGGGTTCGCCACGAGGTGGTTCAGGGCATCCGCGACTTTTTCTACGACCGCGACTTTGTCCTAGTCGACACGCCGATTCTCACCGGTGCGATCGGGGAGGAAGCCGGCAACCTGTTCGCGACCGAGTACTTTGATCTCGGGAAGGCCTATCTGGCTCAGACAGGCCAGCTCTACGTCGAGGCGGCGGCGGCGGCGCTCGGTAAAGTCTACTGCTTCGGCCCCACCTTCCGGGCTGAGAAGTCGAAGACCCGTCGCCATCTCACCGAATTCTGGATGGTGGAGCCGGAGGTCGCGTTCAACGACTCGGACGCCAACATGCGGCTCCAGGAAGAGTTCGTAAGCTACATCGTGGGCCGAACCCTGGATCGCATGCGGGAGGAGCTCAAGGAGCTCGAGCGTGATACCTCTCCGCTCGAGCGGGTCCAGGCGCCGTTTCCCAGGATCTCGTACAGTGACGCAGTCACCCGACTCAACCAGCTCGGCTCCGACCTGACCTGGGGAAGCGACCTCGGAGGCGACGACGAGACGTTGCTGGCCCGAGAGTACGACCGGCCCGTCTTCGTGCACAACTATCCCAAGCAGGTAAAAGCCTTCTATATGAAGGAAAACCCGGAGGATCCTAGGACCGTTCTCAACAATGACTGTCTGGCTCCGGAAGGATACGGAGAGATCATCGGAGGGTCCCAGCGCGAGGACGATTACGAGAGGCTGCTGGCGCGGATCAGGGAGCAGGGACTCGATCCCGAGGCCTACCGCTGGTATCTCGACCTCCGGAAGTACGGGACCTTCGTGCATTCCGGCTTCGGGCTGGGCATCGAGCGGACAGTGGCGTGGATCTGCGGAATTCCCCACATCCGGGAGGCTATTGCCTTCCCGCGGCAGATACATCGGTTGTATCCCTAGCCTTCACCTCGTTCCACAACCCGTCCAGCACGTGTAGGCCGGCCGACCCCACGTCGATACCTCGATCGATGGCGAGCTGCTCGACCGCCTCGAAGCGTTGCCGGAATTTCCGATTGGCCCGGTCGAGTGCAGGGCCGGGTTGAACTCCTGCCTTCCGGCCCAGGTTGACGACGGCAAAGAGCACATCGCCGATCTCCTCCGCCAGCGCCTCACTGGGAAATTGTCCCGGTGCATTCGGGTCCGGATCCGGCGCCACGTGGTCCGTTGAGCCGGCGCGAAACTCGTGCTCGACTTCGGCGAGCTCCTCCCGGACCTTCTCCACAGGACCCGAGGTGTCGGGCCAGTCGAACCCTACCGCCGCGGCACGTTGCTGCAGGCGAAAGGCCATCAGCAATTCCGGCAGCGTTGGGACGAGTCCTGCCAGCACGTGTCCTTTGCGTTCGCGACGCTTGATTTCCTCCCAGGGCTCGGCCTTGCCGAGATCGAATAGATGAGGGTGACGACGCCGCATCTTGGCTTCCAGCTCGTCGGCCACCTGGTCAGAGGTGAACTCGTGACGCTCCTCCGCGATGACGAGCTGGAACGCGAGGTGGAGCAGCAGATCGCTCACCTCTCCCCGGATCTGCGCGACATCGCCTTCACCGAGTGCGTGGTCGAGCTCGAGCGCTTCTTCGACCAGATATGGCCGCAGTGTTTCACGGGTCTGTGCCCGGTCCCACGGGCATCGCTTCCGCAGGTCCCGCACCGTCGCCATGGCGCGTCCGAGCGCCGAATTGTCTTGCATTTTGTCCCCCGTGCCGAATATCATACCGCCCGGCTCGTCATGACCTTTCCCTCCGATACATCTCGCGCGTGGGTGGACGTCGACCTAGCGGCGCTGGTAGCGAATGCACGCACCGTGGCCGCTGTCAGCGGCAGCCGGCTGTTACCGATGGTCAAAGCTAATGGCTACGGACTCGGGGCAGTGGAGGTCGCGCGGGCGCTCGAGTCGCTCGATCCATGGGGCTTCGGCGTCGCGTCCGTCGAAGAAGCCGCTGCCCTCCGAGGCGCCGGCATCACCCGGCCGATGCTCGTGGTCACGCCGTTGGTGCCGCAATGGATCGAGGAATACCTCCAGCTCGACCTTCGTCCCGCAATCGGCGATCCTGCCGCGTTACAGGCCTGGACCACTCGTACCGAGCGGCCATTTCATGTGGAGATCGACACGGGTATGAGCCGCGCCGGTGTGCGATGGGACGATCGTGTCTCCCTGGATGCCCTGAGGAGCGTACTGGGGAAGGTGCCCGGGTGGGAAGGCGTCTTCACCCATTTTCTCTCCGCGGAGTCTGACACCGATACCACGGTTCGCCAGTGGGATCGTTTCCAGGAAGTGGTCCAATCACTGCCGCGGCGCCCGGCTCTGGTTCATGCCGCCAACAGTGCGGCTGCGCTCCGGGGGCGCGGGTTCGCTGCCGATCTCGTGCGGCCGGGCATCTTTCTCTATGGAGGAGCGGCCGGCAGAACGGAACCACGACCCGTTGCCGCCCTGCGGGGACGGGTTGTCGCGACCCGATCGATCGCCGCCAGGGATACGGTGGGCTACGGCGCATCATGGCGGGCCGACCGGCCGTGTGTCATCGCCACCATTTCGGTCGGCTATGCTGACGGGTTCCCCCGTGCGGCCCAGGGTGACGGGTCGGCGGCTGCCCGGGTGGTCGAGGTCGAGGGCAACCTCGCCTCAGTGGTAGGGCGGGTGACGATGGACATGTGCATGGCAGTCGTCGAGCCTGATGTTGCCATAGGTGACGTGGCCACCGTATTCGGGGGTCTCGTGACCCTCGACCGGCAAGCTTCGGCGGCCGGGACCATCTCCTACGAACTGCTCACTCGGCTGGGGTCCAGGGTGCCTCGCCGCTATGAGAGGCCAACGTGAATCCACATTTCGCGTCGCTGGTTCTGGGCCTGGCCCAACAAGCCGAGGCCGCACTGAGTGGTCACTTGCCGCAGGGAGCCGAAGGTCTCGGGGATTCCCGTAAGGCGGCGCAGACCCTGATCGATACCTTGGGGATGCTTGCCGAGAAAACGGCCGGCCGCCTGGACCCGGACGAGAAGCAGCTGCTCGAGCAGGCGGTCACCTCGCTTCGTTTCCGATACGTGCAAACGATGCCCAAGGCGTGATGCGGCGGGCGGCCATCATCGTCCTCGACGGGGTTGGCATCGGGTCGGCGCACGATGCCGATCAGTACGGTGACGCCGGCAGCAACACGCTTGGCAATGTGGCCCGAGCGGTCGGGGGACTGTCGATGCCCCGCTTCGAAGTCCTGGGTCTCGGCCACTGTGCTGAAATCCCCGGGGTCGCGCCTGTGGTGTCACCCCGAGCCGCGCACGGCGTGTGTGAGCCGGCCAGTCCGGGGAAGGACAGCACCACCGGGCACTGGGAGATCTGTGGCCTCATCCTCGATGCGCCGTTTCCAACCTTTCCCCGAGGTTTTCCGCCGGCACTCATCGCTGAATTCGCCAACCGAACCCGACGCGGCGTACTGGGCAACAGGGCCGCTTCGGGCACCACGGTGTTGGATGAGTATGGCGCCGAGCATTGCCGGACCGGCGACTGGATTGTGTACACCTCCGCCGACAGCGTTTTTCAGGTTGCCGCGCATGAGGGGACGGTGCCCCTCGAGGAGCTCTACGCGGCCTGCGCCACGGCGAGGGAGCTCCTGACGGGTGAGCACGGCGTCTCCCGCGTGATCGCGCGACCCTTCACCGGTGAACCCGGTGCCTGGAAGCGGACCGTGGACCGGCGCGACTTCAGTTTGGCCCCTCCGGGTCCTACTCTGCTGGACCGCCTGGCCGAACGGCAGATACCCCGAGTGGGGGTCGGTAAGGTGGACGATCTGTTCGCCCGTCGCGGGATTACCAGCGTGCACACCGGGACCAACGCGGAGGCCTACGTCTTGATCGAGGGCGCGCTCCGAGCGATGCGGCGAGGATTGTTGCTGGCCAACGTGATTGAGTTCGATCAGACTTGGGGCCATCGGAACGACGTGCCGGGATTCCATGGCGGTCTTCGGGAGCTGGATCGGGCGCTCCCTCGTCTGCTGGACGGGGTCCGGGAGGACGACCTCGTTATCTTTACCGCCGACCACGGCAACGATCCGACGACTCCCTCCACTGATCACTCGCGGGAAGTCGTTCCGTTGCTGGTGCTGGGCCCGAAAGTACAGCCGGTCGATCTGGGCCGGCGTGGAACGTTCGCCGACATCGGCCAGACCGTGGCCGAGTTTCTAGGGGTACCGGCCCTCGCGGCGGGCACCTCATTCCTTTCCGAGGTTTGGCTTGACTGATCCACTGATCTCCGCGGCGCGGAGCGCGCAGACTCGCGCGTATGCGCCGTACTCGAAATTCCGTGTCGGAGCGGCCCTCGAGGCGATGGATGGCGCCGTCTTCGCAGGCTGCAACGTGGAGAACGCGTCGTACGGTCTAACTATCTGTGCTGAACGGGCCGCGATCTGTGCGGCGGTGAGCGCGGGTGCACATCGCTTCCGCCGGGCGGTGGTGGTGTCGGACGTGGACCCACCTGCCGCCCCGTGTGGCGCCTGCCGCCAGGTACTCGCCGAATTCGGACTGGATCTGCCGATCGAGGGAGTGGGGTCGAAGCGGACCGTGACCTGGCGCCTGTCCGATCTCCTGCCGGCGGCTTTCGGGCCGGAGCAGCT
>DATLBL010000002.1:0-41628 GCA_035526925.1 Gemmatimonadales bacterium
CCGTCCATGACGAAGCGCCGCGCGCTCACGCGGCTGAGCACCTCCAGCAGGTCGGGGAAGTAGCGCGCGAGCGGCTTGCCGGCCTTCGACATGAGGTCGATCCGGTCGCCATCGCGAAAGGCGAGGCAGCGGAAGCCGTCCCACTTGGGCTCGTACTGCCACTCTCCCCCACCGGGTAGCTCTGGGGCGGACTCGGCTTCCATCGGAGGGTACGGAAAGCGAAGCGGCAGGCTCATAGTAGCTCCTCGAGCCGGAAACGGCCGCGCGATGCGAGCAGCGGTTTCCAGAGGTCGCCGCGCCGGCGAATGCGGGCGGGAACGCTGGCGATCGTAAACTCCTCGGTGTCCACCCCCCGTTCGACCTCCTCCCAGCTGACCGGCGTGGACACGGTCGCCGCCTCGGTCGGTCGGACGGAGTAGACCGAGGCCAGGGTGCGGCCCCAAGCATTCTGGTTGTAATCGACCAGGACACGGCCCCGAGGTCGCTTGGCGATGCGGTACTCGGCGGTGACCAGGCTCGGGTGGCGCTTCTCGAGCTGCTGTGCGAGGCGCTTGGCGAACCGCCACACCGCCTTCTGCTGCGGTCCGCGGACGATCGGGATGTACAGATGCATGCCGCTCGAGCCGCTCGTCTTCACGAGCGGCCGCATGCCCAGGGGCTCGATGACATCGCGTACCGCCAGGGCGACTTCACGCACCCGCGAGAATGGCGCTCCCGGGCCGGGATCCAGGTCGAAGTGCAGGTAGTCCGGTCGATCGACGTCGTCGCAGCGGGCGTACCATTGGTTCAGATCGATGCAACCCAGGTTCACGACCCAGAGCAGCGAGGCGAGGTCCTGGACCATCGGGAAGGCGATCAGGTTCGCCGACTTGTGCATGATCTCGCAGGTGGCGAGCCAGCTCGGATGCGAAGCTGGGGTGCGCTTCATGAAAAAGCACTTTCCGTGGATGCCGTTCGGAAAGCGCTTCATGACCATCGCGCGGTCGCGCAGGTGGGGCACCAGCACCGACGACACGTCGGCGTAGTACTGCAGCAGCGCGCGCTTCGTGTACCCCGCCTCGGGCCAGAACACCTTCTCCAGGTTGGTGAGCGCTACGCTCCGCCGGCCGAGTCGGGCAGTAAAATCGTCACGTTCGCCGGGGATCCGAATCGTGCCGCGTGCTGGTGTCGCCTTCGTCGCCATCGCCCGGTCCCTTCTTTCTTGGCCGCGGGCCGTGACGGACGGCGCTGGCGACCTGCTCGTAGGCGAGCTCCCGATCCGCCCGCGCCGCTCGGAGGAGCAGCGCGCCACGGCTCATGTCGCCCCGGCCCACGAACTCGGTTGGAAAGAGGAGCCGCTCGCCCACGACGTCGAGCAGCACGTCCACATACTTGCCGGTCGCCACGCTGCCCAGCAGGACCAGCTCGGTGTCGGATCCCGCCGCGCTGGTCATCGACAGCAGATCGCGGTGGAGCGGCTCGCGATACCGAGGCTCGTCCGGGCGGATCTCGGTGCCCGCAAACCCGCGAAGCTCCGCGGCGCTCAGCGGGGAGTCCGGCGTCAGGAGCCCGCGGTTCGTCGTGATGACCTGAACGCCCGGAACCCCGGCCGGCGGACGCGCGAATCGCTGCGCGTAGGTCAGCTTGCCACGGAAGTAGAGGCCGCTCAGGAAGCTGAACGCTTCGCCAAGGCTGACAGCGCCACCCTCCCGGAGGCGTGCCGCAAGCGCAAATCGACCTTTCCCGCTCAGGAGCAGCTCGGCGCGCTTTCCGCCGCTGTGTGCCGGCGAGAGGAGAAAGATCCGCGCCGCCGCTGGTGAGCCAGGGATCTTCAACATGAAGGCGTTGGAGGAGAAAGGCGGTGGCCGTGGTCACGTCGGCCCGGGACATCGAGCGGGGGCCTCGGCCACGCCATCAGGCCCGAAGCGCGGACGCGCTCAGAACGTGGCGCCGATCGAGAAGTGCAGATGCAACCGCCGCGAGGAGGAGGTGGGTGCCGCCTCCAGCGGTGTGCGCGCAGCCAGCGCAGCCCGAACGTCCTCGGCGGAACGCAGGTCGAGCGAGGACGGGTTCAGCTTGTAGCCGAGCGCAACCTGGATGGCGCCGACGACCGTCTGGTAGCCGATCCCGAGCCCCACGGACTGGAAGAAGTCGTCCTGGCGGAGATCGCCGTCAGCGATCGCGAATCGACGGTCCGGGATCCAGATCCGCCCTCCATCGTAAAACACGTACGGCTGAAACGCCTCGCTCAGCACCGGCATGGGGAAGTGGAACTCGACACTGCCGACCAGCCGGGCCAGACCGCCGACCGGGGTGTATCGATCGGCGACGGCCACTGTGCTGTCGCCGCTGCTCTCGAGCTGCACCTGGGGCAGTTTAGGTCCCACCAGCAGCGTGCCCCAGCCTCGCACATCACGTGTCCCGCCGGCGGTGAAGGTGACATCGCGGAGACGAAGCAGCGACACGAATGGCGATTCTTCTCCCAGGCGCGCGGTGCTGTTGCCGCGCGGATACAGGCGTCCCGCACCTGCCCGCAGCGTGAAGCCGAGTGATTTCGTGAGTGGCAGGTAGGCTGTGGCACCGAGATCCAGGAGGACGTACTCGCTGGTGTTGAAGCCGGGCAGCGTGGTCTCGATCCTGGGCCGGATGACGTAGCCCTTCCGGGGGTTGGCGATCTGGTCGAGCCGCCCATAGCTCCCTTCGAGCGTGATCGCGCTGCGATTGCGGCTGCGCTCCAGCTCGCCCACGCTGCCCGCGTCGGCCAGCCCCAGCCGGGGCAGATACTGTTCGGGCGTGAGATCGGCACCGAGGCCGTAGTCGTAGACCCGACGATGCGAGATCGCGTAGGCGAGTGCGAGCGATTTGAGCGGGGCCGGCGCCCAGACGAGCGAGCCCTCGAAGCCCACGGCCCAGCTCCGGTCGCGCAGGTCGCTCCGATACTCCACGAATGGACCGCCCGCCGCGGAAATGTGTCGGGTCCCGACGTAGGGTTGGAATGCCGTCAGGTTGAGCCGATACAGCCGCTCCGCCGGATTCTCGAGCGCCGCCACGCCGGTCTGCGCGGTCGCCGCGACCGTGAACGTGCGAAGCCCGCCGAGCCAGCTCCGGTCGGTCCACGTCGCCTGCGTGGTCAAACCTCCCGCCGAGAGGAAGCCGGCTTCGCCCTTGATCACATGTTCCTGGCTTTCGGTCACGCGGAGCATGACCACTACCGTCGAGTCGTCCGCCGAATCCGGTGGTACATCGACGCCCGCCAGGCGGACGATGTCCATCTGGGTGAGCTGCTGGCGGCCCTCCTCGATGGCCCGGGCGTCGTACCAGTCTCCTGCCCGAATGGGAAGCTGGCGGACGATCTCCCGCTGCGGGATGGTCTCGTTGCCGGTGACCTCGACCCGCCGAATTCGCGAGCGCCGGCCGGGCGTCACCTGAACCATGAGCGTCGCCCGGCTGGCCGCGCTGTCCACTCGCGCCAGCGTCCGCGCGCCTGCGAATGGGTAGCCATGCGCCCGGAACCAGCGCACCGTGCTGTCGGCGAGGGCGCGCCGTTCGTTCTCGCCGGCGCGGCCGGCATGCTGTCGCTGGGTGCGAACGAACCGCCGCCAGCTCCGGGCGGCGTCCTCGGGAACTTCGAGCGGCCCCTCGACCGCCGAGAAGGTCATGGTATCGACCTCGAGGGGAGGACCCTCCGTGACGACGTAGGTCACCTCGACGACGTTCGCCTTGGCCTGGTATCGGGCCTGGTACTCGACCCGGGCTCTGGGGAAACCCGAACGCTGGTAGAAGTGACGCAGCCGCACGACGTCGCGAGCCATCTCTGTGGGATCGAACAGGTGGGTGCCGACCGGCGGCACGAACGGCACGAAGCCGAAGAAGCGTCGGAGCCCGGCCAGGCTTCCGGTGCCGGTGAGCGCAATCTGCTGACGCAGCGAGGCCTCGTCGAGCGACGCGCCGCCCCTGAAATCGAACTCGACCGCGCGTACCTGCGTCAGTGGATTGACGCGGTTCAGTGCGTCCTGCGCACGAAGTGGCCCCGCGAGGGCGGCGAGCCCGACCGCGAGCACTGCGATCGCGCTAGTACGCACGGCGGGCGCGGAGCAGCAATCCGGGCGACAAGCTGCCGCCGCGGAGGTTGGCGCGAAGCCAGCGTTCGAGCGTGTACTCCAGCTC
Source organism: Gemmatimonadales bacterium (assembly GCA_035526925.1). Taxonomy (GTDB): domain Bacteria; phylum Gemmatimonadota; class Gemmatimonadetes; order Gemmatimonadales; family GWC2-71-9; genus CAVVWJ01. Next base: position 4,147 of record DATLBL010000002.1, read on the forward strand.
GAATCCCGGACCCAGGTTCGAGCCGGGCGTCTGCTGGCTGCGGCTTCCGACCTGCAGCGGGAGCTGCAGGTCAAGAAAGAGCCGCGAGCCGAGATAGCGCCCAGCGGTCAGCGTCAGCCCGCGGGTCGGCTCCTGCCGGATCTGGAACACGTCGAAACCCAGGCCCTGGCCTGCGGCGTTGGAGATCGCGCTCGAGAGCGTCCCGAGCGCGATCTGCTCGCCTGTGTTCCCGCCGCCGCCCTGACTCTCGAACAACGGATTGTCCGATGTGGGGCGTCCGGTGACGATGTACGAGAGGATGTCGTCCTGGCTGAGCGACGGCTCCGAGGTGAAGTCGAGCCCGAGGCTGTCGAGGCGGCCCTTCGCGTGCACGTTGATCAGCACGCCTTCGTCTTCACCGCCGCCTTGAGTGGGCACCTGATAGGAAGCGTTGACGTCGAGCTTGGTCGAGTCGACTGGTCCCGCCAGGTTGATATCGCCTTCCGTCAGCCGAAACTGCCGACCGTTCAACTCGATCGTGCCGCGCTCCGGCACCGGCTCGACCCGTCCGAAGAACTGCATCTCCCCGCCGGGCTGCTGGGTCAATCGGAGGCTTCCCATCAACTCGATGTCCGTACGCGGGGAACTGGTCCGTCGGATCCAAACCTGTCGAGGCATCTGAATCGCGAGGTCGAGCTTCACCCGATCCATCAGGCCCGGCGTCTCCTTCCCATGCGACAGCACCGAGGGGCCGAAATCCCGCGCCAGCTCTCGCAGTTCCGCGGGGGAAAGCTCCACCTGCTCGACTTTGCCGTGGGCCGCGGCCGCTCCGACGAAGAAATTGGTCTTGTCCAGGCTCAGTCGCCCCGTGAGGGAGGGCTGCGCGAGTGTCCCCTTCAGCTGCACCCGCCCCGATGCCGCCGTCTGAAGCTGGTCGGAGTCCACGAGGCGGAAGTGCTGCAGGGCAGCGGCCAGGTCGAGCGCGGGATCGCTCAACGGCCGGAGCCCGATGCTGCCGCTTCCGGTCAGCTCCTGCTCCTTGCCCGTGAACAGGCGCAGGCGTTCGATTCGGAGCGTCTCGCCCTCGAGTCGGCCGGCCAGCTCACCACGCTCGTACGCGACGTCGATCGACGGAAGCTCGAGCGCCGCGCCGGTGAGGCTCACCGCACCCGTCGCGGCCGGTCGCCGAATGCCGCCGCCGATCCGCGCGTCCGTGCGGAGACGTCCCCGGATCCCCGTCGCGACGTCCGGCGGCAGGAGCGGCTGGAAGAGGGACAGGTCGAAGCTGTCGGCCCGCACCGCGAGCGAGACGGTATCCACCTCGAGCGCCTCGCCGCTCACCGTAACGGTGGTATCGCGGGGGGCAAGCGTCAGCCGGTACGGCAGACTTCCCTCGACGGTGAGCGCGCTCCCGCGGCGGGGCCTCGCGGCTGCCGCCACCCGCAAGCCGCCGCTCGTCCAGTCGATGTCCGTGCCGAGGGCGCCGAGTTCCTGCCCGCGATCGGACAGGATCGCGAGGCTCATCTTTCCCTGCAGCCTGGGATCGGCCGCGGGGCCCGACAGATGCAGCGATCCATCCAGCCTGCCGCCGACGGGAACGAGGCCCGACGCTCGCAGCGCCTCGAGGTCGAGGGCGGCGACCCGCAGGGTCAGGTCGCTCGACCCTCGCCGGTCGAAGATGCCCTCGAGCGCGAAGCTGCGATCTCCGGCCCGAAGCATCAGGCTGTCCACCTCGATGCTCGGACCGAACCCGAAGCGCGCCGGCCGCTCGAGCGCCCAATGCCGGCCGCCCTCGTCGAGGGTGAGACGCTCGAGCTCGGCGCGCACCGTATCGCGCGCGGTGGAGATCGTGCCGCGGATTCTCGAGGCCACACGCACGCTGTCGCCGATGTTCAGGTCGAGGTCGAGGGCGACCGTCGAATCGTACCCGCCCACCGCCCTCAGCTCTCGCACCGAGAGCTGTCCGTACGCCGCGTCTTTCACCCGAAGGTCCGCGGAGACGGCGCGGATGCGAGTGCTGTCGAGCGTCGCCCCTGCGGAGAGCGTCACTCGATTCGCCAGGTTCCCGCCGAACGCGACGCCGTCCGCCTGCGCGCTCCCCTCGATCCGCCACCGGCGCGCCGGCCCGGTCAGGGCCAGCGTGGCGCGAGCCGAGTCGAATCCGACCGTGTCGGCCCGCATGAGCGCAGCCAGCGGCGCCATATCGGCCAGGGTGGCGGAAAGCGTGAATGACGGGGCGGCTGCGCCGCGAGCCGCGTCAGGGCGTAGCTGAAGCCGGCCGCCCCCATCGATGGAGGCCACGTTCGATCGTACGCTCACCGTGTCCACCCGGAGCTCGCCGTCGGCCGGCGTCATGGCCAGATGGAGCATCGGCACTCGAACTCCGCCGAGTCCACCCACGGCGTCCACGGTCCCGCCGACGGTGCGGAATCCGGCGCTGTCCGTCTGCAGGGTGAGCGCGAACCGTGACTCGACGCGTCCTTCGGCGTCTCTGCGATCCAGCCAATGCGCGAGGTGTTCGAGTCGAAGCGAGCCGCCCGCGGTGAACGTCGAGCGCTCCTCGGCTGGCGCTCCGTGGACCGAGGCCTCGAGCGCCACGTCGGGACCGTCGGCGCGGAGCTTGGCCTCGACGCTCCGACCGACCATGCGAACGTCCACCGCGCCTGCCGTCAGCTCGGCCCGGTTCACACGCGAGGGCAGTATCACCAGGCCGAGCCCAGCCTGCAGGCTGTCAGCCGCGGCGTAGGTGACATCCGCGGTAAACATCGAGTTGAGGTCGGTGCTGAGTCCCGGTCTGGCGAGCAGCCGGCCGAGGTCGATATTCGTAAGCCGGCCCTCGCGAATCTTGTATGCGGGCACCTGGGCGAGCGGCGCGCCCTCGCCGACTACGCTGACCTCGCCGCCCGTCGTCCGGACGAACGCATCGAAGTCGAGGCGAGCACCGGCGAGCCCGAGGTTGGCGCGGCCTCCCGTAATCTCGATCTGGCCGAGTCGGGATGATTCCAGGGTGAGGCGGGCGCGCCCCGAGCGCTCATCTCCGCGAACCCGGCCCTCGCCTGCAACTGCCAGCGTCACCGGCCCCTCGAGTGCGGGCTGCCCGAGAAGGCTCCCCAGGTCCACACCCTCGAGAGCCGCCCGGCGCAGCACGTAAGTCGCCGTGCTGTCGAACGGCCGGCCGAACGCGTCGAGTACCAGGCGGCCGCCCTGCAGCGCGCCATCGCCCTCGAGGTGCAGCCGGCCCTGATCGAGCCGCAGCGCAAGGTCCACACGCTCGAGCCGGCGTGAGCCGTACCGGAGCTCGTCGAGGTGGACGTGGGCGGATGCCTTCGCATCTCCGGCACCTGCGCCGCCCCCTGCCAGTCCGAAGCGTCCGGAGAGCGGCGCGGGCACGGTGTCACCGACGAGCTGGCCGAGATCGACCCGATCGATCCGGCCCTGCCGAAGCTCGTAGGCGAGGGTATCTCCGAGCGTGACGCGTCCAATGGCCGTGATGGTGCCGCCGCCCGCCCGAATCTCAGGGCTGATCTCGAGACGCCCAGCGGACAGCTTCCACGTGGCGTGGCCCACGGAAACTCGCGCACCTGTATCCCGAACGGCGAGCAGCTCCACGCGGCCGCGGGACGACGCCGAGTCGGGCGAGGTCCCTTCGCCGGAAAGACGAAAGCCGACGGCGAGGGTGGGGTTGCCTTCCCGTCCCGTGAGCGCGCGCGCCACGATCGACGTCCCTGGCAGCCCGTGCGCTGTACCGCTCAACCTGTAGGTGGGAACGGAGTCGAACAGTCGCGCCCGGCCAGTGGCGCTCACCGTGCCGCTGTCCAGTGTGCCACGCAGCGTGAGGTCGGCAAGGCCGCGCGTGAGCACCGCCCGCAGATCGAGGCGGCGGACCAGGGTGGCGCCGAGCTTCGAGCGCTGAACGTCTACACGCACGTGTCCATTGGCGCGCGACAGGGGTGCGTCGACCTCGCCCTCGATGGTCGCGTTCACTACTCCCGCCGGCGCCACGACGAGAAGCCGGGAGGGATCGACATCGGCAATCGTGCCGCGCACTCGATACGACAGCGGCCGTCCCGCGCCCAGCTCGGTTCCACCGTCCAACGCGACCCGTCCCCGGTCGAGCGACGCCGCCAGGTGTGCGGTGACGAGATTCCCTCTGCCCTCGGCGTTCGCGTCGAACCGGAGCAACCCCTCCGGCGTCACGGCAGGGGTGAGTGCCGCGAGGTCGCGCAGGTCGAGAGGGCGGCCGGCGAGCCGGACCTCCAGCTTGTCCACCAGGCGCGCCTCGTGGAAGCTTCGGGGCAGGACCACGCGCCCCGTGAGCTCGCTGGACTCCGTGTGGATGCGAATCGGGTTCAGCCGGATCTCTTCGGGCGTCAGGCTGCCACGGGTCGTTACGCTCAGCCAGCGGTCGCTGCCGGGCGGCTGCACGGCCAGGCGAAGCGCGTCCATGGCGAGGGTTGCCGTGTCGCCCAGCACAACCTCTCGCGCCGAAAGCTCGGCCACTCGGAGCCGTGCTACCGAGTCGGGCGAGAGTTCCGCAGCCACGGCCACGTCGCGCACCTCGAGCCGGTGGAAGGTGAACCCGCCCCCGCCGGTCGTATCGGTGGACTGCCGGAGCACATCCAGCAGGTCCCACCTGCCGTCCCGGCGCCGGGCGACGACCCGTGCGCCGTGCACGGTCAGGTCGTTCAAACGACGGACCGGCGTGACCAGCCCAGACAGGCGATATCCTGCCGTCAGCCGGTCTATGTGCGCCAGGACTCGGCCATCCTGGAGGAGTCGCACATCCTCGAGCGTCAGCCCGCTGAGGAAGGTCCCCGAGGCGCGGCCGACCTCGAGGCGGTGGCCCGGGTTGAGCGGGGCCAGGGTGAGCAGCTTGCGAACCACGGCTGTGGCGACCGGGGGAAGTTGCAGCAAGGCCACCAAGGCGACGACAATCCCGAGCAACGCAACTGCGCCGAGTCCGATACGGCGAAGCCAGCGGTGGCGCGGCGGGCTGACCGGTTCGACATCGGCGTCCGCGTGAGTCATCGAGCTCGGGGCAGAGGAAAGGCGTGCTGGCAGCCGAGCGGAGCTCGGTGACCATTTAAGTCTGCTGAAAATGGGGGTTTGGGGATATGAGCCACATCACCGCCGCGGAGGTGCCACGCGAGTGCTTCGCGGTGGCGACCCCCGGGCTGGAGACGCTCGTCGCGGATGAGCTGACGGCGCTCCGCGGCTCGTACCCGCTGGAGGTCGGCGAGAGCGAGCCGGGCGGGGTTTCCTTTCGCACGGACGACGCGGGACTGTACGCGGCCAACCTGCACCTGCGGATCGCGACGCGTGTGCTGGTCCGCATCGGTGTTTTCCGCGCTGCGAATTTTCACGAGCTCGAACGCCATGCCGCGCGGCTACCCTGGCGCAGTTTTGTCGCGCCCGAGCAAGCGGTGGAGTTCCGGGTAACCGCGCGGAAGTCGCGACTGTACCACCAGGGTGCGGTAACCCAGCGGCTGCGCGCGTCGGTGGCGTCGGCCGTTGCCGGCGCCGGGGCGCCAGGCGCGGGTGGCTCGACGCCACAGGAATTCGTCGTTCGGCTGTTTCGCGATACCTGCACGGTGAGCGTCGACGCGTCCGGCGAGCTGCTTCACCGCCGAGGATACCGGTTGGCGTCCTCCAAGGCTCCGCTGCGCGAGACCCTGGCCGCCGCGATGGTCATGGCATCGGGGTGGGACGGCTTAGCGCCGCTCGTGGATCCGCTGTGCGGCTCGGGAACCATTCCTATCGAGGCGGCGCTGCTGGCTCGACGCATCCCGCCGGGGCTCGGCCGGGAGTTCGCCTTCATGCGGTGGCCGGAGTATCACGCAAAGTTCTGGGCCGCGGTGGTGGACAGGGCGCGGAGTCGGATCCTCCCTCGTGCAGGCGGCCCGATCGTCGGCTCCGACAGGGACGCCGGCGCGGTGAAAGCCGCGACGGCCAACGCCGAGCGTGCCGGAGTCGCTAAGGACATCGAGTGGCGACGCGCAGCCATCTCCTCGATCGCGGTCCCCCCGCAAGCCGGGTGGATCGTGACCAACCCGCCGTATGGGGTTCGTGTGGGAGAGCGTCGCGCACTCCGCGATCTCTATGCGCAGCTGGGCAACGTGGCGCGACGGTGTTGTCCAGGATGGAAGGTCGCCCTGCTCGCCGCGCACCCCGAGCTCGAGCGGCAGATCGGCCTCGTCTTGGCATCTCGATTCGCTACGGAAAACGGCGGGATCCGCGTGCGGATGGTGCAGGGAATGGTGGTACCAGCCACGCCGGTGGCGGCGAAGTCACTCTAGCTCGACCACGCCTCCAGCCGGAGCGCGGCGTGCAGGAGAAGCGGAACACCGGGGGAAGGTCGTGTCAACGAAGCGGGCGCGGCGCCGGATGCTTCGGCGCCGCGCCCGTCGTATACTATGTGGTCGACGTCGCCGCGGGCTGGTCTACGCGGCAGCTCGCTTCGCCGAGCCGGTGAGGACCCCGGCCAACATCTCAGACAGATAGCCCAGCACGGCGCCGATGAGCAGGGCGATTATGGTGCGGCTCCAGCTGCCGCTTGCCCCGACGACGACGCTGACCGCGGTGGCGGCACCGAGGAACGCGCCGGGGATGAAGCCGAGGGTCGGGATCTTTGCCTGCAGGACCATGCCGACGGCGGCCAGTCCGACCAGAACCGAGAGGACAGGGACGCCGCCGCCGAACCGATTCCACGCCGTCAAGGCGAGGAAGGCCCACAGCACGCCGCTCAGATTGGAGGCAATGGTTTTCACCAGCCCCTCCGTCTTGCCGCCGGCGGCGAAGAAGCAGCCCCATGCCACAATCCCTGCCCACACCGGCAGCGCGCCGGGTCCGAGCGCGACATAGGTCCATCCGGCGATGAGTACTCCGATGCTGAGGGCCAGGGCGACGAGCGCGTCCATGTGGTACCTCCGTGAGTGGGGTACAGGACTGGCCTCTCCGGCCGACGAGCAAGGCTGAAGAGGCGGACGGGGCCAAGCGGGTACTCGGAGGGAAGAACCTCGGGACGTTACCGTGTGGATCGGGGCGCGTCAAGATCGGCTAGCTCACTCAAGCCATTTTTAAACTTAGGTTTACAGCCCTACATAGTCAGACCATTCCGTCAGCTCCGCGAACCTCGAAAGGCTCTGCCCATGCGCCACATGGCCCTCGCGCTCGCGATATTGGGGGCTCGTGCCCTCCCTTTCGTGCCCATCGCCCTGGCACAGGCCCCGGCAACTTCAGACAGCGGCCGTCGGATCGTCCTGGTGCCTGACGCTGTCTGGGATGGCACAGCCCAGACGCCGGCGCGCGGCTGGATCGTAGTGCTGCACGGCGAGCGGATCGAAGCGGTCGGCCCGGAGTCACGCCTTGCCGTCCCCACGGGAGCGGAGCGTCGGACGCTCGCGGGCACTACCCTCATCCCGGGCCTGATCGAGGGCCATTCGCATCTCTTCCTGCACCCCTACAACGAAACCTTGTGGGACGATCAGGTGCTCCGCGAGCCGCTGGGGCTGCGGATGACCCGCGCCGTGGCCCACGCGGCCGCGACGCTGCGCGCCGGCATCACCTCAGAGCGCGACCTCGGCACTGAGGGCGCGCTCGACAACGATGTGCAGCTTCGGCGGGCCATCGAGCAGGGCATCGTGCCTGGGCCGCGCTTGCTGGCCGTCACGCGAGCCATCGTGGCCACGGGCAGCTACGCGCCGTCGCGCAGCCGCTACGCGTTCGACCCGCCGCAGGGCGCGGAAGAAGCGGACGGTGAAGAGGAAATCGCCAAGGTGGTACGCGGGCAGATCGGCCGCGGCGCGGACTGGATCAAGGTCTACGCGGACTTCGGGTGGGGGCCAGCGGGCGAACTCCGGCCGACCTTCACCCAGCCCGAGCTCGACGTGCTCGTCGCTACCGCGCGCGGCGCCGGCCGACCGGTGGCGGCACACGCGATGACGCCGGAGGGTATGCGCCGCGCCGTGCTGGCGGGGGTCGAGACCATCGAGCATGGCGACCAGGGCACACCCGAGATTTTCCGGCTCATGCGGCAGCGCGGCGTGGCGCTCTGTCCGACGCTCGCCGCGGGAGAGGCGTACGCCACCTACTTCGATGGCTGGACCAAAGGCCGGGACGCTCCCACTGCGGCGCTCGCGGCCAAACGCGCCAGCTTCCGCGCCGCGCTCGACGCCGGCGTGACGATCTGCTTCGGGGGCGACGTCGGCGTCTACCCGCATGGCGACAACGTGCGCGAGCTCGAGCTGATGGTCGAATACGGAATGAGCCCGCTCGCCGCGCTTCGCGCCGCCACGAGCGGCAACGCCAAGATCCTCCACCTTGACGCGCGGGTGGGCCGGGTCGCACCCGGGCTACTCGCCGATCTCGTGGCGGTCGAGGGCGACCCGACACGTGACATCACGGCGCTCCGCCGTGTGCGCCTGGTGCTCAAAGGCGGGGAGCCCGTCCGGTGACGGAGCTGCCGACGCTGGCCGGCACGCTGCTCGCCGGCGTCGTGATCGGTGCCTTCGTGACCTGGCTCGCCCTCCGCGGGACGGCGACCGGGCGGGCGCAGCTCCGCGACGCGTTCGCGGCGCTGAGCGCGGACGCACTGCGGCAGAACAATGAGAGCTTTCTGCAGCTCGCCGAGACCAGGCTGGGCGACCTGCAGCGCACGGCTGCGGGCGATATGGAAGCGCGCCGGCGGGCCGTCGATGAGCTGGTGCGCCCGATCCGGGATTCGCTCGAGCGGGTGGACGGCAAGCTGCAGGAGGCGGAGCTCGCGCGGACGGGCGCCTACGCCGCGCTGCTCGAGCAGGTGAAGGCGATGGCGCAGACCCAGCATCGCCTGCAGGCGGAGACCGGAAACCTGGTCAAGGCACTCCGCGCGCCGAATGTGCGCGGCCGGTGGGGCGAGATCCAGCTTCGGCGCGTGGTCGAGATGGCGGGGATGCTCGACTACTGCGACTTCGAGGAGCAGGTGACGGTCGCTACGGCCGACGGCCAGCTCCGGCCGGATCTCGTGGTTCGCCTGCCGGGCGGCAAGACGGTGGTCGTCGACGCCAAGGCGCCGCTCGCGGCGTACCTCGACGCGCTCGACGCTCCGGAGGTCGACCGCGAGGCTCGCCTTCGGGAGCATGCCCGGCAGGTGCGCGATCACATCGTCCGGCTCGGCGCCAAGGGCTACTGGAGCCAATTCCAGCCAGCGCCCGACTTCGTCGTGATGTTCCTGCCGGGTGAGACGTTCTTCAGCGCAGCCTGCGAGCACGACCCCTCGCTCATCGAGTTCGGCGTCGGCCAGCAGGTGATCCCCGCGAGTCCGACCACGCTGATCTCGCTCCTCCGCGCAGTGGCCTATGGATGGCGGCAGGAGCAGATCGCCCGCAACGCACAGGAGATCAGCGAGCTGGGCCGTCAGCTCTATGAGCGGCTGGGCACGATGGCGGGGCACTTCGAGGACGTGCGACGGGGGCTCGAGCGCGCGGTCGAGGGATACAACCGCGCAGTCGGATCGCTGGAGAGCCGGGTGCTGGTGTCAGCCCGTCGCTTTCGGGATCTCGGGGCAGTGGCGCACGAGCTCCCGCAGCTCGGGCCGGTGGAGCAGGCGCCGCGCCCCGCGGCGCTCGACGGCTCCGGTTAGCCGATGCGGACGATCTTCGCTACCGAGGGTACGCCCGCGGCGTTCACGACGAAGAGCATGTAGTCTCCCGGCGGCGCCATGTTCGGGCCGGAGGGTGCCGTAACTGTCACGCTCCCGGCACCGGCGGAGAAGCTCAGCACGTTCATCCGCTGGCTCTGATTGAACGAGTGGGTCACCGCGGAGAGCCGGATGAAGGTGACCTTGCCGATGCTCGCCGCCTCGGCCGTCTCGACGAGGAAGGTTTGTCCGTATCCGATCGCGGCTGGGGCGGACGTGATGACCGGCCGCGTCGCCAGGGTGCCGTCCGGCTTGTACAGGTACGGCGGCGTGAAGATCTCTCCCGTCCGATCGTCACTGAGGCCGGTTGCCGCCGGTTGCCCGCTTCCAGCCGACAGGACGCGCGCGTCGGGCAGCAGGAGCGCCGTCGAGTGGTACAGCCGGTGGTGGCTCATGCTGGCCAGCTTCTTCCACGCGGCGCCAGGGTTTGCGGGGTCCCACAACTCCGGGGCCAGCGCCGCGCTGCTCAATGGAGCGTTGTTGAATCCCGTGGCGTCGGTCCCACCGGTCACGAGCACTTTGCCGTCCGCCAGCAGCGTCGCGTTGAGCTGGCGGCGCGCCACGTTCAGCGGAGCCACGTAACCCCAGGTCGCGCTGCCGGTGAGATCGATGCTCTCCGCCGTTTTGGTCGGTGTGTTTCCTCCGCCGACCACGAGAATCTTCCCTGCGTCGTACATGACGGCCGAGCCATAGTCCCGGGAGCAACAATTGCGCGACGGACCGGTGGTCCATCGCCCGGAGCCGGTGGTGGACAGAAACTGCGTGGTCTGTTCCGGGCCGACGTAGTAGACGCTGCCGTCCGGGACGACGAACATCATGGGGTAGTACGGAATCGCGCGCGAGCTGTCCGTCAACGCGCGCCACTTGTTGGTGACGGGCTGGTACACCTCCGGCACGCGATTGAGTTTGGCGGCGGTGTCGCCGCCCGAGATCGTCAGGACCTCGCCGGACGGCAACGTGGTGCTCGTCGGATACCAGCGGCCGTTCCGCATCGAATCCGCGCGAGACCACAGATTGGTCACGGCATCGAACACATAGCTGGTTCTGATGCCGTAGTTGTCGGTGCCGCTGTGCCCTCCCGCCACCAGCAGCCTGCCATCCCCGAGCAGCGCATGGCCGCTGCAGAAGAAGTCCGCCGGCTCCTGCAGGTTGGTGAACCCGCCCCCGGCGGGATCCCACACGACCGGTACCCCGGACATCCGCCCGTACGTCATGACCTTTCCGTTCGGCAGTAGGATGGCATTGATCGCCACCGCTGCCCCCGCCGGCCAGGTGATCGGCGCGCTCCACTCCCCCTCGCTGGCGATGGTCGCTTGTGCGTCGAAGCTCACGACGATTGCCAGGTTGCTCCGGACGGTCGTGGTGCAGCTCCCCACGCCTGCGCCTGTCGTGCCGGAGGCATCACAGCCGCCGCCGGCCCATGCCTTCAGGTAGTTCCCGCTGGCAGGAGTCGCTGTCAGCTTGACGGAGGTGCTGGTGAGAAACCCCGCGCCGCAGTTGCCCGTCGACTGACCGTTGGTAATCGTGCAGGTGATCCCCGAGGGCGTAGAGAACACGCTACCGCTCCCACCGCCCGAGACGCTCAGGGTGAAGTTGTTGGAGGCTGGAACGAAGGTGGGGGCCACACGGATGTTGCCGTTCATGGTGATCTGACAGACGCGGCGATCCTCGGGGTTCGGCGTGCACCCCTGCCACTCCTGGTCCAGCCTGAGTACGCTGCCGGTTGCGGCGGTCGCGGTGATGCTGACAACGGACCCGGATTTGTAGTTCTGGCTGCACCCGCCGCTGGTCGAAGCGCCCCCCGTGCTCCCGGCGATCGAGCAGCTGATGCCCCCGCGATTGGAGGTGACGGTGCCGCTGGCGGAACTGCTGCCGCCCCAGATCGTGAGCTGGTAGCGTACCGCCTTGGCTTCTTCGATGGTGATCTCGCTGGGTTCCTGACTGCACGCATGGAGCAGGACCACCGCGGCCAACACGGCGGTGCCCATCCCCAGGAACGCACGGAGGCGGACGAGGCTCGGCATCGGAACCCTCGGAGAGCGGGCGGACAACTCTGATGTCGGGAAAGGCGCCGGCTATTCTATCTCCCGCCCGCGGGTTCCGTATGGGCTGTTATCGCCTATGAGGCTCCGATGCCAAAGTTTGCACTAGGCGCCGGGTGAACTCGAGGCCCCGGTAGAATGCCTCCACCCGGATGCGCTCGTCCTGTCCGTGCGCCCGGATATCGTCCGCCTCGAGCGCCACCCCCGACACGCCGTAGACCGGAATGCCGGCGTTCCGGAAGAACAGCCCGTCGGTCGCCCCCGTCTCCATGCTCGGGACTACCGCGGCTCCAGGCCACATCGAAGCGGTGATGCTGTCCACCGGCTCCAGCACCTCCGGGATGAGCGGAGACGGCGGGGAAGGCACCGGTTCCGACGTCACGGTGACGTGCACGGACGTGTCCGCGACGACGCGGCGAATGGTCCCAACGACCTCCTCCGGCTGCTCGTCGGGCAGCATCCGGCAGTTGACGTTCGCCGCGGCTACCTGCGGAAGCGCGTTGCTGGCGTGCCCGCCTTCCAGTCGCGTGGCCACGCACGTCGTATGGAGGGCGGCGTTGAACCAGGCGGAGCCTGCGGACAAGCGGCGCATGGCCGCGGTGTCCCCGGTTTCTCCGACCATGCGCATGCGCGCCGCGATCGTATCCGGTGCCGCCGCCGCGGCACGGCTGAAATAGGCGCGTGTGACCTCGTTGAGCCGGGCCGGGAACTCGTGGGCGGCGAGCCGGGTGAGCGCCGCGCTCAGGCGGTAGATGGCGTTGTCCTTGACCGTCAGCGAGCTGTGGCCACCCGGATTCCGCACCTCGAGCCTCAGGTCCATGTAGACCTTCTCGCTCGCCTGGACATTGCGGGCGTACACCTGATTGTCCCGCATCAGCGGATCGCCGCCGTCCCCGTTGATGACGTACGCAGCGTCGATCAGCGCCCGTCGATTGGCGAGCAGCCATTGAACGCCGTTGTCGTCCCCGCCCTCCTCGTCGGCGGTGAGCGCCAGGATCACGTCCCGGTCGAGCGGCACTCGGTCGCGCTTGAGGCCGACCACCGTCTGCACGAAGATCGCCGCCATGTCCTTGATGTCGCTCGTGCCGCGCCCGTAGAAGTAGCCGTCCTTTTCCGTGAGGGTGAACGGATCGAGTGACCAATCGTCCCGGCGCGCCTCCACGACGTCGAGGTGGGCCAGCAGGAGGATCGGTCTGCGCGCACCGCTGCCGCGAAGCCGCGCGACCAGATTCTGGCGCGCCGGATGGGCACCCGCGATCACGATGTCCCGCGCCGGCCATCCCGCGGCGAGGAGCCGCCGCCGGACGGCGCGCGCCGCCGGCGTCGTGCTGCCATGGTCGTGGGTCGTATTGATGCCGACGAGCTCGGCGAAGATGGCTCGTGCCGCACGGTCGTCGGCCGAGGCCTGGGCGTGCAGCACATGCGGTACCGTCAGCAGCATGACCACGCTCACGGTCAACCGGCGAGACACGCGGGCGGACGCGTCATGGAGCAGGCGGAGTAGCACGGAAACCGTTCCAGGCAGGAGAGGGTTTCAATATATCCGGAAAGGTGATCCAGGTCCCTGCCTCGTGCGATGGCCAGGCCCAAGTTGCCCGATCTGTGCGGCCGGCCACGCCGCGCCGCGACTCTTTGAAGGAGGAGGCAGGAATCATGGCAGATACAATGCGCCCCGCCGCCCGCAGCGGCACTTTTACGATCGGCGACGATCTCCGCGTGCACCGGCTCGGCTTCGGCGCGATGCGCATTACCGGCAAGGGGATCTGGGGACCCCCGGACGATCACGACGAAGCGATCCGGGTGCTGCGGCGGTGCCTGGATCTGGGCATCAACTTCATCGACACGGCCGACTCGTACGGGCCCGAGGTGAGCGAGCGTCTGATCGCCGAAGCGCTGCATCCCTATCCGGCCGGGCTGGTGATCGCAACGAAGGCCGGGTTGCGCAGGCCGGGACCTGATCAATGGCGCGAGGACGGGCGGCCGGAATACCTTCGCGCTCAGGTCGAGAGCAGCCTGGGACGGCTCCGCCTCGACCGCATCGATCTGCTTCAGCTCCACCGCATCGATACCAAAGTGCCGATGGAAGATCAGATCGGCGCGCTCGCCCGGCTCCAGGAGGAAGGCAAGATCCTCCACATCGGCCTGTCGGAGGTCAGCGTCGAGCAGATTCGCGCGGTCCGGAGGATCGTGGACATCGTAACCGTGCAGAATCTCTACAATCTCGCCAACCGGAAGAGCGAGGACGTGCTCGACTTCTGCGCCGGCGAGAAGATCGGATTCATCCCGTGGTTCCCGCTCGCCACCGGCGACCTGGCGGCTCCGGGCGGTCCGCTCGCCCGCGCCGCCGAGCGGCTCGGGGCGGAGCCCTCCCAAGTCGCCCTGGCCTGGCTGCTTCACCGCTCGCCCGTGATGCTGCCGATTCCTGGTACCTCGAGAGTCACGCACCTCGAAGAAAACACGCGCGCCGCCCTGCTCGAGCTCGACGACGAGACGATGCGCGACCTGGACCGGCAGGCCGCGCACGCCGCGTAGAGCGGACGTCAACGAGGCCCGGCGTTCGCGCCCGGGCCTCGTTGATCCTGCACCTGCTCGGCTTCGCTCGTCTCGTTGTGCTACAGCCGCTGCCTGCCTGTATTCGCCTCGCTCATCCTGTCCGTATCCACGTCCTGCTGGCCGGTGACGCGATGCCAGGCGTCCTTCACGGCATCCTTTACATGTTCCCACGTGGAGCCGCCCGCAGGCCGGTTCTCGTACTTGTCCCACCCGGTTCGAAGGTCCGTCTCCACGTCGTTCCAGCTCCGGCCCATGTGGTGCGTGCCGGATTCGAAGCCGTACCGATAGGCCGGCCGGAAGTCTTCATAGCTGCGTCCTGAGGCGTAGGGGCGCGAGTTGAAGTTCTGCCCCCACCACTTGTCTTCCTGATCCCAGTTTGTGCGGTTCGCCATGTTTCCTCCCTGATGCTGTTGGAACAACGGTCGGATATTATCGCCAGAGTATGACGGTCGAAGTGAGCAGGGTCACGGCGTGACTAGGTCATTCGCTCTCGCCTTCCGGTCGCGTTCTAGCGACCTGCGAAACCCCCCGCAGGTCGCGATGCAGCATTCCGGCGGAATGACCCCATCCGCGGATGGCGTGTCTTACGGGTCCACCCCATCCTGCTGGCGTGCAGGCGGTTGCGGCGACCGAACCGGGCGGGCCATCGCCCGGCGTCGGCGACCGCAGAACCGGGCACATCCGTTGCACAGCGTCGCGTGGTCCGCCTCGTCACACTCTTTACCACCGCGCGCAATCCGACCCGAATCGAAGCTTCCGCGCTCTTCCTGGAGTGAGCCATGGTCACGTTCCTGAAAGGCCGCCGCCGCAATGACGACTCCGTCGTGGCCGTGGACGAAGGTGGCGCCAATGTCACCGCCGCCCTCGAAGCGCTCGTCGCCCGAGCCGAAGCAGCGGCGGAGCAGTTGCGGCAGCTCGCCCCGGTCATGGAGCGATCGGCGGAGTTGGAGACGCTTCGGGAGCGCTGTGTCGCGGTCGAGCGCCAGGTCGAGGGTCTCGAAGCGCTCGGGACGCGGCTGTCCGAGGCCGAGCGGCAGGCGGAGCGCCTGTCGGCGGCCGGTGAGGAGATCGACCGGATCCAGAACCGCATGGGCGATCTCGGCCACAAGGTCGAGAGCGCGCTTCAGCTTCGCGAGGACGTGGAGCGGGTGCTGAGTCTCGAGGGGCCGGTGGCGGTGCTGCGAAGCGAGGCAGAGGAGCTGCGCGCTCAGATCGCGGATATGTCGGAAGGCGTCGGTCGAATCCGCGCCCAGCACGACGATGCGCTCACCGCGCATCGTCACACCGCAACCCGACTCGAGGCGATCAACCAGGAGCACCAGACCGCGTCGGGCAAGCTCGAGGAGACCGAGCGCCGCCTGCAGACGGTCGAGCGCTCGCTCGATCCCCTGACCCAGGCCACAGAATCCATCCCGAGTGTCCAGCATCAGCTCGCCGTCCTGAAGTCGCTCGCCGACCACCTCGCGCAGAAGACCACCTCGCTCGAGCAGCAGCGCGAGGCTGTGGATCGGGCCGCGGGCCAGATCAGCAAGCTGACGGTGATGGATCGCGAGCTCGACGTGTGGCTTCGCCGCCAGGAGGAGCAGATCCGGCGTTTCGGGGCCATCGAGGCGAAGATCGCCGACGTGCAGGCGCTCCACGTGAAGGCCATGGCGCGTTCCGAAGAGCTGCAGTCGGCTCAGCAGGAGGCGGAGGCGGCGCAACAGGGCGCCCGCCAGGCGCTGGCCGATCTCCGCGAGCAGATGCGGAAGAGCAGCGAGGGCTTCGAGCTGGAGAACCGGGGCCTGCATGCCGTGAGCGAGCGGGTCGCCGACCTGCGTGGCGCGGTCAAGGAGTGCGAGGCGCGCTTCGCGGTGCTGGACGCGGCGAGCCAGGGCGCGGCGGCGGTGCAGGCTCAGGTCCGCAGCCTGTCGGAGCAGGGCGCCGCGTTGTCCCAGGAGCTGGTGCGCCTGTCGGACGAGAATCGGCGCATCGGACTCATGCGCGAGAACGCCGAGCGGCTCGAGACCATCGCCGGCGATACCGCCGAGCGGATGCAGCGGATCGAGGTGCTGAAGCCGCAGCTCGACGATGCGGTGCGGCAGCTGGCCACGCTCAAGGGCACCCACGAGATGATGGCGGACGGGCTGGAGCAGATGCGGCTCGCGCAGGGCGAGATGGCGCGGGTGCGTGAGAGCCACGCCGAAACGCAGGGCTGGCTGACCACGACCGACGGCTGGACCCGCAAGGTCGAAGCGCAGGTGAAGGAGCTGCGGGGTCTCGAGCCCGCGGTCGAGCGTATCCGGGCGGAGGTGGAGCAGGTCCGGAGCGCGATGAGCGATATCGACGCGCGTCGCACGCTGGTGGATGACGTGCACCGCCGCCTGGCCGACCTGGGGACATTGAGCGCCGAACTGAAGGACCGGGCCGAGGGTCTGCGAGTCCGGATGGACGGCGCCGAGGGCCGCTTCACCCAGCTGGCCTCCCAGGCCGAGGAGGCGCATCGCGTCTCCGACACCATCGCCGGGGTCGCCTCGTCGGTGAGCGGCGCCGAGCGCCGCGCGGAGGCCGTGGACGCGTCGGTGCGAGCTCTGGAGAGCCGCACGACGCAGCTCGACGAGCTGGAGGAGCGCATCCGCATGCTCGGCCAGGAGCTCGAACAGCGCCAGGGCGCGCTGGACAAGGCCACCGAGCATCTCACCCGCGCCTCGGCCCTGCGCCAGGAGTCCGCGGACGCGGCGGCGCGGCTCGAGGAGCTGTCGCGAAAGATCGGCGGCATGCTGCAGAAGGCGGATGGACAGGCGACCGGCCTCGACCGGCTGTCGACCGATCTCGGCTCGCGTGCCGACGCGCTCAAGCCCATCGAGCGCCAGCTCACGCAGTTTGAAGGGCTGCTCGCGCAGTGGGAGTCGGCGCAGGCAGAGGCGGCGCGGGGCCTCGAGCAGACCCTGGCGCGGCAGGGCGCGGTGGATGCCCTGGAGGCCCAGGTCAAGCATGTCTTCGACCTCGCGGAGCGGTCGGTGGAGCACGCCCAGACCATCGGCGCCTCCCGTCACGAGATCGAGGAAACCCATCAGCTGCTGCAGGACACGCATGCCCAGCTCAAGTCGGCCGAGGAGGCCTTCCACGGCTTCGACGCGCGGCGGCGCCAGCTGGAGCGGACCGAGCAGCGGCTGGCGCGCGCCGAGGCGCTCGCGCTCGAGGTGCGGTCGACGGTGGAGTCGCTGCAGGCGCAGCGTGCGGTGGTCGAGCACGTCATCGAGCGCTCGGGCGCGCTGGTCTTCCAGATCAAGCAGGCCGAAGCGCTGGTCGAGACCCTGCGGCGGGAGCGGACGCTGGCGTGCGAGGTCAGCGCGGCAGTGGCCTCGATCCGGGACGAGGACGAGGAGCCGTTGCAGGCCTAGCGCCCGCGCAACGCGAGTCTGCTAGGGCGCGGCAACCCCCGTCGCGTCCAAGGCGAACGGCGCAGTCAATGTCAGCACGATCAGCGTCCGCGGCGTGACCACCACGTCGCGGCTCGCCGTCTGGGCGGCCACCACGGCGCCCCCGGCTGCACCGACGGCGCCTCCGATCACGGCGCCCTTGGTCTTGCCGGTGATCACCCCGCCTGCCACCGCACCGATCGCCGCACCCGCCGCGACCTTCTCCGCCTCGCCCGCCGTCACGCCGCGGCCTTTCAGCTCGTGCGGAACCGGCTGCACCTCGGCCCGCAGCGGGTAGGCCCGTCCGCTCACAATTACGCTGTCGGCCCGAAGCTCGAGCTCGCCGTCGGCGGCACTCCGGGTGCGGGCGGGTTTAAGGCGCGTGATCGAAAGACGCACCGCGGAGCCCGAGGGTACCAGCGTGCGTCCGTCGGGTGCCCGCATGTCGCCCGACACCAGCGCCGTTACGGTCTGGCCCGCGGAATTGCGCAGGGAATGGATCGAGTCCTCCAGCAACGCCCGCAGGTGAGTTCCGGCGGCGAGCACGTGCATGTCGGCAGCTGGAGCCGAACGGCTGGCCGGAGGAGCTGCGGCCGTGTCTCCCGCCGGGACGCTGGACGGCGCGGGAGCCGCCGGCGCGGAGGTATCGGTGGGTGCGCCAGGACCCGCCGGCTGCGCGGCATCGGCGGCCGTGTCGATCCGTGTGCGCTCGGCGGGAGCCGGAGCGGGCGGTGGAGTCGGCGTCGAGGTCGGACGGGAGGCCGGCGCAGGCTTCGCATCGGCCGGGGATGCGTCCGATGTGCGATCGACGGCACGCGCGATCCTGCCCTCGGCGGAATCGTCCATCGACCCGACCGCTACCTCCGCGCCCGAATCCACGGCCAAGCCACCGCGGTCGACATTCGCCGGCGAATCGTCCCGGGTGCTCGCGGAGTCGGTGGTGACGTGGGTGCCGGCCGCGGGGCGCCGCTCCCTCGCCGGAGGCTTCGCCCGTGGCCGAGGGGATGGCGTGGCGGAGCTCGAGACGCGGGCCGTACCCGCCCGACCACCGACCTCAGTGCGATGTTCGGTGGCGATCGGAGTCGCGGTATCCGCGGGCGCGATCTCCAGTTCGCGTGTGAGACTGTCGGTGATCGCCACCTCACGTCCTTCACCGCGTTCGCCGGTACAAGCGGCCAGCGCCACGAGTCCCGCGAAGATCAGACCGCCTCTCGCATTCATGCTCCCGCTCCTTGCTCGAGGAAATTCCGCACCCGTACCAGGTCGTCGAAGAACTCGCGGCGCGCCTGCGCCCGCGCATCGCCGGGCGCACGCAATACGGCCGACGGGTGCACGGTCGCGATGACGGTGTCCGCCCACGCCGAGGGCGTGGGCTGCCCCCGCCGCTCGGTCACCTTGAACGCCGGCCCGAGCAACGCCTGTGCTGCCGTCGCGCCCAGCGCCACGATGACCCGCGGCCGGACGAGGCGGATTTCCTCCTCCAGCCACGGTCGGCACGCGCGCACCTCGGCGGCGTTGGGTTTCTTGTGGAGCCTGCGTTTGGTGAGCTCGACGGGGACGAACTTGAAATGCTTGACCGCGTTGGTGACGTAGACCTCCCGTCGGACGATGCCGGCGGCGTCGAGGCCTTCATCGAGCAGCCTTCCCGATGGCCCGACGAACGGGTGGCCTTGCCGGTCCTCCTGGTCGCCCGGCTGCTCGCCCACGAGCATGACCGTCGCGGCCCGGGGGCCCTCGCCGAATACCGTCTGCGTCGCGGGCACCCAGAGGTGACAGCCTCGGCAGTGTTCGGCCGCTTCGCGGAGACGGGTGAGCGTCGGCCGGGGCGGGATGAAATCCGCCGCGGAGCCGGTCGCGAGCCTGCTAGTCTCCATCTCCAAATACGCCGGCGCGATCCAGCAGCGCCACCGCCGCCCCGGCGATAGCCAGACCGAGGAGCGTCTGGCCCCGATGGAGCCGGGCCCCGGTGTATGCGCTCGTCTGCATGACATGGCCCTCGTAGCGGCCCCGCGCGCGGCCGTCGCCCGGTCGTGGGCCGAACAGCGTGTCGCCCCCGCGCGGCGGATTGTCCGACCGCTGCGCCTCGATGGACGTGGCTTCCTTGAACCGGTCGCCGAGCCGGGGCGCGAACCGCTCGACCGTGTTGAATACCTTGGCCCCGCCACCGACGAGCACGTTGCGCTCGGGATGCTCGGCGCTGTGGAGGATGGCGCGCGCGACCACCTCCGGCGCATAGACCGGCGGCTGGTGCGTCGGTTCGACGCCCAAGTAGGTCTTGGCGTGCTCGGGATAGGGCGTGTCGATGGCCGCCGGCTGGATGAGCGTGACGGAGATCGGCGCACCTTCGCTCTCGAGCTCGATGCGGAGCGAGTCCGTGAATCCCTTCACGGCGTGCTTGCTGGCCGCGTAATGGCCCTGCAGCGGGTAGCCCGTATCCGACAGCACGCTGCCGACGTTGATCAGTGCGCCACCATGCCCCTTGAGATGCGGCAGCGCCGCCAGCGTCCCGTGCACGACGCCCCAGTAGTTGGTCTCGAACAGCCGGCGCGCGTCCCCGATCTCGACCTCCTCGATGCGCCCGTAGATCGACACACCGGCGTTGTTGATCCAGGTGTCGATCGTGCCGAACTCTCGGATCGCGGTCGCCGCGACCAGCTTCATCGCTTCGGGGTCGGCCACGTCTCCGGCCACATACGTGGCCGCGCCGCCGTCGGCGCGGATCCGCTCGACCGCCTGCTCGAGGTCGACCTCGTCACGGGACGAGAGCACGACCCGGGCTCCCATCTTGGCCGCCATCTGCGCCGTCACCAGCCCGATACCGCTCGAGGCGCCGGTGATCACGATGACCTGTTCGTTCACTCGCCTCAGCTTGGCTCGCATCTCGCCTCCATGGTTGCACCGGTCATCGCACGCCACGGCGTCGATGAGCGCTGCCATGTTAGCGCGGGACGGCATCCATGGAGGTGGTGCAGGTCACCGGGTGGGAGAGGACCGCACTGCCCGGGCCGCGAGCCCCGCGAGAAGTGCTGGAAAGACCAGCGTGAGCAGAGGAAGACCCCAGACAGGAAGCTCGAGGACGCCACCGACACGGCGGGCCACGAGATCGACCGGGCCGCGGACGGCCGTCCAGCCGAGCAGCCCGGCCCAGCCAAGCGCCGCACCCAGCATACACGAGCGCGCCGAGCTCCAGCGAGGGAGTGCCCGCAACCACACCGCCGCGATGATCGGCACGGTCCACCATCCCCCGAAGATGGTGCCGGCGTCGACCACCGCGCCGAAGATCAGGAGCCGAAGCCAGCGGCTCACGGTGACCCGGGCTCCAGCAGGAGCTCGGACGTGGCTGGGACCTCGGCGGCGGTGCGGGGAAAGCGCAATTCGGCGAGTTGACCGGCCTTCCAAGTCGCCAGCCGGTCGTCGTAGCTCCGACTGACCGGGTTACCGCTCTGGCCTCCGGGGTAGGTGCCCCAGCCCCGGACGTCACGACCGAGCTCGACGATCATCCGCCAGCTCGAGCCCTCTCCCCCACCGGTGACGCTCGATGGGCTGAGTGTGGACGGACCGCCGGCCACGTCCACGCCCAGCTTCGACAAGGCAGGCACCCGGAGCAGATGCCAGATGTCGAGCCGGTGGACCTTGGACCATCGCCACCCGCCGAACTCCGCTGGCCCATGCGCGCGGACCGTGGCCCGGTAGCCGTCCACGAGCGCAGCACCGAGGACGTCGTCCCGCCGCTCCACCATGTCGGAGGTGGACCGATCGTCCCACCAGGCGTTTGCGGGATCTTCGAGCAGCGCCACGAAGGCACCGCTGCCCGGTCTGAGGTCCGCCGGCAGTTCGTCCCACAGCCGTGAGCCGGCCACGGCCAGGGCGGCTTCGAAGAGGGCCGCCCCTTCGTTTTCGCGCGTGTATCGCCGATCCCACGCTGCCAGGAGGCGGCCGGCATGGGCCAGCGTCGTGTCCGCGGGATGGGCGGCCGCCGCACGGACGAGGTACGGTACATAGCAGTCGGCCCGCGCGCTGGCCGGATCGGTCTGCCACTGTCGCATGGTCTCCGGCGTGACCGCCGAATCCGCTCGGAGCAGCGCATTGATCCGGAGCGCGCGCCACGGAGGTATCCAGTTGGCGCCCAGATAGCGATGCTGGTCTCGCGGGTCCTGTGGCTCCTGATTGGCCGACGCCAGGAAGCCCTGCATCGGCGACACAGCCTGTGGGTATTCGGTGACTCTCCAATCGCCGGTCCAGTCGCTGGCGCGGGACGTCCCGTCGTGCACCCGGTCGCCTCGCCCGTCGCCCGCACGAATCGGGAAGCGGCCGGTCGAGCGGATGCCGATGGTCCCGGACCGGTCCGCCACCAGCATGTTCTGCGGCGGCGACTGATACGTGGCCATGGCCTCCAGCCAGTCGTGCACCGTGCGGGCACCCGCGGCTCGATGGAATGCGCCGGTCCCGCCGCCGCTCTCGAGCGTCGTCCACCGCATCGAGAACCACCGGCCGCCCAGCCGTTGCAACGGCCCCCGGTGCGAGAAGCGCAGCGTGTCCACCGCGACGATCTCGCCGTCCGGACCGAGGTAGGTCTCGACCCGCGACTCGAGCGGCACCCAGGCTCCATCCAAACTGTACTGGCGGGGGCGCGCCGAGTCGTCCACCTCCTCCGCCCAGCGGTCCATCAGGTCGGCCTCGGTGTTGGTGAACGTCCATGCGACGTCGCGGTTGAAGCCGATCAGGATCGCAGGAAGCCCCGGGATCGTTACCCCGTACACGTCTACTGACCCGGGAACGTGGAGACGCGCCTCATACCAGATCGAAGGCAGCGTCAGCTCCAGGTGCGGATCGCCGGCCAGCAGCGCCGCCCCACTCCGCGTGCGGGCGGGCGCGACCGCCCAATTGTTGCTGCCGACACCTTCGCCTTCGATCGGTCGCCGCACGCTCGCCGCCGGGCCTGAGCGGGGCAGTGCGGCCAGGGTCGTGACCGCTCCCCGATCCGGCAGGCCCGGGGGTGGCACGAACATCGGGATTCTGTGGGGCGACCCGGCCGCCGGCTGAACGGGTTCTTGAATCGGCGAGTGCAGTGGGAAGAGCGCATCCGCCGCGGTAATGCCGACGAGCGCGGCGGCGCGCAGGTGATCGAGGTCGGTGTGATCCAGAGTCAGGGTGTAGCCCATGCGGAGCATGACCTGGATCGACCGCTGTGGGCTCCAGCGCGTGGGGAGGCGGTCGAGCAGACGGTATTCGAGCGGAAGCTCGCCGGGGGCCATCGCGTCCAGGTAGGCGTTCACCCCCTGGGCGTAGGCGTCGAACGACGCGCGCGGCTCTCCACTGTCCGGCAGCGCGGCCGCCAATCGCTCGGCTGCGCGGCCCAGTCCCAACCCACGAATCTCACGATCCATCTCGAGCGCGGGCGCACCCAGGAGCTCGGTGAGCGTGCCGCCGCCGGCCCGGGCCTGCAGGTCCAGCTGAAAGAGCCGATCGCGAGCCGTTACGTAACCCAGTGCGCGGAAGGCATCCGGCTCCGAGCTGGCGAAGATGTGTGGGACATGCCGGTCGTCGTAGACCACGCGGACTTGGGCGCCGAGCGCGGCAATGCGCCCCACGGCAGCGGGCGGGAACTCCGCCGAACGGGCCAGCGCCCAGACGCCCGAGAACGGGTCTATGAGCGGTCCGAGCGGCGGGAGCGGGCCGGACCCCTGGGCACCGATCCAGAGCAGTCCAGCCAGCGTCGCCAGGCAGGCAACCCGGGTGAGTGACTCCCGGTGGATCAGCGATCGTGAGCGCATGGCGTCAATCTGCCCCGGGCTCCGACGTCTGGCCAGCAGGCGCACCAAGTGGTAGCGGGACACGCACGCCGTTGTTCGGAGGACGCGGACCTCAGGCTGCGGATTCGTCCCTTCGCGCCGCCGAGGCAGACCCGTATCTTCTCTACCCAATGACCAGCCCCTCGCTGCGCGTCGCCGGCGCCGTCGTCGCCTACCGGCTCTACGATGTCGGTTATGCCTTGGACCTCGAGCATGCCGCGCGCCTGCTCGAAGGGCAGACCACCGGGCGCACCCGCCCTACGCGCGGCGAGGCCAAAGCGCTGGTGATCGCTCAGCCTCCGCTCACGCTGGCGCTCGGCCCGGTGGCGCTGCCGGGCGAGGGGGCCCGGCCGGCCGAGATGAGCGCGTGCTGTTTCGATTTCTGCGTGATTTCACTGCGCCTGCGAGTGCCGGTGCCGGAGGGAACGCCCTGGTCCGACCTGCTCGTGATCGTCCGATCGTTGGAGCGCGTGGATCTCTCGGCGATCTTCGGACCGGCGCTGGCGCTGCTCACCTCACAGCTGCAGCCTGCCATCGATCGCCCAGGGATCGCGCCGGTGGCGGAGGATTATACGATCTGCCGGCTCACCCGGCTGATCGATGGCAGTACGGGGGTGGTGCCTCCGAGCGGACTGGCCGACGCCGCGCTCGCCGAGCTGCTCCTGGGCGAACCGCGCCCGTTGACCGAGGACGCGCGCCGGCATCTGCTTTCCCGGCGGTTCAGCTACACCGACAACGATCTGACGGTCTTGAGCTGGGATACCGCCCTCGTCGTGGAACCCACCCCCGGAGACCAGGACGTCGAATTCCTGCTGGAATTCGCAAACGCGCAGCTGCTGGAGCTCCGAGTCTACGACGCGTACCTGGACGCGGAGCTTCCGCAGCTCTACGATCGCGCCTCGCTGGCGCGGAGGGGCCCGGCCGCGTTGCTGGTGCGTCGCTTCGAGCACGTCCTGGCCGGACTACACACCCTCGTCGCCGACACCACCGAAGTCGTCGAGCGGGTGGAGAACGGGCTCAAGGTTACCAACGACGTGTTCCTTGCCCGAATCTACCAGGCTGCCCTCGCGCTTTTCCGCGAAGATGCATGGCGACTTGGCCTGGCGCGTAAGCTGCAGATTTTCCGCGACACCTACGCCATGCTGAACGACGAGGCGCAGACCGCGCGCGGCAATGTGCTGGAGGTCATCATCATCCTTCTGATCGTGATCGAAGTGGTGATGGGCCTCTTCGGCAATTGATGCGGGTTATTCCTCGTCCGCCTCCACAACCGGCGCGTTCACGAGATGCTCGGCCAGAAACCAGACTTGCATCTCGTTGGTCCGGATGACGTCGCTCACCAGCACGTCGTTGGTTCCATCGTCCCCGGCCTCGTCGGCCGCCTTGGCAGCCTCACGCGCGTGACGCAGAATTAGTTCGTGTGCCTCGAGCAATCGCGATATCTGCACCGGCACCTCTTCGCGGCCGCGCGGTGGACGCGGGATGCGCGTTTCCTCCGCTGCATCGGCACCCATCGCCAGGCTGATGCCCCCGAGGATCTGGATTCGCTCCGCGATGGTATCCACCAGGGCGACCTGCTCGGCGAAGTGCTTGTCGAACAGCAGGTGCAGCTGATAAAACGTGTGTCCCGCCACCTGCCAGTGCGCCTTTTTGTAGAGATCGCGGATCGTGATGGCGTCGGCGAGCTGCTGATTGAGCGCCTCGACGCTCTCGCGGCAGGCCGATTCGTCCAGCGCAATCGGAAGGCGGGCGAGCGTGCCGTACGCCTGCAACTCCGGGCCCCGCTGCCCGGTGCGAGGCCGGGGACTGCTGCGGGCGCCGGACCGCTCCGACTTGGCACTGTCTTGCCGGGGGCGAGACGTCACGGTCGAGCGGCCGCCGCCATTGGATCGCTGTACCACAGTTACCTCCGTGGAGAAGGGTTGTTGGGGGCCTTGTAAGCTACCCTGCATGCCCGGTTACCCCGTGAGCTTGGTCACCACTTGCTCCCGACAGCAGGACTGTGTACGTTTTCTTTCTGCGGAGGGTGACCCCCTTCCGACAACCGATGCGCGTGAAGGGGGCTGGCATTGGCGCCGGCCCCTTTGTTTCCCGAGAAGGGCGGTATCATGACCGAGGTGAGGCTGCGCGACGAGGACAGCCTGGAGCGTGCGCTCAAGCTGTTCAAGCGGAAGCTGCAGAAATCCGGACTGTTTGGCGAGCTACGCCGGCGCCGGCACTACGTGAAGCCCAGTGAAGCGCGCGCTATCAAGACTGCGGCGGCCGAACGGCGGAAGCGGAAGAAGAAGGTGACGAAGAGCGAGTGGTAACCGACCCGGCTGAGCGATTCCCTGCTCAGCCGGTTTTTTTCTGCCTAATGATCGCCCTTCTTGTCGTCGATGTGGTCCGTCTTCTTGATCGTGTCGACCTCGATGCTGGTATCCGCCTGCACGACGGTCGTATCCTTGATGGTGCTCGACTTCACCACCGTGTCCACACCCGACCGATCGTTATCTAGCGCTCCCGTATCGCGATCCGCGTCCTTGCGGTCGCACCCGCCGAGTAGGGCAATCACCGCTAGTGCCGCTCCGAGCTTCTTCATGGTAGCTCCTCACGCGTTAGGTCCACCCCGATTGTGCCAGTGACGAGTTCAAACTGGCCCAAATCCTTACGCGGCGCCGTGATGACTCTCACATGGCCGCCCGGTGACCCTCGTCACTACCATCCCACGGCGTCCGCTCTACTCTCAAGCCTCGCAATCGTGCGAGCCATGACAGAGGGAGGAGTTCATGAGGAAGCGAAACTGGCGCCAGGCGGCCCCGATGGGCGCGCTGGCCTGTGCACTGATCGTGGGAGGGTGTGGGGAGCGCCGAGAGGGTGCGAACGCCGGTGAGACCGGCGCGACGGGCTCCATGGCGACGGCGGATACCGCCGCCGGAGCGATGTCGGATAGCGGGAGCATGTCGGCTGGCTCGACAAGTGCCATGACCGACGCCAACATCATGGCTCTGCTGGACGAGGCTAACAAAGCCGACAGTTCGTCCGGGGCGTTGGCCGCCACCAAAGGGACCTCCCCGGACGTGAAGGCGTACGGCAAGCTGATGATGAAAGATCACCACAAGATGAGGGTGGAAGGTACCCAGCTCGCCCAGAAGCAGAAGATCGACCCGTCGCCGCCCGCCAACGACCCGGTCGCGACGATGGCGCGGGAGGAAGCTACCGCGCTCCAGAGCGCCCAAAAGGGCGCCGACTTCGATCGGACCTACATCGAGCAGACGATCGCGGGGCACCAGTCGGTGCTCGACCTGCTGGAACGGAGCGCGGGTTCGACTACCAATCCACAAATCAAGGCGTTGATCGAGAAGGCGCGGCCGGAGGTTCAGGAGCATCTGACAAAGGCCCAGGCGATCCAGCAGAAGCTTTCGCCTAGCGCCTGACGGGCCAGAACCCCGTTCCCCAAACGTAGAAGCCCGGCCGCAAGGCCGGGCTTCGTTTTTCCCTTACGCGGCGCTACGCCAGCGCAGCGGGTCCAGTTGCGGGGAGGGAGGTGTCACCCTCAGCGGACGTGTGTCCTCGGCAGCGTTCAACCCGTCCCAGATCTCCGGGTGCTGATCGAACCACTCGCGTTCATCTTCGGGGGAGTCATTCCACCCGTTGTAATCGCAGGTCATTACGTCCTCAACCTTCCTGAGTGCTCCCCGACATCGTTGGGGGAGTCTTGCTTATGGCGAGCACGCTTCGTGCCACCGACGGTGCAACGACCCGGCACGTGAGCAGGTTCCCTTCGGCCGCTATTGTTCAGCGCCATGGATTTCCCCGCGCCATTGCTGCCCATCGACCCCGCCCTGCCCGTGCTTCGTCAGGCGCTCGCCGGAGCCGGAATGGCGGTCCTGCAGGCCCCCCCCGGCGCGGGCAAGACTACGCGCGTACCTCTCGCGCTCCTCGACGCCCCGTGGC
This sequence comes from Gemmatimonadales bacterium, assembly GCA_035526925.1. GTDB lineage: Bacteria > Gemmatimonadota > Gemmatimonadetes > Gemmatimonadales > GWC2-71-9 > CAVVWJ01. Next base: position 31,526 of record DATLBL010000002.1, read on the forward strand.
TGGCTGGGCGAGGCATCATCGTGCTCGAGCCGCGACGGCTGGCCGCGCGCGCCGCCGCGCACCGGATGGCCGAGCTCGTGGGAGAGGTGCCTGGGGGCCTCGTCGGTTATCGCGTCCGCCATGACACCCGAGTGAGTCCTCGGACCCGTATCGAAGTGGTCACCGAGGGCGTGCTGCCTCGCATGCTGCAGAGCGATCCCGCGCTCGAATCCGTCGGTCTCGTGGTCTTCGACGAATTTCACGAGCGGAGCATCCATGCGGACCTCGGGCTGGCGCTGACGCTGCAATCGCGCGCCATCCTGCGCGAGGATCTCCGGATTCTCGTCATGTCGGCCACGCTCGACGGCGCTCCGATTGCGTCCTTGCTCGGGGGCGCCCCGGTCGTGACCAGCGAGGGCAGAGCCCATCCGGTCGAGACGCGCCACCTGCCACCGCGGGAGGGGTTGAGGGTAGAGGCGGCCGTGGCCGCGGCGGTGCGGCACGCGCTCGACATGGACCGCGGCGACGTGCTCGCGTTCCTTCCGGGAGCCGGAGAGATCCACCGGGCGCACACACTGCTTGCCGGTGTGTCTGCCGACGTGATCCCGCTCCACGGCTCCCTTCCACGCCATCAGCAGGACCGCGCGCTCCGACCTTCCGCGGGGGGCCGGCGCCGGGTGGTGCTCGCGACGGCAATCGCCGAAACGAGCCTGACGATCGATGGGGTTCGCGTCGTGGTCGACGGCGGGTGGTCGCGCGTTCCCAAATTTTCCCCGCGGAGTGGGATGACCAGGCTGGCGACGGTGCGCGTCTCACGGGCGTCCGCGGATCAGCGCCGAGGGCGAGCAGGACGGCAGGCTCCGGGAGTGTGCTACAGGCTTTGGTCCGCGGTCGAGGAGGCGGCGCTGCTCCCCAGGAGCGCGCCGGAAATTCTGGAGTCAGACCTCACGCCGCTCGCCCTCGAGCTTGCCGCGGCCGGCGTCGCGGAGCCGTCGGAGCTGCCCTGGCTGGATCTCCCACCTGCCGCGGCGCTGGCCGAAGCCCGCTCACTGCTCGCCCAGCTCGGCGCGCTCGACGCCGCCGGACGGATCACGAGCCACGGACGGCAGCTCGCCGGGCTGGCCATGCACCCGCGGCTGGCCCACATGGTCGTTCGCGGACGCGCAATGGGTGCAGGCGAGCTGGCCTGCGAGCTTGCGGCGCTGCTTTCGGACCGCGATCTCCTGCGGGGTGTGCAGGGGAGGGAAGACGCCGACATCGGATTGCGTCTCGAGATATTGCGCGGCAACCTCGAACAGTCGGGTACCGATCCCGATGCAATTCGTCGAGCGCGCGCCGAGGCGCGTCTGTGGGGTTTGCGCCTGCCCGGAAATCCGTCATCGGGGTCGGACTCGGTCGCCCCCGGGGTGCTGATCGCTCTGGCCTACCCGGATCGGATTGCGCGCCGCAGGGCCGGCCACCCCAGGCGATTCGTGCTGCGGAACGGCCAGGGGGCCTATCTGGAAGCACAGTCGCTGGCTGGCCAGGAATATCTCGCGACAGCGGAGTTGGACGGAGAGCCGACCGAGGCCCGGATCCACTTGGCTGCCGCTCTCGAGCTGGAAGAGATCGAGGCCATTTTCGCCAACGACATCGTGCGGGAGGATGTACTGAACTGGGACGCGGACTCCCGGGTGGTCGTGGCGCGGCGCCGGCATCGGCTGGGAGCCATCGTGCTTCAGGACGCGCCGCTCTCCCGTCCCGATCCGGATGCGGTAACCCGGGCGCTGATCGAGGGTATACGGCGGGAGGGTGTCGACGGGCTGCCCTGGAGCGGCGCAGCGCGAAGCCTGCGGCTCCGGATGGCCTTCATGCACCGGCTCGATCCCTTAGGGCCCGACGTATCCACCGAGGCCCTCACCCTGGACCTGCCGGGCTGGCTGGGCGCGAGTCTCACCGGCATCCGGAGCTGGGACGAACTGAAGCGGCTCGACTGGAGCGCGCTACTGCTGAGCCGAATGTCATGGCAACGGCGAAAAGTCATGGACGAGTGGGCTCCGACGCACATCGAGGTGCCCAGCGGATTCAGGCACCCGGTGGACTACGCCGACCCGGCGGCGCCGGCCCTCGCGGTCCGCCTCCAGGAACTGTTCGGTCTCGCGAGCACGCCGTCGATTGCCGGTGGGAGGGTGCCGCTGACGCTCCACCTGCTTTCGCCCGCCGGAAGGCCGGTTCAGGTGACGCGTGACCTCGCGGGGTTTTGGCGAACCACTTACTTCGAAGTGAGGAAGGACCTAAAGGGCAGATACCCGAAGCACCACTGGCCTGACGATCCGCTCGCAGCCAACCCTACCCGGCACGCCAAGCGGCGGGATGGAAAAGGAACTTAAGGCCCTGTCAACGTGTTGAGTGACCAGTGCAACGGTTCAGCCTTGCCGGTCATTCAGGCCAGGTAGTCGCCGGGGTTGACGCCAGCCGGTGAACTGAATTAAGCCATTGCGTCTGCAATAGATAGGAGTATCTCAGTGCCTGCCAAGAAGCGCACCCGACGGACCGCGCGCACCCGCGCCGCGCAGCTCCCCCGGGCAATCGACGAGGGACGCGAGAGTCTGGACTTTTACCTCCAGGAGATCAGCCGTATTCCCCTTCTCAAGGTCGATGAAGAGACGGCGCTGGCCCGGCGCGCCTTCCGGGGAGATGTGGACGCGCAGGAGCTTCTGGCCCGGCATAATGTCCGCTTCGTGGTTTCCGTGGCGAAGAAGTTCCAGAATCGCGGCGTTCCCCTCATGGACCTGATCGGTGAGGGCAACCTCGGCCTGATGACCGCGGCCCGGAAGTTCGATCCGGATCGGGGCGTCAAGTTCATCTCGTACGCTGTTTGGTGGATCCGCCAGGCCATTCAGGCGGCGATCGCCCGACACGGTCGGCCGGTGCGGGTGCCCCTGAACCGGACAGCGGACCTGAATCGTCTCGGCAGGGCCACGACGCTCCTCACCGAGAGGCTCGGCCGCATGCCCACGACCGAGGAGCTGGTCGCCGCCACCGGCCTGACTCGAGACGCCGTCCGAGCGCTGAGCGCCCTGCACATCGAGGCGATGCGGCTCGACCACCCGGTCCGGGAAGCAGACGAGCGCGGACGGATGGAGCGCTTCGTGCCGCTGACGCAGGAGGGCACTGACGCGACGACGATGGCCAACAGTCGGACGACGGACCTGGACCTCGCCCTCGCGGCGCTTCCACCGCGTGACGCCAAGGTGCTCCGGCTCTACTTCGGCCTGGACGATGGTAAGACGCGGACGCTCGAGGAGATCGGCCGGATGATGGGCGTCACTCGCGAGCGCATTCGCCAGCTCAGGGACCGTGCCCTGCGCCAACTGCGTGAGCAACATGGCGATATGCTGCGCGATCTGGCAGCGTAACGGCTTGGCAGCATTCGACCCCGCCACGTGTTGCACGTGGCGGGGTCGTTTTTTGTACGGTGGCTAGAATCTGCCACTGGACGACGTGAGCGCTTTCTCCGAGATTGGATGTCGTCTCCTGAAAGCCATCTGCCCCGAGGTCGTCGTGGTCTCGTTCCGCTCCCTGCGAAACGTCGTGCAGGCGAAGCTCGCCGAGCATTTCGAACTGGTGCTTACGGCGGCCGGCGTCCTGCTCTCGGTCATGCTCACCTTCGCGCAACTCGATCGAGGCACGCAGGGACTCGCGCTGACGTTCCTGGTCTGGCTCCAGGGCTTTCTCATCTGGGCCGTGCGTCGACATTCGCGCCTGGCTCGGCTGCGTCTGATCCGAAAGCTGCGGGTCATGTTGCAGGACCGGGTGAACAACCAGCTCACCGTTCTGGTGGGCGTCGCCGAATTGCGTGGCAGTGTCGGACACCCGGGAGCACCCGAGGACGTGGAAACGGCGCTGACGGCGGCTCGCGCCGTTTCCCGGGAGCTGGAGGGCCTGTCGCTCGAGTCGTTGCGCCACTGGGAATCGCGCTACGCGCGTCACCTGCCGCTGCCGCTTCGCTGACCCTCGCAGCGCCTGGCGCGCTGCGCGAATTGCACCTCAACCCTGCACTGTGCCAGCCCCGCCCGGGTCTGGCCGCTCGCCCTGGCGGAATGCGCCCGCCGGGGGCCAAGGGACTGGATATTGCTGGCGGAGTCGCCATCATGACCGTTCCCAGCCAGATGTCGCTCCGCCGGATCCCCGACCCGCTCCACCTGCAGGTTCGCGTCGCCTACGCCATGAGCTGGGAGGCGCTGATCGATACTCATACCCGCGAAGCACTCCAGTTCGTCTCTGAATTCGCCCCTCGGATAGCGGTCCTGGACGCGCTCGATCTCTACTTCGGCGTGACGGCGGTGCCCGATGCCATGCATGAAGTCGTACGGTCGCGCACGCTGACGGCCATCGACCTGAAGACCGTGCCCGAGCCGGTGGAGATGCCGACGCTCAACGGGTGGGGCCGCCTTCGACTCGACCTGGTGCTCGAGCACACGCGCTATCGTCGCCGGTACCACGAGCGCACGGTGGAGCTGGCCCGCATGGTGGGCGCGAGGGCCGCCGAGGCGGTCGTGGCCACCCATGTCGAGAACGCGCTGGAGCTCGCATGGCTGTTGAAAGGCGTCATGCCCGTCAAGGCGGCGGCCGATCACTACCTGCGTGAGTTCGGCCTGCAGGCGGGCGTGGCGCAGATGGTGATGCAGCGGGTGCAGGCGAGGGTCGCGGCCGACGAACTCACCGCTCAGATCGATGAGCCGCCACCGCCCGGGTCGGAGCCGTCTGCGGATACCGCCCCCGCATTTCCGGAGGCGGCTGCCGGCGGCTTCTGAATCAGCCCGGCACCATCTCGGTGCAGATTGTCAAAACTCGAATCCGAACGCGACGTTGGCGTGCGTTCCCGAGATTGTCTCACCGCCGTACCGAGTCTCGACCCGGCGGACCTCCGCGCCGAGCACGAGCGGAGCCATTCGCCAGTGCGCATGCCCCTCGTAAGACAGGTTCCGCAAGCGTTGCGTCGAGGTCACCAGGTCTCCGTCGTCGGGATCGTCCATGGCAAGGCCTGCCCCTATCTCCCATCCTGCTGCCGGTCGGGCGTTGAGCTGCACCCACCCTCCGGTCGTAGCGACCGCCACGCTGTCTCGGCCGAAGCTCTGCCCGATGCCCCCGCCGCCCAACCCCGCCAACGCCATCCCGGTGTAGCCCTCGCCCCGAAGCTCGAGACCGCGTACCAGCGGGGTCCACACGCTTACCGCCACGGCGCGTGAGGCGATCCGTTCGGCGCCGACTCGGAGCCAGCCGTAATGCCCTCCGACATTCACCTCACCCTGGGTGTCTCCGTCGCCCCAGCGTGCCCGAATTCGCGATTGCAGATACGGGCGGCTGGTTCGCTCGGCCACATCGGGCTGGGTGAAGAAGGCAGTCTGGGGATCCCCCGAGGTGGGAGCCAGCGCGGCCAGCTCGAGCCCGACACGCACGGCGCCGGACGTGGCCACCGTGGCTCCGACGCGGATCTGCGGAATCCAGAGCCACAGATTGCCGGCCCCGGCGAACTCCGGGATGCCGATGCTCGCGAGCGAGGAGGGGTTGATCTCGAGGATCGGCGGCGCCTCCTGGCCGACGAACAGCGTCAGCCGGCGCCGGGTGAGCTCGACGAAGGCTCGGCGCAGGCGAAGGAGGGGGAAGGTCCGGCCGCCCGTCGAGGGCTGCTGACCGCCGAAAAAATCGACGTCGATCTCGCCCGCAAGCCGGCCTCCGGCGAATTCCGGCACGAGCCCGCTCACGCTCACTCGCGACTGACGGATCGTGGCACCCGCCGCCGGCTGCGATCCGCCGGCCGCAGATGGAAGCAGGAACTGGGGGACGTCGCTGTTGTTGAAGGCCTCGCCGTTGGCGAAGGCATTCACCAGGATCAGCCCATGCACCTGGGCCTGAATATCCGCCTCCTGCGCGGCCGCCGGCGCGGCGACAACCAAGCACAGCGCGAGCATGAACAGGGCGCGACGCGCCATGGCGTACCTCCGATGGAAACGGTAACCTTGGGGCATGCCGGCCAAAGTACAGCATGGCGGGCGGATCCGCCGAACGGTGGTGCTCGCCTCGGCGCTCGCCGCGAGTCTCACGGCTTTGCTCGCGGCTCACCGCGGCGCGGTGGTGCACGGAAAATTGACGCTGCTCGACAAGGGAAACAGCCCTGGCGCGGACGTCGGACAGGCGGTCATCTGGCTCGACGCGCCTGGGCCGGCGTCTACTCCCGCGGAAGCGGAAATAACCACCGCGGAGAAGGCGTTCACGCCACATGTGCTGGTGGTGCCGGTGGGCGCCACGGTCTCCTTCCCGAACCACGACCCCTTCAACCACAACGTCTTCTCGCTCTCCGAGGAACAGCCGTTCGATCTCGGCCTGTACGGGCGCGGGGAGACTCGAACGGCCCGCTTCGCACGTCCGGGGATCGTCCGCGTCTACTGCAACGTGCACTCCCAGATGAGCGCGGTCGTAGTGGTGCGAGATGGGCCGTACGTGGCACAGCCATCGGGCGACGGCTCCTTCGACCTGGGGCAGGTCCCTCCTGCCCGGTACACCTTGCACGCGTGGCACGAGCGCGCGAGCGAGATCACTGAGGTGGTGAGCGTGCCGCCCGGCGGCATCGACAACCTGACGCTCACCCTCGACGCGCGAGGCTATCGCTTCAAACCCCACCTCAACAAGTTCGGCCAGCCGTACACCCAGCAGGGACGGAGATACTGATGCGGCTGGGCACCAAGATTTTCGCCGGCGCCGGCCTCGTGGTGGTGGCGGCGCTGGGCACCGCCCTGCTGGTGACGAGGGCGCGGGCGGACGAGGCGGCACAGGCAGCCTCGTCGCGTGCCCTGCGGGCCACCCGATCGTCCATCGGCGACGCCTTGGTCAGCCGAAGTCGGAGTCTCCGGCAGCTCACCGCCGCCCTGGTACAGGTGCCAGCCTACGTGTCCCGGATCGGGGAGTCGCTCCGCAGGGACGATCGCTCCAACCTGCTGGACCAGGCCGACGAGCTCCGGAGCCAGACCGGTGCGGACTGGGTGCTGATCGTCGATGGCGCCGGTGTACTCAAGGCGTGGACCGCTCAGCGCGGCGCGGCCGACGAAGATTTCTCGGGCGGCGCCCTCATCGGTCGCGCGCTCGAGGGGCGGACCACCGAGGGCCTCTGGATCGAGGCCGGCGCCGAGCGCGACGAGCTGTACCAGGCGGTGGGGGTTCCGGTCGCGGACCCGTCTGGCGGCTCGCGCTATGGCGTGGTCGTGTCGGCTCTCCGCATCGACAGTCTCTTCGCCGCCCAGCTCAAGCGCCACACCGGTTCCGAAGTGCTGTTCTTCTCGCGCGATTCGGCGGGCGTTCCGGGTGTCGCCGTGTCGACGGTGAGCGCCTCGGGGCTCCGGCAGGCGGTGCGTCAGCTGCCCCTGCAGGAGGCCCCGGACGATAGCACGCCCGCACGCTTTCGACTGACCGCGGGCGGCCGCACCTTCGAAGGGGTGACGGGCCTGCTCCAGACCGCCGACGGCGTCCCGATAGGCGGCTTTGTCGGACTACACGACCGGGACGCCGAGCTCGCCGCCTGGCGGCAGTTGAGCCGCGCCATCGTGTGGGCGTTCGGGGGCGGGCTGGTGCTGGCGCTCGTCTCCTCGATCATCGTGGCTCGCCAGATCACCCGGCCGGTGCGTCGGCTGGTCGCCGCCACCCGGGAGGTGAGCGAGGGAACCTACGCCGACGTGCCGGTGACCAGCCGGGACGAGATCGGCGAGCTCGCCCAGGCATTCGGACGAATGGTCGAGGAGCTCCGCGAGAAGGATCGGCTGGTCGCCTACTTCCGGACGCGCCCCGCGATGACGGTCTCCTCCGCCATCGCGGCCGTCGGCGATCGCTCCCTCGTGGCAGGGAGCGTGCTGGCGCACCGGTACGAGATCGAGGAGCTGCTCGGGCGGGGAGGGATGGGAATGGTCTACCGCGCGCTGGACCGCCAGATCGGCGAGCCCGTGGCCATCAAAGTGCTGCGGCCCGAGCTCGGAACGCTCGACCCGACGGTGCTCGAGCGATTCAAGCAGGAACTGAGACTCGCCCGCCGCATCACCCACCGCAATGTGGTCCGCACGTACGACATGGGTGAAGCGGGCGGGATGTACTACATCACGATGGAGCTCGTCCGCGGCACGACGCTGGCCACGTTCATCCGGGATGCCGGCCGACTCGACGTACCCGCCACCCTGACGATCGGGAAACAGCTCTGCCGTGCGCTCGAAGTCGCGCACGATGAGGGAATCGTGCACCGGGACATCAAGCCGCAGAACCTGCTGGTAGATCCCGCCGGATTTCTCAAGGTGATGGATTTCGGCATCGCGAGGCTGGCCGAGCGTCGCCCGGCTACGGGGGAGGCGCTGACGGCGGTCGGCGTGGTTGTGGGAACACCGCAGTACATGGCCCCCGAGCAGCTGTTCGGAGAGGCCGTCGATCAACGCACCGATCTGTACGCAACGGGCGCGGTGCTGTTCGAGTGTGTCACGGGGCGGGTGGTGTTCGATACGCCGAACCTGGCCGAGCTGGGAGCGGTGCACCTTCGAGGCGCACCGCCCGATCCGTCGTCGATCAATCCTGGGGTGCCGCCGCAGTTCTCCCAGGTCATTCGCCGGGCCCTGGCCCACCGTCCTGAGGATCGCTGGCAGAGCGCCACGGAGTTGCTCCGCGCGCTCGAGAGCGTGTAAGGGGGTTCGTCAGACTTTCGCCGACACCGTGAGCGAGTCGGCCGGGGCCTTCAGATGGTCTTTGCCCCACCGGTCGATGGCGTCGATGACTTCTTGAAGTGCTCGACCCGCGCACGTCAGCGCGTAGCTGGTTCGGGGCGGCATCACCGAATGCACGCTCCGCTCCAGCACCCCCAATCGTTCCAGCCGCTCCAGCCGCTGCGCCAACGTGGTCGGGTTGGCTCCCACCGCGCGTCCCAGGTCGTTGAATCCCATCGGTCCCCCGAGCAAGGCCCGGATGATGTGAAGGTTCCACTTCTCCTGGAGGAGTTCGATCGAGGCATACACCGGGCAGAATTGCCGCTCGTTGGGTCGCATACACTCATATCTAACGGGAGCACAAAGTATTATCAAGTGCTTGACATTATATAGTGCTATACTTAATATAGTCTCCAGAGATCGTCGTCACCTTCAAGCCTCTGGAGATCACATGTCTGCCACTACAACGCCCTTCGCCACTACCACCGCCTGGGACATCGATCCGACCCACAGTGGGGTCCATTTCGCGGTCAAGCATCTCATGGTGTCGACCGTCCGCGGGGAGTTCGGGAAGGTCGCCGGCTCGGTCGAGCTCGACGCCGAAGACATCACCCGCTCACGCATCCACGCGGTGATCGACGCGTCGAGCATCAACTCTCGGGAAGCACAACGGGACGCGCACCTGCTGAGCCCTGATTTTCTGGACGTGGAGCGGTATCCGACCATCGAATTTCGAAGCACCAGCCTCGCACGTACGAGTGACGGCTTCGACGCCACGGGCGAGCTCACGATTCGCGGGGTGACGCGCCCGGTGGCACTCCGAGTGGAAACCTCGGGCACCGAGCTGACCGATCCGTTTGGGAACTTGAAGCGCGGCGCGAGTGCCACGGCCAAGATCAGTCGCAAGGATTTCGGGCTCGAGTGGAACGTGGCGCTCGAAACGGGCGGCTTCCTGGTGGGGGACGAGGTGAAGATCGAGATCGACGTCGAACTGGTTCGACGAGCCGAGACTCTCTGAATCGGACCCTGCCTCTCCCGAGCCCCCAGCTCTGGCAAAACGCCACGGCCGGGGGCTTCGATGCTACTGCTAACCGATAGCCATGCAATAGGTTAATAGGTGGCTCGGCGCTTGCAATTTCGACATAGAAGGCTCCTGTCCGTCGCACATACGCTGCGCCCTCACCAACCGCGAGTCGTGCATGGCCTGTCGTCTCACCGTGACGCTGGTCTTGGCCGCCATTTGCGCCTCCTTCGGCGCATCTACCGTTGCCGCCCAGAATCTCACGCCCGGCGAAAGGGCCTCGCTCGACGACTGGTATCGGCGGACATCCGAGCGAACGGGCCGCGGAGCATGGGGCGTGGCGATCGCCACGATGGACGGCCGGATCCTGTGGAGCCTGAGTCCCGAGC
>DATLBL010000003.1:0-42441 GCA_035526925.1 Gemmatimonadales bacterium
CCCAGCCCGCGCCCCAGCCCGCGCCCTCGCCCTCGCCCCAGCCCGCGCCCCAGCCCGCGCCCCAGCCCGCGCCCCAGCCCGCGCCCTCGCCCGCGCCCCAGCCCGCGCCCTCGCCCGCGCCCCAGCCCGCGCCCGCGCTACCGGGCGCCATCTGTCGCCTCGATCTTGTTGAAGGCCTCTATCGCCTCGGGCGTGCAGTCGAAGACGTTCGCGACGTTGGTGATGAGCGCGCTCGGGACAGGGGCCCCGATGAGGCTGTTCTTCCCGCGGGGCCCGCACGGGCCGTGGGCGGCCAGCGACGTGATGCCGCCCGTCTTCCCGTGCCAGGACCGCACGTGCCGGGCGTCCCGGAGCCGCACGGACCTGTCCTTGACCACGTCCTGGTCGCTCGCGTCCGTCCAGCCGAAGTACAACCCGTAGCTCGCGGTCCCGACGACGACCGCCCTCTCCTTGCTCTTCTTCATTTTCGGCATTGCGTTGCTCCTCCTCGGTTCGCGTCGCCCACCCCGGCGCCTTCGACCGCGCGCTCTTGACCCGCCACCCGCCTGCCCGCCAGGGACACCCGGTGTGCAGCGACGATGGTGAGAATAACTACCGCGGTGGTTTTGTCAACAGCGAGTCGCGGTTGATTGGACCGCCGTACGGTTGTACTTTGGTGGCGGTGGGGCACCAGATAGGAGGACGCACTTGTTAGCGGAGGCTGGCGCCGTGCCCACTCTCGACCCCGTAGACCCGGAGGATGCAGAGCTTGTCTCAACGTCCGTCCGCTTGCCGAAGCGGTTGGACGACGCGATCGAGGCCCTGACGAAGGGCTTGGGGCGCAAGAAGGGCGACGTGATCAAGCACCTTCTGCGGCGAGGGCTCGACCTGGAACTCGCCGAGCGGAAGGGCGAGTTGGAGCTCTACGAGACGATCAGCAACGCCGAGGCGCTGATCGTGCGCGCGCGGAAGCAACTCGGGCGACGCCACCGCTCCGACGACTGACACGCAGGGCAGCGCGGATGCGCTCGATTGCGCCTTCTTCGGTCGGTACGAAGTCGGCCGCCTTGCGACGCGCCACCATCAGCTCTTCGATGAGCCTGCGGGCGCCACCATCGAGCATTACCGGGCGCAGGTCCCCGTCGTCGTTGTAGCGGCGCATCCTTTGGTCTCCGAGGTCAAAAGCGGGCGAATCGTGAGCCACCAGCGCCGCGCCGCGCAACGTGGGTTCGGGCGCACCCGGGGTGATTACCGCCTGGCTCGAAGTCGTGCAGCACTAGTGCGCCGGAAGGCGCGGAAAGGAAGTGGGTCGTGCGAGTCGTGATTGCTGTGGTTGCGGTTTTGGGAGTGGCGTGCGCCGCGTCGCCGGCGCATCAAGTAAGCGCGCGGCTGTATGCGCGGGCCGACGCGGCGCTTCGCGCGTGCCAGGAGGACGCCGCGGAGATCGAGACCCCTGGCGACTCTGCGCCGGTCTGTCAGCCGCACGCACAGGCCGTCGCGGAAGCTGCGGCGCGCTGGGCTACCGTGCTAGCCGAGCACCTCCGCGCGAAGAAGAGACACCAGGCAATCTCGCCGGCGGAGGTGGCGAAATGAGGGGCGCGATCGTTGTGGCCCTCGGGATACTGCTGCTCGTCGGGGCGGGCACCGACGCCGCGACGCCGTGGGCGGGGCCCAGGGCGGCGGAGGACGAGCCGCGCATGTGGTTTGGGCCTCAGGACTGGCGCGCGCGCTTGGACGATCGCGTGAACGCCGTGGCCTCGCATCTGAAGTTCGAGCAGGGCCGTGGGTGGTCGAAGTGTCTGCGAGCTCGTGTTGGATGGCGGATGGCGACGGCCCTCTACGCCCTGAGCGGTCAACTGACGGCCCGGCGACGCCAGGACTTGATCGCGGCCAGCAGCGGCCTTCCCGTGGTGTCACTGAACGACCACAAAAATCACCGTCACCAGATCCGAGTCTGGGAAGAGTACGTCGAAAAGGCGTGCAAGGACGGGAGCGGGCTCGGTTCGCCGCCGAGCAGCACCGAGGTTAGCGCGGCGTGGTCCGTAACGACACATAGCGGCTTCTGGGCCAGTTACCGGCGCGAGCGCGAGGAGGTCAGGCGAGCGGCAGAGGACGAGATCCAACGGAACGCCCTCAACGTGTCGCTGGCCTTTGCTCTTCAGCGTCCGGGCGGGATCGCGATCGGTGCACAGCCAACGGAGACTGAGGCAGCTGCCTTGGCGGCGGCGCTGCTTTCGGTCGGGGTCGGCGTGGCGCTGAGTCCAGAGGTCGCAGCCTGGATCCCCTGGGTGTTGGCGACGGTTCCAGCGACGGGCGGCAGAACGCCGAAGAGCCCGCGCCGCCCTGTGCCGCCGCGTCCGGAGCCTCAGGAGTGCGGAGGGCCTCCCCCGCCGTCGCGCGGCGACGAATGCGAGGGCCGGGCGCGGCAGCGCTGCCGGTGCGTTCCTCCCTGGCCTGGGCACTGGGAGTGCTCGTGTGAGACGCCCGGGTAAGCACGCCTCTTTTCAGTTGGTTACGTGACCACATGCGATTTAGCGGGCGCGCCGCTTGCGCTCGCTAGGGGTTCGCCCTATATTTCCTCTCGTCAGCGCGGCAATGACGCCGCGCTGACCACGACGAGGAAAGCCCCGATGTCGAACAGGACCGCGCAGAAGACGTACCGCCTCGATGTCCAGGGTGGGCACTGGTACAAGTTCGAGGCCGCGAGCGACGCAGAGGCCGCGGAGAAGGCCAAGGCGAAGGCGGGCCCGGCGCACGGCGGGAAAGTCTACCGCTACGAAGCGACTGCGGTCGGTGGAGAGGTGCTGGTCAAGAGTTTCAGCCACCAGCCGTCGCTTGCCGCCGCGACCGGGCGCTGAGCGATTCGTGGTTGCCGTGATGCCTTCGGGCGATGCCCGCGCCGGGCCTTCGGCGCCAACAACCCGAAGTGGAGAGAGCAAATGAAACCGGACGACTGGACGAATGCCGCCGAGGCCCGCGTGTTGTGGTTTGCCGAGCGGGGGGTTCCGCCTGACGCGCTGGAGGTTCGGAGCGCGGTGTTGGCGAAGGCAGCGGAGTTGCTGGAGCGGTCGGCGAGCGAGAGGCTTGGACCGACCATCGGGCCGATTCACGGAAAAGTGCGTGAGACTTGCCGCTGGATCTTCGGCAACTTTCTTTCGGTCACGGACTGGGCGGGCTGGGTCGCGGAGATTGAGGCCGCAGAGGAACTGCTCAATTGGGAGGCCGCGCACCCTGGGCAGAGGTACCCGATCTTCCTGGTGGACGACGTCCGCTGGGACAACGAGATCCTTTCGGGCACGGCGAACGGGCAGACCTACGCGCAGCCGTGCGCGAAGTGGGTGTCCGAAGCCAAAGCCAGGGAGCGGAGGGCCGACTGAGCACCGAGATCCTCATTCTTGCCTGTCTCGCCCGCGGTCCCGTCACACTCGACGGGATCGCGGAGGTTCTTGGCAAGTCGTACGCGACGGCCAAACGCGGCGTGTCGGAGTTGCGCGCCGCGGGCTTCCGGGTACAGGACCGAATCAGCGAGACCGGCGACGTGCGCTCGCAGCGACGGCCGCTTGAATACTGGCTCGACGAGCGCGAGGTGGTCAGGGCGCTGCGGGCGCTGGCGAAGTGACCCCGAGCGCCTCGCAGCAGCGGAGGTAACGCAGCCAGCGGTCGTCCGCGCCGTTGAGGCCGCCGTTGATGGCGCGGGTGATGCGGTCGAACCAGAGCCGCGCGGTGTTGAGTTGGCCTTCGCCGTGGTGAATCGACCGGCCGACGAACTGCCCAGCGATGTCCGCCAGGTCGTTGAGCGTCTGCTTCTTGTACCGCGTCGCCCAGAACCACCCGGCTGCCCGGAAGGCCACGTCTGGTGAGGCGGCGAGCTCTGGGTCCAGTTCGAGTCTGGGGCGAGCCTGAAGCCCACAGGAGCAGATGTCCTGCGCGAGGATGTGGTGGGTATTGCCGGACGGAGCCTCGCAGTTCACGTCCCCGGGCCACAACGCCAGGCTCGCCGCCCGGTAGTTCGCGCGCCCGGGCAACTGGATGACACCGCGCCCCTTAAATTGCACCCCGTCGCCCGGCTGCGTGTTGCCGAGGTCGCGCCGACCTTCGTACTGAGCGCCAGCCGCGTGCACGATGATGCGCGACGTGCCATCGGGCCAGCCAAGGCCGGAGCCCTTCGGCAGAACTTTCGGCGTCGCCACGCACAGTGAGCACTTCGGCCACGCCAGGGAGACCCGCCCCTCCTCGTCGACCTTGGCGCCGTGGTCCAATTCCTCCATCCACCGCAGGTCCCCGCTCTCGTGGCCAATCTGGGCCAGGAAGGCGGCGATGCGGGCGGGATGGTGGGTCACCTCCCATCCCTGGGTTCCAGTTTCAATCGCCGCGGGACTGACGATTCGAGCCTCCGAGATCCCGAACTCCCGCATCGCCCCGTTGAGGTGCGGAAGGTACTCCTCGGTCTTCGCGCGCGGGCACGCCGACATGCAGGCGAGGAGCTGCGGAGGGGTGAGGTCCATTAGGCGTCCCCTGGGGTTGACGCGGTTTAGTTGTGCACCACAAAGCCAACGTTCGCGGCGCTCGTCGTGCAGTTCGCGTTGGCGGTGACCGTGAATGAGCCGGCCGCCACAGTGGTCACGGCAAACCGTGTGCAGCCATTGTTCGTGTTCTCCGGGACCAGGATCACGGTCGAGGTGTCGCCTGTCACCTCGCTGCTCGTGATGGTCGCAGAGTTGGCCCCGCTGGCGATCGCGAACCGCCCGCGCCCCTTGTTGATGGTGGCGCTGCCGGGCGATGCCGTCGAGTCGCCGGACGACATCACGGACGCGTGCGAGACGGCGATGCCGTAACCCGTGAAGAGCCCCGTGGTAGAGATGGTGGCGCTGCCGCCTGCGAATCCGGCGCCGAGGTCCACCGTGAGGGCGCCCTGCGTGCGGAAGTCGTCGGGCGTGCGGACTCCGCCAGAGCGCGCGTCCAGCACCATCTGGCCGGCGTTGTCCATGATGTTGGTCGCGCACGCCGCATCGAGGCACACCATTTTGCCAGTGGGAATCGTGACGTTCCCGGAGAAGTAGCCGCTCGCGGCGTTGTCGTCCATGGCGAGCGCGCCGAGCACTCCCGCCATGGCAAGGGCCGCGACGACGAATCGCGTCGGCCTCACAGCGCACACCCCTGCTTGAGGCACGCCCGGACGGCGACCGTGAGCGTAGGGGCCGCTGCGCTGGTGGCCACCGCGTTCGATCTCGGCACCAAGCGATACCTGCCTGGCCGCAGCGAGTTGACCTGCACCGGGAACGCTTCGGCTGCCTTGCCTGAGCTCGGCGTCTGGTCTTTGCCGACGAGGTAGTACCAGGCCGAGGCGTCGTAGTCGTAGACCCAGAGCTCGATCGCGCCCGTGCCGCTGAAGGTGCCGGTCGAGACCTTCGCGCTGATCAGGTAGGCGCCGACCCCGCCCAACTCGACACCCTCCGTGGACCCGCTCGGCGCCGTCCGGGTGCAGCTGTTGGCGGCGCAGGTGTGGGCGACAAGCGTGGTTGGGCCCTGGCCCTTTACGAGCGTCGGGTTGCTCGTGACGTTGATGGTCCCCGCCGTGCCGTCCTCGACGACGTAGCGGTCAACCTGCGCGAGCGCGAGGCCCGGCAGAAGAAACAACAGCGACAAGGCGCGGCGAACCGGCATCGGACGTTCTCCTGTTTCAGCGTGGCGAGCAGGCACCCTTGCACAAGCTGTTGTGGTGTGTCCAGTTGCCAACCACAATCTGTAGTGGTAGCAATTCAGGCAGAGAACAGGATGGGACGCGCAAATCACGGCAGCTGGCGACCGGGCCAAACAGGCAATCCGAACGGGCGGCCTCGCGTCGGCTCAGGCCTTGCGCAATACGCGCGCACGAAGACCAAGCACGGCCGGACCCTTGTGGACCACGCCCTTGCAGTCCTGGGCGGAGACGCAATGACGAAGCGCGTGGAGCTGACCCGCGAAGGCGACCAGGTCGAGGTGCCCGTCTACCCGACCTTCGCCGACCAGGCCGCCGCGCGAGCGTTTCTCGCCGACCGGGCCTTCGGGCGCTCGCCTGACTTGAAGGACCTTCCCGAAGAGCCCGAGCAGAAGCCGAAGCCGGGCCAGGCGGGCAAGGTGATCGACATTCGACCCCCGGAGGCGACCTGATGGGTATCGCTGACGAAGTGCTTCCGCCGGACCGCGCCGACCAGGCGCCAGTCACGGCGCCGCTGCGTGACCTGCTGCGCCACCTGCAACATGGCCCCGACCATCGCCCCAGCATCGAGATCGTCTGCGACCCGGACGCCTACGCCCAGCTGCGCTCGTACTTCGCGCGCCCATTCCGTCCGCAGCCGTCGACGTTCTGTCTACCCCTCGCCGAGGGCGCGGTGTGGTTCCGACGGCAATCCTATGACGCCACGTATCAGGAGAGCGACGTTGCTCGCGACGCGACGGCGGCGCAGGCAGAGCAATCGGGCAAAACTGCCTCATGGCTCGGCCGAAAGGCCGCTGAGCACGCCGTCGCGGTGGAGGCCATGGACGGTCGCGTCGGCGCGTTTGTGTGCGGCGTCGGCGTCTCGCCGGCCGTCGTTGACGAGACCCCCGCAGCTGAGCGCGCCGACTACGGTGGCGCGTGGAAGGAACCGAAGTGAGCAAGGACGCGAAGCAGAACGTCAGGCCGCGGTCGCCGGATGGGGAGCAGCCGTTGGCGCTCGGAATCTCAGCGCAGATTGCGGCGAACGAGCGCGAGCACTTCTCCGAGACCGTCCGCAACAGCATGGGCGAGTTCGGCGACAGGCTGATTCGGGCAGAGGTGGCGCTGCGCGACAAGGCACGAAAGCAGGGGCTCGTGGTGAAGAAGTTTACGCGCACGCCCGCCAAGGTCGTTGGCGAGGAGTCGGTCAAGGTCGGCAAGAACGAGGACGGCTCGCCGATCATGCATGTGCACAAGGTCTGCGAGATTACGGTGACCGCCCACGTTGCGCCGGCTGGTCCGGAGCGGTGGATTCGGCTCACCACCTCCACCGGCCCGGCCGCCGTCGAGGTGCTCGAGACCGAAGGCGGGCAGATCAAGCGGCGCTACGAGTACCACCCCGAGGACGTGCGCAACATCTCGTGGGGGTTCGCCGAGACGGCGCTGACCGAGACGGCGGGGCCGTGACCGAGCTCGAGACGCCGCCAGGCGAGTTGCCGCGCATTTCGACCAGACACGCGCAGGAGTGCGGCTACGACCGGCTCCCGTTCATGCGGCTTTTGGTCGACTGGGGCTGCTACACCGTGGTGCCTCGATGACCGCCCTCCTCAAGGCCGAGCTAAAACGCTGGAGGCTGGTGAGGGGTGATCGGCACAGGTGGTTGATCCGCGATCCCAAGGACGGGCGACGGCAAGTCGCGGTGTCGCTGGGAATCTTCCTGCTTCGGATCGCCTTGCCATTGAGCATCGAGGCGTCCGGGTGGACCGCGTGGCCATGGCCTGAGCGCACTGGAACACTGTTTGTGTCGGTCCTTTGTTTTGGCGTCAAGATCGACGTGCGCCTGAAGGGAGCGACTACATGACCGCCCTCTCGCTCGCCTTGGCCCTCTGGGGGCTGCTCGCGTTTGCCGGGTGGTGGATGTGGCTGCGGGCTCAGGCGCCCAAGGCCGGACCGCTGGAGGCGCGCGTCGAGGCAGTTTCGGCGCATCTCCTCCGCGAGGTGGAGGCCCGCCAAGGGATGGGCGACGCACTCAGGCGTGAGGCGACAGCGGCCGAGGACCGCCGCCGCAAGCTCTCCAAGCGCGTCGGAGACCTCGAATTCCGCCACCTCGGGAAGCGCATGACGCCGCCGGAGGATGAGGCGTGACGATCAACCGCTACCTCGTGACCTACTTCGATCCGTCCCTTCAGCGCACGTCCGAGGTGACGACGGAGGCGTACACGGCTGCCGACGCGATCACGCAGGTGGAACTGCGTGGCATCAAGGGGGCGCGCGTGATCGACGTGCGGCCGGTCAGGCAGCCAAATGCCGACGCTGCGCCCATGTCACAGAAGGACGCGTAGCCGTGCATGGTGCCGACCTTCGAGGAGCGCGCGCGAGTCATCCGGGAGAGCCCGGAGGCGAGGCGTGCGGCCTGGGAGGCGGGTCAGCTGTGGTGGCTGCTGCACGGCGCGCAGTTCTGGATGTACCGCCAGTTCTACGCGACCACGGGCGATCAGGTCTGGGACTGCGCCCGCCGCCTCGGCAAGACCTTCCTGCTCGTCGTCCTTATGTTCGAGGCGTGTCTCCGGAAGCATCGCGCCCGCTGTGCTTTGGGTGCGATGCAGGCAGTGGACGTCGAGGACATCATCGAGCCAATGGTCGAGGAGATCCTCGACACCTGCCCGGATCACCTCCGGCCCGTTGCCCGCTGGAGCAAGCACCGCATCAACTGGCCGAACGGATCGGTCCTGAAGATCGCCGGCTGCGACAACAAGAACTACAAGCACCTGCGCGGTCGCGGTCTGGACGTCTGGGGGGTGGACGAGGCGGGCTTCGTCAGCGACCTGACCAAGGTGGTGGACGACGTCCTGTCGCCGCAGACCTGGACCACGGGCGGGCGCGGCCTCCTTGCGAGCTCGCCGCCGGACACGCCGGGGCATCCGTTTCAGACGTACTACCTCGCCGCGAAGGCCAGCGGCCTGTCCGCTCGCTTCACCTTCGAGCAGAACCCGTTGCTCTCTCCGGAGCGCCGCGCGGAAATCCTCGCCAAGGAAGCCGCCAAGAAGCGCATGACCGTCGAGGAGTTCAAGCGGACGACGGTCTATCGGCGCGAGTTCGGCGCGGAGTTCGTGATCGAAGAGACCCGGGCCGTCCTGCCCGAGTTCACCGAGGCATTGGCGGAGTCGCTGACCTCCGCGGAGACCAGCACTCCCCTCTTCACGGACTGGTACACCATCGTGGACACGGGCGGTTCGCGCGATCCGACGGCGATCCTCGTGGGGTACTGGGACTTCGCGCGCCGCAAATTCCGGTGCCAACGAGACAAGGTGCTGCAGCGCCCCACTACCGAGACGATCGCCACCGAGGCGAAAGCGTTGGAGCGCGCCACCTTCAGCCAGCACGCGGAACTGCGCGGGCGGCACTATCGCATCGTCGACGACGACCAGGGCATCATCCGTCGCGACCTGGCGCAGAAGTACGACTTCCCGTCCTCGCCGCCGCTCAAGGACGACAAGCAGGCGGGGTTGATGGACCTGCGCGACTCGTTGTTGCGCGGCGAGATCGAGTTCGATCCGGCGTGCCGGGAGACGCTGGCGCAGTGTCAGGCCGCCATCTGGAACAAGGCTCATACCGAATACGAGCGCGTCGAAGGCTTCGGGCACTTCGACCTGCTCGACTGCCTGCTTTACGCATCCCGCAACTTCATCCCCAACCGGGGCCGCGTGCCGCCGCACTACGGCGTGGACCGGGCCAACACCATCATCCGCCCGCACGCGCCGCAGTTGCCCCAGGCCGCGCAGGCGCTCAAGACGCTGTTCGGAGGGCGGTGATCCATGGCTGATCTGCGCGACGCAGTTTGGGTTCCGACGCACAGCCCGTGCCGGATTGCGAGCGTGCTCGATCCGCTATGTGGCGACCACGTGGTCTACTGCGAGACGCACGGGCGCCTCGCTACAGTAGGCGATCTCATTTTCATGACCGACGAGCAGCGCTGGCGCGCCTTGGCACCCGTCCGCCAGCACGTCGAGGAGAACACGCCCGGCCGCGCGCCAGTGACGCTCGCCGAGGCCGGATCCTGGGGTTGGTGGGATCCGGGCGCGGACGCCGAGGGCTGCCATGGTTGACCGCTACTGGCCCACGCTGACCGGCAAGGAGCTGGCCGACGCGGTGCTTGACCGCTTCGAGGAGTTCGAGGAGGCGTTTCGGGATCGCGACCTTTTGAACATGCGGCTCGCCACCCTCGCCTACTACGGCGAGGACGAGGACGGGAACACGACCGCCACCATCGCGCGCACGGGTAGCAAGGACCAGGTCCGCATCCTGAAGGACAACGAGTTCCGGACGGTGATCGGCAACATGCTAACCATTGCCACCATGGAGCCCGGCGGCTTTCTCCCTGTCCCGGTCAACACCGACAGCGACGCGACGGCGACCTCGCTCCAGTTGCGCGGCGTGCTGGACTACTACTTCGACGAGGGCAAGTTCGACCGCGTCGCGTCCCTCGCCACCGAGATCGCCAAGGTGCTCGGGTTCGCGCACGTCGACGTGCCCTGGAACGACCGAGCCGGCGACGTGGTGGACGAAACACCCTCGCAGGTGGACGAGGCCGGCGCCGTTGTTGCCGTTCAGCAGATCCACTCCGGCGACGTCGAGGCGCACGCCATGCTCCCGAGCGAAGTCGCGTTCGACTACGACGCCCGGGACGAGAGCCCGTGGCGCATCATCCGGCGCTGGCGCAACAAGTGGGACCTGGCGGCCATGGTCGAGGATGGCACGCTCCGGGCGACGCTCGACGAAGGCGAGGACGTCCCGCGGCTTGCCGATCGCATCCGCGCCATGACGCACGACCGGACGCGGGACGAGATCGGCGACGCGCTGCGCGGCGGGAGCGAGGCCTTCCGTCGCAGGCCGACGAACGATGAAATCCCGGTCTACGAGTTGCGGCACAGGCCGACGCCCGCGTGTCCAGCTGGCCGGTGGGCGCTCGTGCTGGAGGGTGGCGCGCTACTCGCGGAAGGTCCATCCAGGTACGGCGACGATCTCGCCGTGTACCGTATCGCCGACGCGGAGCGCTTTGGGACGCCGCGCGCCTATACGAGCGCGCACGGCATGCTGGGCCTGCAGCTCGCGGTCGACACGCTGACCTCGATCCCGTACAGCAACCAGGCCGCGCTGGGGCTCAACATTGTGGTCACACCGGAGAAGTCGGAGCTCAAGGCCACGGCCCTGATGGAAGGGCTCGTCCACATCGAACACAGCGGCGGCGAAGAGATGGCCCCCAAGGTGCTGACGATGACGAACACGCCCAAGGAGGTGTTCCCCTTTCGCCGCGAGCTCAAGGCGGACATGGCCTCGAAGCTCGGGATGGACAACCTCTCCATGGGCCGGGAGGAGCGCGACCTCTCGGGTGCCGCGATGGCCCTCCTCGACAGCCGGACGCAGCGCGCCGTGTCGGTGACCGCGAAGGCTTTCACGCAGCTGCGCCAGGACATCGCCAATGCTGTGCTGCGCCGCTTCAAGCAGTTCGGGGAGCACAGTCGGAAGCTCCCGCTGCTCGTCGGCAAGTTCAAGCGGCCGATGCTGGCCGATTTCACCGGCAAGACTTTCGACGGGATCGACCGCGTGCGCGTTGAGAACATCTCCGCGCTCATGCGCTCGCCGGCTGGGCGCCTGGAGCTCGCGAAGCTGCTCGTCGATGCGCAAAAGGCCCAGGTCGAGCCCGAACTCATCATGAGCGTCATCGAGACCGGCAAGTTCGAGTCGCTGACTGAGGCGCCCATGGCCATCCGGACCTACATCCGGGAAGAGAACGAGCGACTGCTCGCGGGCGAGGTCCTCGAAGCGCCGGCACAGATCAACCCGCTGACCGGCCAGCCTGGCCCGGGCGGCACCGCGACCGCGGTTTTCACCGACAACCCACTCGACCACATCCGCGAGCACCGGGTCGTCCTGCTGTCGCTTGCGGCGCGCCGCGACCCTCGCATCGTCGCCAACACCCGCGCCCACATGGAGGCCCATATGCGCGACCTGATGGCCTGGGTCCAGGGCGATCCGATCATGCTGGCGCTCCACGGCCCGCCGCCACCGCTCGCGCCAGTCGGCGCCGGCACACAGCCCGGTCAACCCGGCACGCCCGGGAGCACCCCGCCGCCGCAGCCCGGCGAGCAGACCGGAACGGCGCCTCCCGTCGTTCCCGGCGGCCCGACCATGCCCACCAACCCCGCCACGGGCGAGCAGTACACCCCCACCGGAGACGTAGCCAATGGCTGACGCAGCCCCGCCCGCCCCCGCAGCTCCCGCTGGCACATCCAGCCCAGGATCCCCGCAGGTCGCCACCGTCCCGCCGGATGCGGCCAAGACGCCGCCGGCCGGTAAAGAGCAGTCCCCTGCCCCCGCGCCGCGCAAGGTCACCCTCAAGATCCGCGGCCAGACGCGCGAGCTCGACGAGGAGTCCGTTCACGCCTACGCCCAGAAGGCGCTCGCCGGTGAGGACGGTCTCGCGGCGCTGGCAAAGGCCCGGTCTGACTTCGAGGCGCAGCAGAAGGCGTGGACCGCCGAGCAGGAGCGCCTCAAGACCGATACCGCCGCGTTCCTCGAAAAGGCCGGGTTGAACCCTAAGGAGTGGGCGGCCAAGTACGTGCTCGAGCAGTTCGGCGGCGAGGAGGGCCAACCGCTCACCCCAGAGCAGGAGGAGCTCCGAGCGCTCAAGGCCGAGAAAGCGGAGCGGGAGAAGCGCGACCAAGCCGCGGCCGAGCAAGCGAAGCAGGAACGCCTGAAGAAGCAGGCCTTGGCGAAGGGGCAGCAGTACCGCGAGAAGTTCGCCACTGCCCTGGGCGAGCTCGGACTTGCGGCGGGCGATCCGGCCGTCCCCGGCATCATCGTCCGCATGGCCGCAGACCAGCAGCGCATGGAGGAGGAAGGGATTGACCTTCCGCCCCGAGCGCTCGCCCAGATGGCCGTCGGCGCCATACAGAAGGAACAGGCGATGGCGTGGGGGCGCCTCCAGGGAGACGCGCTGCTCTCCGCCTTGGGTCCGGACCTGGAAGCTAAGGCAACCGCGGCCATCGTTGCGAAGTTCAAGCGCCAGCGCGCCGAGCAGGGGCAGCCGACGCCCGCGGTCGCGCCGCCGGACGGACGCCCACGGGACGAGCAGGGGCGGTATGCGTCCACGGCGCCCGTCAGCCGCGAGCGCATGGAGTACGAGCGCCGGCTGGGAATCGTGAAGTAAGGGGCGGCCCAAAGCGAGGCGTCGAGACGACGGGGTTCGAACCCGCAAATGCGCCGGACAGGATCCGGCTGCCCACGCCTACGTAGGCGGGCGTCTCGGGCGCCCCCGGCAGTCGACCCCCGGAGCGTTTGGCCTCCAACCGGGGCGCGACTGCCAATGCGTCACACTACCACAACTCGTTGTGGAGTTGACGCGCCCACACACAATCTATAGTGTTGCCGAACAGACAGGCCCCAGAGATCGCGGCCAGTCCTGAAGCAGGGCGTGTCCCACCCCTCGGGCGGACGCCACCCGGCCACGGATGCAGCCGGTACCGCAAGGGAGCCCAAGCGCAGTTCTTGGACTCTTCCGCGCCCCACGCGGCGCAGCAGGTACCTTCATGGCATCCGTTTCCACCCCCGCACAGACCAATCTCTCCAAGCGCGTCTACGGCGACCGCTTCGAGAAGCTCCCGTTCAACGCCACCCTCGTAACCGACGCTTTCCCCTTCACGGACAAGTTCCGGCTGGGCGACACCTTCCGCTACGGCGTCGAGGTGCAGATGGAGCACGGCACGACGTACGTCGGCAGCGACGGCGCCGAGGCCACGCTGAATGACTCCATCGTCGGCATCAACCAGCAGGCCGACATTGCCGCTTACGAGACGCACATGCGGACGCGCATCACGACGCGCTCGTTCGAGGAAGCCACCGCCCAGGGCCCGCAGGCGTTTGAAAACGCGACCCGGCAGAAGATGACGGCGCTCCAGACGGCGGCTGAGTTCCGGCAGGAGCACTCGCTCCTGTACGGCACCGAGGGGCTCTTCAAGGTGTCCGCCAACTCCTCCGGCGTCCTGACGATCACGGACGACACCTGGTGCTCGACCCTGGCGATCCGGCTTGTCGGCGCCGTCCTGGAGTCCTTCGACGCGCAGACGGCCAGCGCCAACCAGCACAACGGCGACCTGACCGTCTCGGCTGTCGACCTGGACGCCAAGACCATCACCGTCACCGGCACTTCCGCCGCTGTCACCACGAACGACTGGCTCTACTTCAAGGGTGCCCGGACCACCACGGCGTTCAAGGAGATGATCGGCCTCCACAAGCTGATGACGACCACCTCGTCCCTGCTGATGGGCGTGAACGTCACCACCTACCCGTGGTTCAAGCCCAACACGGCGTCCAGCGTCGGTCGACCCACGATGCTCAAGATTCTCCAGGGCATGCGGAAGCTCGTCGGGCGCAACACCATCGCGGCGCGCCGGGACGACAAGCAGAACACGAAGCTCTGGCTGCCTTCGGTCTCCTACGAGATCCTCAACTCGGACCTGATGACCTCCCGGCGCTTCGACGGCTCCTACAGCCGCGCCAAGGGCACCAGCGGCGTCGAGAGCATCGTCTACTACGGCCAGACCGGCCCGACGGAGCTCGTGGTTCACCCGCTCCTGCGTGACGGCGACGCGCTCGGCATCGGCCCGGACAACGGGTTCCGCGTTGGCATCTCGGAGATCAAGTGGGACACCGGCCCCGAGGGAAACACCGACATCTGGACCAAGGTCGCCGACAAGAACACCTACGAGTGCCGGTGCCACTGGATTCAGGCGCCGGCCCTGTTCGCGCCCGGCCGCACCGTGGCCTTTAGCGGTCTCGCGGAGTAGCCGCCCATGGCGACCAACACCGTTCTGACGTTCACGAGCACGTACGCCAACGACTTGGCGTTCACGTCGGGGATGGACCCGCGAGTGGTGCTGAACTCCATCCTCAATCACCTGGCCGGCGGGCTGAACGGCTCGCACGGCGTCTCGGGCTTCAACGTCCGGGACACCGCCGTTGCAGCGAGCGGCACCGTCACCTGTGCCAGCGTGTCGGCAGCCGACACCGTCACCCTCAACGGCGTCACGTTCACCGCCGTGGCAGGCGCCGCGGGCGCGAACCAGTTCAGCATCGACGGGAACGACACGGCCGACGGTGCGGCGCTGGCGTCGGCCATCAATGCCAGCGTCTCGGCTGCGATCGTCGGGGTCGTCACGGCGACAGCCGCGTCAGGGGTGGTCACCATCACCGCTGCGCAGCCCGGAAAGGTCAGCAACGCGATCACGCTGGCGTCGAGCAACGGCACTCGCCTGGCCCTTGGCGGCCTGTCGAACGGCCGGCTGTCCGGCGGCAGCAACGACACCGCGCTTGCGTTCACGCTCTGATCTGGAGGCCACGTGCCGATGGACATGATGGACGAGGAGGAGGATCCGTCGCTCAGCGGCGAAGCCTCCAGGATGGCCATACAGGAGATCATGGGTCTCCTGAAGCAGGCTCAGGCCGAGCGGCTCCGGTCGAAGCTGCCCAAGGCGGAGGCGGCCCAGCCCGATCCGGCTGTCGAGTCCCCGCCCGGCGACGACCAGGACGTGCTGGCGCAGCTCGCCGAACTGCTCGGCGACGAAGACCCCGACAAGGCCGCGCCCTAGCCAATGGCCACCTGGGACACCACGCAGCTGCTGGCGGAGATCCGCGACCGCGCTCAGGCCCCGTCGTCCAGTTCAACGGCGCCCGGGTGGCAGGACTCGGACCTCATCCGCCGGGCCAACGGCGAGCTGTTCCCGGTGCTCGTCCCGGAGGTGCTTCGTACGCACGGCGAGCACCTCGTCACTGACTACAGCGTGACGATGACGGTCGGCGGCACGGCCGGCTATCGGTTCCCGCCGCGCGCGGCCTTCGCGAAGCTCCGCGACGTCGTGCGCGTCGACGCGGACGGTAAGACCCACAACCTCGTTGTGCTCGACCTCGAAGAGCTTTCCGGCAAGGACCTGGGCCTCTCCGGCACGCCCAGCCACTACTACATCAAGCGCAACAAGCTCTTTCTCTGGCCCATCCCCGAGGACGCCGAGACCCTCCGGATGTCCTACTTCCGGAGGCCGAACCGGCTCGTCGCCAACAACACCGCGACCCTCGGCACTGTGTCGTCAGTCGCCAGCACCACCGTCACGCTCACGACGACCAAGCCTGGCGCGTTCGTCCTCGGCGCGCGGGTGGACTTCATCCAGTCGACGCCGCCCTTCGATAGTTTGGGCGACGACGCTGTCCTCACGGGCGCGGCAGCGTCGACCCTCACGCTCGGGGCGGGAGTCATTCCGTCCGACCTCGCGGTCGGCGATTTCGTGTGCCTGGCAGGTGAGGCGCCCGTCGTCCAACTGCCGGCCGAGTACTTCTACGAGCTCGCCGAGCGTGTCGCTCGCAAGCTGTTGCGCGGCGTCGACGGCCCTGGCTTCGAGGAAATCGGCCAAGAGTTGGGCGAAGTGGTAGCGACCGTGGCGGGCGGTACCAGGAAGCGCAACGACGGCGAGGAAGACATCATCGTCGGCAACACCTTTTTCCCGTAACTCGGAGGTGTCGCAATGCCCGCAATCGGAGAGCCAGCCCGGCACCTGGTGCGAGTAGACAGATGACCTCGCGCCAGCGGTCCACCCGCCGAGTTCAGATCGCGCTCGGCAGTGCAGCGTCCGTCGGGACGCTCGCGCTCATCTTCGGCCTTGCCGTCCCGGTGCTGCCGGAGCGCTCGCAGCGAGTCCTGTGTGCCGCCCTCCGGGGCATCTGCGACGTCATCGCACCGGAGACGCAGTGCCTCCCCATGCCCATTCGCCCCTTCGACGGGCAGGCCACTCCGACCGAGGGCGTGTGTCCCGGCCGGCATCCCGCTATCAACGGCTCGTGCTGGATCGTCGCTCAGGTCCGACCGCCGTGCCCCGTCGGCACCTGGGAGCATCAGGGCGTCTGCTACGCGCCGCTCATGCTGCCGGGCCGCAAACCGCCTACCCCTAACGCACAGGAGCCGTGACCATGATCAAACGCTTTCGGAAAAGGCCAGTGGTGATCGAGGCCGTGCAGTTCCGGGCTGGAGAGCAGCCCGTGGAGCTCGCCCCAGATGTCGTAGCTGGTCGCGTGCGCTACACCGAGGACGGCGAGATGCTCGTCCGGACGCTTGAGGGCGAGATGCTTGGCCGCCCTGGCGACTGGATCATCCGTGGCGTCAAGGGCGAGCTGTATCCCTGCAAGCCCGACATCTTCGCCGCGACGTACGAACCTGCCGACAAGGAGCCGTGACCATGGACCAGTCCCCCACCGGAGCACCCCTCATCCCGCAGATCTACGTGCGCTGGATCAGCCTCATCACCGGCACGGCCGGCGCGACTGCCATCGCGCTCCACGAGCAACTCGGGCACTCGACCGTCGCCGAGAAGGTGCTGGCTGGGATCGCCATGGTCGGCCTGTACGTGGTGGCGAACAGCCAGGGTCTGCGGCGGACGCCCAGCGCTCAGTAGGCTCGCAACGCCTGTCAATCGTCCCGCGGATCGATGGCGCTCGCGGGGCCGGTGCGCGACCGTCAGGACATGCGCGCGATTCAGGCCCTCTCAATGCTGGCCATGCTGATCTCGGCGTCCCTGCTCTGGACCACGGCGGAACGGGGCTGTTCACGCGACATCCCAGCCTCAGCCATCGAGGGACTGGCGCAGTGCATGAGCGTTGCGCTCCCCATCCCGGCCGAGCCGCTCCCGGGTCAGCGGCGAGCACCATGCGAAGACCACCAGCGGCAGGCGAACGGAGGTTGCTGGCGGGCCTTCGCGATGGGTGACACCCCGGCGGAGGTGGCGGAGAACTGCGCCAGATCCGACTTCTACGAGATGGAGCCGGGCGCGTGCCTCAAGAGGCGAATCGGCTACGCGCCCGTCCCGGCGCCGGCCCCGAAGCCGAACAGCGTGAAGTAGGTCAGGCCTTGGTTACAGCCGGCCTCGGCCTTGTCCGCTCGGGCCTTCTCGGCGGCGAGTTGGGCGCGGAGGTTCTCGATGGCGCGGCTCATGATCCGACCTCCTGCTCGCTGAAATAGATCTCGCTGGGCTCGAACGGCTCAGCCCCCAAGCGAAAGGCCGAGCCGAAAATCTTCATGAGCAGCCACAATTGGATTCGCAGGACCTCGCCAGGGCGGAGCGTGCGTGGTCGGAACTCTTCCGGAAGGTCGTGCCAGTGGCGACTCCAGGCGTCGACGCCGGCCTGCGAGACGCGCACCCAGACGTCCGCATTGACGTTCACGTTCGCACCTCCTCCGACAGCACCCGGCGCGCGACGAGCCGCCGGACGAGCTCCTTGGCCGCGCTTCTCGGCACCTTCGCCGCGAGGTGGACGTACCAGGCCACGGCATCCTCGGACGTCCCTGTCGCCAGCAGCCCGTCTGCGTTCTGCACGACCTTCAGCGCCGCCGCCCGAATCCTCGCGCAGCAGTCCGCACACGGGCCGCGAGCCGCCTCCCGAGCGAACCGCTGGAACGAAACGCTGTGCCGGTCCTGGCAGTGGCTCTCGCCCGGGTGACCGCAGGCGTACGTGTAGCGGAGCGTGGCGAACTTCCCGTCGCTGGTGACGTTCATGGCTTGCCCCCGGCCCTGACGATGGCGGCGCGGGCCTCTCGGGTGAGCTCGCAGACCCAGCAATCGCACTTCGGGCGCGGGGCCTGTCCACGGTCGCTGACGCAGGACGCGGGGTGCACCGCCCACGTCACCAACGCCTCGTACAGCTCGGGCGCCGTGTCCGCCGTCCGCACCGCCTTCGGGCGTGGCGCGGGCGAGCGTGGCCAGGTCATCGTCAGCCCACAACTCGCTGTAGCGGCGCAGCGCTTCCTGAACCGCGTCGTCGTCCTGGGCGTCGAACGCGTTGGCGGCCTTCTGGATCGTGTCCAGCGTCCGCCGCAGCGCCTCCACCAACTCCGCCACCAGCCCCTTGGGCGTGGGCGCGCTCAAGAGACGCCTCCCGGCTTGACGAAATAGCGGACGGCGGCCACGACACCGACCAACGCATTGACGCCAGCGACCAATCGTTCAGCCGGCCGCCTTCGAGTGAACATGCCCTCCAAATCGCCGAGAACTGTGCTACTCGGCGGCCCAGACAGTCCATTGCGATCGCTCTCGGGCCGTAACTCCACAATGTACCAAGTGCCCTCGTTCCGGATGCGCTCCGTTTGGACGAAAGCTGGCGGGTCGAAAGCCCTGATATTCGGCGCGCTCATCGGGAACCCTCGGCCTTCCGGCAAGACCCGTCGCAGTAGACAGTCTGGCCCATCGGGTCGTTCGATCTGGCGGGGTGGCCCTGGCACTCCGGCTCTCGGGAGGTCGCCGCCTTCGCGCCTAGCTTCCGGCATGCCGAGCAGAGGTCCGCGGGCGTAGCGTAGACGGGCAGGAGGGACTCGCACCCCGCCCTGTCCACGCCCGGGCAGAACACCCGATCATGCGGGTTCCCCAGGTCGTAGACCGAGGTGATTCCGAGCCGCGCCACGTCTGCCTCAGCCGCCTCCCGCGCGAGCGCCCCCGCCCGCTCCGCTCGGGCCGCCTCCGCCAGCCGACTCAGCGCGTCCATCGCCTTCTCCGCGAACTCAGCGCCCGACATCTTCCGCGTCTCCATCGCAACCTCCCGTAACCGCTCGTTTCGTCGTCCTCGCTGGCAGCCCAGCTCGATCCCGCCCACCACCGCGACGCCCGTCTGACGTTCTGGCGATTATTTAGCCAGAATCGCGGCCAGAGTCAACCAAGAAATCTGGCTTGAATGCGGCCAGTGTTTCTGGCTACATAGCGGCATGGCGGACGTGCCGGACGGCGACAGGGAGAAGATGACCAACATCGGGCTGCACCTGCCCGAGTGGTTGTCGGAGCGCCTTGCGGAAATCGCGAAGGCGAAGCGCTACCGCGGCAGGAACAGCCTCATCGTCGCCGTCTTGAGGGGTTTCGTGGGCGACTACGACAAGGAGCTGAAGGGCGGGAAGCGATGACGGACGAACCCAAGATCACGATCAACGGCGTCCAACTGACCGGCGCCCAGGCGATGACGGTCCGCGTGGCTGTCACCTCGCTCATGCTGGAGATGCGGCAGCCTGACGCGCTCGGGGCGGGTGACGTCAACCGTGGGATCGCCAACGGTTACCGCGACCGCGCCACAGAGGTTTTGGCCATCATGCAGCGGCCGCCCAAGGGGTGATCAGGGCGGCGCCGCCGCGTCCAGACCCACCTTGCGACGCAGCCACGCCTGGCCCTCGGGGGTTCGCAGGACAACCTGCAGCGCCTTCGCGCCCGGGTCGCTCTGGGCGGCGCGCTGGAGCAACGCCGACGCCTTGTCCGCGCCGACGGCCATCATGCTGGGCCCATACTCGCGGAACGCCTTGTTGGCGAGCGCCCAGACCGCTCCGGTGATGGTCGAGGGGATCTCCGCGCTGCCCTGACCGGACTTCAACAGCCCAGCCAGCCCGGCCATGTTGTCCGTGAGCGAGAAGACGCGGTTCGCTCCGTACCCGGCCACGCGCTTCATGGCGGCATCGCCAAGCTCTTCCAACATCCCCGCCCGGTTGCGTGCGGACCTGAGTCCCTCGGCGAGCCCCGGGTCCTTGACCATCCCGGCGTAGGCCTGGGCGTACTCGTCTTCGAGCTCGCGCAGCGCCTTGTACGCGCCCTGGGCGGCCTCCCGCTGGGGCGCCGGCACGGCCATGTCGAACCGGGCCGGCCCGGCCATGGCGGCCTTCTCGGCGCGGATCGCCGGGAAGTCGAGCACCTGCCCCGCGCCCTGGCCGGCTGCTCGGACGTCTTCCACAATCGCTTTTCCTGCTCGCGCCAGCGGCAGGGTCCCGGCGTGCTTGGCGTTCGGGGCCACAAGCCGGGCGGCCAGCTCCCGCGCCAACTGCTCTCGCGTCTTGTTCTTGGCCGGGATGTCGCCGATCTTCTTGGCCGCCTCCCCAACATCCCGCCCAGCGCCCTCCGCGGCCTCGATGATGTTGCCGGCGATCCTCGACTGGCTGGAGAGCGGGCCCACAAGCCCCTCGTCAAGCAGGAGCCGGCCCGCCTGGGCCGTTCCGCCGTACTTGCGCAAGAGCAGGTCCCGGGCCTTCTTCATGAGCCCAGCGGCGTCCAAGGCGCGGTTCTCGGCCGCCTCCCCAAACCACTTGGAGACACCCTGAAGCCTTCCACCCACGTAGCCGCCGACCGCCTTGCCTGCTTTCTGCCCGGCCGCTCCTAGCGCCCCGCCGAGCGCCGCATCACGCGCCGCCGGCAACACCTCGCCCTTGGTCAGGTCCGCCTCGCTCGATCCGAGCCCAGCCAGTGCGCCCTGGGCCGCCGCGCCCGCCATGCCTTTGGGCGCTGGGCCGAGCATCCCGCCGGCCAACTCCGCCGCGAAGGTCGCCTTCGGCATTGCCTCGCGGGCCTCGCCTAGCTGACCTTGGTAGTAGTCCCGGGCGTGCCGATAGCGCTCTCCGAAGGTCTCGCCCGTTCCAACGGCCGCCCGGTCCACGTCGTTGCGGATGACGTCCGGTAGCGCCGCAGAGACGGCGCCCGAGATCTCGCTGAGGAAGCCGCGCGACGCCCCTTCACCCGCGGCGCGCAGGAGCCCGCGCTCGACCTGGCCGGCGTCCTCGGCGCGCGGCGGAGGTGCGGCGTCGAAGATGGCGTCGGCGGAGCTCGGCGGGGCGCCGGTCTCGGTGGCGGCATCGAAAAGCTCGTCCGCCTTGCTCATGGGGCGGCCTCGTAGTTCGGATCCGCCAGCACCTGCTTCGCCGCGTCGGCCGCGAGCTCGCGAATCTTGCCGTCAGACTTCCGCCGGACCCTCACCGTGGCGGCGGTGGCGGCGCTCGGTGCCGAGGTCGCGGGCGGCGCCTGGATTCCCATCGGGATCGCCACCCGGCCGGGGTCAAACCCACGCCCGGACGCGAGGTCCCGGTAGGAGTTCTCCAGCGCTTGGTACTGTTCGACCTGCGCTCGGTAGGTCTTCGCAGCCTGGTTCAGGAAGTCCTGCCGCTGCGCCGGCCCCAGTCGCTCGCCGTTCAGCACGCGGTTGAAGGCGTTGCGGATCTGGTCCGGCACTCCCGCGGCGTTCTGGGCGTTCGCGAACTCCCCCTCGCGCACTGTGCTGCCCGGGTCGAGCATCTTCATGTACCCGTAGATGATGGACATGTCGCCGGCCGCGGACGGCTCGGAGGCCGCCGCGTGCACCTTCCGGTACGCCGCTGACACCTCCAGCGTGTCCTTGGTGGTCTTGTTCCCGAGCAGCTCCTTTCGGAGACCGCTCTCGTCGCGGTCGGTGCGGTTGCCAGCCGAGATCTTGGCCAGGGCGGCCTTCAGGTCGCGATCCCGCTGCGCTTGATCTGCCCTGAACGCCTGCTGATCCTCCCGTGCCGCCGCCTTCTCGGACAGCGCGCGTTTGGCGGCCTCGACCGCCGCCTTGGTGCGCGCGTCGCGCTCGGTGCGCCGCTCGAACCGGGCCTCGTCCTTCTCGGCCTCCTGTGTCGGCACCTCGGCGTTCGCGGCGAGCTGGCGCAGCCCGGGCGCGTCGCCCTTGCCGATCGCGGTCGCGCCGGCCTGGGCCATCCCGGCGATGAGCCGGTTGCCCGACGCCTGGCGGGCCTCAAGCAGGCGCCGCGCCATGTCGACGATGGAGGGTGTTGGCGGTGGGGCCCCAGACCCCGGGGCCAACCCGGCGCCCGCGACCATCTTCCCCACCATGCCGTTGACGGTCGTGGGGTTGCCTCCCTGCGCAGGCTGCTCCGTCAACTGCGCCGCGACGGGATTCTGCCGGAGTTCCGCCAGCATCCCGCGCACGCCATCCTGAGCAGCGGCAGGCATCGGCGCAGCCTTGCCGAGGCCAGCGAGCGAGCCCGCTGCGCTCGATCTCGGCGACGTCCCCAGCCCCGCCTTGCCCTGTACGGGCGAGAGCCCTGGCGTGGCTCTGCCGGCGGTCACGGGCGCGGTCTTCGGCGCGCGTGCAAGCGCTGCCTCCACCTCCTCGGGCCTCATCCGCTCCGTCTGGAACGACGGGGGAGCGTGCATCTCTTCGCCGCTCGGGGTGGCGGCCGGTGGTATGGGCAGCGTGGGCTCGTACCCCCGCGGCTGGTTCACCACGGCCGGATCCATCTTGCGGACACCCACCGACGCCAGGTAGCCCGGGGGCGGAACACTCGACTCGTCCTCCTCAGGGAGCCCCAGCATCTTCCGCAGGCTCGCCGTGCTGGCCATGTCAGTAGCCCCCCGCCTGCGCCCGCTTGCGGCGCTCCTCGTCCATGGCGTACTGCCCGACGTTGGCAGCCGCCATGCCGGCCCCCACGCCGTAGTTCCCCCACTGGTTCTGCGTCTGAGCGGCCTGTCCGGTCTTCACGTTGGCCTGGTTGGCGAGTTGGTTCGCCTTGGCCGTCCCGAGCCCCATCTGCATCCCGAAGCGATCGCGGAAGGCACCGGAGCGCTGCATGGCGTTGAACTTGTTGATCTCGTCAGCGGCGTCGCCCTTCGCGCGCTCCTCGCCCCAGGACTGCCCGCGCATCTGGCTGGCCAGCGCTCCCTGCCCCTGGAGCGCCAGCAGAGCCATCCGGTTGGCGTCGGCCGCGGACTCGAAGCCCATGGCCGCCTCTCGATCAGCCGCACCCTGGCCGGCGACGGCCCGCGTCGCGAAGTCGATCCCGCTCCCACCCAGGCCCCGAGCGGACATCTGCTGCTGAAGCGCGGCGTCGCGAGCAGCTGCGTCCCGGCCGACGTCCCGTCGCACCCGCTCGATCCCGGCTCGGTACTCGATGCCCCCGCCGTCGTGAGCCATGCGCTGCAGGTCCTGCAGGGCCATCCGCTGCGCTTCCACGGCCTCCGGGTCAGCCTTGGCCTGCTGGAGCGCGCTCGGGCCGACCTGAGCCTCGAGCTCGGCGAGGGTCGGAATCGGGATATTGAACTGCCGCCGGGCCTGCTCGAGGAGCTGCTCTGCCGCCTCCCTGTCGCCGCTTGCGAGCGCACGCCCAATGAGGTCGCCGACTACAGGCGCAATCGCAGCCACAGCCATCGCCGCCGGAACCATCAGAAGCCCCTCTCGTAGTTGTCCGCCGACTTGCCGCCACCGCCCCGGAGCCGGCGCCGCTCACGAGGATCCCGAAGGTCCGTCGGGTTGAGCTCAAAGTCGGGCGTCTCGGGGCCTCGCGGTGTGCCGCCTGCCCCGTCTCGTGGCGCCGGCTGGCTCATCGCGCCGACGGTCGCGCCGGCCCTCTTGTCGGCGAGCCCCAGGTACTTCTCCAGGCTGTTGGTCGCCGCGCCTCCCTGGCGCAGCCGGTCGCCAGCTCCACCCGTGGTGGTGAGGAACGAATCCAGCCCACGAGCTCCGGTGCCGTACTCGCGCCCCTGCCCGTACTGGCCTTGGAGTAGCGCACCGGCGTCGCCGCTCTGGGCCTGACGCCCGCGCGCCGCGACGTCAGAGGCCTGGGCGCCGAGCCTCGTGTACTGGTCGCCGGCCATGGCCTGAAGCGACGCAGGCCCGGTGTAGCCCCTGGCGCCCGTGTTCCCGTTTGCGGCGGCCAACTGCTCAGCGTTCGCGGCGGGGCCGGTGTACGGCTGCGCGCCCGCGACAGCGCGACCTTGGCGCGCCGCATCGTCGAACTGGCCGGAGAGCGCATCGACACCCTGCCGCACCTGCTGGGCGCCCTGCTCGAGCCCGCCCGCCAGCGTGTTCGCCATTCCCATCCCGGCGCCCTGGTTCAGCCCCAGGTAGGTCTCCAGGTTCACGAAGCCGGTCCCGGTGCCCGGCGCGGCAGGTGCTGCCGATGGGGCTGCGGCGGGGCCAGCGGTCGTGGGTGCGCCGCCGCCCGTCGAGCCGCCGGAGGTGGGCAGCACGATGATCTTGCCCGGCAGGTCCTCGTCTTCGAAAGGCAGGGTCGCCATGGTCACTCCCTGGGCGCGATCTGCCCGTCGTACTGGCACGTCGCCCCGGGCTTCACCGGAGCGCCGCAGGTGGTGCAGAGGAGCGGCGGCCGCTCGGCCTGGCTCGTGTCCTCACGCGTCTTCGTCTTCTTCGTCATGTGCGTCATTCTCCCAGTGCCAACCATACCACCCGATACCGTTGCCCGGCCGTCAAGCCCGTCTGATTGCGGATCCGGATGGTGGGCGCCCGAGCAGACGCGGGCTGGATTTCTTCCCAGTCGGGGATGCCCATGGTGCCGTGGTTGTTCCCGGACGGCTTGCCCGAGGAGTCGAGCTCGTCAGCGCGGAGCACCTGTACCCCAATGCAGCGCCCCCGCAGCGCCGACACGAAGTCCTGCGGCGCGTCGGCCCAGTCCGAGGGCGCGGTGAACGTGGCCTCCAGCACCTGGGCGTTGAGGTTCGCTTGGACGCTCAGCCCCCTATCGAGCGCGGCGTAGATGGGCTCCAGCAGCCGATTGATCGGCTCGACCAGCGCGCGCGCCACCCACCCGCGATGCTCGGGCGGCGCGTTGTCGGCGACGAGCCGCCGGATGTCCTGGAGCCGGGCCACTGGTCAGCGCCCTTCCTTCGCCGTCTTGCGGAACTTCAGGCTGAGCCCCTGTAGAGCATACGACTCCGACGCGGTGGCGTGGTTCCACTTGACCTTGAGCCGGGTTCCGCGCCGCATTTCCATGGAGACCCAGAACGGGATGCGCGCCGGCTCCGAGGTGGCGCCGAGCGGTGGCGTGATGGTCGTTCCCGCGTCGTAGGCGCTGGCAAGGTCCGACTGGAAGTAGAGCGTCGAGGTGCTGAACTGCGCCGACTTGAAATCCAGCGCGCCCTCGGGCCAGAACTTGGACGAGTCGTCGACGTTCGGCAACCACTCCACTGTGCTGGAGATAGCCGCCCCGCCCGGGTCCTGGTAGTCGCTCGCCGTGCGGCTCTTCCGCTCGACCCACACAGCCCCGGTCGACGTGCCGAGGTAGAGCTTGTTCTCGGTGGGGTGGATGAAGCCGCACGTCGCGTTCACCGGCCAGCGCGTCCACACGTCCTGCCCGCCCGCGAGTGAGGCCGTCCGGTTGTAGACCTGCGCCTGCGTCGCGTAGGTGTCGCTGCTGTTCGAGGGCATCCAAGCCAACCACCGCCGGTCGCTCTCGTAGCTGACGGAGAACGAGCGGGCGGCGATGTTCGAGGCCGCCGAGGCCTGCAGGTCCCGTAGCTCCGCCTCGATGGGGATGCTCCGCACGGTCGCGGTATCGAGCGCCTCGACGAACCCCTGATCGGTGTACCCGTACCCGCGATCCCCGAGCGAGCCCGCGAGCCCCCGCGCGAGCAGCTTCAGGTTCACGTCCACCTCGGACACGGAGAAGTACGGGTACGTCCCGGTCACCTTGTACAGCCCGTTGTCCGTCCACACGAGCAGCCGGTCAGCGGTCGGGATCAACCGCTTGATGGTGGTCCCGCGCGAGCCGACGAAGATCTGCTGCGCCACCGGGAACGACCACGGCTCATCGGGCGAGCTGTAGTGCAGGCTGTTCGACCAATCGTCGTTGCGGGCCAAGCCGTCCGCCGGGATGCGGTCGAACACGACATAGGTCGTGCCCGCCGTCGCGTTAGCGCCCGCCTCGGCATAGGTAAACGTCGTCGCCCCAGTGACGGTGATGGTCTTGGCGCCCTCTGGGAAGTTGGCGTCGGGCGGCGTTGTGCCGGACTCGATGTAGACGCTCTGGCCCGACGTGAGGCCGTGCGCGACGACGGTCGCCGCGGTGACGACGTTGGCCGCGCGCTGAAGGGTGGTGATTTCGGTCTCGTTCGGCAGGTCCGGCGCAAAGAACCGCTCCAACGTCGCCGCGCCCGACGTGCGAAACACGTAGGCAAACCAGGGACCGGCTGCCGGATCGATCGTCTCGACGACGAAGGCCCCCGGCGCCTCGGTTGAGCTACTGGCGTAGAAAGCGCGGAACGTGGCCCTCAGCGTCGAATTGCCGTTGATCACGCGCACGATTGACTGCGCCGTGTCCTGGATGTTCTGGCCGACGGTTCCCGTCGTGTAGATCTGCGCCTGCCCTCCAGCGATCGACTCGGACGATCCGAACAGCACCGCCGCCCCGAACGTCCCGGCGGTCTGGCTGCGCAAGTAGAGAACATGATTGCCGGACACGCCGTTGCTGCCACCCACCGCAAGCAGCGTCAGCAGAAGACGCTGGTTCCGGTTGGTGTCAGCGCACCAGTACGACTGCCGGTAGCTGCTGAAGTCGTGGCATACGGGCGGCTGCGTCTTCGCCGCGACCAGCCCCTGCTCAGTGGTGTAGAGCGTCGCGCCGCGCAGATCGTCGGTCGCGTAATCCGTCAGGGTCATGTACCCGTTCGCGATGTCGAGATTGGTCGGCGCCCGCTCGATGACGAGCCCCATGTTGTCGGTCGGCGTGTCGCTGGCGCTCGCGCTCTTGCCGGAGCGGTAGACCTGCACGACCCACCCCGACGCGCTGGTGATCTCCGAGGGGATGCGGACCGTGCGCGTCACGAGCCGAGCCGTGAAGCCAGTCGTCTGCTGCGCCGTGCTCGCGACTGCCGCGCCGGCCTCGGTATAGGTGAACGTCGTCGAGGTCGTGCCGGTGATCGTCTTCTGGCCGCTCGCGAAGTTGGCCTCCCCGGGCGAGAGATCGATCACGTCGCCGGTCACGTAGGGATGGCTCGTGACGGTCGCGGTGACGGTGGTCCCGGCGCGCACGAGCCCGCCGATCGCCACGGTAACGCTCGCGGGGTTGACGACAACCTGCCGCCCGCTCGGGGCGCCGAACTGGAGCCGGTTGTTCGCGTTGCGCTTGACCCAGACGTCCCGGTAGGCCCACTGGCCGCCGGCCGTCGCGAACCCGGACGTGCCCGAGGTCCGGTTGAGGGTCGCAGTCCCGTCGAGGCCGGCCGGCGCGCCCGTCTTGCGCCACGTGCCGGTCGGGCTGTCCAGCTCGTAGACGCCCGCGCTCGTGGTGACGAAGAGCGAGCCCTCGGCCTCCCTGAACGTCACGGGCGTCGACGAGTCCGGCGGGCTGTAGCTGCCGCTGTACGCGGTCCAGGCGGTGCCGTCCGTCGTGCGCGAGATGGCCGCGCTGCCGTGGTGCGCCACGACGTAGCCCGAGAAGTACGCCAGCGCGTTGACCGACCCCGAGAGACTTGCGGCCAGCGTCGTGAAGCCCCGGCGTGGCTCGGCGATGCCGGGACGGTCCGAAACCACGTTGTCCGCCGTGAGGGCAGCCCCAGCCGGCGCGCGCAGGTCGTTCGGGTTCGTCCACCGCCCCTGGAAGCCGATGTTCAACTCGCCCTCCTGCTCGGGCGGCTCGCACCCGACGAGAAGGACGACGGCAAGCACGGCGACGGGAAATCGCATACACGCTCCTGACTGGGGTTCAGGAGCATCCTTGTCTTGCGGACAACCGTCGTCAAGGGAATCCGGGCAAAACCGGTGCAGACTGAGAGCAAAGAGCCGACGCGGCGCGGGGAACCCCCGGGACGAAGCGTGATCCCAGAACTCGCGCCGGTCGGCAGGGTGGGAAGGGGGCTGAGGGAGCGAAGCACACCTAAACACTACAGGTTGTGGTAGTGCCACTCAAGGCCACAACCCGTGGTGGTCTCACCCCAACAAGCTCAACTGCCAGGCGCCTCATCCCCCCACGCCGTCCAGGCTGGACGGCCGGTCCGAGCAAACATCTCTAGGTACGGACCGCGGGATCGGCGCTCGATCAGCTCGTAGGCGGCCGGTGGCTTACAGCTGTGGATGCGCTTGCCGTTCTCCGCCGGCACGGGCGCCAGGATAACGCTGGGCACGTCCCGGTGCTCGGTACACACGCTGGGGTCCATCCCCTTGCCTCGGGTCGCGAAGAGCATCCCTTCGTGTGCGCCGCGAGCGTACTGGCCGATGCCGTACCGGAGCTCGGGCTCGCACTCCGGTCCCACCTCCACCGCCAACCCGGTCTCGAAGTCGAGCGCGCACGGCTTGCCTTTCACCTTCACCCACTGGAACGTGCGCTTGAACGCGAACCCGAGCTCTCCGACGAGCCACAGCGCGGCCGGGAGGTAGTTATCCGTGTACCAGCACCACAGGTGGGCATGCTCGGCCGGCAGGAACATCCCGGACGCGCGGATCACCGCGAGGATCTCCGGCGGGTCGAGCAGGCCGTAATGTCGGTCCGCCCCTCGCTTCACCCGCCCGCCGCCGCGTTCTGGCCACGGTGGGTCCATGGCGATGGTGCTGAACGACGGCTGACCGAAGAGGTCAGGGCCGATCATCCTGCCGCCTCGAACAGGCTGCGCTGCGCCTCACCCTTGAGCGGCAGGCAGTGCGGCGAGAACCAGATACGTTCGCGGTGGGCGTTCTCGTGGTTCCCGGCGCTCGCGGCGTAGCCCCCGTTTGCCTTCCATGGGACGCACTGCCAGGACGAGGGCATTTCGTGCTCCCCCTCGTAACCGCAGAGAGCGATCCGCAGTTTCGGGTTGTCGCCGTTCGCGAGCGCCCATTTCCGGACGTCGTGAGCAACGTTCAGATCCTCGGCGGCGTACAGCGACGGGTCGCGGCCGGCCTCAGCAGAGTAGGGCGGGTCGAGAAAGACGCCGGTCACGCCGATCTTCTCGGTCGCGCTAGGGCCGAGGATCCGGGTCCAGTCCCCGCAGCACACGCGCACCCGACGCAATCGGGCCAGCAGGGCGGCCATCGTGTCGTAGATGCTCTGCTCGCGACCGCTGGCGTGGATGCCTCGCCCAGCCGCGCCGCCGTCACCGGAGATATCGGGGATCTGGCCGGCGCCGACCTTCGTCAGCCCGCGGTTGTGGTACGCGAGCACGGGCCGCTTTTGCCAGCCCGCCGCACCGGAGAGGTCCCGCCGTCGTCGCAGACCGCGCTCGCCGCTGAGGTCCGGGCGAGGCTCGCCGATACCGCGCGCCTTACCGGTGACGCCGCCAAGTGCATGCACGCCGTGCCCGCGGTGCAGGTCCGGGTGCTTGCCGTTGCCGGTCTGGTCCCGGCCGCGCTCGTCCGCCACCCAGCACCAGCCGGAGCCAATCCACTGGCAGAGCCCCCACACCCACCAGCCCGCGACCTTCGCGTCGTGGAAATGGGGGTCCGAGCGCATGGCCGCTCGGAACTCAGGGCCGCGATCATGAACCAGCCACCTGTGCCGGGCGTGAAGGTCGGCTTCGTTCACCGGCCAGTCCGCCCAGCGCGCTACCTCCTCGGCTACCAAGTCGCGCCGCTTCTCCCTTTCAACCTCCTCGGGCCACGCGACGCAGCGCCAGAAGTTCGAGAGGTAGCAGTCCAGATCGTTGACCGTCTCGATGCGCGGCGGAGTGGGGCGGCCGAGCAGGACGGCGAGCGAGCCCGCGAATGGCTCGACGTAGTTGGGCACGTCGCCGAACGCCGGCCAGACGAGGTGAGCGACACGGCTCTTTCCACCGAACCAGGGGAATGGAGCCCTCATGCCGGCGGGCATCAGGAAGCCCTCGCCATCGCATCGACCCGCGCGCGCTCGCCCTTCGCCCACTCGTCCGCAAGCCCCTCCTCCGCGCAGATGACCTGTACGTCCTTCTCGCGCATCCCGTACCGGATCGCGAGGTCGGCCATGGTCATCTCGGGGTTCTTGCGCCGGGCCGCGAGCAGTCGCGCCCGCCGCAACTCGCGCTCCGCCTTGCTCATCCGCCGACCGTCAGCCATGGTGCGCGTTCCTTTCCTCGGCCTGGATGCGCTCGACAAAAGTCGGTCAGCGCGACCTTGCCGTTGCGGCGACGCTCGAACTCCGGGCTGCCCACCCACGCAAGCCAGTGACGCTGACATAGGATTCCGCCGCCGTTCGCTGGCTGGCGGCAGATGCGGCACCCGTCACCCATCGCGCTCAACCTCCGCGCGCCGCTTCAGCTCCTCGGCGACCATGGGCGCTGCGATCTCGTCGTCGTTGCTGCCCGGCACGCCCCGGGTCTCGCGGAGCTGGCGTGCGGCGTGGGCTTCGGGGTCTTCGGTCCACTCGACGCGAGCAGAACCGTCCCCCGGCTTGCTGCCCGGTTCGACATCGTAGATGAGCGTCCGCGCGCGGCACGGACCCTGGATGAGCACGCGCACGGCGGGATGCTCACCGCGCTCCTGCCCGTACGTGAACGCGAGGTCGGGATCGCGGTCGGAGGCGAAGCCGAGCGCCCGCGTCACCTCGTCTGCTATCGGTTTGAGCGCCTGCCGGAGGTTGTCGTGCTCGTCGAGCGCGGCCTGTCCCTTGCCTGGGATGTCGCTCTCCGACCAGATGCGCACAAGCGTCACGACCAGAGGGTGGGGGAGCGCCACCAGGCCGCTCGACCGGAGGCCGCTGGCGATCAGTGCAAGCGCGCCGCGCTCATTCGCCGCGCGCCGGGCCCTCAGCCCCCAGTGATCGCGCCGATTGCCGGTTCCCTGCGTCCGAATCGGCACCGTGAACAGCACGCTCTGGCGGGTCATTCGAGCATCTCCCGCGCCTTGGTGCGGCAGGTTGGCGCACACCCCTCCGTCCGGGTCGGTGAACTTCGCGCGCACCAAGGCGCCCTTGGGCGCAATCGGCTCGAACCCCTCTCCCAAGAACGCAGCCCGCTGCTCTTGCGCCTCGGCCGCCAAGGCCTCCACCTTCGCCCACGCGTTTCGCCTCGCAGCTGCGCGCTTCTTCTCGCGGCGGCTCACAGCGCATCCTCCTCGCCCGCCTCGTCGTCCGGGAGGACGCTCGCCTCAACCCAAGCCGCGCAGTGCTTGCACTTGTACCAAGCCTCATGACCAAGCGTCGCTGGCTCTGGCGCCGTGGCGGCTTCGTCGTCGTCCTCATCGAGTTCGTCCTCCGCGAACTGTACGATCGCGGTGCTGAAGTGATGTGCCGACAGGAACGCTTCCAGGTCCGCCACGTCGTACGACGGCGGGAACGGACCGCACTCGGAACACGGGCCGGTCGGACAGAACGACGGTCCACCCCACAGGGCGCGCTTCACGACGCCCTCTTGTTGTGGCGGCGGCTCATGCGGCCTCCATCTCGGACCGGAAGAACCAGCGGGCCCCGTCCGCTTCGCAGCCTTCCAACCAGAGCGCGTACATGCCGTCCTCGTAGCCCAGCACGACGCCCAAGCGGCCCTCCCAGCCGGGCGGGACCTCGTACGCGAATCGTCGCTGGCGGCGGACTCGCACAAGAGTTCCCGGCCGCCGCAGGTTGGGCTTCTTCACGACACTACCTCCCGCCGCTCGGGATCGAGCAGGCCGGCCGTTTCGAGCACGACTCGGCCCTCGTTGAGCAGGAGTGCGTCAGCGTCGATGGCGCTGTCGTCCTCACCCACGTAGACGGCCAGCGCTTCGTGGTAGCGGAGCAAGAGCCGGCGCGTCGTTTCCAGGTCGACCAGTTGCTCGTTGATCTCCTGGATTTCTGCCTTCGCCGCTTGGACGGTCCCGTACGTCGCGCCCAGTGCGCGCCAGTGCTCGCGTTGCTCGTCTCGGCGCGTGATGACCGAGCGATCGTAGAGCGCTTCCCACCGTCGAGACGCCCGCCACCCAAGCGCGCCCCACGTCACCGCCATCGACAGCACAACCAGCCACAGAATCAGCATCGTCATACGGCCTCCTGGGCGCGCGGGGCGCCGGTCTTTCGCCGCAACACGCGGACGTTCCACAGGTTCGGATTCACTCCCTTTGCTTCGAGGCGACTCGTGACGGCGCTGCCGTAGCGAGCGCCGAAGTCGGCGGGGCGCAGGTTCGTGG
The DNA here is from genome assembly GCA_035526925.1 of Gemmatimonadales bacterium. Taxonomy (GTDB): domain Bacteria; phylum Gemmatimonadota; class Gemmatimonadetes; order Gemmatimonadales; family GWC2-71-9; genus CAVVWJ01. The sequence goes on from DATLBL010000003.1 coordinate 32,303, forward strand.
TGATGACGGTCCGGCGCCCGCTCGCCTCGCGTTCCTTGACCAGCTCAATCACCGCCGCGCGCCCGAGTTCGCTGGCTTCCTCGCCAGCGTCGTCGAGAACGAGCAGATGCGCGGCCCGCCACGCCCGCATGTCCCTCTCGGAGTCAAACTGACTCAGCCGGGTGAGCGCCGAGGCGTGCAGCCACACCACTGGCGGGAGTTGGCCAGTGGGCCCACCGTTGGGCGGATGGCGCCGAAGGCACTCCTGAACGACAGCCGCCGCCGCCGTGGTCTTCCCGACACCGGTAGGCCCAGAGAGAAACAGGAACGACGTGAGCCCACGCGGCGCGCGGTTGAACGTGGTCGCCGCCCGCATCGCCGGCTCGTCGGCGGGCTGTCGGAGTGCCAAGATCGCGTCGGACGGCACCCCCAGTCGCTGCATGTGGAACGGGAGGTCTCGCGGGTCGAGCCCCTGTTCACGTTCGAGCACGCGCGCCCGCAGCTGGGCGAGGTACTCGTCCTGTAGCGTGTTCCGCTGGTCGGTCGGGTTGCGCAGGTTGTGGGCGAGGTCGGCCTTGTAGATCCGGGACTCGCGCAGCACACCGCATTCGCCATCGGCGGGGCGACACCACGGAGCACAGTCGCACCTCGGTCGGTACTCGCTCATGTCGGCACCAGCTTCAGGCTGCCGTCGGGGTGCGTCTCTGGCGGGGCAGACCAGTCGGAATCACGCGGAGTAGCCGCCCTGGTTCCGGTCGGCGGCGCTTGAGCGTGGTCGTTCCAGCAGCGCTCGAGGTCGACCAAAGAAGAGGTGGTCTTGAAGCGGGCGTCGAGGCCGATCTTCCAGCGCCGCAAAATCTCTGGCGGCTCATGCTCGTTCAGCAGCCGCTTCAGCGCCTCACGCTCCTTGAGGGTCCAGCGGAAACCGCTGCCTCTACGGGCCGACCGAAAGGCCGTCTCTATCGTCTCACCGAGCGGTTGGCCGTTGACCAGTCCGCCCGCGTCCTCCGCTGCGGAGCGAAGCGCCGCGCCAGCTTCGTCGAGCGCCTTGGAAACCAGCGGCCCCGCAACAGCGCGCGCGCGTTTCTCCGTCTCACTATTACTATACGTCTCACTCTTGCGGGCCGGATCCGGCGCTGAGCCGGGCGGGTTCGCCCCGGGTCCCGGTCTGGTCCCGGTCTGGTCCCGGCCTGGTCCCGGGGCTGAGCCGGGCGGGTGGGTGTCGGTGGGCGCGGCGCCGCCGTTCTGGTCCTGCTCGGCCTTGCCGCTGGTGCCGCGGTTCTTTCGCCAGGCCGCGTGATACCGCGACATACCCCTGACCCGGAGCCCGTCCGCAGTGATTTCCACGGCGTCGACGTCGGCGAGCGCCTGCCCGAGCTCTTCGGCGTTCCGTCGCCACCCCAGCGCGCCCGCCAGCAGCTTCAGGGCGCGCGGATGTTTCAGGACGCCCTCTGGCGGCTGATCGTCGGGGCCGAGCCCCAACCCCCAGCGCCAGAGCCGGACGAGCATCCCGAGCGCCTTGTCGGGGTCGACTCGAGGTAGAAGGCCTGACAGCTCCTCCGCCATAACCCAGGCGTCGGCGTCCACCTGAATCCACGGAAGGCGGTAGCGCATCAGAACGGCTCCGTGGATGCGGGAACGGACGCGAACTCGTTAGCCCAGTACGCCTTAATCGCCAGCACCGTCGGGTGCCGCTCGGACTCTCGCAAGCACCGCTCGGTGAGGCGGAAGAACTCACGGTAGCTCTGGTCAAGGGCCGTGACCGCCTTGGCCCAACACCCCCCGCACAGGTGCGGCAGGTACGGGTCGGCGGGGTCGAAGTTGCGGAGCCGGTCGCCGCAGCGCACGCACCGCAACGGACTCGACGTGATGCCGCCCTCGCCCGGCCATTCGATGCTTGAGTCAGCGCCCATGCTTGGCCTCCCGTGCCGCTTCGGAGATCTGCACCCCGAGATATTCGGCGTCGTCTGCCGACAGCGCCTTGAGCAGGACCGTGGTCTCGCCGCAGACGAGCCGCACGTCGACCGCGCCGGGGTGCACGTCGATCTCAAAACGCAGTGTCACGCGCTTGCGCTTCGCCTTGATGAGCGCGGCCAGATCGATCACGTCACCCATGGCTCACCTCTCGTCCGGAGACAGACCCGCTCACGGACCGCGCCATCCCGAGCAGCAGGTCGCGGAACGCTGGCGGGGTGGCGGCGCGCTCGCGAGTCCCGAGCCGGGCGAAGTGCTTCCGGCCGGTGATCGCCTCGTACAGGTCCCGGCTGCGCGTGCGTTCCTCGGGCGTGACGCTTAGATCCTGGCGGAGACCGGCGCGGAAGCGCTGCCGCTCCTCGGCGGAGTGGAAGCCCTGATCCAGGCGCGCGCTCGACACGCTCTCGCCCCATGCGAGGCTCGGCAGCGGACGGACGCCGACCGCATAGAGCCACGACGCCTTTCGCGCGCGGTGCCCGTAGTGGCCCTGCTCGACGCAGCACGTCCATCCGCCCTGGAAGTCGGCCACGATCCAGCCCCCGTGGCGCGGCGGCGCATTCAAGCCCGAACGTGGCCCATGCGCTCGACGCCTCTGGGTGCTCGACCACGCCGCCCCAGCGCCGGACGGCCGCGAGCGCAGCCGCGAAACACCCACCGTCATCGCCCTTCACGCGCCGAACTCGCGCGCTCGGGCCGCCGTGCCAGTACCGACCCCACCGCTCGCACGGCGGGTGAGCCACCACGGGCCACGGCCCGGCGTACAGCCGCGCGTCTCTGGCGTGGTCCCACGGGTCGACGTCGGGCAGCCCGAAGTAGACCCCGCCCCGCTCGACGTAGAGGGCGGCGATCATCGGGAGCCACCAATCAGCGGCAGGCTGGCCTGCCGGCTCCGAGCCTCAGCTCTTCGTCGAGCGAGATCCGCCGTGGCGCGCTTGTGGCACGGCACACAGAGCGTCCGGCCGTTCTCGGGACCAGTGCAGCCGCCGCCCTCGACCACCGGCTTGATATGGTCGGCCTCCCACAGCGAACGCAGTTCGCTCGTCCAGGAGGACAAGACGCCGAACCGCACCAGAAGGCGAGCCCAACGCCTCGATGACTCACCGTCGGGATCCGTTGCGGACCGCCAGCGGTGGGCGAGTCGCTTTTCGAGACGCCCTTTCAGTCGCACGCAGTCGCGCCCGCACTCAGCGCAGACGCCCTGATCGCGCCTGAAGATGGCGGCTCGAAACCCGGCTGGCGTCGTCGCCAGATGCGCGTCAACGCAAGCCTGACTACACCAAGATCGCCGCCCCTTCGGGACGGGCTCGCGGCACTTCCGGCAGTGGCCCTTCAGGTACGGGAGGCGAACGTGCCTTGTGGTGGTGGAAGCGCTCATGCCGCCCTCCGGATCGAGGACAGCAAGCGGCTCCAGTCGAGGCCGGCGATCAGCTTGCCGGCGCACCGGACGAGCTCGCGCTCAGTCCCGGTCCGGACGAGTCGCAGCCCGACCCCTTCAGAGGGGGCGCGGTGACAGTCGCGGTGACAGTGGCGGACCGCAAGAAAAAGGCCCGCAAGTCTCAGTGCTTGCGGGCCTCTTCGGAGTGCCCAGGGCGGGATTCGAACCCGCACCTTCCGCGCGCCCTGGCGCTCCATGGCGCAGAGTTCCGCGCACTTGGCTGCGCGCGGGTGCCACAGAGCGCCATACAGCACCAGCCCACTGTCACCGCGCGGTGACAGTGGGGCCTCATTCCCCTGCGGTGTGACCCTGGACACTGAATCTCGTACCACGCGCGGCTGACCCGGCAGCCGGATCGCCAACACCGCGGCACAGAGCGTCTCCCAGGGCAGCGTGGTGTAGGCGCCGAGGATGGTGCCGCGCCGCGGCCCGTGCGTGACCCACTTCTGATGCAGCTCAGGCACGCCGGCCGCCGCCACGGCCGAGATGAAGGTCCGCCGCGCGTCGTGGGTACGCCGGGCCCGAAAGCCGAGAACGGCGCAGTCCGCGTGCAGCCACTCCAGCACGTTCGGGTCGCGAAGGTGCTTGCCGGTGGGCGACGGGCTGATCAGGTCATCGGCGGTCGGCGCGCGCCCGTGACCCGCAGCCCAGGCGCGAGCCCGCCAGCGCTCGAGCATCGCGGCGAGCTCGGGATGGACCGGGACCCAGCGCGTGACCCCGGTCTTCGTGGCACCCTCGCGCCCCGCCTTGCGTCGGTACGCGGACGCGACGACGAGGCGGCTCAGCGGATCCGCAGGCTCGAGGTCACGCCAGCGGCGCCCCGCCCATTCGCCGACGCGCATCCCAGTGAGGAACAAGGCCGCCCACAGCACGCGTCGCCACTCTGGGATCCGCTGGTCAGAAATGAGCGCGCGAACCTCGGCGAGCGTGTAGACGGCAGCGTCGCGCCAAGCTGGGTCAGAGTCGGTCTTCACCGGAAGCTCCCTCTTCGGAACGTTGATGGGGTTGGTTCGCAGCAACCCGTCCGTCACGGCCTCGCCGAACATCTGCCGGAGGTGCGCGTACACGTGCCGCACCGATCGCGGCGAGAGGCCACCAGGCTGCCCGATGCGCCCGCGGAGATCGCGAACAAGCGCCAGCACGTGCCTGGGTTCGACGTCCTGGATCGACATGGCGCCCAGCTTCCGCCCCGGCGCGGCCCCGAACGGCAGTGCATGCCGCTCCAGCCGCGTCCGCTCGTCCCTCCACGTCGCGATTCCAGCCGCCTCGCGCCGCTTGAACCATGTCACCGCGTAAGTCGCGACGGTGAGCGGGCCCTGGACTGGCGCGGCAGTCCCGGCCGCTTCCATGATCTCCCGCTCGGCGGCAACCCGGCGCTCCATCGCGCGGAGGACGGCGCGGGCCTCCGCCTCGTCCTTCGTCTCCAGCGATACGTCGCGCAGCTTGCCGGCGGCATCCTGGTAACGACCCCACCAGACTTGCCCTCGGCGGCGGATGAAGGGCTTGCGGCTCATTGGTGCGCCCCCACACCCGGAAGGGGATTCGTCCACTCGACGCCACCCACCCAATCGTTGCGCTCCCAAGAGCCAGGGTAGAGAGGCTCCCAGATCTCGAACCGGAATGCGTCGCGAGCGGTGGCGTGCAGCGTCCACTGCTCGCCCGACTGACGCGACGTCCAGCCGAGGCGCGGCGCGCCAGGGCCGACTCTGAGCTCGATCAGCCGAACGCCCTCCGCTATCGCATCGGACTCGGAGATCTCCTGAATCCGTTCCACGAAGGATCGAACGATGGGCTTCACCAGCCGGCAGGCCCAGCGCGGCATGTGGATGTTCGGCCTCCACTTCACGGACCAAATGCCGTGCGGGCCGGAGAGCGTGACTTTGCCATCGGCGCGGTACAACACGCGCGCCTCCTCGGGCGTGTGGCTCCAGCGCTCCATCAGCGGCGACTTGGGGCAGAACGCGTGCGCCTCCCGGACCCAAAGCAGATCGCCATCGACCGGGGACTTCGCGATTACGTCGGCGAATTCATTTCTGACACTACCCTCTCCGTCGACATAGAGCCGCCACTCGGTCGGGACGGGGGTACGGGCGGGGAGATGCGCCCACCGCCGCGAGAAGACCACCGGCCTCCGGTCCTGCGTCTGCGCGCCGGGGAGGATGTTGCGGACCACGGAATCAGCACAGAGCAGGGGCCACTCGCGCTGCGGGCGTGTGGCGGCGGTGGGATGGCTGCTCATTCGCGGCCCCTCCCCGACATCAGCAGCGCTCTTTTTCCTCGCGGGGTCAGGATCCAGCCGGTGCGCCAGCGCTCAGGCTGTTTGGTGAACCCGTCGCCGTCGCTCACCACCATGGATTCCTGGCGGACGAAGCCGCGCGCGCCCAGGCGGCGCATGGTCGCAACTCGGATCGACCGGCCGGTGAACACCCCTGTGAAACCCATGGCGTTGTACCCACGGATCGCTCGCAGCGCCCGGAGTTCGATGGCAGAGATTTGCCACGTGGCGCGCGGCGCGCTCATTTCGCCCTCCTCAGAATCCGCTCGGCCTTCGCTTCGATGTCCGGCGCGGACGGCTCCGGTTTCGCCAGGGTCAGCACCTCCCGCTTGTCGTAGCGAACGGCCGAACCGATGCGATACCGATTCAACCCCTCGGCCTTGGCGCGCTCCCGGAACGTGCTCACGCCGATGTCGAGCAGGCTCGCCGCGGTCCCGGCCGATACGAGTTGGTCATGCACGGCGCGGAGCTCCCTCATGGTACGTCTCCAGAGTGCGAGCAGGTGTGGACAGAGACGTCGGCAGGGATGAGAGCGCGGATCCGTTCGGCCAGCGCGGGCTGTCCGGCCTCGGTCGCGAGGTCAGCCGCTTGAGTCAGGCCATCGGCGACGCCGAGGTCGACCCATTCGTTCGCGCCGCTCGGCACCCGATCAGTCACGGCCCCATTCAGCGTCTCACGCGCCTGCCGGTCCAGCGCCGCGACCGCGGCGGGGGTGGCGTCGACGAGGATCGAGCGTGCGCGGTTGCAGCCAGTGATCTCCATTGCGAACGGGGCCAACTTCCCGGTGAGCAGACACCGAGCGCTTCTCGGCAGGTCAGCACACGACTCGTGAACGCGATTGGCTACGAACTCACGCATCTCTGCTGCCAGCCCCCTTGGCGCGGGGTGGGTGTGCTTGGCGACCGGGACAAGACCACCGCACACGCCCGCGATCATCATCGCGAAGTTGGCCACGTCGGCCGCCTCGTTCGCCACTCGCGCCGAGTCGTTACCGCTGAACAACTCGAACTTCAACTCGGCCGCCTCCTCCATCAGGCGCTTAAAGAGCGCCCCGGGCGAATCGTTGATCCAACCCTCGCGGTTGCCTTTGTGTCGATTCTTGTCGAGCTTTGCCTCCATCAGCAGCGCGAATCGGAATACGTACGGCCACGTCGGGCTGTCCGGCGGCACGGAGACCGCAGCCGCGCCCGGCTCTCCCTCCGGGCGGGCCGCGGGAACGCCGCCCGCTGTAGGGTTGGCGGCGGCGTCCGGGTTGGTCACTTCGGCACACCCTCGCTCGATGGCGCGGCACCCGTCGCACTGACAGCCGGCCAGCCGGTAGTTGCCGGGTTCGGTCTTCTCGGTGCTCACGACTTGCCCCACTCAATGACTTCGCGCTGCGTGATGGCGCCGGCCTTGCGCAGCTGCTCGCGCAGCCCCTCGGCGGTTGCCTTAATCTTCCCGCGAGAAGCTAACGCCCGCGCGACCTCGTAGATGCCGTCTGACGTCACGGCGCGGGAGACCTTCTCGGCGCGCGCTTGGATGATGTCGGCCGCCTCGGGATCCGTGTCCTCGGGCAACATCCCCCACAGCACGGACAGGATGTCGTCCGGGTCGTCGTGCGCCGGTGTCTCGGTGGGCCAGGGTCGGAACTGCGAGCCGTCGGGCGCGGTGAACGGCTCGCCGCGCTCGTACGCGGCGCGCGCCTCCGCCTTGATCAGTTCCTCGACCTGACGGACGCGAGCCTTGAAGGCGGGCCAGGCACGCGCGAGATCGCGCAACGCACCCGCAGAGAGCGCCTCCCCTTCTCGCTGCATCAGCACGTCCGCCGCCGCACGCTGCGCCGGGCACGCCAGCCGCGCAGGGCAGCGGGCGCAGTGCGGGCCGACGACGGGGCGGGCGCTGGCCGGGTCCTCCATGACGGCGCGGACCTTGCGCGCAAGCTCCAGCACCCGATCCTCGAATGCCATCAGGTCTAGCGTGTCCCAATCAGGGAGGCGCTCGACCCGGCCCACGCCAGCGCCCACGCGGTCGATGAGGCGCAGGACCAAATTCTGGCTCGTCGCGAAGGCGATGTGTGACGTCAGCGCATAGAGGCCGAGCTGCCAGTGATGCTCGGCCGAATCCCACGGGCCCTTGAAGTCGCGCGTCACGATGGCCGCATCCGTCAAGCCAACGCGGTCTGTAGTCATCGGTATCCAGCCGGGCGGGCAGGAGCGATAGGCGACATCGCGGGAGAGCCCCTCGCCGAGGACGCGAACCTCAGACGTCTCCGGGTTCAGCGCGAACGAAACCTCGCAGCGGTACGCGCCCGGCTCCACGTCGAGCCGCTCCGTCGGCAGTTGCGCCAGCATCGCGCGCCATTTGATGGGGGCGCAGGCGATGGCCTGCTCGCGTCCCACGCCGCTCCCAAGGCGCTGGTAAAAGGAATGCCGCTCGCGCCCGGCCTCCAGCGCGGGCGACACCTCGTCGACCCAGGGATAGGCCGCAGCGGCCTGGCAGATGGCCAGGAGATCCCAGTGCGATGCGGACGGAAGTGGGCGGGCAATCATCGCTTCGCTCCGATCTCCGTCTTCCGCGCCTGGAGCGCGCGCAGCACTTCCTGCCGGCGCGGGTGGCCCTGCGACGCGAGCGCTTCCGCGCGGGCGGCCATGCCCGCGAGATCATCGACCTGCTTCAACTCCGCCAGGAACACGTCGATCTCGTCCGGTGGCACGTCCTCGATGAGGTTGGGCTTCGGCGAAGCCGGCGATTTCGGTTCGGTCGCCACTGTCGGGGCTGGCTCCGGCAGAACGGGCGCGGTGGTCTTCGGGACGCGCTGGACGCTGCCCATCTCGCGCGCCGAAGCCGCAATCTCGTCCGCCTCGTCTTCGGTGCGCAGCCCCTTCACGACGTCCGGGTACACCTCGTCCGCGAGCTCGGACTCGCACCGGCGGCGGAGCATCAGCTTCGGCCGCTTGCCCCAGTTAGAGTCCGCCTTGCTCGGCGGGTAGAGGCCGGCCTGCTTCGCGTCCTCAAGTGTGTAGACGTGCTTCGTCGGCGCCGGGTCGCCCACGCGCTGCGTCTCGAAGACGGCGCGCTCTCCCGTGCTCTCCACCAGTCGCCAGAAGAGGCACAGTGGCGACTGGCGGACGAGCGCCACCTTCAGGAGGGCGCTCGACGCCGGTCGGCCGTGAACGACGTAGATCTCGCGCATGGCCTGCATCGGCGAGATGCCTAAGTCCCGGCCCATATAGATGGCCGCCAGCACGTTCGCGGGATTGTCGCGGTAGGCGTCGGGCACGATGCTCGACTTGCCGAGCCAACGCGCGAGCTCCCACGCCTCCCCGAGCGTGCTGGGCTCCAGCGGCGTCGGGCCGCGCTGCGCCAGTCCCGCCGGCTTCGGCTCTTCGGGCTTCGCGTCCACAACCGACCCGTTCGTCGCAACGATTGCAGTCATTCCACCACCTCCCTCGCGGCCTTGGCCGCATCGTCGTCGTCCGTCTTCGCCGTCCACGCCAGGGTGCCGGTCAGCTCGTCGGCGTCTGCCGCGTAGACGACGCGCTGACCTCCGGGGTCGCGCTTGCTCAGGATGGTCACGAGCCGCTTGGACGACTCAATGATTCGCTTCCGCCGGATCGCCAGCTCCAGCGGGGTCAGGGGCGCGCGTGTCATCGCTTCTGCCCTCGCCTCACGCGGATTCCGCGGAGCACGTGATTGCGGACTGGGCCGGCGTTTGGAATGTGCAGCCACGTCCACCCGTGGCGGCCGCCACAGGCGTTCAGCAGCGAGAAGCGATGGCTCCGCTGCCGCAGATGCCGGAAGCGTGGCCTCCAGCGCGGAGGGATGGGTAATGACCAAGGCGAATCTGGGGCCACGGACAGGGACCACTTCCGAACGGCACCCGCAAGGCGGCTCCAGCCGCTCCCCCGCGCCGTCGCGCACCGCCGAACCGTGAACGCACCGCAGAATGAGATCCATCAACGCACCTCTGGCGCCCGAGGACAGGGCGCGACCTTCTCGGGGTTTTCCAGCCACAGCCCGCGCCAGCCACAAGTGCAACGGCGCCGCCAATAGCGCACTCGCGGTCTCCCGCTCGTCACGCGCCACAAGCGCCACTGAATCGTCTGCCGGTGCTCGACCGGCGCGTCGGTGTCGGGGGTCACGGCCTGCTTCGCACGCGCACCAACTCCAGCCGCTCAACCAGCCCCTCCAGGAACGAGGCCGACATGCCGCAGCGGCGCCACGTTGAGAGCGACTCCTCGAGCGCGGCCTCGGTCAGGTCGCCATTCGCCGGCAGGTCGTAGAACGTCCGAAACCGGGCCTCGCGCGCTTCCCGGGAGTCGAAGTCGGCGGGCGCGGTCATCGAGCCTCGCCCTCGCCCGCGCCCTCGCCCGCGCCCTCGCCCTCGCCCGCGCCCTCGCCCGCGCCCTCGCCCGCGCCCTCGCCCTCGCCCGCGCCCTCGCCCTCGCCCGCGCCCTCGCCCTCGCCCCCGCCCTCGCCCCAGCCCGCGCCCCA
>DATLBL010000004.1:0-54129 GCA_035526925.1 Gemmatimonadales bacterium
TGCGCGCCGCCGCCCAGCTCGTGCGGCGCCATCCCGGCTCCCCCACCGCCACCGAGCACCTCGATGCCATCATCGAAGAAGTGGATCGCCTGGACCGCCGCATCAGCCACCTGCTGAGCTTCAGCCGGCCGGCGCCGTTCCACCCGGTCTCGGAGAGCCTGCCCCGTCTCATCGAGGAGCTGCTGCCCGCGGTGGCGGAGCCGATGCGCGAGCGGGGGGTCGAGCTCGTGATGGCCGTGCCGGCGACGCTGCCGCAGGTGCGCGTGGATCCGATGCAGCTCGAGCAGGCGATCCTCGAGATCGTGTCGAATGCGTTGGACGCGATGCCGTCGGGGGGCCGGCTCAGGATCGCCGCATTCATGGCCGCCGGGCCCGACAGCGATGTCGTCATCGAAGTGAGCGATACCGGCGGCGGGATCCCCGAAGAGACCCTGCCGTCAGTCTGCGACCCGTTCTTCACCACACGACAGGAAGGCACCGGACTCGGCCTCGCCATCGCCAAGCGGTATCTCGAGCAGAACGGCGGTCGTCTCGAGATCGCGAGTCGGCCGGGCGAGGGTACCACGGTGCGGCTCCGGCTACCGATGGAGCGCGCGGCATGAGCGGCTCCACGGTGCTGATCGTCGACGATGAGCGGACCCTGGCCCGCGCCATCAAGGCCTTCCTCACCGAGGCCGGGTACGAGGCAGAGGTCGCGGGCGACGCGGAGCAGGCGCTCCGGCTGCTCGAGACGATGCGGCCGGACGTGGTCTTCAGCGACGTGCGGCTGCCCGGCATGAACGGCATCGAGTTGCTGCGCCGGATCCGCGATTTCGACGCTGCGATCCCCGTGATCATCATGACGGCCCACGGCACCATCGAGGGCGCGGTGGAGGCTGTCAAGCTTGGCGCGTTCGACTACCTCAAGAAGCCGGTCGATCTCGAAGAGCTGCGGCTGCTGGCCGATCGGGCCCGCGAGAATTCCCAGCTCAAGCAGGAGCTCTCCTACTACCGACGGCGCGACGCGGCCCGCGAGACGCCCCTGGCAGGCGTAGTCGGTGACTCGCCGGCGCTTCGGGCGGTGCTGGACCAGGCACGGCAGATCGCGGCGCTCGACGAGACCCCGCCGGTGCTCATCACCGGCGAGACCGGCACCGGCAAGGGACTGGTGGCGCGGACCATCCACGGCGCGAGTCCGCGGGCGGACAAGCCCTTCATCGAGGTCAATTGTACGGCGTTGCCGGCGACCCTCATGGAAGCGGAGCTGTTCGGGCACGAGCGCGGCGCGTTCACCGACGCCAAGGAATCGCGCATGGGCCTGTTCGAGGCCGCGGAGGGTGGCTTCCTCTTTCTCGACGAAGTGGGCGACGTCGAGCTCTCCCTGCAGGGAAAGCTGCTGAAGGCGGTGGAGGAGCGCACGGTCCGCCGAGTGGGAGGCATACGCGACCGTCGGATCGACGTCCGGATCCTGGCGGCCACCAACCGCGATCTCGAGCGCGATGCCCAGCGCGACCAGTTCCGAAGGGATCTGTACTTCCGGCTGGCGGTGATCATCCTCCGCCTGCCGCCGCTCCGCGAGCGCGGCGGCGACATCCTGCGCCTCGCCCAACACTACCTGACCCGGTTCAACGCCAAGTATGGGAAGCAAGTCCGCCAGATCGAGCCGGGCGCGCGCGACCTGCTGCTGGCCTATCCGTGGCCGGGCAATGTTCGAGAGCTGAGCCACGTGATCGAGCGGGCGGTACTCTGGAGTCGTGGCTCGACCCTCGACGCGGAGCATCTGTCGCTCATGACGCCGCTCGCGGACCAGGGAGGCGCGGAGGTGCCCTCGCCGGGGCCAGCCGCGATGGCGGGCTCGTCGGCCCCAATGACATCTGCGCCGGCCGGCGCCCCGCCCAGCGGCGAATTTCCCGCGTCCGCGCCGTCCGGACTGGACCTCGAACGTTGGGAGCGCGCCATGATCGAGCAGGCGCTCCGCGAGTGTGACGGCAATCAGACCCGCGCCGCACAGCGGTTGGGGATCACCCGCGACACGCTCCGTTATCGCCTGAAGAAGTACGGGATTCAGTAGTCGCTCTCCATCCGTCCTCGGCTGACGCCGGTGGGTGAGTTCACCCAGTTGGGTGAACTCACCCACCGCGACCGCTGGCGGATATTTTCCGCTCTTCGCACGACAAGCGTTTCCCTCGCTTCGGCTTACAGCATCAACGATCGCGGCGGACTCATCCGGCACACCGTCTGCATAAACGAGGGCGTCGTCGGGTCACCCGCAGATCCGACTGGGTGGGAACACCCAACGCAGGTCGGGCCGCTACGGCCCTGTTCATCAACCCCGGGGAGGATCGAACCATGAAGTGGACCAAGCCCGAAGCCGAGATCGTGGCCGTCACGATGGAAGTCACCGCCTACGTCGCGACGCTCTAAGGCGAAGAACTGATCTGAGGGGCTCGCGAAAGCGGGCCCCTCAGTCTTTTCCACCCTTTCCGCCTCACCGATGCACGTCGTGCTCCTCGGGACCGCCGCCGGCGGGGGATTCCCCCAGTGGAATTGCTGGTGCCCTACCTGCCGGGTCGCGCGAGCGGAGCCGCTCCGGGCCATTCCTCGAAGCCAGTCTTCTGCCGCGGTCAGCGTCGACGGCCTGCGCTGGTTCCTGCTCAACGCCTCGCCCGACGTCCATGCCCAGCTCGGTCGACTCGGGCTGCCTGTGCCCAGCGGCGCGCGCCATGTGCCGGTCGAAGGTATCGTCTTGACCGACGCGGAGCTGGATCACACGCTTGGGGTCGTGCTCCTGCGCGAGGCCCGACGGTTGCAGGTGGCCGCGACCGACGCCGTCCGTCGGATCATCGAGGACGACTCTCGTGTCCTGGCCGTCACCGGGGCGTTCGCCGAGGTTACGTTCACGGAGCTCGTGCCGGACCACGCGACGGGCCTTTGTTACCGGGACGGAACGGCAAGCGGGCTGACCGTGACGTGCTTTCCGGTATCCGCGGGGCCCCCTCGCTTTGCGCGGGAGGATCGGCCGGGGCACACGGTCGGGCTGATCGTGCGGGACGAGCGCACCGGTGGATCCTGCGCATTCGTCCCCGGCTGCGGCGAGGTCGAGCCTGCGTTGCTCGAACGCATCGGCGCTACGGATCTCGTGCTGTTCGACGGCACCTTCTGGACCGACGACGAGCTCATCACGCTCGGCATCGGCCAGCGCACGGCCCGACAGATGGATCATTGCCCGGTATCGGGGCCGGACGGCAGCCTGGCCCAGCTCGCCCGCCTGCCGAGCCGCCATCGGGTCTACACGCACATCAACAACACCAACCCGATGCTGCTCGAGGACGGTCCCGAGCGCTCGATGGTGCGGCAGGCCGGGCTCGAGATCGGGCTCGACGGCATGCGGTTCACCCTCTGATCATGGCCATGACCACGACGCTTGCGCCCTCGCGGCTCGCCACGGCCCCGCGCCCGCCGATCCCGGCGCTCGATCGCTCGCTCGACCCCGACGAGCTCGAAGACGCGCTGCGCTCGTTTCACGGGTCGTACTACGTTCAGCACCCGTTCCACCAGCTCATGTACGCGGGGAAACTGTCGCAGCGGCAATTCCAGGGCTGGGTGGCCAACCGGCTCGCGTACCAGCGTGTGGTGCCCCGGAAGGACGCGGCGATCCTTTCCAATTGCCCCGACGCCGAGATCCGCCGCGAGTGGATCGGCCGGATCATTGACCACGACGGGACCGAGGCGGGGAGCGGCGGTATCGAGCTGTGGATCCGGCTGGGCGTCGCGCTCGGCGTGCCCCGAGAGGAGATGGAGGACGAGCGGCACGTCCTTCCGGCCGTCCGGCTCATCTGTGAGTCGTACGTGACGTTCTGCAAGACCAAGCCATGGCAGGAAGCGTGCGCCTCGTCGCTGACGGAGCTGTTCGCACCCAAGATCCACCAGCAGCGCATCGAGGCGTTCCCTGTCCACTACCCCTGGATCCCACCGGAGGGGCTGGACTACTTCAGGAGCCGGCTGGTACAGGCGCCGCGGGACGTGCACCACGGACTTCGTATCGTTCGAGCTTGGGCCGTCACGCCGGAGCGACAGCTGAGGGTGTTCGAGGCGCTGGCATTCAAGCTCGAGATGCTCTGGGCGATGATCGACACCATCCATAACGCGTACCGCGAGGCGTGACGGTGCCGCTCTCGCCGGACGCGGTTCCGCGCATCTGGCGGCTGGCGCGGCTGGACTACGACCCCGCCCGTCAGCGGCCGGTGCTGCTCTATCCCGAGGGCGCCGTGCTCCTCAACGACACCGGCCAGGCCATCCTCGAGCTGGTAGACGGGCGCCGGACGGTGGCGGAGATCGCCGCGGAGCTGGGCGCGCGATACCAGACCGACGTGACCGCGGACGTGACCGAATACCTGTCGCGCCTCGCCGACAGGGAGCTCATCCAATGACGATGGAACGTCCGACAACGCTGCTGGCGGAGCTGACCCACCGCTGCCCGCTGCACTGCCCGTACTGCTCCAACCCGCTCGACCTCCTGCGCGCCGAGAGCGAGATCGGCACTGAGGACTGGAAGCGGGTGTTCACCGAGGCGCGTGAGCTCGGCGTGCTGCAGCTCGGCCTCTCCGGCGGCGAGCCGCTCATCCGGAAGGATCTCGAGGAGCTGGCCCGCCACGCGCGTGGGCTCGGGCTGTACACCACACTGGTCACCTCGGGGCTCGGCCTCACCCGGAAGCGGGCCGAGGCCCTGCGCGACGCGGGCCTCGAGCACATCCAGGTGTCCGTGCAGGACGCGGATCCGGCCATGGCGGAGCGGATCGCCGGCGTGAGCTCGGTCAAGCAAAAGCAGGCGGCGATCGCCCTGGTCAAGGAGCTCGGCTTCGCCTTCTCCATCAACGTCGTGCTTCATCGAGCCAATCTCGACCGGATCGGCCAAATCATCGACCTGGCTGCCGGCTACGGCGCCGATCGTCTCGAGCTCGCCAACACGCAATACTACGGCTGGGGGCTCAAGAACCGGAGCTCGCTCATGCCGCGGCGCGAGCAGGTGCTGACAGCCAAGGAGATCGCGCAGGACCGGATACAGCGCTACAAGGGACAGATGCAGATCACCTTCGTGCTGCCCGATTACTTCGAGGAGCTGCCGAAGGCGTGCTATGGCGGCTGGGGCCGGTACTACATCGTCGTGTCGCCCGACGGAAAGGCGCTGCCCTGCCATGGAGCCTATGCGATCCCTTCGCTGGAACTGCCGAGCGTGCGCGACCGGTCGGTGCAGTGGATCTGGCACGAGTCGTCGGCGTTCCAGGCGTACCGGGGCGAGGAGTGGATGAAGGAGCCGTGCCGGAGCTGCCCTCGAAAGTCCGTCGACTTCGGCGGCTGCCGGTGCCAGGCGCTCGCGCTCACGGGCGACGCCGCCAACACCGACCCGGTGTGCATGCTGAGCCCCAACCGCTCCCTCATCGACGACGCCCTGCACGAGCATGCGGGCGCCAACGAGTACGCCTACCGCGACTATTCCGCCGAGCCTCAGCGGGCGTGAGCGTCACCGCGCCGGCGATCGTCACCGCTGGGCTCGGACGGGACTATGGTGAGGTCCGCGCGCTCGATGCGCTGACGTTCGAAGTCCCTCGCGGCGCTCTCGTCGGGCTGCTGGGTCCGAACGGGGCCGGCAAAACGACGGCGATGCTGCTGCTGGCCACCCTCCTCGCCCCATCCCGCGGCAGCGCCCGAATCTTCGATCACGACACCGCACGCGAGCGCACCGCCGTCCGCAGGCGACTGGGCCTCGTCTTCCAGGAGACGAGCGTGGACGGTCTGCTGACGGTCGAGGAGAACCTGCTGTTCGCCGCGCGGCTGTCGGGCCTCGGCGGAGGGACCGCCCGCGCGGCCGTCGCGGCCGCCATCGAACGCGCGGGCCTGGGTCCACGGGCAGCGCAGCCGGCGCGCCAGCTCTCGGGGGGCTGGCGCCGGCTGGCCGACATCGCCCGCGCGACGCTCCACCGACCCGACTTGTTGATCCTGGACGAGCCTACCGTCGGACTGGACCCCGAGCACCGGGAGCTGGTCTGGACCATTCTGTCCGCCGAGCGGCGTGAGCGCGGGACCACCATCCTGTTCAGCACCCACTACCTCGCCGAGGCCGAGCCGGCCGACCGCGTCGTTCTGCTCTCCCGTGGGGCGATCGTGGCCGATGGCGCCCCGCCGGAGCTGCGCTCCGCCATCGGCGCCGAGGTGGCGGAGATCGAAGGGCCAGGAGCGGAGCGCCTGGCGCGTGCCTTGAGAGGGTTGGGGGCGGCGACCACGGTGTTTCGGACCGACCGCGGCTTCAGGGTAGGCATCGAAAGGGAGCGGGACGCCGTCATGGAACTGGCGACCACCGCCGCAGGCATCGATCGGCTGACGCTCCGCCCCGCGAATCTCGAGGACGTCTACTTCGCCCGCACCGGAGATCCGGCGTGAGCGCCTTCAGCGCCGTGTACGGCATCGTGGCGCGCGACCTCACGCGGACGACTCGCCAGACCAGCCGATTTCTTGGCGGCCTCGCGCGACCGTTCATGTGGCTGCTGCTGGTCGGCACCGGCTACAACGCGATTACCCGGCTCGAGAGCGGACTGCCGTATCAGGCGTTCGTGTTCCCGGGCATCGTGGTCATGGCCGCCCTGTTCGGCGCGATGCTGACCGCGATCTCCACGGTTTACGATCGCGAGTTCGGCATGCTCCGGTTGATGCTCGCCAGCCCCGCCGGCGTGCCGGCCGTGCTGGCCGGCCGGATCGTTGCGGCCGCCGCGGTGGGTGCGTTGCAGGGTGCCGTCGTCCTGGCGTTTGCGCCGTTGGCCCTGCCGGTTTCGCTCCGTACCCTCTCGGCCGCGGTCGGCGCGCTCGTGATCGCTGCTGTCGTGAGCGCGATGCTCGGCCTGCTCGTGGCCGCGCGGCTTCGCTCGGTGGAAAATTTCGCCGGGGTGATCAACGTCGTGCTCTTTCCGCTGCTGTTCATGAGCGGGGCGCTGTACCCCACGGCGGGCATGCCGGCGGCACTCAGGACGCTGGCCCGGGTGAACCCCGTGACCTACCAGGTCGACCTGATGCGGCATGCGTTCGGACAGGCGGCGGAATTCGGAGTGGTGCGGGACCTGCTGGTGCTGGCGGGTACCATCGTGCTGACGTTCGCCCTGACGGCGCTGCTGTTCGATCCGGAGCAGCGCTTCGTGCGAGCGCGTCGGGCCTGATGGCGCCACACGGTCTTCAGGTTGCGGCGCCGCCGTTCACGGCTCGCCGCTTGCGCCCGGGCATGCTCGATCGCCGATACGCACGAGACTCGCCTCCTGGCTCAGCTGCGAGCGGAGCGGCTGTCTGAGCGGCCCCCCGGCGGCCACCGAGGTCTCGACCACCAGCCGCCTGCTTCGCAGCACCAGTCCCGTCGCGGGATCCCACGTCACCTGTCCCTCTTCCCTAGTGCTCTGCCGGCCCTCGAGGGCGGTCGTGTCGCCGCGAACCGTGGCCCGGTTCGACTTCGTCACGGCCCGGAGCGCGAGCCGTAGGAGCACACGGCGACCCGACACGCTGTCAGGAAGGCGGGTGAGCGTCAGGCCGTCCTGGTCCGTCCAGCGTTGCCCTACCGCGAGCGGAACGGGGGGCAGCGGCGGCAACAGATCGTCGAGGGCGGTCCCCAGCTCGGCGACTTCGGCAACTTCGTCCGGAACGAAAGGCCGCGCGAGGGTGACGTAGCGACCGGTGGGCGTGAGCGTGCCCCGATACCGTCCACCGAGCAAGCCGTCGGTGTCCGGCTCGATGGTGCCCTCGGGACTTTCGCGCGACAGTGCCAGGGAGTCGTACCACGCCTCCAGCGTGATGCCGCTGTCGGCCGATCGGGCTCGAACGCGCAGCACGCCGTCGCGAACGAGAGTCTCCCGGCGCTGGCGCATGCCGGTTTGCGCCTCGAGCTGCCCGCGTGAACGCTCCCGGAACGTGGCGCAGACAAGTTGGGCGGCCGTGTAGCGAAACGTGGCGCGAGGATCGCTCGAGGATTGGAAGGAGGATGCGCCCACGGGAAGCACCAGGGCCACCCCGCAGAGCACCGCCGTACACCTCAGCCCGGCCACGTGCTGTCCTCTCGCCTCAGCGGCGCGCGCGGCACCCGCACGGCGTGCCGTCCACGATTACGCCTCCGCCATGAAGGGATACCGGTAATCCTTCGGCGGCACGAGCGTCTCCTTGATGCTTCGTGGCGAGACCCAGCGCAGCAGATTGAGGATCGAGCCGGCCTTGTCGTTCGTCCCGCTCGCCCGCGCACCGCCGAACGGCTGCTGACCGACGACGGCCCCGGTCGGCTTGTCGTTGACGTAGAAGTTGCCGGCCGACTGCCGGAGCGCCCGGTCCGCCTCGACCAGCGCGGCCCGATCCTGGGAGAACACCGCGCCCGTGAGGGCGTACGGGCTCGTCCGATCCACCAGCGACAGCGTGTCGGTCCAGCGGGCCGCCGGATACACGTGCACGCTCAGCACGGGACCGAAGATCTCCTCGCACATCGTTCGATAGGCCGGATCGTCGGCCTGCAGCAGCGTGGGCTGGACGAAGTAGCCCACGCTGTCGTCCGTTTCGCCGCCGGCAAGGATCTGCACACCCGATGCGGTGCGTGCCTGCGCCAGGTGATCGCGGATGCGGGAGAACGCGCGCTCATCGATCACCGCTCCCATGAAGTTCCGGAAATCCGCGACGTCACCCATCCGGATGTCCGCGATCATCGCCACCACGCGGTCGCGCACCGCCGGCCACAACGTGTCCGGGATGTACGCGCGAGAGGCGGCGCTGCACTTCTGCCCCTGGTACTCGTACGCTCCCCGCACCATCGCCACCGCGAGCGCGTCCACATCGGCGCTGGCATGGGCGAGGATGAAATCCTTGCCGCCCGTCTCGCCCACGACACGTGGATACGCGCGGTAGCGCTCGAGATTGTCCCCGATGGTCTTCCACAGGCTGCGGAACACCGTGGTGGAGCCGGTGAAATGAATGCCGGCCAGGTGAGCGCTGCCCAAGAGGGTGCGGCTCACGTCGATGGGGTCCCCGGGAAGAAAGTTGATCACACCCGGCGGCAGCCCGGCTTCGGTGAGCAGCTTGAAGAAATGCCAGTTGCTGAGCGCCGCCGTGTGGGCGGGCTTCCACACGACCGTGTTTCCCATCAGGGCCGGCGCGGCCGGAAGGTTGCCGCCGATCGCCGTGAAGTTGAACGGCGTGATCGCGTAGACGAATCCCTCGAGCGGCCGATGATCCATGCGGTTCCACGCACCCGGCGCGGAATCGGGCTGCTCCCGATAAATCCGCTCGGCGTAATGCACGTTGAAGCGAAGGAAATCGATGAGCTCGCAGGCGCTGTCGATCTCGGCCTGGTAGGCGGTCTTGCTCTGCCCCAGCATCGTCGCGGCATTGAGCCGCTGCCGGTAGGTCGTGGCGAGCAGGTCGGCCGCCTTGAGGAACACCGCGGCTCGGTCCTCGAACCGCCAGTGCGCCCAATCTTTTTGCGCGTCCATCGCGGCCGTGACCGCGGCGTCCATCGTGGCATGGTCGGCCTGATGCAGCCGGGCGAGGACCCGACCATGACAATGCGGCGAGACCACGTCCTGGACGACGCCGCTGCGAATCTCGCGGCCGCCCACGACCGCCGGAATGTCAGGCTGCTCCGCGCCGACGGCCGACAAGGCGGCCTTGAGTGCGCCTCGTTCGGCGGTGCCCGGGGCGTAGCTCAGCACCGGTTCGTTGTGAGGATGGGGAATGTTGGAGATGCCGCTCATCGGGGTATCCGGGCTCTGGGGTAGCCGGGAAAATAACCCCTAGAATGCGCTCGGTGGTCGGGCCGCGGCGCTAGAACTGTCCCGACCACCCCACCGCTGCGCCCGAGGGGACCGAGAGAATCGACGGGGGCTTGAGACCGAAGATTCTCCACCGGCCGGAGGACAGCTTCGCGGAGGTGATCCCGAGCAGCGCCCCAGCCGCGACATCGCTGAGCCAGTGGCGGTTGTCGTTGACCCGCGACCAGCCGACGGCCGTCGCCATCCCGTAGAGTCCGACGGTGGCCCAGGGCCGGTGGATGTCGTCGGCCAGCGAGGTCGCGAGCGCGAACGCCATGGCGGTGTGGCCCGACGGCATGCTGACCTGCCCCGAGAACGGGATGTACCCGTCCGCGTCGAGGCTTTGCTCCGGGCGGGGCCGTCCGAAGGCGTACTTGCCGACCTGCGTCGTCAGTCCGGCCACGGCGAGCGACGTCGCCAGGCGGCCGCCGGCGCGAACGAGGCGCGGCTCGTGCGCGACGAGTCCGGCCGCCAGCAGGCCGACGGTCACCGTGCCATAGACCTCCGGCTGACCGAAGTGACGCACCAGGCCGGCCGCTCCGTCCGCCCCATTGCCGCTGTTGTGGCTGGCGAACCGCTGTGCCGGGTGGTCGAGGAGCATCAGGGCGGACAGGCCGCCGGCCGCGAGCGCGCCGTGCCACCACCGGATCGTCTGCGGGGTACGACTTGAGTGCCAGGCGGCATCGGCCGGCAGCGTGTCCAGCCCCTGCGCGGGAAGCGCTGCCGGCCAGAGAGGGATGATCAGACCCAGCATCAGCAGCAGGCGTGGCACGGTGCCCCCGTCGTTGGTTACCTTCGTTCGACGCATTTCCACGATTCAGCGCAGGGGAGCAGATGAACCGACGCATGAGGCTGGGGCTTGTGGTGCTCGCACTCGCGTCGTGCCGCAACTACGACTACGCCGGCAAAGTGACGGACCAGGATGGCCTCACGCCGCCGGACCAGTTCGCGCGCTACGGCACGGAGCAGGCGGAGGCGGTCGCGATCGCCCGGGAATTCGGGCGCGCAGCGCACGGCGAAAGCTTCGAAGCGCTCGCCAAGCAGGCCGAGACCGCCGTGGCATACGCGAAGACGCTTCCCGATGTGGCCGACGTCGACGCCGATCCGCTCGGTCACCGGCTGACCGTCCGCTTCAAGAGCGGCTGGCGGGTCGGCGTGGCGCCGGTCGATGACGGCAAGGGCGGCGCTGAGACGCCGGGGGTAAAACCGGCGGCCGGATCCGCGAAGCCGTAGCCAGCGCGTCACCACATCCGCGCGCGTTCGAGGGGCGCCCCAATATAGTGACTCGGCACCCATGACGAGGGCGGCGGTATGCTGCCAGGTCACCACGACCCTGCCCGACCGTGGGGCGGCCGATGGGATCGCCGCGACCATGGTGGACGAACGCTGGGCGGCCTGCGCCCAGGTGGTCGGGCCGGTCGCCAGCACCTATCGGTGGAACGCGGCGGTCGAGCACGCCACCGAGTGGTATTGTCACCTGAAGACGACGCTGGAGCGCGCTCCCGCTCTTCGGGCGCGCCTTCGCGAGCTGCATCCGTACGACACGCCCGAGATCGTCGCGGTCCCGATCGTCGACGGCGACCCGGACTATCTCCGCTGGATCGAGGCATCCGTCGCCACCGGCGGCTCGTGACTTCCCGCTGACGGCAGCCGGGCCAGCAGGTCGGCGATCTCGGAGAGCGGGAGCACCCATCCGGCACCGCCACGCTGTACCGCCGCGCGCGGCATCCCGTACACCACGCAGCTCGCCTCACTCTCGGCGATCGTGACTCCTCCGCCGGCCCGGATCGTCGCCATGCCGTCCGCCCCGTCCTCGCCCATCCCCGTGAGCAGGATACCGAGCACCCGCCCGGGTCTGGAGCGGGCCGCCGAGCGCATCGTGACGTCTACGCTCGGAAAGTGCTTGGCGTCGCTCGGCTCGTAACTGAGCACCGCGGCCAGATTGGGCGAGACGCGCAGGTGCTGTCCCGCCGGCGCGATGAGCGCGGTGCCGGGAAGCATGCGCGCCCCGTCTTGCGCCTCGCTGACGCGCACACGGCTCAACGACGCCAGGCGCTCGGCGAACGGCCGCGTGAAGCCCACCGGCATGTGCTGGACGACCACCACCGGCAGCGGAAATCGCGCGGGCAGGGACTGCAGGATCCGCTGAACGGCGGACGGCCCCCCGGTGGACGCCCCGATGACGCAAAGTTCACAGCGTGAGAGCTCCGCGTCCGAGGGCAGGGCCGCGCGGGCGCCGCCGGCCGGCATCGTCACCTCGCCCCGGACGTGCGGTGGGGCGAGCAGCTTCAGCCGGTCGACGACTTCGCGCCGCAGATATTCGAGATCCATCACGTTGAACGTGGTCTTGTCGATGAAATCCACGGCGCCGGCCGCCAGCGCGGCCACGGTGGCCTCGGCGCCGTCTCGCGTATGCGCGGAGAGCATGAGCACCTTGAGCGACGGCTTCCAGCGGAGCAGCGCCGGCAGTAGCTGGAGCCCGTCCATGCCCGGCATCGCCACGTCCAGCGTGACGAGATCGGGGTCCGCTTCGGGAATGCGGGCCAGCGCGTCCGCGCCGGTGGCCGCCTCCCCGACGACGGTGAACGCCGGCTCGATGGCCAGCACCCGCGTCAGGGCACGGCGCACGAAGGCCGAATCGTCGACGACGAAGACGCGGGTCACGCCGCCGCCGCGAGCTTGCGGTAGATGACCGCGCCGCCGACCATGGCCGGAGCGAACGCGGTCTTCCGATCGAGCAGCGACTCGCTGTGCCCGAGCATGAGGTAGCCTCCCGGCACCAGACACCGGGCGAACAGGCCGATGAGATTCGTGAACGCCTCGTCGCTGAAATAGATGAGGAGATTGCGGCACAGGATGGCGTCGTAGACGGCCCAGCCGAGCGCGCCGTTCGGGGCGAGCAGATTGCTGTGAAAACAGCGCACCCCTCGGCGGTATTTCTCCTTCAGCCTGAAGCCTTCCGTCTCCTGGGTGAAGTAACGCCGCCGTGCGTCGGCGTCGCACGCCCGGAGCGAGCTCTCCGCGTACAGCGCCTGCTGCGCCCGGGCGATCCGCTCGGGATTGAGATCGCACGCGTCGATCTCCCACGAGATACCCGCCAGCGGCAGCCCGGCATTGTGGAGCGCGATGGAGAGCGAGTACGGCTCCTCGCCCGACGAGCAGCCGGCCGAGAGGATCCGAAGCGGCCGCGTTCCGAGCGACGCGCGGCGCTCGGGAATGATGTGGTTCACCAGGAGGTCGAACTGGTGGGTCTCACGGAAGAAGTATGTCTCGTTGTTGGTGACCATCGCCGGCAGGCGGGCGAACTCGCTTTCGCGGTCGGGATGAAACCGGAGATACTGGTAATAGTCGCGCACGCCGCTGAGGTGGAGCTCGCGCAGCCGGGGCCGCAGGCGCGACTCGAGGATCTCCAGACGGATGCCGTTGAACGTCAGCCCGAAACGCTCCTGGATCAGGTCCGTGAGCAGCTTGAGCTCGGCCTGATCGACTCCGGTCACGCCGAGATCCGGATGGCCTCAGGCTGCAGCCGTTCCAGCGATGCCCGCGCGGTGGCCGCCACCACCGGCTCGACGTCCCGGGCGAGCGCCAGCAGCACTTGCCGGGTCACCGGCTTGGCCAGACGGCCGAGCCCGCGCGCGGCCTCGTTCCGGATGCTCCAGTCCGCGTCCTCCGCGAGGGGCAGCAGCACGGGGAGCTCATGCTCCTGGGCGAGGTCGGCCAGCCCCTGCGCGGCCATGCGCCGCATCTCCAGCTCCGCGTCACCCAGGCGTTCGCGCAGGTAGGCGCCGATCCACGGGGGGGCAATGCGGATGAGCGAGGTCACGATCTGCAGCTGCTCGTGCGGTCCGCAGTCGGGAAAGACCGTGCGCAGCTTGGCGGCGGCGGACTGGGCGCGGCAGTGGCCGAGCGCGCGAATCACGTGGAATCGCAGCGAGTCCGACGTCCCCAGCATGGCCACGAGCACCGCGATCGACTGTTCGCCGCCGCGGGCCACGAGGAGCTCCAGCGCCTCCACCTGCGTGGCCTGATTCCGATCGGCGAGCGCCCGGAGCAGGAGGACGTCGGCGCGCGGAATCGGCAGGCGTGCCACCGCGCGGAGCCCTGCCCGCCGGACAGCCGGTCGCTTGTCCTCGGCCAGCCGCAGCACCTGCGCCTCGAACGCGGGCACGGGCCGAGCCGCGAGGGTGTCGAGCGCGAGCGCCAGCACCGCGTCGGTCGTGTCCGGGCGAAGGCAGCTCTCGAGATCGGCGAGCGCATCCGCGCTGAGCCGGGTGAGCGCCTGCGCGGCGGCCGCCTGCTCCTCGGGCTGGCCACGCCGCAGGCGCTCGACCAGCAGCGGCGCCGTGGAATCGAGGCCCAGTCGGCCCATCGCATAGCAGGCCGCCGCGCGGACGCCCGCGTCCGCGTCCTCGAGATGGTCGAACAGCTCGGGCAGCTCGTCTTCCTCGAAGCGGGCCGCTCGCAGCACGCCGCTCCGGACGCGCGCGTCGGCATGCCCGAGGAGCCGCGCGCGCCGTCCGGCGAGCGCCTCCGGGAAATGGCGGAACAGCCCCTCGAGCCACGCCGAGCTCGGGTCCGACGACAGCTGCGCCAGCAGCCGGGGCTCGAGCGCCTCGATCCCGGCCGCGACCGCGAGCGTGGCGGCCGCGCGCCGAAGGCTGTCGGCGTCGGCATCGGGCTCCTCGTCCGGACCGGCCGCACTCACCACGCTTCCCAGGTATTCCACCATCTCCGGGGAGGCGGCGAGCTCGGCCCCCGCGCCCATCAACAGCGGCGCGGCGTCGGGATGAAGATCGATGACGACGGCCACCGCCAGGAGCAGCGGATCGCGGAGCGCCCGCTCATGCACCACCGGCAGCAGCGCGAGCAGCGTCTCGAGGGACTCCGGCGCCGCGATGCTCCGGAGCGCCTGTACGGCCGGCTCGGCCAGCACCGAGTCGGGCACCAGCGACATCAATGGACGGACCGCCTCCGGCGCGCCGATGGCCCCGAGCGCATTGATGGCGGCCAGCTGCAGCCAGAGCTCACCGTCGACCAGCTTGAGCAGCGCCGGCACCGCCTCGCGGGTGCGCAGCTGTCCGACCGCTTCGATGGCCGACTGCGCCACGTTGGGATCGCTGTGATGCAGCAGGGGCAGAATGGAGCGGCCCGCCGGAGCGTATCCGATCCGGGCCAGGCTCTGGAGGGCGAACATCACCAGCTCGGGATCGGGATCGCCGAGCATCACGGTCAGGTGCGGCACCGCGTAGGGCCCCTGGCGCTCCAGGGCGCTGAGTCCCGCGTTCCGCCGGACCGCGTTCTCGCCATCGGCGACCATCGCCCCGAGCACCGCGGGCTCCACGTAGCGCGCCGCAAGCCGGATGGCGCGGTCGCGGACGGCCACCGCGTCGTCCTCGAGCGCCAGGATGATCGCGCGCTCGCGCTCGGGGCCCTGCACGGCCGCGTCCAGCGCGGCCACTCGTTCGGCTGGAGTGGTCATGCGGTCCTCTATACCTGAAAGACGGCGACGCGCTGGCGGAGCGACTCGGACTCGCCGGCCAGGCTCTTCGCCGCCCCCGTCATCTGCTCGACCGCCACGAGATTCTGGCGGGACACCACCGCGATCGCCTCGACGGCCTTCACCACCATCTCGCCGCCGCGCCGCTGTTCGGTCACCGCTTCGGACATCTGGTGCGTGAGCTGGTTCATCTTCTGCGCGGCGGCGCTGATCTCCTGCGCGCCCGCCGCGTTCTCGGTGATCGCGCCCGCGATGTGGCGCGCGAGCGTCGCCATCTCGCCGACGGTGGCGAGTACGGTCTTGGCGTCGGCCGCCTGCGCGTCCGCCGCCCGGGCGGCCCCGGCCACCAGCTCGGAGGTCTTACCGATCGACTCGACGATGCCCGCAAGCACGTGGCCCATCAGCGCGACGGCATGGTGGGTGTCCTTCTGGACGGTCTCGATCACGCCGCCGATCTCCTGCGTGGCCTGGACGCTGCGCTCGGCCAGGCGACGCACCTCGTCGGCCACGACCGCGAAGCCCTTGCCCGCTTCCCCGGCGCGGGCCGCCTCGATGGCCGCGTTCAGCGCGAGCAGGTTGGTCTGGTCCGCGATGCCCTCGATGACCTTCACGATCTTGCCGATCTCGTCCGACCGCTCGCCGATCGAGCCGATCGCGTCCTGGAGGCGCTCGCCGTTGCGGCGGGTGTCCTCGACGGACTGCTGGCTCACCTGATCCACCTGGTGCACCCGCGCGGCGATCGCGCCGACGTTCTCGATCATGGTGGTGAGCGTTCCGGTCGCGCGCTCGACGGCGGTGAGCAGCACTTCGCCGTTCTGCGCGGTCTGCGAGAGCGTCGCGCTCATCTCCTGAATCGAGGCGGACGTCTGATCGACGTTCGCCGCCAGTGCCTCCGCGCTCCGGGCGAGGTGCTGCATCTGTGACGCGATCTCGACCATGGTGGAGGACGTCTCCTCGGTCGAGCTGCTCTGCATCTCGGCGCCCTTCGCCATCTGCGTCGAGCTGGCCGAGATCTCCTCGGCCGAGGTCGCGACGGTCCGCGAGGAGACCGCGATCTGCGTCGCGATGTCGCGCAGGTTCTTGACCATCTGCCGCATCGAGTGCTCCAGCCACCCGATCTCGTCCCGCGACTGGCTGCGGATGTCGGTCGTGAGGTCGCCCTTCGACACCTGCTCCGCCAGCACGCCGAGGCTGGTCAGCGGATCGGCGATGAGCCGCGCCAGCGCCAGCGCCAGGCCGAATCCGAGGCCGATCGTGATGACGAGGAGCATGAGGATGGCGCTCCGGGACTCGCGGACGATCCGCTCCGCCCCCGCGTAATCACCGGCCGCCAGCACGCTCATCCGGCCGAGCGCGTCGATGGCCCGCCAGCCGAGCAGCGCGGTCAGCGCCAGCACCAGGCCGAAGCCGGTGAGAATCTTCCGTCGGATCGTCCAGTCTCTGATGGTCTGCGCGAACTGACTCATGTCGTCCATCCGTCGTGGGAGCTACTCGGTCGGCAGCAACGCCTTCTCGAGATCGAGGAGAATGATCAACCGGGACTGCCAGCGTGCCACGCCTGTCACGTAATCCGCATCCATCGAGAGCACCTCCTCGGGCGCGGGGGCGACGCTGGCCTCGGGCACCTTGGTCACCTGGGACACCGCGTCGACCAGCAGCCCCAGCACCCGCTCGCGCACTTCGACGACGATCACCCGCGAGCGCGGGGTCAGCTCCGCCGCCGCCAAGCCGAGGCGGGAGCGGAGCTCGACCACCGCGAGAATCCGGCCGCGGAGGTTGGCCACCCCGCGCACGTGCGCCGGCGCCTGCGGAACCCGCGTGATATCGGCGACGCGGATCACTTCGCGGACCTGGGTCACGGGGATCCCGAACTCTTCGCGGTCGAGCGAGAAGGTGAGCAGGTGCAGCTCGGGACCCGGCGCCATCGTCGTGTCGATGTCGGCGCGGACGTCCATCGCGTCCGCGAACCCGAGCAACGCGGTTCGGCGCTGCGCTTCCTCAACCGGCACGGCGACCTCCCTCCAGAATGCGGACCGCGTCCACGATGCACGCCACGCGCCCATCGCCCAGGATCGTCGTTCCCGAGACCACGTCGGGACGGCCGAGCGCGGGGTCCAGGCCCTTCACTACCACGTCCTGATGGCCCACCAGCCGGTCCACCAGCAGCGCCCGGCGCTTCGGCCCCGCGGCCATGACGACGTAGAAGCGACGCGACGCCTGTCCGCCGCCGGTGCCCAGGAGCGCGCCACCATCGGCCACGTGGATCAGGCCGCCTCGCCACTGGGTCACCCCGCGATGATTGATCTCGCGGATCGCCTCGGGCTCCGCGCGGACCGTCTCCGCGACGTGCGCGAGCGGCACGGCGAAACGCTCCTGGTCGACTTCCACGATCAGCGATCGGACGATGGCGAGGGTGACCGGCAGGCTCAGGATGAACGTGGTGC
Source organism: Gemmatimonadales bacterium (assembly GCA_035526925.1). Lineage (GTDB taxonomy): Bacteria > Gemmatimonadota > Gemmatimonadetes > Gemmatimonadales > GWC2-71-9 > CAVVWJ01. Next base: position 17,742 of record DATLBL010000004.1, read on the forward strand.
CTTTGCCGGCCGCGGTCTCGACGTCGATCGTGCCTCCGAGCGCGTGGATGGCATTGGCCACCACGTCCAGACCCACGCCCCTCCCGGCCAGCGTGGACACCCGCTCCGCCGTGCTCAACCCCGGCAGGAAGATGAGGCTCCGAAGCGGCACCACGTCATCGGGCCGGAGCTCCTGCCCGAGCGCCTCGGCTTTCTTGCGGATGGCCTGTTCGTCGAGACCTCGCCCGTCATCGCTCACCCGGATCACGACCCGGCCCGCCTGCGGCGCGGCGTCGAGCCGCACCGTCCCCTCGTCGGGTTTGCCGGCCCGCCGGCGCGCGTCCACCGGCTCCATCCCGTGCACGATCGCGTTGCTGACCAGGTGGAGCAGCGGCTCGCTCAGCCGATCGAGCACCGCCTTGTCCAGCGGCGTTTCCATGCCGGTCTGCACCAGCCGCACACGCTTGCCCGTCGCTTCGGCGGTGTCGCGCACCATGCGTGGAAACCGGCCGAATGCGGTGGCGAGCGGGAGCAGCCGCGTTTCCATCAGGGTGGATTCGAGCCGCTTGAGCGTCTTTTCGAGCGCCACGACCGCCTGGTCGAGTTGGTCGAGCTCGTCGCACGCACCGGTTCGACGGACAAAGCCCCGATACGCCTCGGCCAGCGCCGAATGCTGGATCAGGCCCTCGCCCAGCACCTCGAGCAGCGCGTCGAGCCGACGGAAATCGACCCGGACGACGCTGTCGGCCTTGCCGGCGCTGACCCGCTCGGCGGCGCCTCGGCGGTCGGTCCGCCGCCGCTCGGGCTGCGTCTCGGCGAGCGGAATCGGGTGGGCGGTCTCCCAGTGCCTGACCCGCTCGACGAATTGCGTCGCCGGGGACGGGTCCATCTCCGTCGAGGCTTGCCGGACGAGATCGACCAGGAGCTCGCCACCCGCCACGAGCAGCGCCGCCGCGGCGTCGCCGCGACGCTCGGGGTGCCGCGCAACCAGGCCGCAGGCGTCCTCGAGCGCGTGGGCCACCTCGCGCATCGGGGCCAGCCCCATCATCGCCGAGTTGCCCTTGATCGTGTGGAGCGGGCCCGGCAATGCGGCCAGACCCTCGTCCGCCGGATCGCCGTCGCGCCACCGCCGCTCCAGCTCGACGAACGCGTCCGCCACCTGCTCGGCGAGCGGCAGGCACTCGACCACGTATTCCTGCAGCAGCTCGCCGAAGGGGTTCTCGCCGGTCACGTCATGCCGCGGGCGCGCTCCGCTCCAACGCCCGCGCCACCAGACCCTCGACATCCGCCGGTTGGAATGGCTTCCTGAGGTACTCCCATGCGCCGGCACTCCGTCCGCGCGCCTCGTCCTCCGCGCTGCTCTCGGTCGTGACCAGCACGATCGGAATGTGCGGATGCAAGGCTTCCGCGCGGCGGCGCTCGAGCAGTTCAAGCCCGTTCATCTCGGGCATGTTGAGATCGAGCAGCACCAGCTTCAGCTCGGGATGCGCCACCAGCATCCCGTAACCCTCCCGGCCATTGCTGGCGAAGTGCACCGTGCTGCCGGCCAGCTTCCCGCGCGAGAAGATGAGGCGATACATCTGGTGATGCAGCTTCGAATCGTCGATCACGAGAAAGGAGTGTGGCATGCGTCACCCGGTCGGAGAGTCGAGGAGCGGCCGCACGACCGGCCGGACGTTCGACGGCAGGCGGGGGCGCACGTCGGTGTGCAAGAGGCAGACCCGTCGGCAAGCGACGATGTAAGTACAAAGGGGACAGCGTACTATGGAAAAAGCGGACGCCGCACACGGAGAGTGGGGGCGCGCGTCTTGTTCAATGGTCTGGGGGATCTGCAACGCCGGAGGAACCGCCGGCTTGGCGAGCGCTTACTCGATGCCGACGCGAGCCGGGTAGACCACTTTGCCGTCTGTAGTGCGCACGGCGGCGTCCAATGAATCCCGGTCCCACATGGTCAGGACGGCCGCCAGCGGCGATGTCGCGAAGGTCTCGAGGTCCTGGGGCGAAAGGGTCCGCGTCTTGACCGGCAGATTCTGAAGATCCGCATGATAGGGATGCGTGTGCCAGGTGCCGACGAGCCGGGGCACGCCCTGGCAGCTGCCGGTGACCGCCAACTGCAACTGCTTCATATCCGCGGCCGGGACCCACCCTTCAATCCGCACGGTGTGGCCCTCGATCCGGCCTTGCAGGCAGCCGAGATACTCGCGCTGTGTGGGCCGAATGGTGCCGAGCATACGCTCCATCGTGTTCAGGTCGGAGAGTTGGTCCCAGTGCTCGTTCGATCGGGCGAACGCCGCGCTCATCGAGTCCCGGACCTGCGAGGGGAGGATGATGCCGGGCGCGCCGCCCGTGCGAGCGTTTCCACCGGCGTGCCAAGGCAGCAGGAGCGACGCGAGCAGGAGCGGCCGAATGAAGGTTGTCATCGTGTGGGATATTAGCTGTCAGGCCTGACGCGGGCGAGGCGGGCAACGAGGACCGGCCGGAGCGTCACCGGCACCCGACACGGCCGCCTGAGCGATCGGGCGAGCAGCGCAAGGAACGCTCGATCGCACTGGTGATGGGGTCGACAGGATCCGCACCCGCTCAGGTGCGCGCCCACCGCGGCCGCCTCTTTCGCGGTCAGCTCGCCATCAAGATATTCCCAGAGTCGATCGGTGACTTCGGAACATTCCATTCGCGTATCCTTCTCCCAGGGCGGCCGGCCGTCTCCGGCCGTGGGTACGCCCTGAGAAACAGCGCACCCCTTCCGGAGGTTCCTCCGGCATGACCGCCCGCGCCCGTATGGTCACCCTGCTCGTCCTCGTGGGCTTCGTGGCCTTCCTGCTCTGGTCCACGCTCTCCAGCCAGCGGGCGGAGTGCACGGTGGCCGTGGAGTTCAACGGACGGCCGGGCTCCGGCACCGCTTCGGGCGCGTCCGAGGAGGATGCGGTCCGCGAAGCCCAGACAGCGGCGTGCGGTCCCATTACCGGCTCGATGAACGACCGCATCGCCTGTAGCAAGGTCCGTCCGGTCAGCCGGCGGTGCCGGACGCTGTGAGGGCTTCCCGGCTGCGCTTCCCCCATCCGCTCATCCTGCTCGTCGGCTGCGTCATGATCGCCGCAGCGCTCACCTGGCTCCTGCCCGCCGGCCAGTACGAGCGCCGTGAGGATCCCGCCGCCGGGCGAGAGGTCGTGGTCGAAGGGACGTACCGAGCCGTCGCGCCCAGCCCCGTCGGCGCCTTCAGTGCAATGGTCGCGATTCCCAAGGGGATGGCAGACGCGGCCTCGGTGATCTTTTACGTATTCCTGGTCGGCGGAGCCTTCGCCGTCGTGGAGCGCACCGGCGCGCTCGCCCAGCTGGTGAACTGGCTCGCGGCGCGGCTCGCGGGCCGCGGGCTCTGGGTCATTCCCGTGGTAGGGTTCGCGTTTGTCTGGGGCGGGATCCTGATCCAGATGCAGGAGGAGCTGATCGCCTTCGTGCCGGTGCTCCTGCTTCTCACCCGTCGCCTCGGATTGAATGCGCTCACCGCGGTGGCGATGAGCCTGGGTGCCGCCGCAGTCGGGGCGTCGTTCAGTCCGATCAACCCGTTTCAGGTTGGAATCGCGCAGAAGGTCGCGGGCCTGCCATTGCTCAGCGGGTGGGAGTTCCGGAGCGTGTTCCTGGCAGTGGCATGGGTCGTCTGGATCGGGTTTACCATGCGATTCGCCCGACGCGCACGCGTGGCTCCCGAAATGGATGCGTCACGTCACGACATCGGGGAGGCCAACGCCGGGTGGCGCCAGACGGCGGTGCTCGGGATCGTGTTGGGCGCATTCGTCATCTTCGTCTTCGGCGTGACGAAGTACGGCTGGGACTTCGAGCAGCTCTCCGCGGTATTTTTTCTGATGGGCGTAGCGGCCGGACTGGTCGGGCGGCTCGGCGTCGGGGGTGTCGCCGAGGGCTACGTCGAGGGATTCCGCTCGATGGCGTTTGCCGCACTCCTCATCGGGTTCGCCCGGGCCATCTACGTCGTCCTCGATCAGGGTCACATCGTGGACACAATCGTCCACGGACTGTTCGCCCCGATTGCGTCCTTGCCCACGACCTTGTCCGCCCTCGGCATGATGGGAGTGCAGGCGCTCATCCATCTGCCGGTGCCCAGCACCAGCGGGCAGGCCGTCCTGACGATGCCGCTCCTCGTGCCGCTCTCGGATCTGATCGGGCTGTCGCGCCAGGTGGTCGTGCTGGCCTACCAGTACGGGGCCGGCCTCTGCGAGCTGGTGACGCCGACGAATGGGGCGCTCATGGCCATGCTTGCGGCAAGCGGGGTTCGCTACGAGGAGTGGCTCCGGTTCGTCGTACCGGCCGTGGCCGCGCTGGCCGCCTTGGCCGCGCTGGCCATCTCGGCCGCCGTAGCCCTTGGCGTTCGGTAAACACCTACCCCGCGTCCACACCGACCAGGCGCCGGAGCGCCCCGATATCGGCTACCCCGACGTGACGACCTCGCTCCACGCCTGCCTGGAAAACGATGAGCGTCGGGATGCCGCGGATGCCGTATCGCCCGGCGATCGCCGGTTCGGCGTCGGTATCCAGCTTGAGCACCAGGGCGTCACCCGCATGCTGGCGGGCAAACTCGTCCAGCGTCGGGGCCATCATGTGGCAGGGGCCGCACCAGTCTGCGTAGAAATCCACGAGCACCGGTACCGTCGTACCTCGGAGCGACTGGTCGTAGGCCTCGCCGCCGGCCTTGTGGGGCCGGTCCAGTAGAATCGGTCGTTGGCACTTTCCGCACTTCGGCCCGAGCGACAGCTTGGTGAGGGCGATGCGATTGAGCGTCAAGCAGAAGGGGCACGGCACGACCGCGACGGACTCCGTACTGGATTGAACCATTGTTCCCTCCTCGCTCGAAGGGGCGTTCGCCGCCCGACAGCGCAAACTAGGCGGGAGCCCCCGGGCGGCCAAGCGAGCCGGGTGAGCGCGTTCACAGAGGAACTCTCCCGGTGGCATTAGTGTTGCAAAGAAGGAACGGCATCACTTCAGAAGGCAGGTGTCCACATGAGCGAGCTCACCATTCGAGAGATGGGACAGGACGAGGATTTCTCGGCCTGGTTCTCCGAGCTCCTCGACCAGGAGGAGGGCCACCCGGGCTCGGCCGGATCGCTCGATGAGCATTACCTCATCCTGAGCAACGAGATCGGCGATTGGGTCGGCGGCCTTCGCTATTGGCTCCGAGGCGGGGTGGCCCATCTGGTGGACGTGGTGGTCCTGCCGCAGGAGAGGCACAAAGGCCACGCCCACCGTCTGCTCGCCGCATTCGAGGAGCGGGCCACCGAGGCCGGGGGACACGTGGCCGAATTCTGGACGGACGACCAGCGCTCGGAAGGGTTGCTCGCGGCCTTCGGGTGGCGCCGTATCTTCCAGCGCGATGGGTACATAGGTCACCGAACCTGGATGCTGATGGAAAAGCGTCTGGACCCCGACGGGCAGTAGAGCAGACCCCGGTTGGCGTTGGCACGACCAGTCACTGTATGTTTCGTGGCTGGTCGTTTTGGCTTGCCGGACCGAGGGTTCACCGTCGTGAAGGGAAACACATGGGTATCGCCACCGATTCGGCGCGCGAACTCGCGCTGAAAATCGAAGTGCTCCGGGATCTCGAAGAGCCGGTGCGCGACCTCATGGAGAACCACGAGCGCAAACGCGAGCTCTGGTTTCCCTCGGACATTCTCGGCCCGCAGCCGGAGAGCTGCCCGGACGAGTTCACCCGCGACCTGCGGAAGCAGGCCAGCGGCATCCCGGACCCCATCCGGGCGGCGCTCGCCCTGAATATGCTCACCGAGGAAGGGCTTCCCCACTTCCATCGCCTGCTGGCGGTGTATCTGGGCGACGAGAGCCATTGGCGGGCCTGGAACAATCTGTGGACCGCCGAGGAGGATCGGCACGGCCAGGTGCTGCACGACTACGCGCGGGACACGCGGCTGTTCGACCAGCGTAAGATCGAAGAGATGCAGTTCGAATATATCCGGGCCGGTTTCCACCCCGAGTGGGATCGCGATCCGTATCGCGTCTTCGCCTACACCACGGTGCAGGAGCGGGCGACCCAGTTCTCGCACGGTGAGACCGGGCGGATCGTGGGGGAGTACGAACCCCGCTTGTCGGAAGTGTTGAGCCATGTCGCCAAGGACGAGGCTCGTCATTACGCGTTCTACCGGAGCGTCTTCGACCTGATCCTCGAGCGCGATCCCAATGGCGCGCTGCTGTCCGCCTCGTTCATCCTTCCTGCCATCGACATGCCCGGGGTCACCATGCCCGGCTTCAAGGAGCTGGCCGAGGTGATCCGCCGAGCCGGGATCTACGGACCCCGTGACTATCTGCGGATCGTGCAGGAGCAGATCCGCTATTGGAGGATCGAAAGTATCCAGGGCCTGAACGAGATCGGGCGGATGGCCCAGGAAAAGATCATGGGGATCCCGGCCAGGCTGAAGCGGATCGCCGAGCTGATGGAAACCCGGAGCCGGGCCAAGACCTTCAGCTTCGAAGTTGTGTTCAACCGCGAATTCGCGATGGATTGATGGGCCGCGCCGCTGCCGGTGCCGTGCTCACGCTGGTGCTCGTAGCAGGATGCGGCGCGAAGGACGCGGCCCCGCCTACCAGGGCGGATGCGCGGCCTGGACTCCCCCAGGATCGGCAGGATGCCGAGTCGCTCGGCCGGGAGATTTTCGATCTGGTCGATCGCGCCATCGATTACCGGGGGTCCCACCGTGGCCGGCCGGCCGCATCCCTCCGCCAGATGGGCATCGACAGCCTCACACCCGCCACCGCGCGCCATCTGGTCAATCTTGCCCGCGAGCCGGTCGTGACGGTGAGTTTCCGGCGCGTAGCCGATCGTGAGATCACTTCCTGTCGGGGCGATGGACAGATTCTCGAGGAAGCGACCCTGAACGGCGGCCGGTTCACCGTCATGTGCACGAGCCGCACGGGGGCCCAGCGCCCCATGCGCATCGGCGACTACCCCGCCCGCTGAGCCCCGCCCTCCCTGGCCGATCATGGTGTTTGCCACGCTCGATCTCGTCGCTCGCATTGCCGTCGTCGCCGCCCTGGTCTACGCCTCCGTGGTGGCACTGACGCATTGGGCCGTTCGGAGCCGGCGAATCACGCCGTTCGGCGCATGGCCTCGCTTCATGCGCCGGGCGAGCGATCCTGTGCTGCTGCCGCTCGAGCGGCGTGTCGTCCGCGCGGGGGGTAGTCCGCAGGATGCCCCGCTCTGGCTGGTCGGAATCGTGATCGCCGGCGGCCTGCTGCTCCTCACGTTCGTGCACTGGCTTGGCGGGTTCGCCATTACGGTGGGACTGCTGGCGCAATCGGGGCCACGGGCGTGGGTGCGCTTCGCGGTCAGCACGCTGTTCAGCGTCCTGATGGTCGCGCTGTTCGTGAGGGTGATCTCCTCGTGGTTCGGGGTCTCTCCCTACCGGCCGTGGATGCGCCCCGTCATGACGCTCACCAACTGGATTCTCGATCCCATCCGCCGCATTCTTCCCCCGTTCGGCATGATGGATTTGAGCCCGCTGGTGGCCTGGCTGGTCCTCAGTCTGGTCCGGGGTTTCGTCCTGTCCAATTTGTAATTGCAACGACCCGGCCCGGCGTCGGCTCGTGGCTGTGAGCCCGTAGCCGACGGTCGCCCTCGGCATTACTTTTGTGCTGTTGGATAGATGATTCGTGGCGATTTGCGCTGCTTGCGGCCACGTTAAACAATCGCTAAAACGCATCCCCTGAGGCGTTTTGGCCTTCAGGGGCTTTTTCATCCCCGGAGACACCGTGCTGCTCGATCCTCCCCGTCCCCTTGCTTCCGCTCCCTCCCGGCACGACCGGGCGAGTCGGCTCGCGCTGCTGGAGCCGCTCCTAGCCCGGCGCATCCTGGTGCTAGACGGGGCGATGGGTACGATGATCCAGACCTACGGACTGGGCGAGCGAGAGTACCGGGGCGAGCGATTCGCGAACTGGACGCGCGAGCTCCGGGGGCACAGCGATCTGCTGACGCTCACCCAGCCGGAGATCATCCGTGCCATCCACTCGGCGTATCTCGAGGCTGGGGCGGACATCGTCGAGACCAATTCGTTCACCTCCAATGCCATGTCGCTCGCCGACTACGGCATGGAGACCATGGTCTACGAGCTGAACCATGCCGCCGCGCGGCTGGCGCGGGACGCCGCGGACGAATGGGAGCGCCGGACGCCAGACGCACCCCGCTTCGTCGCCGGCGTCCTCGGCCCGACCAACCGGAGCGCCTCGTTGTCGCCCGACGTCAACGATCCCGGCTTCCGAAACGTCACCTTCGACGAACTGGTGATGACGTACCTGGAGGGTGCGCGCGGGCTGGTCGATGGCGGCGCCGATCTGCTCCTGATCGAGACCATCTTCGATACCCTCAACGCCAAGGCGGCGATCTTCGCCGTGGAGACGCTGTTCGAGCAACTCGGCACGCGCCTGCCGGTCATGATCTCGGGAACGATCGTCGACGCGAGCGGCCGGACGCTGTCCGGCCAGACGTCGGAGGCGTTCTGGAACTCGGTGGCGCATGCGCGGCCGCTCAGCGTCGGCCTCAACTGCGCGCTGGGCGCGCAGGCCCTCCGCCAGTATGTCCAGGAGCTGTCCCGCGTGGCGCCCGTCTTCGTGAGTGCGCACCCGAACGCGGGCCTGCCGAACGAATTCGGGGGGTACGACGAAACCCCCGAGTTCATGGCGCGGGTGCTCCGGGAGTTCGCGGAGAGCGGTCTGGTGAACTTCGTGGGAGGCTGTTGCGGCACCACGCCCGCGCACATCCGCGCCCTCGCCGAGGCGGTGCGCGGGCTCGCACCGCGCGAGCGGCCGCGTCCCGAGCCCAAGCTGCGCCTGAGCGGCCTGGAGCCGCTCACGCTCGGGCCCGAGAGCATCTTCGCCAACGTCGGCGAGCGCACCAACGTGACCGGGTCGCGCAAGTTCGCGCGCTTGGTCCTGGCGGGCGACTACGAGGCGGGCCTGGAGATCGCCCGCCAGCAGGTCGAGAGCGGCGCGCAGATGATCGACGTCAACATGGACGAGGGCATGCTCGACTCGCAGTCGGCCATGGTGAAGTTCCTGCAGCTCATCGCCTCGGAGCCCGACATCAGCCGAGTGCCGGTGGTGCTCGATTCGAGCAAGTGGTCGGTCATCGAGGCCGGGCTCAAGTGCGTGCAGGGCAAGGGAGTGGTGAACAGCATCAGCCTCAAGGAGGGGGAGGAAGAGTTCGTCCGTCAGGCCAGCCTCGCCCGGCGCTACGGCGCCGCCGTCATCGTGATGGCGTTCGACGAGCGCGGACAGGCCGATACCGCCGACCGGAAGCTGGAGATCTGCACGCGGTGCTACCGGATCCTCACCGAGCGCGTCGGCTATCCGCCCGAGGACGTGATCTTCGATCCGAACATCTTCGCGATCGGCACCGGGATCGAGGAGCACAACGACTACGCGGTGGCCTACATCGAAGCGACCCGCCGGATCAAGTCGACGCTGCCCCATGTGCAGGTGAGCGGCGGGGTCAGCAATGTCTCCTTCTCATTCCGCGGCAACGACCCGGTGCGCGAGGCCATTCACGCCGCCTTCCTCTACCACGCCATCGAGGCCGGCATGGACATGGGGATCGTCAACGCCGGCCAGCTTCCAATCTACTCCGACATCCCGGCCGACCTGCTGGAGCGGGTCGAGGACGTCGTCCTCAACCGCCGGCCGGATGCCACCGACCGACTGCTCGCCGTCGCCGATCAGGTGAAGGGCCAGCTGTCCGAGCATGCGGCCGACCTGGCATGGCGCCGGGCGCCCGTCCACGAGCGACTGGCGCACGCGCTGGTGGAAGGGATCGCGGACTTCGTCGTCGAGGACACGGAGGAGGCGCGCCACCTGGTGGAACGGCCCATTCAGGTCATCGAAGGCCCGCTCATGGACGGCATGAACGTCGTCGGCGACCTGTTCGGCGCCGGCAAGATGTTCCTCCCTCAGGTGGTGAAGAGCGCGCGGGTCATGAAGAAGGCCGTCGCCCACCTGATCCCCTACATCGAGGCGGAACGCGAGACGTCGGCGGCGGCGCGGACCAACGGGCGCGTGCTGCTGGCCACGGTGAAAGGCGACGTGCACGACATCGGCAAGAACATCGTGGGCGTCGTGCTGCAGTGCAACAACTACGAGGTCATCGATCTCGGCGTGATGGTCCCGTGCGCCAGGATCCTCGAGACGGCACGCCGCGAAGGGGTGGACATCATCGGCCTGAGCGGGCTGATCACGCCGTCGCTCGAGGAGATGTCGTTCGTCGCGCGCGAGATGGAGCGCGAGGGTTTCCGCATTCCCCTCCTGATCGGCGGCGCCACGACTTCGCGGGTCCACACGGCGGTCAAGATCGAGCCGAACTACCACGGCCCCACGGTCCACGTGCTCGACGCCTCGCGGGCTGTCGGCGTGGCGGGCAGCCTGCTCAGCGACACCCTCCGCGACGGATTCGTGGCCGGGACGCGCGAGCAGTACCGGGACGTGCGCGAGCAGCGGAGCCGAAGCCGCCCGCAGGAGCGTCGCCAGACCATCGACGACGCCCGCCGGAATCGCCTGGCGATCGACTGGCGCGCGGTCGAGCCTCCCGTGCCGTGCTCGACCGGCCTTACGGTGCTCGACGACTATCCGCTCGCCGACCTGGTGCCGTTCATCGACTGGACCCCGTTCTTCCAGACCTGGGAACTGGCCGGCCACTACCCCGACATCCTTTCCGATCCGACGGTCGGCGCAGCGGCGACGGGATTGTTCCGGGACGCGCAGGTGCTGCTCGATCGGTTCGTCCGCGAGCGGCTGCTTCGCGCGCGCGGCGTGTTCGGTGTCTTCCGGGCCAACGCGGTGGGCGACGACATCGAGCTCTATGCCGACGACGAGCGCGCCGAACAGCTCGCCGTCATCCATACGCTCCGCCAGCAGATGATCAAGCCCCCCGGCCGGCCCAACCTCGCGCTGGCCGACTTCGTGGCGCCACGCGAGAGCGGCGTCGCGGACTACGTGGGCGCCTTTGCCGTCACCGCGGGCGTCGGCCTGGACGAGCTGGCGGCCGGGTTCGAGGCCCAGCACGACGATTACAGCGCCATCCTGGCCAAGGCGCTCGCCGACCGCTTGGCGGAGGCGTTCGCCGAGCGGCTGCACGAGCGCGTGCGCCGGGAGTACTGGGCCTATGCCCCGGACGAGGCGCTCGGCAACGCGGACCTGATCCGCGAAAAGTATCAGGGCATCCGTCCGGCCCCCGGGTACCCGGCATGCCCGGACCACACCGAGAAGCGCGCGCTGTTCGATCTGCTGCGCGCAGAATCCAACGCCGGCATCACGCTCACGGAGAGCTTCGCGATGCTCCCCGGCGCCGCGGTCAGCGGCTATTTCTTCTGGCATCCGCAGTCGCAGTATTTCGGGGTCGGGAAGATCGAGCGCGACCAGGTCGAGGAGTACGCCCGCCGGAAGGGGATGGATCCCGCGGACATGGAGCGCTGGCTCGCCCCCAACCTCAATTACGAGCGCTAGCGTGCGGACCCTGCGCGACCTGCTGACCGACGGCCGCGTCCACGTGGTGGACGGGGCGATGGGCACCATGCTGTACGGGCGGGGCGTGTTCCTGAACGTCTGCTACGACGAGCTCAACCTCAAGCAGCCGGATCTGGTTCGCGACATTCACCGCGAGTACGTCCGCGCGGGGGCCGAGGTGCTCGAGACCAACACCTTCGGCGCCAACCCGCTGAAGCTCGCCACCCACGGCCTGGCCGCGGAGACGGAGCGGATCAACGCCGCGGCCGCGGGGCTCGCGCGCGAAGCCGCCGGCACGCGGGCGGCGGTGGCCGGCGCCATCGGGCCGCTCGGCGTCCGGGTCGAGCCGTTCGGCGAGCTGTCGCTCGAGGAAGCGTGCGCCATCTACGAGGTGCAGGTGCGAGGACTCGTGGCCGGCGGCGTGGACGGGTTCATCCTCGAGACCTTCAGCGACGTCAACGAGCTCGGCGCGGCCGTGCGGGCGATCCGGTCGGCGACCGACCTTCCAGTCATCGCCCAGATGACGGTGGGCACCGACGGCAAGACCCACTACGGCACCGATCCCCTCGTCTTCGGGCCCGAGCTCGCGGCCATGGGCGTCGACGTCATCGGCGTCAACTGCTCGGTCGGACCGCACGGCGTGCTCGAGGCGGTCGAGAAGCTGGCGCGGGTCGTGAGCGTTCCGATCGCGGCGCAGCCGAACGCCGGCCTCCCCCGCGAGGTGGGCGATCGCAAAATCTACATGGCCTCGCCCGAGTACATGGCGAGCTACGCGCGCCGGATGGTGGAAGCCGGCGCCCGATTCGTCGGCGGGTGCTGCGGCACCACGCCCGACCACATCCGCGCGATGGTCGGGTTCGTCCAGAGCGTGTCGCCGCGGCACGCTTTCGACATGGGCACCCTGCCGGCACCGTCGCCGGCGGTCGCGCTCGAGCCCGTGCCGCTGGCGGCCCGCTCGCGACTGGGCGCCAAGCTGGCGGAAGGCCGGTTCGTCACGACGGTCGAAATCGTGCCGCCGAAGGGTGTGGACCCCGCGCCGATGTTCGAGCAGGTGCGCCAGCTCAAGGCGGCGGGCGTCGACGCGGTGAACGTGCCGGACGGCCCCCGGGCCCAGAGCCGGATGGGCGCGCTCCTCTCGGCCCTCATGATCGAGCGCGAGGTCGGGCTCGAGGCCATCGTCCACTATGCCTGCCGCGACCGCAACCTCCTCGGCATGCTCTCCGATCTGCTCGGGGCCGCCGCGGCGGGCGTGCGGAACCTGCTCATCATCACCGGCGATCCGCCGAAGATGGGACCGTACCCCGAGGCCACCGCCGTGTTCGACATCGACAGCATCGGCCTCACCAACCTGGTGAACCGGCTCAATCGCGGCCTCGATCCCGGCGGCAATCCGATCGGCCCTCCGACCAAGTTCGTCATCGGCGTCGGCGTGAACCCGGCCGCACCCGACGTGGAGCGCGAGCTCAAGCGCTTCGCCTACAAGGTGGAGGCGGGCGCCGAGTACGCGATCACCCAACCGGTGTTCGACCTCGAGCAGCTCGACCGCTTCCTCTGCCGGGTCGAGTCGTTTCGGATCCCCGTCATCGCGGGCATCTGGCCGCTCGTGTCGCTTCGGAACGCCGAGTTCCTCGCCAATGAGGTGCCCGGAGTCAGCGTGCCCGAATCGATCGTGGACCGGATGCGCGCCGCGAGCGCGGGGGGCAAGGAAGAGGCACTCGCCGAAGGGGTGCGCATCTCCCGCGAGATGCTCGCCGCCGTCGCAGATCGCGTGCAGGGCGTGCAGGTCTCGGCGCCGCTCGGGCGCGTCCCGGTGGCGCTTGAAGTGCTGGACGCGGCGCCGATTGAACCCGTCGGAAGTCAGGGATATACTCCGCCGACCTGAGGTACGCCGCCGACCATCTCCGGAGCCCGTCTCCCTATGCAGGACCTCCGCAGTGCCGCGCCTGCCCTGACGACCCTGTCCGAAGAAGAGAATCTGTTTCGCGACGCGGTCCGGGAGTTCGCCGAGTCGGAGGTGCGGCCGCACGTCTCCGAGATGGACGAGGCCGCCCAGTTCCGCGCCGACCTCATCCCCAAGTTCTTCGAGCTCGGGCTGATGGGGATCGAGGTGCCGGAGCAGTACGGCGGGGCGGGTGGCGGCATCTTCATGTCGGCGCTGGCCATCGAGGAGTTGGCACGGGTCGACGCCTCGGCGGCGATCTACGTCGACGTGCACAATACGCTCGTCAACAATGCGTTTCTGCGCTGGGGCAACGACGAGCAACAGCGGCGGTACTTTCCTCGGCTCACGACCGGGCTGTTGGGCGCGTTCGCACTGTCCGAGCCCGGCAGCGGCAGCGACGCGTTCGCGCTCGCGACCCGCGCCGAGCGCTCCGGCGACGGCTGGGAGCTCACCGGCAGGAAGTTCTGGATCACCAACGGCGCCGAAGCCGGTGTGTTCATCGTCTTCGCCAACGTGGAGCCCTCGAAGGGATACAAGGGCATCACGGCGTTCATCGTCGAGCGCGAGTTTCCCGGTTTCGCCGTCGGCAAGAAGGAGAACAAGCTCGGGATCAGGGCGTCGAGCACCACCGAGCTCATTCTCGAGCAGTGCCGCGTCCCCGCCGCGAACGTCCTCGGCCCGATCGGCCAGGGCTACAAGATCGCCATCGAGACGTTGAACGAGGGGCGGATCGGCATCGGCGCGCAGATGATCGGTGTGGCCACCGGGGCGCTCGAGGCGGCGACCGGGTACGTCAAGGAGCGTCGTCAGTTCGGCAGAGCGATCGCCGAGTTCCAGGGCGTGCAGTTCCAGCTGGCCCAGATGGGCACCGATCTCGAGGCCGCACGCCTCATGGTCTACAATGCGGCGCGATTGAAAGACGCCGGGCAGCCGTTCCAGCATCAGGCCGCGATGGCCAAGCTGTTCAGCTCGCAGGTCGCCGACCGCACGACGTCCAACTGCCTGGAGCTGTTCGGCGGCTACGGTTACTCGAAGGAGTACCCGGCGGAGAAGTTCTACCGCGATGCCAAAATCGGGACGATTTACGAGGGCACCAGCAACATGCAGCTCCAGACGATCGCCAAGACGATGCTGAAGTAAGCACACCGGGCAACGCTCAGCACGAAGGGGCCATGACTCAGATCATGGCCCCTTCGTTGTCGTGGCTCGGGCGAGGTCGCGGTCGCGCTACCGTGCGGTCGTCGAGTCGCTCGATCCGCCGCTGCTCGAGTCCGTGCTCGTGCCGCTGGACGGAGACATTCCGGTGGTATCGGTGCTCATCGAATCCATCCCGCCCATACGGGTCGAGTCCATGCCACCCATCCCGCCCATGCGGGTCGAATCCATGGCATCCATCCCGCCCGTGCCGCTGGAATCCATGCTACCCATCCCGCTGGTGGAATCCTGCTGGGCCATGCCTGGGACGGTCCGGCCCGAGCTGTCGCTCGCGCTCTCGGTTTCCCGCTGCTGTTGACCGGTCGTATCCCGCTCCATCCCGCCATACCCCATCGTGTCCTGCGGGGCGCCGGTTCCCTGCCGCTGCAGGAAGGTGTCGACCGGCTGCGTGGCGGCGCCTGAAGGCACGGCCGACGTGTCGCGCTCCATGCCGCGGTATCCGGGCGGATTCTGAATGCCCGCCGTATCGGTGGCCGTCGTGGTGGTGCTGGTATCACGCGCCGCGGCACTTGGGCTATCGTCGGTGCGTGCGGTGTTGCTCGCGCAGCCCACCGCGCCCACGAGCATCGCGAGCGCGGCCAGATACGCTGAAGGGTGAGCTCGCATTGCGCCTCCCGGGGTCGGCTGACGAAAAAGGCCTGCGCCGCAGGCGGATGGTTGCCTGGTTGCGACGCTTTCGTTGATACACTGCACAGTGTAGGACGCGATTGCGCCCAGTAGCCGTGACGATCCTCACCCGGTAGAGGCCCGGGAATTGCGGTTTCCCAGCAGGTATGCCCGGAATCGCGGCTCCGCGTGCCCAGGAGCCGCTTCCCATATGTAACACTCTGCTGCTGAATGCTTTAAGGGTTGACACTCGAGGGTATTCCGGCGAAAATTCGCCGCCCGCGGAGTGCTTCGTCATTCTCTCGTTGGATGTGCCGTGCCACTTTCGTCGTACCTCAGCCGTCTCGCGCCCTTAGCGGCAATCGCCTGTCTCGGGCTTCCCGCGTCCTCGCTCCACGCGCAGACGGACGCGCAGTGGGTGAGCGAGCGGATGGATGCGTGGTACCGCACGAGTCTCCGCGCTGCGCCGGGTGAATGGGGAATCGCCATCGCCGACCAGGCGGGCCGACCGCTGTGGAGCATGAATCCCGATCAGGCGCTGATGCCGGCCTCGACGGTGAAGCTGTTCACGACGGGGTTCGCGCGGAGCGTGCTCGGCGGCACGGCCCGGCGCCCCACGCGCGTGGTCGGCGCCGGCTCGCTGGATTCCGCTACCGGTGCATGGATCGGGAGCTGGGCCCTCGAGGTGAACGGCGACCCCTCGCTCGAACGCGCCGAGGGTTCGGGGCCGACGCTCTACGATCTGGCGCTACAGCTCGCCAGCGGCGGCGTGCGGCGGCTGACGGGTCCGCTGCAGCTCCAGAGCTCGAACGGACCCGCCAATGCGCTCTATCCTGCCGTCTGGTCGTCCCGCCACCAGGGACGCATCTTCGCCCCCCTCGTCGGACCACTGACGCTGCACGAGAACATCGTGTGGATTACGGTCCGCCCCGGCGCCCGGGTAGGACAGCGGGTGCGTCTCATCGAAACTGCACCAGCGGGAATCGGGTCGCTCGTGAGCGTGACCGCCACGACACGCTCCGGCCGGCGCTCCCGGCTTTCGCTGCGGCCCCGTGCGGATGGAGGGTGGGTGCTCGGCGGCACCCTCGGGGTGCGGGCGTCCCCGCGACGTCTCACCGCGGTTGCTCGCGATCCGCGGGCGGTCCTCAGCGCGGTATGGGGCGGCGCGCTCAAGCGGGCGGGGATCGCCTGGAATCCCTCACCGTACCTCGGGTCGCCCCCGAGCGGCGGACCCCAGATCCTCGCCGAGGTCTCGTCGCCGCCACTCGACTCGCTGGCGAGCGAGATCAACCGGCGCAGCCTCAACCTCGGCGCCGAGCTCCTGCTCCAGTGGGCCGGCGGCCGTGACCAGGCGCCGGCACTCCTCACCGATCATGTACGGCAGGTAGTCGGCTCGGATAACGGGGTGTACCTCGTCGACGGCAGTGGCCTCTCGTACGAGGATCGGGTCACCCCGAAGGCGTTCGTCACCTATCTCGCCAAGTTCCCGGCCACCCCGGCCGGGCGGAATTTCCCGATGCTGCTGCCGGCCAACGGCACCGGAACACTGCACCGGCTGAACAGCGGGTTCCCGGGTGTGGGCGTGGTGCGCGCCAAGACCGGAACGCTTGGCCGCGTATCGACCGTCGTGGGCTACCTGGGGCGTCCCGAGGGCACCCTGCTCGTCGCGCTGATGTACAACGGTTCCCGGCCGTGGGCCGCGCGCCAGGCCCAGTGGAAACTCTTCCGCGAGCTCGGCGCCAACGGCGTCGTCATTCCGACGGACACACTGCCCGAGCCTCCGGTGCAGCTGGGCGGCGAGCAGGCGCCGCCCGCGCCCACCTGGTGGCCAGCCGACCCGGCGCAGATGGACTCGACCGAGCACTCCGTCGTGGCGCAGGACTCGATCGCCAGCACACGCTGACGAACGAGACCCGGCACACAACGGGGGGCCTGCCATTGCCGGCAGGTCCCCCGTTGCTCTCGACGCATTCAGAAAACGACGTGGGCCAGCGTGACGCCTTTCGGCTCGGCGGAACGGTTCACGACCGGCTCCATCGTGAGCGCCGCGCCCATGACCGGCGCCGGCACCCCGGGCATCGGCAACGTCATGAAGGCCGGACGCTCCATATCCGCATCGACCTCGACCGACCTGACCATCCCTGTTTCGGTGATGAACCAGAACTGGTACACGTTGCCGGTCGGTGCCGGCGGCAGCCCATGGACGATGACGCACCACCGGTGCGATGCCGCGTCCTGGAAGATCAGCAGGCCCCCCTGCGGATGGCCATTCATCGAGATCTGCGTCTGCAGCACCATGTTCGCCCGGCGCAGCACGGAGAGCGTATCCTCGAGCGCCACGAGTTTGCTTTCGCGGGCGGCGAGCGCGGTCCGGAGCTCGCGGCCCTCGCTCCTTGCCGAGAGCGCGGCGGCGCCGGCCGCCAGGGCGAGTCCGGCTGCCGCGGCGAGCGGCACCCACTGTCGCCACCGAGCAGGGCGATCGAGCACGCCCCTCGCCATGCGCCGGACGAAGCCAGGTGGCGGCGGCACGGGTGCCACACCCATCGGCAGCCAGGCGAGCTCCCGCTCCAGCCGGGCGATCTCCCGTGCGCATTCGTCACAACGCGCGAGATGGTCCTGAAAGGACCGTTCCTCCTCCGGCTCCAGGCTTCGGGTGGCGAACAGCGCTCGGTTCTCGATGTACCAGTCGTGAGCGGTCATCCGATCCAGTCCTTGATGGGCGCCAGCGAGGTCCGGAGCTTGTCGACCGCGAGTCTGAGCCGCGTCTTCACCGTGCCCATGGGTATCGCGAGCCGGCGGGCGATCTCGGAGTGGGTAAGGCCCTCGAAGTAGGCCAGCCGCACCGCGTCCCGCTGTTCCTGAGGCAGCGCGTCGAGCGCGGCGTGCACCGAGCGATGCACGTGCCACCCCGGCGTGGCGGCCTCGTCGACCTCGACGGGATGAATGCGGTCGGGCGGCAGCTCCCCGAAGGCCTCGGCGCGCTCGACCTTGCGCCGGAGACGCCGGCGCCGGCGCAGCCGGTCGATGGCGCGATTTCTCGTGATCCGAAGCAGCCAAGGGAGCACCGCCTCGTGCTCGTCCCCCAGGCTTCCGATCCGATCCCACGCCGTCGCGAATACTTCGAGCACGACCTCCTCGGCCTCATCCGGATCGCTCAGCATCGAGTGGGTGATGCCCAAAAGCCAGGGGCTCGCGACCTCGATCAGCTCGACCAATGCCTGCTCGTCGCGGGCGATGAGCCGTCGCCGGAGGGAGGCCTCGCCGGCCAACACGAGCGCGCGTCGGCCGCCCGGTCCATCAGGATGGGGATCGGGTGAACTGGGCGAAGGCGGCTCGGCACGGGTCATCGACTTACTTATGCATCATCCCGTCTCCCGACGCCAGCAGCGCGCTCGAGCCTATCGTCACGCGTGTGCCCGCGCCGCCACGGCGGTGGCGTGCGGGGAAATGTCCCTGCTCCGAGCGCTCCCACGCAGGGAACGACCCCGGACGCGCTGCGGTTTCACTCGGCCGAACAGCACGCACGACGGGCATGGCCGTCGAACACCGAGGGGGAGCGAGACATTGCCGTCTCGCTCCCCCTCGGGCCCTGCGCTCCGTCGGCCAGCCGCGCCGGTCAGGCCCGTCGCGCGCTCGTCGCGAGGAGCACCACGCCGCCTACGATCGCGAGGGCGCCGAGCAGCGGTGGCACCGGAAGCGACTCCTTCTTGTCGGCGCTCGCTTCGATGGGCCCGATATCGAGCACCTTCTCCTTGTGAGTAAAGGAGAAGCCGCCGAACGCCAGGCCGGCGATGCCCACGATGACGAGCAGCGCGCCGATGATCACCGCGGGCTTCATACGACCCGCCTGCCTTGAATGAGCTGTATCAGCGCGACAACGACCGCAACGACGAGCAGGACGTGAATGAACCCGCCGAGCGTGTAGGACGACACCACGCCCAGGAGCCACAGCACCAGCAGGATCACGAAGATGGTCCACAGCATGACGGCCCCCTAGAGTTGGGTCGAGTTCGTGACGGCTGACAGTCGACTCGAGCGAGTCGTTGCGCACCGCCTTGCACTGTATGCGGAAAGCACGCCGGCTGGATCACCGGCGCGAACTAAAGTATTGATAGGGCTGTGTCAGTGCCGTGACTCTGGTCACTGGGTCGGACGCGGCGGGGGCACAGGCCAGTGCGTTCATGCCGAGAGCGTTCGGCCCTCCGCGCTGGACGGTCTCCCGAGGCGTCGGTAGCTTCCGGCAGCGTACCTCTCCTTCTCCCGACGGAACCCCATGGCGACCCTGACCCGTCCGACCGCTCCGCCCGAGACGCCTGCCTTCACTCCCTTCGTCGCGCCGGAGCACGCCCCCGCGGAGCTCACCGTCCGTGCCCTGGTGCTCGGTGCGCTGCTCGGACTCGTGTTCGCCGCGTCGAGTGTCTACCTCGCCCTCAAGATCGGCCTGACGGTGTCGGCGTCCATTCCGATCGCCGTGCTGGCCGTGGCGTTCTTCCGGACACTCGGGCGGTCGACGATCCTCGAGAACAACATCGTGCAGACCACCGGGTCCGCCGGCGAGTCGATCGCGGCCGGCATCGTGTTCACGCTCCCGGCGATTCTGCTCATGGGATACGACCTGAGCGTCGGCAAGGTCGCGGTCGTCGCGGTGGTGGGCGGGGTCATGGGCATCCTGCTGATGATCCCGCTGCGGCGCGCGCTCATCGTGAAAGAGCACGGCCGGCTCACCTATCCCGAGGGCACCGCCTGCGCCGAGGTGCTGGTGGCGGGTGAGAAGGGCGGACTGCAGGCGCGGCGCCTGTTCCAGGCGTTCGGGCTCGCGTTCGCGTACAAGTTCCTGATGTCGGGGTTGAAGGCCTGGAAGGAATATCCCGGCTGGGTCTCGACGGGGTACAAGGGCGCGTCGATTTCCGCCGAAGTCTCGCCCGAGCTGTTGGGGGTGGGATACATCATCGGGCCGCGCATCGCGGGATACCTCTTCGCGGGGGGCTCGCTCGCCTACCTAGTGCTGATCCCGGCGATCAAGCTGTTCGGCAGCGGGCTCACCTCGCCGATCTTCGCCGAGACCAAGCTCATCGCCGACATGAGTCCGGGCGAAGTGCGGGCCAACTTCGTCTTCTACATCGGGGCCGGCGCGGTAGCCTCCGCGGGCATCATCGCCCTGATCCGCGCCCTGCCCACCATTCTCTCGGCGTTCCGGTCGGGCTTCCAGGACCTGCGCGGCAGCATCGGCGACACCGCCGCTCGTCTGCGGACCGACCTGGACCTGCCGGTGTGGGTCACGCTGGTGGGTGCGGTCGCTCTCGCCCTGCTGCTCACCGCGCTGCCGCAGCTGGCCGTCAACCTGCTCGGGGCCGTGCTCATCGTGGTCTTCGGGTTCTTCTTCGTCGTCGTATCGTCCCGCATCACCGGCGAAATCGGCGTGAGCGCGAATCCGGTGTCCGGGATGACGATCGCCGCGCTGATCGGGACCACGGCGATCTTCCTGCTGATCGGCTGGACCGGCGTCGATCACCGCGTGGGCGCGATCTCGATCGCGGGCGTCATCGCGGTCGCCGCGAGCAACGCCGGCGCGACCAGTCAGGATCTCAAGACCGGGTTCCTGGTCGGCGCGACGCCGCGCCGGCAGCAGATCGCCATCATCGTCGGGGCGGTCACTTCGGCTCTGGCAGTCGGCTGGACCCTTACGCTGCTGAACACCACCTATACGACGATCGTCCCCGAGCGGCACCCGGGCGTGACGCTCCAGGCCTCGGCGCCGGGCGCGGAGACGCGCTCCGTGACGACGCTGGGCGAGCGGATGCAGCACGACGGTCGCGAGTGGGACGTGGTGCGCGTGAACCTGCCCACGGAAGGCGTGCAGCCCGGGAAGTACCTGCTCGATCCCTCCTCCGGCGAGGTCGCGTACCTGGTCGACCCCGGAATCGGGGGGCGGATCCGGGAGATTGACGGTCGCCCGATCACGAAGCTGGATTCGCCCAAAGCCACGATCATGGCGCTGGTGACCGACGGCATTCTCACCCAGAAGCTTCCCTGGGGACTGGTGCTCATCGGCGTCTTCCTCACGCTCGCGATCGAGCTCATGGGGCTGCAGTCACTGCCGATCGCGGTCGGCGTGTACCTGCCGATCTCGACCTCGTCGGCGATGTTCGCGGGCGGCGTGGTGCGCTGGCTGGTCGAGCGCCGTGCCCGCGGCGCGGAGCGCTCGATCGCCGAGGTCGAGTCCGGTCCGGGTGTCCTGTTCTCGAGCGGCCTCATCGCCGGCGGCGCGCTGGCGGGCGTCGCCATCGCGGGCGTGGCCGCGGCGCTGGTCCGAAAGGCCGAAGTGGCGCAGGTGCCCGCGGCCGACTATCTGGCTCACCTAACCGGGCTCCAGGCCGCGCTCGGCAGCGTAGCCCAGAACGACATCGTGGCGCTCGTGGTGTTCGCCGGACTCGCCGCGGCCCTCTATCGGGTGGCCGGGCGCTGAGCGATGGCCCAGAGCGCGCCCATCTCGCCGTCAATCCGTGCGCGGATCATTCACGGCGCGCTGGTCCTGGGCATCGTGCTGTTCTGGGCGCTTGCCTACGCCGTCAGCGAGCGGTCGGTGCCCGCGGAAGCGCTACCCGACCGTCGGGTGCTGTACATCGCGCTGGCGTTGGTCAGCGCCACGCTTTTCGGGGCGGCGGCATTCACCGCGGGCCGCCTCGCCCCGCCAGGTCGCGGCGCGTCGGAAGATGACTGGTGGCAGCTCAACCTGGGGCGCGTGCTGATGGCGTGGGCGCTCGTCGAGGCGCCGACGCTGCTGGGGCTGGTGGCGTACACCTTGACGCGTGATTTTCGGACTCTGCTCGCACCGTTCATCGGTCTTCTGCTGTTCGCCAACTACCACCCCCGCCGCCTCACCGAGCGCTGATGCGTGTGGTGACGCTCCTGCCGGGCGCCACAGAGATCGTGGCGGCGCTCGGCGGCGCGGGCCACCTCGTCGGGATCTCCCACGAGTGCGACTACCCCGCCTACGTACAGCATCTGCCGAGGGTCACATCGACTCCGCTCGATCCCCGGCTGCCCAGCGCCGTGATCGACGCGGAGGTCACACGCCTTCGGGAGACCGGGCATGCCGTCATCACGGTGGATGCCGACGCCCTGCGCGCCCTCGACCCTGACCTGCTGATCACCCAGGACCTCTGCGAGGTCTGCGCGGTGGCCGACGGTGCCGTCCATCGGCTCGCCGCCGTGCTCGCCCCGAGTCCGGCGGTGCTGACGCTGACCGGGCGTACCTTCGAGGGAGTGCTGAGCGACATCACCGCGGTCGCGAGGGTGCTCGACCTCGCCGACGAAGGTGACGAGCTCACCGCGGGACTGCGAAGCCGGCTCGGACGGCTGCGGGGACAGTGGCCTGCCGAGATCAGGCGGGTCGCCTGCATCGAATGGCTCGACCCGCCCTACCTGGCGGGCCACTGGGTGCCGGACCTCGTGGCCTCGGCGGGCGGCGTCGATGTGGCCGCCGCGGCCGGGGATCATTCCGTCTTCACCTCGTGGACGAACGTGGAAGCGCTCGGGCCCGACCTGATCCTGGTCATGCTGTGCGGCTTCGGCGTCGAGCGGGCGCTCGTCGAGCTCGGCGGCGTGCAGGATCCCATCGCCCTTCGAATGCTCCGCTCGGTGCCCGTCTGGGTGCTGGACGGCAACGCCTACACCTCGAGGCCGGGGCCGCGTCTCGTGGACGGCGCGGCGCGCATCCAGGCCGCCGTGGCCGGCGTCGGGCACCAGGATCTGGTCCGCTGGCAGCCATCCGCGTGACAATTCGGATCGAAGGTGCGGGTGCGGGTGCCTTGCTCCAGGAGGCCCGCCTGCTGTTCGCGGAGTACGCGGCTTCACTCCGGGTCGATCTCGCGTTTCAGGGCTTCGAAGCCGAGCTGGCCGGCCTGCCCGGCGCGTATGCGCCGCCGCAAGGTCGTGTGCTCGTCGCGCTGGCCGCTGAGTCGCCGGCCGGGTGCGTAGGGGTACGCCCGCTCGAGGCGGGCATCTGCGAGATGAAGCGCCTGTACGTGCGCGCGGAATTTCGCGGACAGGGCATCGGGCGGCAGCTGGCCGCGATGGCGCTCAGCGAGGCGCGGTCCGCCGGCTACGATTCGATGCGGCTCGACACCCTGGCATCGATGCCCGCGGCCCGGCGTCTCTATGACGAGCTGGGCTTCGTCGCCATTCCGCCCTACCGTCACACTCCGCTGCCGGGGGCCGAGTTTCTCGAGGTGGATCTTCGTCCCGGCGAGGGGTAGACAACGCAGTCGGGGCACGCGAGCTTTGTGCGCTGCCCTCTCGGCCCCCACCATCCAGGACCATGACACCCGAATCGCTCGCCTTCCTCAAGTCGCTGCTCGATACGCCGGGGCCTTCCGCCTTCGAGGCGGCTCCGGCACGCGTCTGGCGCGCGGAGGCGGAGCGTTTTGCGGACGCCGTGCGGGCGGACGTGGCCGGCAATTCCTTCGCCACGCTGAATGGCGACGGACGCCCACGCGTCATGTTCGCCGGGCACATCGACGAGATCGGCGTCATGGTCAGCCACATCGACGACGACGGCTATCTGAGCTTCGATACGATCGGCGGGTGGGATCACCAGGTATTCGTCGGCCAGCGCGTCCGGCTGCTCGGTCGTGGCGGGACGGTGACGGGAGTGGTCGGCAAGAAGGCGATCCACATCATGGACAAGGACGATCGTGAGAAGGTGTCCAAGGTCGAGGATCTCTGGATTGACATCGGGGCGGCCAGCAAGTCGGAAGCGGAACGCCAACTCAGGATCGGCGATCCAGGGGTGCTCGCCGCCGGTGTCCTGGAGTTCCCCAATGGCCGACTGGTGAGCCGGTGCATCGACAACCGCATCGGAGCGTTCGTCGTCCTGGAGGCATTGCGCCTCCTGGCGGACGGCCCCGCGGCCGGCGCGTCCGTGACGGCGGTGGCAACGACCCGGGAAGAGATCGCCGCCACCGGCGGGGGAGCGCGCTCGTCCGCCGCCGTGCTCGAGCCTGACGTCGCGATCGTCATCGACGTGACCCACGCGACCGACTACCCGGGCATCGACAAGCGGAAGCACGGCGACTACCGCCTCGGCGGCGGCCCGGTGCTCTCCCGCGGCGCATCGGTCAGCGAGAACGTGTTCGAGCGATTGGCCGAGGCGGCCGAGGCCGAACAGATTCCGTTCAGCATCGAAGCCGCGTCCCGCGACACCCACACCGATGCCGAAGCGATCTTCAACGCCCATCGGGGCGTGGCCACCGCGCTGGTAAGCGTGCCCAACCGGTACATGCACAGTCCGAACGAGATGGTCGCGCTGGAGGATCTCGACCGGACGGCCCGGCTCCTCGCGGCGTTCGTCCGCCGGCTGACCCCCGAGACCGACTTCGTGCCGCGGTGAGCGGCCCGGTATAGTTCGAGCGTATGCACCCACGAACGTGTTCCGCGGGCTTGGCCATCGTCATGGCGCTCGTCGTCCCCGCACTCGCCGCCCAGCAGATGGGCACCGCGCCCCATCCTGCGGTGCGCGCGCCGGTCCCGCCGATCCGTCCCATCGACGACATCAAGTTCCTGAGCGACGAGACGCTCGGCGGACGGCTGACCGGCACCCCGGGGGCCGACACCGCGGCGGCCTACCTGGCGCGGCGGTTCAAGGCCGTGGGATTGCAGCCGGCGGCCGGTGGATGGTTCCAGCGATTCCAGGTGGCGCGCGACGCTCCGGTGGCGCAACACGCGCACGTGGCGGGCCTGACCGGCAGCAACGTGATCGGGCTGCTGCCCGGGCACGATCCGCAGCTGCGAAACGAAGCGATCATCGTGGGGGCGCACTACGATCACCTGGGCCTTGGCGGCTTCGGCAGCCTCGATCCCGACAGTACCGGGACGGTTCACAACGGCGCGGACGACAACGCGTCGGGCGCGGCGATGCTGATCCAGATCGCCGAGCGGCTGGCCGCCATGCCGCCCGCTCGCACGATCGTCTTCATCGCCTTCAGCGGCGAAGAGCTCGGGCTGCTCGGATCGGCCTATTACGCGAAGCAGCCGATCTACCCGCTTTCGACGACGCTGGCCATGATCAACCTCGACATGGTCGGCCGGCTCCGTCAGAAGCGGCTGATCGTGTACGGCGCGCAGACGGCCAAGGAGTTTCCCGCGCTCCTCGACTCACTCAACTGGCACGCGGGGCTGGATCTCAAGGCCCAGGGGGACGGTTACGGCCCGAGCGACCAGTCCTCGTTCTACGCGGCCGGAAAGCCGGTCCTGCATTTCTTCACCGACCTGCATGAGGATTACCACCGCACGACCGATGACTGGCAGAAGATCAACGTCGAGGGAATGGACCAGGTGGCTCGTTTCGTGTCCGGCGTGGTCACCGCGCTCGGCAACCGGCCCGGGCCGCTCTCCCCGGTCACCGCAGCTCCGCAGATGCCGAGCGTCGGCGCCTCGGCGACGCCGGGCTATGGCGCCTATCTCGGCACCGTGCCGGATATGACCGACAACCCGGGCGGCGTGCGCCTGCTGGGCGTGCGCACCGGAAGCCCGGCGGAACTGGCGGGGCTGCGTGGTGACGACATCATCACCAGGATCGGGGAGATGAGCGTGCCCGACCTGCAGGCCATGACGGACGCGCTCCGGAGCCACCGTCCTGGCGACACGGTGGACATCACCGTCCGGCGTGGCAGCGCGACGACGACGCTTCGCGCCACGCTCGGACAACGCGGAGGCTGAGCATGGCCGTGCTGGAGCCGGACCGGGTCGTCGCGGCACTGCGCGGAGCGTTCGCCCGCGAGGCCGGACGCGGCGAGCTGCTCGCACTTGCCGCCGAGAAGATTCGCGGCGCGGGCTCGCCGTACACCTCGGTGTATCTCTACATGCTCCATGGCGCGGAACTCGTCCTGGAGGCATTCGCCGGACGGGAGACCGAGCACACCCGCATCGCGGTGGGTCACGGCGTATGCGGCACGGCGGTTGCCACAGGCCACGACCAGAACGTGCCGGACGTGCGGGCGGTCGAGAATTACATCGCCTGCAACACCTGGACACGCTCCGAGCTGGTGGTGCTCATCCGGCGCGGCAGCACGATTCTGGGCCAGATCGACGTGGACAGCGACGTGCCGGACCCCTTCACGTCAGACGAGGAAGCGGCCGTCCGGAAAGTGGCGGACGCGTTGGCCGTCCTGCTCTGACCATGCGCGCGTGGTCGTCCGCCCGTTTCACGATGGCCCTCCCGGACGGCCACCGGTTTCCCATCGCCAAGTACGAGCGCATCCGCGACGAGATCGTGGCGCGCGGGCTGCTGGCCCCAACGAGGATCGAGGAGCCCGAGCGCGCCGAGCGCTGGACGCTCGAGCTGGTGCACACGCCCGGCTACGTGGACGCCGTGTTCGCGGGCAGCCTGACGACCGTGGAGGTGCGGCGGCTGGGCTTTCCGTGGAGCGTCGGGCTCCGCGAGCGGTCGCTGCGGACCGTGCAGGGGACCATCGAGGCCGCCTATGACGCGCTCGAGGACGGCCTCGGCATCAATCTCGCCGGCGGCACCCACCATGCCTTCCCGGACCACGGCGAAGGGTTCTGCGTCTTCAACGACGTCGCCAGCGCGATCCGGGTGCTGCAGCGCGCCGGCCTGGTCACTCGCGCCGCCGTGGTGGATCTGGACGTCCACCAGGGCAACGGGACCGCCCGCATCTTCGCCGACGACGCCGACGTCTTCACCTTCTCCATGCACGGCGCGCGGAACTATCCCTTCCGGAAAGAGCAGAGCGGGCTCGACGTGGAGTTAGACGACGGGTGCGGGGACGGAGCCTACCTGGCGGCGCTCGACGCCCACCTCGGCCCGGTGCTGGAGGCGGCGCGCCCGGAGATCGTATTCTACCTCGGCGGGGCCGACCCGTTCGTCCACGACCGGTTCGGCCGTCTCGGCATGAGCGTCGCGGGACTGGCCGCGCGTGATCTCCGGGTATTCGACGCCGTCCGCGGGCGCGGACTGCCGTGCGTGGTGACGATGGCCGGCGGGTACGCCCGCGACCTCGAGGACGTCGTGACCATCCAGGCCAATACGGTCGAGGCCGCGCTGGCCGCGTATGCCTGAGCCCCGCACCGCACGCGAAACCACCGTTCGCGTCCGAGGCGTCGAGCTCTTCACCCGCCGGGTCGGTCAGGGGCCGGCGGCGATCGTGCTGCATGGCGGTCCCGGCGCGCACCATGATTACCTGCTGCCCGGCTTCGACGCGCTCGCGGACGGACGCGAGCTGCTGTACTACGATCAGCGCGGCGGCGGGCGCTCGGCCGTGGGCCGCGAGGTCCCGGTGGGCTGGACCGAACACACGGCCGATCTCGACGCGCTGCGCGACCACTGGGAGCTCGAGCGGGTCACGCTGCTGGGATACTCGTGGGGCGGCCTGCTGGCACTGCTCTACGCCCTCGAGCACCCCGGCCGCGTCGAGCGCCTCGCGCTGGTGTCGCCCGCGCCGGCCTGGCGCGCGGCACGTGAGCAGTTCGAGCACGTGTTTGCCCGCCGCAACCTCGACCCCGAATTTCAGGAGGAACGACGCCGCCTGCGGGAGAGTGGGTTGCGCGAGCGCGACCCCGCGGCGTTCCAGCAGCGCATCTTCGAGCTATCGGTGGCGCCGTACTTCTTCGATCCCTCGATGGCCAGGGAGCTTACGCCGTTCCGGGTGACCGGCCGGACGCAGCAGGAGGTCTGGCGGAGCCTGGGTGACTACGACCTTCGTCCTCGGCTGGATGAGTTGAGGAGGCTGCCGTCACTCGTGCTCCATGGAGAAGACGATCCGATTCCCATCGCGGCGGCCATGAACGCCGCGGAGCTGATCGGGGCGGAGTTCCATCCCCTCGCCCGCTGCGGGCACGTCCCGTACGTGGAGGCGTTCGAGGAGTTCAAGGTGTTCCTGGACCGCTTTCTCCCCCTCAACACCGGCCGCTGAGGCCGTCCGGTCGTCCTCCCCACCCCGCTATCTTCCTGCATGGCCCGACCGACCCCGTTCGACCTGGTGTTTTCGCAAAGCTCCGCGACCGTCTTTCCCACGATCCGCGCCACCCTCGAGCGCGGGGGGCACGACCCCGCCGACCGCGACGCGTTTCTCATGGTTCCCGAAGCCGTTGCGCTGCTCCACGAGCTTCGGCCGGCGGAGGGACTCGGGGATGGGATGGACCAGCTCGTCGCGCTCGCGCACCACGCCTACCTGATGTGGGATGCCGGCGCGCTGACCCTGTCCATCGCCGCCGATCGGCTGGCCGACTTGCTCGCCACGGCTCCCGCTTCCACGCCGTCGACCGACGAGCCGCCCCGCGCGTACTACGCGCAGCTCCTCGACCGGCAGGTGTGGGCTCGTGTCGTCGACGATCACGCCGCGGAACCGATGGACGGCTGCTTCGTGCACGCCGCGGGCGAGGAGCTGCGGGTGCTCGGGATCTTCGGCCTGCGGCCCGATCGGGACGGCTTCAGCGCGGTCGAGACCATGGGCGCGCGTCCGCGCGGTCTCGAGCGCCCGGACGGGACGGCGCTGTTCTCGCCGGTGCTGGCCGGCGGGCAGGCGGCCGGGCTGCACTCGCTGGTCGGGGCGGAAGAGCTGCTCGAGTTCGGTTGGCGCACGCGCGTGCTCGCCAACGAGATCTCGGCGACCCCGCGATGACCGATGCCGTCCGGAGCTTCATGGACCGGAAAGCGGTCGCGCAGGTGCTCGAGCAGATCGCCGCCTTCCTCGAGCTGAAGGGCGAGAATCCCTTTCGCATCCGTGCCTTTCGCACGGCGGCCCGCGCGGTCAGCGGCTTCTCCGCCGACCTGCGTGAAGGCCTTGAGGATGGCAGCCTCGCCGCCACGAAGGGCGTCGGACCCGCGACACTGCAGATCGTCTCCGAGATCGTGACCACCGGCCGCGCCAGCCTGCTCGAGGAGCTTCGCGAGCAGATTCCCCCCGGCCTCGTCGAGATGCTGGCGATCTCAGGGCTCGGCGTGGCCAAGATCCGTCAGATCCACGAAGTGCTGGACATCGATTCGCTGCCCGAGCTCGAGGCGGCGGCGCAGGACGGCCGGCTCGCCCGGCTGCCGAGGTTCGGCACGAAGACCTCGGAGAATATCCTCAAGGGCATCGCCTTCCTGCGGCAGGCGAGCGCCTACCGGCTCCTTCATCACGCGGCGGACGAGGCCGAGGGGCTGCGGTCGGCGCTCGAGCGCTTGCCGGGGGTGCTCCACGCGTTCATCGCGGGCGACGTCCGGCGCCGCGTGGAGGTAGTGCGGGACCTGGTGCTGGTAATCGTCGCCGAGGTAGCGCCCGGCGAGCTGTTCAAGCGGCTGAGCCAGCTCCCCGGCGTGCACGAGTTCGCGGGGCAGGACGACCGCCGGCTCACGCTCAGGTTCGCGGGCGGCGCCAGCGCGCAGATCGTCGTGACGACGCCGGTCAACACCGGCGCCGTGCTCGCGCAGGCCACCGGCAGCGAGGCGCATCTGCGTGAGCTGGCGACCCACGCGGCCGCGCGCGGGTTGGCGCTGACGGGCGCGGCCCTGTGGCGCGGCAGCGCGTTCGTGCCCACGCCGGACGAGGCGACCTTCTACGCGGCGATGGGGCTCGCCCCGATCCCGCCCGAGCTGCGCGAGGCCCAAGGCGAGATCCCGAGCGCGGCGCTCGGCGCGCTTCCACGCCTGCTCGAGCGCGAGGACCTCAAGGGATTTCTCCACTGCCATACGCGCTATTCGGACGGCTCCAATTCCGTGGAGGAGCTCGCGCTTGCCTGCCGAGCGGCCGGCTACGAGTACGTCGGGATCACCGATCACAGCCAGGCGGCCGCCTATGCGGGGGGTCTCAAGCCGGACGACCTCGCACGGCAGGCGGACGAGATCGACGAACTCAACGGCCGTCTCGAGGGATTTCAGGTCCTTAAAGGCGTCGAGGCCGACATTCTACAGGACGGCCGGATCGACTTCGACGACGCGGTGCTGGCTCGGCTCGACTTCGTGATCGCGTCGATTCACAGCCGCTTCAACATGACGGAGCGCGAGATGACCGCGCGCATGCTCGCGGCGATGGACAACCCCCACCTCACCATCATCGGGCACCCGACCGGGCGGCTGCTGCTCTCGCGCGATCCATACGGGCTCGACCTGGAGGCGGTCATCGAGAAGGCCGCGGCGACGGGCGTGGCCCTCGAGATCAACGCCGATCCGCACCGGCTCGATCTGGACTGGCGCGTGGTCCGCCACGCGCGCGAGCGCGGCGTCGCGATCTCTCTCGGCGCCGACGCCCACAACGTGGCGGGGATCGCCAACGTCGACTACGGCGTGAGCATCGCGCGGAAGGGGTGGCTGGGGCCCGCGGACGTGCTGAACACGCGCACGGTCGACGGCTTCCTCGGACATGTCGCTCAGCGACGGGCGCGATGACGGCGCGCGGCGACGCACCCGCGCGCCGACGCCCGGGCCGGGCCCGGCGGACGCGTGACGCGCCCACCCGCGCCCCCGAAATCCTGACCCGGCTTCGCGCCGCCTACCCGGACGCACGCTGCGCGCTCGAGCACCGCAACGCCTTCGAGCTGCTGTGCGCCACGATCCTGTCGGCCCAATGTACCGACGCCCGCGTCAACATCGTCACGCCGAAGCTGTTCGCCCGCTACCCGACTCCGCGCGCGCTCGCGTCGGCGCGTCGGGAAGAGCTCGAGGAGCTCATCCGATCGACCGGCTTCTATCGGAACAAAGCCAAGAGCCTTATCGGCATGGCGCAGTCGCTCGAGGCCGACCACGGCGGCGAGGTCCCCCGAACGATGGACGCGCTCCGCGTGCTTCCAGGCGTCGGCCGCAAGACCGCCAACGTGATCCTCGGCAACGCCTACGGCATCAACGAGGGTATCACGGTCGACACCCACGTGACGCGCCTCAGCCGGCTGCTCGGGCTCACCCGGCATGAAGATCCGGTGAAGATCGAGTTCGACCTCATCCCGCTGTTTCCGCGAGATCACTGGGCGCTCCTGTCCCACCTTCTGATCTTTCATGGCCGTCGCATCTGTATCGCGCGGCGCCCCCGTTGCGCGCAGTGCGTCCTGTCGGACATCTGCCCGTCCTCCTCGGTGTGAGAGGCAAGGATATTGCTCTTCCGGGGGGCGCAAATCACGACGCCAGCGGGGGCCTTTCCCTAAACTGATTTGGTGATGTCCGGGACGAGCGGCGCGGAGCGCCAAGCCGCTTATCGCCAAGCTGTTGCCTCACAACGGCTTAGCACAGGGGGTCGTGGCGAATTGACGCGGGGTCACCGTCGGGAACCATCAGGATCGGCAGTCGAGGAGCGTCCGCGCCAGCGGGGGAGCTCGGGCCAGCGGCGCGCCGTCCGTACCGGCGGCATGGCGGATCACACTGCCCGTCGCGTTCTGATCGTCGCACCGCAGCCGTTCTACGAAGACCGGGGGACGCCGATCGCCCTGCGGCAGGTGCTGCACGCGCTCGGCGAACTGGGCCGACCGGTGGACCTGGTGACCTACCCCGTGGGTGCCGACATCGTCGTGCCGGGCCTCCGCACCTTTCGCGCGGGGAATCCTTTCGGATTCCGCAGCGTACCCGTCGGATTGTCGCTCCGAAAGCTGATCCTGGATGTGCCGTTGACGGTCGCGCTGGCAGGCCGCTTGGCGCGCGAGCGGTACGCGTGCGTACATGCAATCGAGGAAGCGGCCTTTCCCGCCGCCGTCCTCGCGCGCCGATACCGCATCCCGATGCTGTACGACATGCAGTCGAGCCTCGTCGAGCAGATGATGCGCTCCCCCCTGCTGTCGGTGCCGCCAGCTCGCGGTGCCCTGCTCGCGATGGAGCGCTGGCTGATTCGCCGCTCCAGCCTGGTGGTGGCCAGCGCCGGCCTGGGCGAGCGTGCCCAAGCGATGGTTCCCGGCGTCCGGGTGCGCGAGTGGCACTTCCCGAGCGCACCGGCGGACGCGAGCGCGACCGAGGTCCACGCGCTCCGCGCTCGCCTGGGACTGTCGCGCTCCGGACCGGTGGTGCTGTACAGCGGCACGTTCGAAGCCTACCAGGGACTCGCCGAGCTGATCGAGGCGATCCCACTGGTGCTCGCGCGCTCGCCGACCGCGACATTCGTGTTCGTGGGCGCGGAGCGGGAGAACGAGCTTTTTGCCGAAGGCGCGGCGCCCGGGCTGATCGCCGCGGGCGCACTGCGGGTCGTCGAGCGCCAGCCCCGCTCCGAGATGGCCGCCTTTCTCGCGCTGGCCGATGTGCTCGTGTCCCCGCGCGCCTACGGCGGGAATCTTCCGCTGAAGATCTTCGACTACCTCGCGGCCGGCCGCCCGATCGTGGCCACGGACATTCCGACGCATCGCACCGTGCTCGCGGACGATCGCGCGGTGCTGGTCGCGCCGGAGACGACGGCGCTGGCCGGCGGAATCGTGGACGTGCTTGGCGACGCGCCTCGCGCCAGGCGTTTGGCCGCGGCGGCTCGCCACTACGCGCAGATGCATTTCGGCTGGAGCCGGTTCGTGGACTCGGTCGACGCGCTCTACGCGGAGGTGACGCGGCATGCCGCCGTCGCCCGCGTCTGACCGCATCGTCTCGGTCATCGTCCCGGCGCGCAACGAGGGGCGGTCCATCGCCCGCCTGATCGGCGCGGTGCTCGCGCAGGCGCCGGCCGGCTGGTCGGTCGAGCCGGTGCTGGTGGATGACGGCTCCACCGACGATACCGTCGCGGCCGCACGCGGCGCTGGTGCACGCGTCGTCGAGCTTGGCGCCCGGCCCGGCGGCGGCAATCCCGCCGTGGCGCGGAACCGTGGCGGGCGTGCCGCAACCGGCGATCCGCTCGTCTTCCTCGACGCCGACTGTATGCCCGCGGCGGGCTGGCTCGAGCGCCTGCTGGCCGGACACGACGCGGGCGCCGCGGTGGTCGGCGGGTCGCTCGACCTTCCGGCCGGTCTCCCGGCCATGGCCCGTTGCGACTACTACTGCGGCTGGTATCACGTCCATTCACGCCGGCCGGGCGGCGAGGTGCCGAATCACCCTCCCGGCAATCTGAGCGTCCGTCGCGCGGCCTTCGCCGCGACACGCGGCTTCACCGAGCAGCAACCGGTGGCGTACGCGCACGAGGAACTCGCATGGCAGGCGGAGGTGCGGCGCGCCGGCGGGCGCATCCGCTTCGACCCGCGGGCAATCGTCTACCACTGCAACCGGCCCGGATTCCGCAATCTGCTGCGCCGCAATTACCGGTGGGGCTACAGCGCGATCGAGAGCAAGGCACCGACGGGCGCGGCGCGGTTTGCGTGGGTCTACCGGTATCCCGCGCTCCTGGTGCTGGCCAGTCTGCCGCTGGCGGTGGCGAGCACGTTGTACATCGCGTGGTGCTGGCTCCGGGCCGGGGTGATCGAGCCGCTCCTCATGCTGCCCATGGTGTTCGCCGCGCGGCTGGCCTACTCGGCCGGACTGATCGCGGGCGGCATGAGGTGGATGCGCTTCGGCGCGAGCGCCGCGGAGGCACGGCCACGGTGGGAGTGAGCGCCGGCACGTCCGCCGCGAGCATCTGTGTCGCCGTCTGTACGCATGCCCGGACGGCGACGCTTGCGCGTGCCCTCGATTCGCTGCTGGCGCAGCGTCCCTTGGCCCCGGACATTCTCGTCGTGGACAATGCGCCGCCCGACGACGCGACCCGCGTCCTCGTCGCGCAGCGTTACCCGACGATTCGCTATGTGCGTGAGCCCGTTCAGGGGCTCGACTTCGCGCGGAACCGCGCGCTCGCGACGGCAGACGCCGACGTGGTAGCGTTCCTCGATGACGATGCGGTGGCGGAGCCGGGCTGGGCAGCGGCGCTCGCCGCCGTGTTCACCCAGGATCCCGCGGTGGCCGTCTGCACCGGCCGCGTCGACGCCTTGTGTGCGGACACGGAGGGCGAGCGCCTCTTCGAGGCGAATGGCGGGTTCGCGCGCGGGCTCGGCCGGATCCGACTCCCCGACGATGCCGCGCAACCGCTGCATGGCCGTCCGGCGCCGCTGATCGCCTGGGCGGTGAGCGTGGGTAGCGGCTGCAGCTACGCGGTCAGGCGCTCGACCGCGCTCGCGCTCGGCGGCTTCGACGAGGCGCTCGACCTAGGCCAGGCGCTGCCCGGCGGCGGCGACCACGATCTGCTGTGGCGCGCGCTCCGGGCAGGGCATTCCGTCGTGTACGAGCCCTCGGCGCTGGCCAGGCACGAGCACCGCCCGCGAGCGGCCGGCGTTCATGCCCAGATCATCGGCCACCAGCGGGCGTTGCTGGCGTTCCTGAGCAAGCACCTGATCGCCAGTCCGGGTGGACGCGGCCCGCTGGCCGGATACCTGGCCTGGCGGCTCGTCAAACCCGGCGTCCGCCTGGTGCGGCGCGCCGCCGGCCGCGATCCGCTCCCGGCGGGGGTACTCGCGCGGATGTGGTGGAACTGCTGGGCGGGGCTGGTGGCCTACCCGGGTGCACGCCGGCTCGCGCAATCGCGGCGCGAGGAGCGCGCATGCTGAGCTCGGCGTCCGTGCAGCCACCGTCGGCGCCCAGGGTTCGCCGGGTCTGGGGCTACCGCGAGCTGCTCCGTGGCCTCATCGTGCGGAACCTCAAGGTCAAGTATCAGCGTTCGCTGCTCGGGTTCGTCTGGACCCTCGTGAACCCGCTCATGACCGTGACCATCCTCGTGGTGGTGTTCAGCCACGTGGTCCGGATTCAGGTACCGCAATACTGGGCGTTCCTGCTGAGCGGGTATTTCGTCTGGAACTTCATGCTCCAGACGCTCAGCACCGGCACCTGGATCTTCGCCGAGCACTCGCGGCTGACGCGGAGCGTGGCGTTCCCGAGCGAGCTCCTGGTGTTCAGCGCGGCCGGCTCGCGGCTGATCGAGTTCACGGCCGAGATTTCGCTGATTCTCCTCGCGATGATCGTACTGCACCACCATGGCGTGCCGGCCAGCTACGCGCTGGTTCCGGTGCTGGTGCTGATCCAGGTGGTCATGGCGATCGGACTCGCGCTTCCGATCGCGACGCTGTCGGTGTTCTACCACGACGTCCACCACGCGCTGCCGATCGCGCTGGCCTCGCTCTTCTATCTCTCGCCCGTGTTCTACCCGGCGAGCATGGTGCCGGAGGCGCTCCGGACGCTGTACTTCCTGAACCCGATCGCCGGGCTGCTCACGCTCTACCACGACGTCATCTACGCGGGACAGTGGCCATCGGGGCTCCTTCTCGCGATCACGGCGGCGCAGGCCACCGCCGTCTACGCGATCGGATATGCGGTCTTCCACCGCTACGCGTCCGTCTTCGCCGAAGTTGTCTGACCCGTCGCGGGCACCGGCCGTAGAGCTTCGAGGCGTCTCGAAGCGCTTCTACTTCTACGATCACCGGACCAGTTCGCTCCGGGAATGGTTCATCCGGCGGATTCTGCGCCGGCCGATCCACGTGCGTCACGCCGCGTTCTCGCTGCGCGACCTCGACCTTCGCGTTTCGCCGGGCGAGTCGGTGGCGCTGCTGGGGCACAACGGGTCGGGGAAGAGCACCGTGCTCCGCCTGGTGGCCGGGATCTACAAGCCGACGAGGGGCACGATCACGACAACCGGCCGGATCACCGCCGTCATCGAGCTGGGTGCGGGTTTCCACCCGGAGCTCACCGGCGCCGAGAACATCCGCCTGTACGGCGCGGTCCTCGGCCTCACCCGGCGCGAGCTGCAGGCGCGGTACGACGAGATCGTCACCTTCGCCGGCATGCACGACTTTCTCGACACGCCGCTCAAATATTACTCGAGCGGGATGGAAGCCCGGCTGGCGTTCTCGGTGGCGGTCTGCCTGGAGCCGGCGATCCTGCTGCTCGACGAAGTGCTCGCCGTCGGCGACCAGGACTTCCGCGCCCGCTGCCTGGAGCGTCTCCGCGCGTTTCACGCGCGCGGCGGCACGCTGCTGCTGGTCTCGCACGAGCTCGATCAGATCCAGGAGTTGTGCACGCGCGGCGTCTGGCTGCGGGACGGGCAGGTGGTGCGAGACGGCGATATCGCCACGGTGCTGGCCGCGTATCGCGCGGAGCACCCCGCGGCGGCCGAACTTTCCAGGGAGGATCCGTGAGCCAGGAACCACTCGTCTCGGTCGTCATGCCGTGCCTCAACGAGGAAGAGGCGATCGGCCCGTGCATCGAGAAGATCCTGCGCACCTTCGAAGCGG
>DATLBL010000005.1:0-19309 GCA_035526925.1 Gemmatimonadales bacterium
ATCCGGACGTTCCTCGAGAACATCGTGGAGCTGCCCTGGAGCGTGCGCAGCAAGGAGCATCTCGAGCTCCCCGTGGCGCAGCAGATCCTCGATGAGGACCACTACGCGCTCGGCGACGTGAAGGACCGCGTGCTGGAGTTCCTGGCGGTGCGCCAGCTCCGCATGCAGCAGGATGCGGCCGACGGCGCCGTCACCGAGGAAAAGGCTGAGCGGAAAGCGGAGGAAGTCGCCCACGGGGAGAGCACCGATACGCCCCAGGCCACCGCGACCATCCCGGCCCCGAACACTGCCGTCAAGGGCAACGACGATGACCGGGCACGCGGCCCGATCCTGCTGTTCGTGGGTCCGCCGGGCGTCGGCAAGACCTCCGTCGCGAAGAGCATCGCCCGCGCCATGGGGCGGAAGTACGTCCGCATCTCGCTCGGCGGCGCGCGTGACGAGGCCGACATCCGCGGCCACCGGCGCACGTACGTCGGTGCCATGCCAGGCAGGATCGTCCAGGGCATGAAGCAGGCCGGCACCAAGAACCCGGTGTTCCTGCTCGACGAAGTGGACAAGCTCGGCGTGTCGTTCCAGGGCGATCCGGCGAGCGCGCTGCTCGAGGTGCTCGACCCGGCCCAGAACGATTCGTTCGTGGACCACTACCTGGGCGTGCCGTTCGACTTGAGCGAAGTGCTCTTCATCGCGACGGCCAACTTCATCCAGAACATCCCCGGTCCGCTGCTCGACCGGATGGAGGTGGTGGACTTCGCCGGGTACACCGAACGGGAGAAGCAGGAGATCGCCCGGAAGTACCTCATCCCTCGCCAATTCACCGAGAATGGCGTGAGCCCTGCGCGACTCGAGATCACCGACTCGGCGCTGGCCGAGGTGATCACCAGCTACACTCGGGAGTCGGGCGTCCGGCAGCTGGAGCGGGAGATCGGACGGCTGGCCCGGAAGGTGGCGCGCAAGTTCGCCTCGGGCGAGACGGGCCAGATCACGGTGGACAGAGAGATGGTCGACGATCTGCTCGGCCGGCCCAAAGTCCATCCGGAGAAGATGGCGCGGCACGACGAGGTGGGCACCGCCACGGGCATGTATTACACCCCGACCGGCGGCGACATCATGTTCGTCGAAGCCTCGACGATGCGCGGCAAGGGCGAGCTGGTCCTCACCGGCCAGCTGGGCGACGTCATGAAGGAGTCGGCACGCGCCGCCTGGACCTACGCGCGCTCACACGCGGCGGGGCTTCAGATCGCGGACGAGATGTTCGACCGCGACATCCACATCCACGTGCCGGCCGGCGCCATCCCCAAGGACGGTCCGTCGGCGGGCGTGACGATGGCCTCGGCCGTCGTGAGCACGCTGTCGGGGCGGCCGGTGCGCCACGACATCGCCATGACCGGGGAGATCACGCTGCGGGGCCGGGTGCTTCCCATCGGCGGCGTGAAGGAGAAGGTGCTGGGCGCGGTTCGGGCGGGCATCACCCGGATCATCCTTCCCAAGGACAACGAGCCCGATCTCGTCGATCTGCCCCAGGAGGTGCGCGACAAGATCGAAGTCCACCTGGTCTCCGAGCTTGGCGAGGTGCTCGCGCTCACGCTTCGGGGCGCCACGTTCCGCGAGGGTCGCCTGCTGTTCGGGGACGAAAAAAACCCCCGCGACGTGATGCCGTTGTCGACTGGGTTCAGGCACTAAACGGCGGTGAGAGGTGAGCGGTAAGCGGTGAGCGGGTCAGCACGCACCGCTCACCGCTTGCCGTTTGCAGCTTCCTCCTCGCCTTTGTCGCTCTTTTCCCGCTGCATGGCGCGGACGGCCGAGTGGACCAGCTCGCCGGCGCTGGTGCCGTGGGTGGGGAAGCAGGACCATCCCACGCTCACGTGAAGCGGGATGATCACGCCCTCGGCCGTCGTGGCGGATTGCTCGCCCAGCACCCGGCGGAGCTTCGTGGCCACCACCGCCGCGCCGTCCGCACCGACCCCCCGAAGTACCATCGCGAACTCCTCGCCCCCAAACCGGCCGATCAGGTCGCTCGCGCGGACGCTCGACCGGAACACGGTGGCGACGTGGCGG
Organism: Gemmatimonadales bacterium; assembly: GCA_035526925.1. GTDB lineage: Bacteria > Gemmatimonadota > Gemmatimonadetes > Gemmatimonadales > GWC2-71-9 > CAVVWJ01. The sequence continues at coordinate 2,056 of DATLBL010000005.1, forward strand.
AGCACCTGGTCGCCGACGAGGTGACCGAACCGCTCGTTCACCTCGTGAAAGCGGTCCAGATCGAACACCAGGAGGGACAGCGGCCCGCCATGCCGGCGCCCGTAATCCACCGCGTGTTCGAGCTCGGCCAGCAGGGTGGCATGGTTGAGCAGGCCGGTGAGCGGGTCGCGCAGGATCAGCTCGCGGAGCCGGCGACCGCGTTCGGCGCGCACGATGACCGTCTGCAGCAGGAGCTCGGGATCGGGCGGATCGGGCAGGAAGTCGTCCGCGCCGGCGTGGAGCGCGGCGACCCGGTCGGTCAGGACGTCCGGGCCGGAGAACACGACGGGCATCATCCGGAAACGCGGGTCGTCGCGGACCATGCGGGCGATCGTAGCGCCCTCGCCGTCGGGCAGGCGGGTCGCCAGCAGCATCAAGTCGGGAACCTCGCGATCGAGCAGCTCCTGCACGGCCTGCGCGAGCGCGCAGCGGACCACACGAATGTTCGCGTCCTCGAGGCAACGCGCCGCGGACGCCGCCCGGTCCGCGTCGTTCTCGACGACGAGCACGGTGGACGGCGGCGCGCCGGCGCGCGCCAGCGTGCGGGCGTAACGGGGAAGGTCCTCGAGGATCCGCTCGACCGCGATGACTGCGTCCACACCCGCTGCGATCGCCCGCAGCCGATCGACGGCCCGGAGCGTCTCGATGAGGACCACAGCGCGGGGGCGGGTGACACTCGCGGTCCAGATCGAGGCGACGGCGGACGGATCTCCCTCGCCGGCCGCGGTCCCGATGACGAGCAGGTCCGGCCGTTCTCCGGGCGGCGTATCGGCCGGGTTCTCGAGCCGGTGCCCCACCCGCACCTCGAAGCCTTCCGCCTCGATCGCCGCGGCGACCGCCTCGGCGTTCGCCGACGGCGGGAGGATCACGGTAGCTCGAAGGCGCGCGCCCACCGGTCGCGCCGGCCCCGCCATGCGTGCACGGGCCTGGCGGTAGAGCGCGGTCAGCCGGTCTACCGCCTCCTCGAGGCGAGCGGACTCCCCCGGCGCGGGCTTCGTGGCAAGCCACTGCTCCATATCTCTTGCGACAACGCCGATCTCGCGAAAGCCGTACGATCCTCCCGACCCCGCGAGCCGGTGGAACCGGGTCTTGAGCGACGCCGCGGCATCCGGACGTGCCGCGCGGAACGCCGCCACGTCGGCGCGCAGCTCCTCGATGCGCTCGGGGAGCTCCGCCAGGTATTCCCGTTGCAGCTCGAGCATCGCCTCGTCCAGCGGGTCCGTCATGCGCCCCGACGCAACTGCTCGAGCGCGAGGCGTGCGCCGGCGACGAACGCCGGCGCGGTGCTCCAATGCCCGCGAACATCACCGCCCTGGCGAGTCGCCATGATGGCGCTCCGATCGTCGACGACGCTGATGATCGGCATGCCCGGCCAGGACCGGCCGGCTTCCACCATCTCCACGACCGCAAAGCCGAGATCGACCGGCCCCGTGGCACAGAGCACCAGCGGCAGGCCGGCCGCGTAGGGGCGGCGCAGCGCAGGAGCCAGGAGCGGGAAAGCGTCGGGTGGGGCGAGCAACGCCACCGCGGCCGTGGCCCGGGCGACGTCGTGGGTGATGAGCTGCAGGGTGGCACGACCGGATTCAATCTCGACTAGTGTGGACGTGGCCGGAACACTGACCGTGTCCAGCTCATTGCTCAACCGCTCGAGCGCGAGGCCATGGTCGGTCGAGATTCGGGCGATCAAGGCGGCAGGTGCCTCGGGACGATATCGCTTGGGCCGACCCACGTCAGCTCGCGCGGCTCCTTTCAGCACCAATCCTTCGAGCGCGCTATACGCATTGGCCCTGGCCAGTCCGGCGGACCGGGCGATAGCGTAGCCGGTGCCAGGCCCGCCGGTCAGCAGAACCTCGTAGACGAGGCTCTCCGTGGGCGTGAAGCCGAAATGGGTGAGGTCGAGGCGGGACATGGATAGTAGTTGGGGGTACTACTTACGGTAACACAATGCTAAGCCGTGTGCTACGCTGCTACACGAACTCCAATGGCCATCCCAGCAGCTTGGCGATGAGCGCAAGGCGGAAGGTGACGTCCACCTCGCGGCCTTCGGTCGTCTTGTCGTCAGCAGTGAGCGGGTAATAGTGGTACGTGATCTTGTTCAGCGCTTTGGGCTGCGAGCGGAGGTTCTTGGGACGCCAGACGCCGGTCTCGTCCGTATCTTTGAGTAGCCGGCCCAACACCTTGGAGGCGATGGGTGCCCAGGGAAGGGCTCCCATGCGCGCCATCAGCTCGATGTAATGCAGGGCCAGCGGCACATCGGTAGGCTGCCCCTTGGCGTCGGCGTCGATCGGATCGCCCAGGAGCAGATGCTGCGGCTTGACCGTGCGTTTGCCGACCTGAATGACGAAGGGCTTCTTCGGGGCGGGCTGTGCCAGATAATGCCCCAGCCGCTCGGTGAAGCCCGCCCGCTCACGCTGCAAGTTGGGCATGAACGACAGCATGGCCACCGAGTACCAGCTGGGCGGATGAGCGTCGGGATGCAGTACGATCTGCTTGGCCGATTTGATGAACGGCTTCTCGGCGAGCGGGCTCCGCAGGAACTGTGAAATGGCATTGGCAATCTTGTGGCCGGCTCCCCGCAACCGCGGATCATCCGCGTAGCCGGCCTCGGCCAGCGCGGCAGACGACGCCTCGCGCATGATGCCGCGCGCCCACGCTTCGGCGTCCACGTCCGAGCGGACCATCTTCTGAAATTCGAACAGCAGCGCCGGGTCTTCGTCGCGGCTGAGTAGCCGAAACATGACGCGGTCTGCCAGCTTGAATGGCCGGCTGGCCCGCGGCCACTCGAGCTGGAGCAGGCGGCGGTATTGCGGGATGGTGCCGACGTCCTTGATGCCCTGCGCCGGGGAAGCCGCCAGGCCCAGCAGGTTCCCGCCCCAGATTCCGGTGTCTTTCTGTTTCTTGACTACCGTGAGCGCGGTCTTGGATTCGACCACCGCCAAGTGCGCCGCCGAGATGACCTCGGGGGAGGCATACCCCGGCGGCGCCAGCTCGGTGTAGGTGCGGTACCGGACGGAGGGCCCGGCGTTTTCGAGCAGCCAGGTCAGCGGAATCCGGTGCTGATTGGGCAGTTCCAGAAACGCGCCTGGGGAGGGGGGCAGGGCGTAAGCGGCCGGGAAGATAGATGGGGCAGCCCGGCGGCGGTAGGGAGGGACGCCTCCGCCGGGCTAGCTGAGTCGCTATTTGCGCGAGAGGGAGGATCGCCCCCAGACTAGCCGAGGCGCTATTTAGCGGTACGGAAGAACGCCGCCGCCGGGCTAGCCGAGCCTCTATTCGGCCGTTCTGGCCTGACCGGCCTGCCGGAACTCCGAGCTGGCGTTCCACGCCGGCTGCTTAGGAGCGTCACCTACAAGTACAGCTGTCCTGACGGTGACACGAAGCTGCTGCATTGCACCTGCATAGCTGAACCAGGGAAAGACTTGGTCGCTGGGCTGGTGGTACCGTTTTGCAACGTACAGGTCCTCTTGCTCTTTCCCCCATCCCGAGGGCCGGCCGACGAAGTCCGAGCCACTCTCCAAACTGATGCCCGGCACTCCCACCCGAGCCAACGAGAAATGGTCGGACCGAAAGAACGCACCGCGGACGAGGGCTTCCTGGTTCATGGTCACCCGAAGCCCTTCGGCTGCGGCGGCGCGGCCTATTTCGGTTCCCAGGGAGGACTGGTCGAGACCCAGCGCTGAAAAGTCGCGGGTTCGGCCATACAGGTTCAGGACGTCGAGGTTGAGAATCGCCGCCATGTCACGCAGCGGGAACGGCGGTGTCGTCGCGAGCGCCTGCGAACCGATCAGGCCGGATTCTTCGGCCGCGAATCCGACGAATACCAGCGAACGTGCGGTTCGAACGCCGCTTCGCACGAACGCCTCGGCCACCGCGAGGACGCCGGCCGTACCGGAGGCATTGTCTTCGGCGCCGTTGTAGATCGAGTCGCCGTCGACGGGCGCCCCGATTCCGAAATGGTCGTAGTGCCCGCCGATCAGTACCACCTGGCGGGACAAGGCCCCCTGCCCGGGCCGGCGGCCGAGCACGTTGTAGGTGTCGGAACGGCGGATAGAGCTCCGGATCTTGCCTTGAAGCTCCACACCGAGGGGAACCGCCTTGAAGCCGGGCCGGGCCGCGGCCTCGGACAACGCCCGCAAATCCTGCCCTCCCTGCGCAAAGAGCCGGCCGGCGGCCTCTTCCTTAAGCCAGCCCGCGGCCAGCAGTGAGCTGGCCGGCGTTTCCAGACGTACCTGCGGTCCGACCCAGCCTGAGAGAACCGTGGTCCACGGGTAAGTGGCACTTTCGGTCGTATGCACAATGAGAATGCCCGCGGCCCCCTGCCGCCGAGCTTCCTCGATCTTGTAGGTCCACCGGCCATAGTAGGTGAGAATCTTGCCACGGAAGATGGTCGAGTCCCGCAGTCCCGGATCGTTGACCAGCACGACCACGATCTTCCCGTTGACGTCCACGCCGGCGTAGTCATTCCATCCCTGTTCGGGCGCCACGATGCCGTAGCCGGCGAACACCAGATCTCCCTGGAGGTCGACCACGGAGTCGTTCCGCATGGACCACATCACGTAATCCGTTTTCCAGGTCAGCGGCGAGGGGGTCGGCCGTGTGACGGCGAGCGTCGGTTCCGGAGTGAGCGCGATGATCGGCACGCGCTGGAAATAGGTGCCGCTATCGCCCGCGGGCTCGAGGCCCAGCCGCCGAAACTGGGCGGCGATGTACCTCGCCGCCGTGGTGCCGCCGCGGGTGCCGGGGGCGCGGCCCTCGAGCGCGTCGTCGGCCAGGAACTCCAGATGGGACCGGACCAGGTTGGAGTCCAGCGCGCGGGCCACCCGCGTCGCGGCGGACGCGGTGGTGCCGCCCGCCTGCGCCGCGAGCGGGGTGGCGGCGATGGTGAAGCAGAGCAGCGACGTCAGTGAATGCATGGGTATCCCAATCATCGAGCTCGGAGTTGAGTCGCCGCCCGGCGGACGGCGATCAGAGACGCAAGCGCTTGAAGACGACTTCGGGCAGGGCTCGGATGACGGTCATGATCGGCCGCCAGAACCACGGGATGTAGGCCACGTCCCGCCGGCGCTCGATCGCGCCATGGATGGCCCGGCCGGCGCGACCCGCGGTGGCGAAGAGCGGGCCCTGCTTGAGCCCTGACGTCATGGGCGTATCGACGAACCCGGGTTTGAGGGTAACCACCGCCACGCCCGCATGGAACAGGCGGTTTCGCAATCCCTCCAGAAAGCGCTCGAGGCCGCCCTTGGCCGCGCCGTATACGTAGTTGCTCTGGCGGCCCCGGTCGCCCGCCACCGAGCCGATGACCGCGAGGCAGCCGCCGCGTGCCGACTCGAACCGCTGCGCGAGCGGCGTGAGCAGCGCCACGGTCGAGACGAAATTCACGTCGAGCGCCTCGACGGCGGCCTCGACGCTGGCCTGGCATCGTGTCTGGTCGGGAAGGACGCCATGGGCCAGCAGCGCCACGTCGAGTCCGCCGAACGCTTTCCAAGCCGCCTCGACGACAGCGCTGCAGCGCGCTCGATCGGTCACGTCCAGCACCGCCGTCTCGACCGACCGAGCGCCGCGCACACGGAGGTCGGTGGCAACCGCCTCGAGCCGCTGTGGATTCCGTCCGGTCAGAAAGAGCCGCGCTCCGGTGGCGGCATAGGCCCTGGCGGTTTCCGCGGCGATGGCGGAGGTGGCCCCGACGACGAGGACGCGGCACGACGACTCAGCTTGCATGCACGCGCCGCCAGAAGGAAGAGGAAAACTTCGGGTCTCGCTGGGCCGTGAAGCGGTCCAGCTCGGGAAAGAAAGCCTGGAAGCTCCCGGGGCTCATGCGTGCGTCCTTTGCGGGGTACACCGCTCCGCCAGTCTCGCGAACCACCGCGTCGAGGTCATCGAGGAGGGTCATTGTGGCCGGGCCGCGGAATGGGAAATCCACGGCCAGGGTCATGCCCTCGCGCGGGAAGGAGAGCAAGCCCGGGGATCGGAGACCGCCGAAGCGTTTGAGCACGGCAAGCGAGGCGGGCTCACCCGAGCGGCTGATCCGCTCGAAGATCGTGCGGATGGGTGCCCCGCCCGGAGTGTCGGGCACCACGCACTGGTATTGCACGAACCCTTTCGGCCCGTACAGTCGGCCCCAGTCACCGACGACGTCCAGCGGAAAGAAGAAAGGTGTGTAGGGCAGTGTCAGACGGCGGCGCACCCGCAGCTGGGCACGATAGTAGGCCTCGTTGAAAAGGCCCAGTGTGACGGCGTTCAACAGCCCCGCCGGGGCGTCGAGCGGGATACTGAGGCGTGGCGGCTCCAGCGGGGAGGGCGTCGTCGCGTCGAGTGGGGCATGGTCGCCGCGCATGTAGATGCCGCGCCCCAGACGCCGCCCGCGGGCGAGGCAGTCCACCCATGCCACGGTATACTCGAACTGGTGATCCTCCGCGGTCAGCTCGAGGAAACCGGCGAGCGCCGAGAACCGAATCCGTTCCATCGAGATGCCGGCGCCCGGGATGCGCTTGAGCCTGATCTCGGCCCACAGGATGACGCCCGTGAGCCCGAGTCCGCCCACCGTCGCCCGGAAGATCTCGTCGCCCGGGGTGCACAGGATTCGCGCTCCGTCGGAGCGGAGCAGCTCCAGGCGGGTAACATGCGCGCCGAACGTTCCCGCGCGGTGGTGATTCTTGCCGTGGATGTCGTTCGCGATCGCGCCGCCGACCGAAACCCACCTGGTTCCCGGCACCACCGGCAGGAACCACCCGCGAGGCACGATCAGCGCCAGAATCTCGGCCAGCGTCACGCCGGCCTCGCATCGAAGCAGCCCGCTGTCCGCATCGAAGTCGATCAGCCGGTCGAGGCCCCGCACGTCGAGGATCACGCCACCGTCGTTGAGACAGCTGTCGCCATAGCTGCGCCCGTACGCATACGGCAGCAGCAGCCCCCGAAGCTGTGCGAATGCCGGTGTGTCGGAGCGCCATTGGAGGGGGACCACAGTGGCCGGCGTGGCCGCCGGATACCGCCCCCAGGAGCCGTACCGGCGCACGCTAGAGCGCCATGTACAACACGAGCGCGAGCAGCGCGCCGGTGACGTAGCTCATCGGGTCGCGGACCGTGGCCACGATCGGATCGTCGTGGATCCGCCCCCGGTGCGCCAACAGCCACATCCGGCTGGTCCAGAACAGCAACAGCGGACAGGCCAGCCAGAGGGTGAGCGGATGGCCGTACAACGCCACCACCTGCTCGCTGTTGATGTACAGGGCGAGCACCAGCACCGAAAGGTAGCCGCTCGCCCCGCCCATGGAGCCGAGCCACTCCCGGTCCCCGCGAATGTAGCCGCGCCGGCGGACCTGCTCACCCGAGTCGCCGTCCATGGCGCTCACCTCGGTATAGCGCTTGAGGAACGCCAGGCTCAGGAACAGGAACATCGAGAACGCCAGCAACCAGGCGGAGAACCGCACGTGTGCCGCCGCGACGCCGGCGAGCACCCGCAGTGTATACAGGCCGGCCAGCAGGAGCACGTCCACCACGGCGACGCGCTTCAGGTAGAGCGAGTACGCGGTCGTCAGGACCATATAGAGCGTGAGCAGCTGGAGGAAGCGGTCCGGAAGCGATCGCCAGCTCAGCGCGTAGCCGATCCCGAGCAGCCCGATGGCGAGCACGACTCCGAACCCGGGGCTGAGCGCTCCGGACGCGAACGGACGATGTCGCTTGGTCGGATGGCGCCGGTCGGCCTCGACGTCCATGATGTCGTTCAGGATATAGGCGCTCGACGCGGCGCAGCAGAAGGCGACGAAGGCCGTGGTCGCTTTCACCATGACCGCGTGATCGAACAGCTTGTGGTCCAGAATGACGGGGACGAAGAGCAGGAGATTCTTGACCCATTGATGCGGCCGCAGCGCGTGCGCGAACGCGAGGCCGCGTGGCCCTGCGCGCATCGGAGCCAGCTGGGCAGCCGTCATCGCGCGGTCCTTCGCTATGGTTGGCTCACGCACGGGGCATGCTCCGGAGCCGAAAGCCCGCGGCTTGCGCCGTCAGTTCCGAACGCCGTCCCACGTCGGCCAGCACGGCCGCTCCGGTCTCGAGCCCCGAGCCGAGCGCGGTCCCGGTGGAGACGATCGTCGGGAACGTCCGGTAGTTCCCGGCGAAGTACACGTTTTCCCACGATGCGCTTCGGAGCGGCGGGTTCCGAAAGCTGCGGCCGAAGACCGGAGAGTACATCGGGACGCGCGCGACATGCGTCCAGTGGGGCTCGAGCTCGAAGCCGAAGACGGCGCGGAAATCCTCCCGGTACCGCTCCAGCAGCTCGTCGTCGGGCGCGTGGAAGAGCGGCCGGTCGCGCCCGCGCAGATGCGTGACGAAGTTGACGCAGCTGTCGCCCGGCTGCCCGATCGTCGGATTGAGCGAGCTCAGCAGGAAGATGCCGCAGGCGGTGCGGTCGAGCGAGGCCAGATTGATCCAGTAGGCGCGGGCGTCGACGGCCTGGCGGGTCGCGCAGACCAGCGAGACCAGCGCCGAATAGCGGATCCGGTCGAGCTCGGGCGTGCGATCGCCGGCCAGCAGCCGGAGGTAGACCTCCGTCGGCACCGAGCTGACGAACACCTCGCCGGGGATGCGTTCGCCGGTGCTCAGCTCGACCTCCCGGACCCGTCCGCCACTGGTGACCAGGCGGCCGACGGTGGCGTTGAGCCGCATCTTCACGCCCTGCTCGCGGAGCAGCCGCGCCAGGCCGTCGCACAACACCTTGGTCCAGTTGGCGCCAGGAATGTAGCCCAGGGGGGCGGAGCCCTCGCGGTAGTGGAGCCGCGCGCCGAGCCAGGCGCCGCTGACCTCGTCGCAGGGCAGCTCGAACTTGAGACGCGTCAGCCGCTCGAACAACGCCGTGCGCGCGCCCGAGCCGGCATAGGTATCGACGAGGTCGGCGGCGCTTCGATCCTCCCAGTCGCTCCAATCGCGCTTGTTGAAGGCCTTCAGCATCAGGCGCACGAACCCCGCTTTGTCCCGCAACGACATCGGAAACGCCAGGAACCCTCCCGGGGAGCCGAGGTCGTAGGTGCGGCCGCCGAGATGGAACAGCATCCGGACACGCCGCCAGCGAACCGCGGGCAGCGCACCGATCTGGTCCAGGAAATACAGCAGCGCGCGGTCACGATGGAGGATGTGATGGTATCCGAGCGGATAGAAGTGGCCGTCGCGCTCGAAACTCCCCGCCAGGCCGCCGAGTGAAGGACCGCGCTCGATGACGGTGATGTCGGTGAGGCCGGCGTGCGCGAGGGAGTATGCCGCGGCCACGCCGGACAGTCCGCCCCCGAGAACGACGACCGAAGGATTGGCCATATCCTATCGCTCCGCGACCAAGAGGGAGAGCTCTTCGATCCGGAACGTGGCGGGCCGAAAGTCCGGCGTGATGCCGACCTCGCCCACCGTATCGGAGATCCAGACCGTCAGCGTCGTGGCGCTATCGCCGATGGTGTCCCAGGTGCCGCGCTCCCAGTTGGCACGGTCGCCCGTCGGCGAGTACTTGTAGAATCGATCCGGCGTAAACGTGGGCTGCCCGGCAGGTTTCCATCGGATGCCGATGTAGGGCAACGTGCCATCCTCGCTGCGATAGCGGTAGCGCAGGCGGATGCCGGCCGCGACCCGATCGGCCGGCAGCCGGAACACGAGCGCCGGTCGGGGCCCGACGACCTGCGCGGTGCTGTCGTGCCAGGCGAGTTCGGTCACTTCCACGGGCCTGAGATCCAGCGGCACAACGTCGAACGCGGGATCCGGGCGCAGCGACCCGTACCGGCCAACCCGCGCCTGCTTGAGCATCGGCAGATAGCGGGCCGCCATATCCTGATGAGGATGCAGCCAGGGGCCGTAGCGGTGCAGCAGCTCGTGAAGGGGAACGCCGGACGTCATGTCACGTTCGAATCCGGCGAGCTGCCCGCGAAGCTCACGCGCGTACTCGAGCCCGAACATGGTGTTGCCCCAGAGGGCCGCGAGCGACGCGACGGCCAGGGCACCCTGCATGCCCGCGCTCGCCTTGGGAGCGTACAGCAGCCAGGCGAAGTACACCGCGCACCACGCGGGCAGCGCGAGCGTGACGTATCGCGTCTCGAAGCCGTTCCGGCCCAGGCCGAGTCCGAGCGCCAGCGATGCCACCGCGCCGAGGCCGAACAGCAGGCCAAGGGCCCGCGATCTCTCGCCTGGACGATCGCGCCAGACGCGCAGCAGCAGCACAACCGATCCTCCGAGCACCGCGAGGGCGGCGATGCCGGTCAGCGGCCACGGTCCGCGCACGGCGGGTCCGAAGCCGATCGTGACGAACTTCACCGTCGTCTTCAGCGTCTGCACGATGCTCTGGCTTTTGGGGTGGTAGGGCACCGGCTCCCACCCGATGAAGTAGACCACCGTGAGCGCGAGCGCGGCGCCGCCCAGCGCGAGCAGCAGCGGGTCGCCGCGCGTTCCGCGTCCGCCCGTCCACCGCTCCGGCAGGACCGCGAGGGCCAGCGGCCACGCCGCCAGCGCCGGCACCATGCCGAGACCGTTGGCGCCGCACAGCGGGAGCAGCACCGCGCACGCGCCGACGATGGCCGCGGCGCGCCGGACGGAGATGGTCGTACCGGCGCGGGCCAACGCGAGGATCGCCACCAGGGCCAGCGCGACCGAGGCAAAGAACTGGAGCTGCCACCCCCATAGCATGTTCGCGGCCTGGCCCCAGTTGAGGAGCGCGAGTGGAAAGAAGGCGTCGGCCGCGCTGGACCGGCCGCGAAGCCGTGTGGCCGTCGCGATCATCGCGCAGGCCAGTCCAGCCATGAGCAGGACGTCGAAGTACATCGTGACGCGCATGTCGACGAGCGTGAGCCGGTTGAGCCCAAGGAAGATCAGCCTCGGCAACGGCACCCGATGCTCATTGTGCTGCGACCAGAGCCACTCCCAGGTCACCGGCTGATTGCCCGTGAGGGTGGGGACCATGTCCCAGTCGTCCCACGACGGCACATTGCTCGCGAACCGCGCAATGAACAGGAGTGCGCCGGCGAGCATCGCCAGCCAGGCACCCCACGCGGCCGCCGCGCGGGCGGAGATGCGGAAGGATCTCATTCAGCGAACCCGCTCGAACACCCGCACCCGGGTGCCTGGAGTGGCATAGACCAGCTTCCAGTCGTCCGGGTGCCGAGCCACGACGGCCTCGGCATAGCGCTCCGAAATGCCAGGCACGCCCAGCTCGTCGAGCACGAGATATGAAGCAGGCACACCGTCGAGCAGGCGCGCGGCGGCGGCGGCATCGGGCACCAGCGGGGGCAGCACCGAGCGTTTGCCGGTTCGGAGATACGCCAGGTGGGGAACCGAGGTCGCGACCACGTCGTCCGGGGCGGCGTGGCGTCGGATGTACTCGAACGCGGGATCCAGCGCGTGCCACACGGGCTCGTAGGTCAGCAGCCGGCCCGGGCGCTCCGTGCCATCAGCGGCGTAGTAGCTGATCGGCAGCCGGCCGCGCAGGAATCCGGCGGCGACCACGGTCTGGATCAACAGGATGGTCGCCAGCGGCACGGTCGCCACCACGGAGGCGCCGGTCACCCAGCGTCCGCCGCGGCGCGCAAGCCTGCGCGCACCAGCCTCGAGTGCCAGCACGAAGAACAGGTAGGAGAGCGGCGTCAGCGGGGCGATGTATCGCCAGAACTGGCTGGGCCAGGGCGTGAGCGAAATCATGGCCAGCGACGCGCCATAGTAGAGGGGCAGGCGCCACTCCCCTCGACCGAGCAGCACGGCTCCACCAACCAGCGCGCCGGCGCCAAGCAGCGTCAGACACACCTCGGTGGCGTTGAGCACCGAGGAGCGCGGTGGCGCCGGGAACGGCAGCGAGAGACCTCGAAACGCCTTGTCGAGCACGTAGGGTCCGCTGGCGATGGCCATCCACGCACTCTCGCCGATGCTTCGAGGCAGGACCACCAGATTGCGACCCACGCGCGCGATCAGGTCCCGTGGCGAGGTCCGACCCCGCTCCGGCTGAAACGGATCCACCAGCCAGCTGTTTTCGCCGTACGTGACATTCGAATAGTAGTAGGCGGCGCGCTGGTAGCCGTACGCCGGCTGGTGATACGCGGCGCTGCCCGTCACCTGCGCGGTGTAGGCCCGCCACGCCAGCACCGGGAGTGCGGCAACCACCGTCCGAAGCGCCGCCTGGCGCAGGCGTCCGCGGATCAGACTGTCGCCGACCCAGACCGCCAGGAGGGCGATGCCGGCGGTACGCAGCAGGTACGCCGTGGCCGCCAGGGCGCCGGAGGCGATGGTGTAGGCCGGGCGCTCGCTGCGCCGAAGGCAGAGCAGGAACAGCATGGCGAGCAGTGCGAATGGGATTTCCGCGTACAGCGAGTCGGAGGGATAGAGGAAGCTGTAAAACGACAGCCCGGTGCCCGCGGTGGCCACCAGCGCGAGCGGCGGTGCCAGAAATCCGCGCACCAGACAGTAGGCCGCCAGCAGATAGAGCCCTGACAGGATGAAGTAGCTGCGCCTGAGCGCGGTCCCCACGACGAGCATGTCGGTCGTGCCGAGGGCCCACTGGTGCAGCGCCACGAACGCCGGCAACAGCGGGGGGTACTGCACGGCCTCGATCTCGCCCGGCTCGTTGAGCAGGCGATAACCCCGGTCCTGGCCCAGCGAGGTTCCGAGCACGTAGTAGGTGCTCGCGTCCCAGCGCAGGTCGATCGGACCGTCGAGGCGCGCCACCCACACCGCGATCCAGAGCAGCAGGACGCCGCCCACACAGGCGAGCTCCCGCGGCCAGAGACGACGGCCCGGCAACCTGACGTTATCTTGCACCGCGTTCCGACTTCATCCGAAGAGGGCCTCCGTGACAGGACGTCACCGGCGCCTGGCGCCGGTCCTGATGGTCTTCGCGCTCGCGGCGCTGCTGCGCATCGTGCTCGCGGACCGCGAAGATCTGTGGGCGGACGAGATCTTCTCGCTCGCCGTGGCTACGGGCCACAGCCTGGAGCATCCGGCGGAGGCGGCGGTTCCCGCGCTCGGCGACTTCGTCGAGCCGGCGGGAGCGATGCCCGCCGCGGCGTTTGGTCGTTACCTCGAGCACGACCTCCCGCCCGCCGGCATGACGCGCGTCGTTCGTGCGGTCCTGCGCTCCGACACCAGCCCGCCGCTCTACTACCTGGTGCTTTCCGCCTGGACACGAGCCGCCGGGACGACCGATTTCGCGCTTCACGCGCTGTCCGCCGCGTTCTCGCTCGCGACGCTGCCGCTGCTGTGGCTGCTCGGGCTCCGCCTGGGCGGACCTCGCGCGGCGACGATCGCGTGCGTGCTCTTCGCGGTCGCGCCGGTGAGCCTCTACTACTCGGTCGAAGCCCGGATGTATGCGATGATCTGGTTCTGCTCCACGCTCACGGCCTGGCTCTCGCTCCGCCTGCACGATCGCGGCGGGATCGTGACGCTTGCGCTCTGGGTGCTCGGAACGACGGCCGGGTTTCTCACTCACTACTTCTTCACCTTCGTGTGGGCGGCATGCGTCGTCTGGCTCGCCCTCCGGCCCGGACGCTGCCCGCGCGCGTGGCTGGCCGGCGCGGTCGCGGTCGCGCTGTTGGCCATCACACCCTGGTACCTGCGGCTGCCCGCGAGTCTCGCCCAGTGGCGAATCACCGGCCACTGGCTCGATGGCCTCCCGGCGCCGGGAAAGCTGGTCGGCGCGCCGCTGACCCTCGGATGGGCCCTGCTGTCGGGCCGGGGGGTCTGGGGCGGCGCCAAAGCCGCGGACGCGCTCGCGGCGATCGTTGTGGCGGCGGCCGGTCTGGCCTGGCTCGCGCGGGCACGCCGCGGCGTCCGCGAGAACGGGCGCGACCTGGTTTGGCTCTGGGTGATCGCCGCGTGCACCGGTCCGGTCGTGTTCGACCTGCTCCGAGGCACGTCCACCTCGCTCATCGCGCGGTACGCCCTGGCCGGCATGCCCGCCGGCATGCTGCTCACCGGTCTGGCCATCGGCGCGCTGCCGGTGAGAACCGGAGGCGTGGCGCTCGGCGTGCTCATCGCCGCCTGGGCCCCGGGTCTCCGCGCCGTGTTCGGCAGCGGAACGCGCGCCTGGGAGCCGTACCGGCAGGTCGCGTCCGAGCTCGACGCCTGGAGCACCCCGGACGATCTGGTGCTCGTCCACTCGATCCCGTCGGGAGTGCTGGGTATCGCCCGGTACCTGCACCCGGACGTGCCGCTCGCGGCGTGGGTCGGACAGCTCGGCCGCCGGCGCGTTCCCGCCGATATTCAAACACTGCTCGCCGGGCGTCGCCGCGTGGCGCTCGTCCGCATCCACGACGTCGGCGAGCCGGCACCCGAGGAGACCTGGCTCCGGGCCCACGCGACGCTGCTCCGGGAGCGGAAGCGCGCGGGCGCCGCGATCGTCTACTTCGAGGTCCCCACCCGGCGATAGATCCTGGGCCCGCTGTCGTTCACCGCGTAGATCAGGCGCCAGTGATCGGGCTCGCGCTCGATCGCCGGCTTGGTGTACCGGCGCCCCACGTCCAGGAAGCTGAGTTGATCCACCACCACATAGGTGACCGGAACTCCATCGAGCAGGGTGCCGGCGAGCGCCGCGTCCGCTTCATACGGTGGCATGATGGCCGGCAGCCCGGTCCGGAGATACGCCCAGTGCGGGGTCGAGGTGGCCACCACCTCGCCGGGCCGCGCCTGTCGAGCGAGCCAGTCGAGACCGTCGTCGTGCAGGCGCCAGCTCCGGTCGTAGAAGAACAGCCGGTAGTCGTGGCGCGCGCCCAGGCGATCGGTGTAGACGGCAGGGGTCGGGTGCTTGGTCATGGACCGGCCGAGGGTGATCGCCTGCTGGGCGACGATGAGGCCGACGACGCCGATCATGACCACCTGCAGAACGCGCCATCGCCAGGCATGGGCGGCGGCGGCCTTTGCCGATGCCCACACCAGTACCGAGACGAGCGCGAGGGTCAGGAACGGTGTGAGCGGCACCAGATAGCGTACGAATTGAATGGGCCACGGAGTGATGGCGATGATCCCCAACGATCCCACCGTGTACAGCAGCAGCAGCCATTCGCCCCAGAGCGCCAGCAGCACGAATCCCCCGAGCACCGGTACGCACAGCGCATACAGTGCCGCGTCCGCCGCCCACGTCGGCACCCATGCTTGGGGCAGTCGCTGGTTCACCTTTTCCACCTCGCCCCGCCACCAGCCGCGGTGGACGCTCACGCCCTCGCCCAGCGTCATGGGCATCCCCCGGACGTTCGTCAGCAGCCGGTCGAGCACCTCGCGCCCGGTCACCCGCCCGAGCTCCGGCCTGAAGGGGTCCACGTACGACATGTTCTCCGCATAGCTCACGTTGTAGAACTGGTAGCCGGCCCGTTGATACGCGTACGCGGGCTGGAGGTAGGCCGGGTCGGCCTTCACCTGGCGGGTATAACCCACCCATGCCAGCACCACCCCGGCAGCCACGATGCCGCGGATCGCGATCTCACGCGGGCGCCTGCGTCGCAGCGCCTCGACCACCCAGGTGCCGAGCAGCGCGATGCCCGCGGACCGCATGCCGTAGGCGCCAACGGCGAGCAATGCGGTCACCGGCGCCGCCCCCACCGCGAAGAACGTCGAGGTGAGGAAGGCGTAGGGCACATCCGCGGCGAAGAAATCGGAGAGGAAGATGGTGTGACTGTGAATGATCGACATGGCCGCCACCAGGAACGCGTACCCCGGCGTGAGCAGTCGGCGACTCATCCCGTAGACGGCCGCGGCGTAGCCCGCGTAGAGCAGCACGCTGCCCAGGCGCAGCCAGTGCCCCACGACCGCAGGGTCGTCGGTGCCGAGTGCCAGCTCGGCTGCCGCGCCCGCGGCCGGGAGCAGGGGCGGATACTGGATGGCCTCGATGGCGCCCGGCTCGTTCAGCAGCCGATACCCGCGTCCCTCGGCGAGGGACGTACCGAGGATGTAGTAGACGCCCGCGTCGTAGCGAAGATCGAGCGGCCCGCGCAGGCGCGGGAGCCAGAGCGCGACCGCGAGCGCCGCCAGCGCCGCGAGACAGCGCCACTCGGCCCGGCGCCATCGGGGAGCCTCGGCCAGGATCACGCGGAGCCGTCGGGGCGGTTCATCGACATCGCTGAGATGAACAGCGACGAGAACAGCGTGCTGAAACCGATGATCACGAGCGTGGCCGCGAACGAGGCCCATTCAGGGTGCGGGAGCGGCAGCAGATCCGAGCGCATCCACTCCACGACGATCGCGCACAGGATCGCGCCGCCCGCCACGATGAGCCCGGCTCCGAGCAGCAATCCGGTCTCGAGCTTGAACCGCTGATAGAAGCCGGCGAGCGCGCGATTGTTCCGGTCGAAGCGACGACTCCACGAGTAGGTCTTCGTGTGCAGGCCCAGGCTCAGGATCTCGAAGCCCACGACGCTGAAGATCGTGGCGAACACGGCCGTGACGCCGGAGGCCGGTCGGCCGCCGAAGCGGACGGCCCCGAGCAGCACCGCGAGGTGGATCAGGAGGCCCGCCGCGAGCAGGAACGTTCCTGGCGCCAGAAACAGCTTGTTGGGCGAGTACAGCAGCATCATCCTGAGGCTGCGCCAGCCGTCCCGGAAGGTTCGCAGTTTGGACTCGCCCTTGCGCGGCGCCAGGACGATCGGAATCTCCTTCACACGGAGCCCGGCCAGGCCGGCGTTGATGGCCAGCTCCAGGTTGAACTCCATCCCCGGGCTCACGGGCTCGATCCGCCGGTAGACGTCCCGCGGAAACGCCCGAAAGCCGCAGTACACGTCGGTGTAGCGGGTGCCGAACAGCAGGTTCAGGATGCGGGTGAGCGCCGGGTTGCCGAAGTAGCGGTGCAGCGCCGTGATGTGCGCGTCACCGCCGCCCAGGTAGCGGCTGCCGGTCACGAACTCCTGTCCCTCTCCGTTGAGGGCGTGCAGGAACTGCGGGATCATGGTGAAGTCGTAGGTGTCGTCGGCGTCGCCCATCACGAAGTACCGTCCGCGCGCGCTGGCGAAGCCTTTGAGATACGCGTTCCCGTACCCGCGGCGCTCCTGATGCACCACGCGGGCGCCCAACCGCTCCGCGATCGAGACCGACGCGTCGGTCGATCCGTTGTCGCAGACGACGATCTCGCCGTCGATGGCCCCCGCTTCGAAGGTGCGCAGGATCTTCTCGATGCACGGGCCGATCGCCTCTTCCTCGTTGAGGCACGGCATGACGACCGAGACGAGTGGTTCCTGGCTCACGGATCCTCCCTGGAAAGTTCGGCCGCCGCGGGGTGCTCCGC
>DATLBL010000006.1:0-20506 GCA_035526925.1 Gemmatimonadales bacterium
ATAGGGGTGCTCGGGCCAGAGCTGGCCCGCGTGGAGCTCGAACACCAGATCGTCGGGCGTGTCCTCGACGCCGTTGATCTCCTCGAGGATGACGTTCCGCTCGGGCTCGAGATCGCTCTCGCGCAGCAGCGGCCGGCGGGCCAGATCGGTGAGGATCTCGACCGCGAGCGGCAGGTCCGCATCGAGGGTGTGGGCCTGATAGCTGGTGTAGTCGCGCCCGGTGAAGGCGTCGAGGCTCCCGCCTCGCACCTCGAGCTCGAGCGCCAGCGCCTTGGCGGACCGGCGCTCGGTGCCCTTAAACACCATGTGCTCGAGCAGATGGGAGATGCCCATCTGCTCGCGGCGCTCGTGCGCGCTGGCGGTGCGCACATAGAGGCCGGTGGCCGCCGAGCGGACGCCCGGCAGCTGTTCGGTGAGGACGACGAGCCCGTTGGATACGGTGGTGCGGAGGAGCCCGTCGTCCAGGCTGACTGTTTCCAAGCGCGCCTACTCCTTGGGCAGCAGCGCCTTCCGGGAGAGCTTCATACGGCCGCGCTCGTCCACCTCGAGCAGCTTGACCTGCACGATGTCGCCCTTCTTGACCACGTCCTCGGTCTTCTCGGTGCGACCGTGCTGGAGCTCGCTGATATGAAGCAGTCCTTCGACGCCGGGCAGGATCTCGACGAACGCCCCGAACGCCGTGGTGCTCTTGACCGGACCTTCGTACGTCCGCCCCACCTCGGGCTCGGTCGTGATGGCCGCTACCATGGCGCGGGCCTTCTCGCCCGCTTCACCGCCCACGGCGGAGATCGTCACGATCCCGGTGTCCTCGATGCTGATCTTGGCACCGGTGGCATCCTGGATGCCCCGGATGGTCTTGCCCTTCGGGCCGATGACGTCGCCGATCTTGTCGGGCTTGATCTGCATGGTGAAGATGCGCGGCGCGTACTGCGAGAGCTCGGTGCGGGCTACCGGCAGCACCTTCGCCATTTCCTTGAGGATGTGAAGCCGGCCTCTCCGTGCCTTCTCGAGCGCCTGCTCCATGATCTTGAGATCCAGGCCCTCGATCTTGATGTCCATCTGAATCGAGGTGATGCCCTTCTCGGTGCCGGCCACCTTGAAATCCATGTCGCCGAGGTGGTCCTCGGAGCCCAGGATATCGGTGAGCACGGCGACCTTGTCGCCTTCCTTGATGAGCCCCATCGCCACGCCCGCGCAGGGCGCCTTCATCGGCACGCCGGCGTCCATGAGCGCCAGCGAGCCGCCGCACACCGTCGCCATCGACGACGAGCCGTTCGACTCCAGGATCTCCGAGACGACGCGCAGCGTATAGGGAAAGTCCTCGTAGTGCGGCAGCAGCGGCTGCAGCGCCCGTTCGGCCAGCGCGCCATGTCCGATCTCGCGGCGGCTGGTGCCGCGGATCATCTTGACCTCGCCCGTCGAGTACGGCGGGAAGTTGTAGTGCAGCATGAACGACTTCGTGGTCTCGCCGGCCACATCGATGCTGTCGATCCGCTGCTCGTCGTCGGCCGTGCCGAGCGTGGCCGAGACGAGCGCCTGCGTCTGGCCGCGCTGGAACAGCGCCGAGCCGTGGGTCCGGGGCAGCACACCGGTCTCGATCGCGATCGGGCGGATGGTGTCGAGATCGCGGCCGTCGACGCGCTCGCCCTTCTCGAGCACCTGCTTCCGCATGACCCGATACTCGACCTCCTCGAGCTCGTTGCCAATGTCGCGTCCCTTCTCGGGAAACTCGACCAGCAGAGTGGCGAGGGTCTGCTCCTTCACACTCTTGACGCCGCCGCTCCGGCCGGCCTTGTCGCTCGCGTTGATGGCGGTGCCCATCGTGGCCTCCGCCGTCTCGCGCACGCGCGCCGCCAGCGCCGGATCGGACGCGGCCTTGGTCCACGCCAGCTTCTTCACGGCCCCGGCTTTGCCGATCAGCTGCTTCTCGAGCGCGATGACGTCGCGAATACCCTTTTGCGCCACCTTGAGCGCCTCGAGCACCTCGGCCTCCGAAATCTCGAGCGAGCCGCCCTCGACCATCACGATGGACTCGGTCGTGCCGCTCACCACGAGGTCGAGCGTCGAGAACTCGAGCTGCTGGAACGTCGGATTCAGAATCCAGTTCCCCTCGACCCGCGCCACGCGCACCGCGCCGAGCGGGCCGTTCCACGGCACCGTCGACAGGCTGAGCGCCGCCGACGCGGCGACGAGCCCCGGAATGTCGGCGTCGTTCTCCTGATCCGCCGACATCACGGTGACGAACACCTGCACTTCATTCTTGAACCCTTCCGGGAACAGCGGCCGGATCGACCGGTCGATCAGCCGCGCGGCCAGGATCTCGTCGTCCGACGGACGGCCCTCGCGCTTGAGGAACCCGCCCGGGATCTTGCCCGCGGCGTAGGTCTTCTCGCGATACTCGACGGTGAGGGGGAAGAACGGCAGGGTGGAGATGTTGGGGGATACGGTGACGGCGGCCAGCACCATCGTGTCGCCAAAACGCAGGAGCGCGGAGCCGGCGGCTTGCTTCGCCAGGCGTCCGGTTTCGAGCGTGAAGGGACGTCCGGCGAATTCGGTCTCGATCCGTTGCACGGTCACTACCTTCTCTCTCTGATCTCGGGTTTCTTTGCTGCGCAGGACACATCAATACAGAGAGGGCGTCCTGATGCGATGATCAGGACGCCCTCGGCAACACCGCGCGATTAGTGGCGAAGTCCGAGCTGCTCGATCAGCGCCCGGTACGTCTGGAGGTCACTCCGCTTGAGATAGGTCAGCAGCCGACGACGCGTGCCGACCATCTTGAGGAGGCCGCGCCGCCCGTGATGATCCTTGGGGTGGGTGCGGAAGTGCTCGGTGAGCGAGTTGATGCGCTCGGTGAGCAGGGCCACCTGCACCTTGGTCGACCCGGTGTCGCCCGCGTGCGCCTGGTGCTTGGCCGTGACCGCCTGCTTGTCGAAGCTCATGCTGCCTTGTTCCTGTATGCGTTGGCGTCGTAATCCGTTGTAGCACGGTAGAATAACCCTGGTGCAGGTGGTGGACAAGGGTGCGCCCCGCCGCTTGGCGGCCGACCGCAGGCTGCACCGGCGGCCATGGCCGGGCCCTATGCTCCGAAGATCCTCCGGATGTCGTTCGAGAAGGCGAGGCCCATCAGCAGCACGATCAGGACGAGGCCCACCATCGTCAGCCGCTCTCGCAGCTTGAGCGGCAGCGGTCGACGAACCACCCCTTCCGCTAGCAGGAACAGAAACTGTCCCCCGTCGAGCACCGGCACAGGCAGCAGGTTCAACACCGCCAGGTTGATCGAGATCAGCGCCATGAAGGCGAGGAACGCGTCGAGTCCCATGCGCGCGCTCTCGCCGGCGAGCTGGCCGATCAGGATCGGACCACCGACCTCCCGCTTGGAGATCCGGCCGCTGAACAGCCCGCGGACGGTGCGCACGAT
Source organism: Gemmatimonadales bacterium (assembly GCA_035526925.1). Taxonomy (GTDB): domain Bacteria; phylum Gemmatimonadota; class Gemmatimonadetes; order Gemmatimonadales; family GWC2-71-9; genus CAVVWJ01. The sequence goes on from DATLBL010000006.1 coordinate 3,422, forward strand.
CTGAGTCGAAGCTCCGACCGTCCCGTGCCAACCTTCGACGACCGCTTCGCCCAGTCCCAGGGGCTCCGAGCGAAAGTCCCCGGCAACGGCGACGCCGATGCGTCCGATGGGCTGGGGCTTGCCGTCTGGCCCGGCGACCGAGTCCACGTATGGCGTGATGTCGTAGCTCAACCGCCGGCCGCCGCGGGCCACCTCGACTGCGAGGGGCTGGCCGGCGCTCCGCTGGAGCATCTCGACTAGATCGTACCATTGGCTGACCGGCCGGCCGCCGATCGCCGTGATCGTATCGCCCGGCTCGATGCCGGCCCGGGCGGCGGGCCGGCCGGGCACGACCTGACCGACCACCGGTGCCCGAAACGGCTGCAGCGATTGCGACGCCTTGAGCCGCTGCTCCAGCGCATCCTGATGGATGCTCGCCGTCACGACGGAACCATCCGCCATCTCGAGCCGGATCTCGGAGTCCGGAGTATTGGCGATTCCCTGGGCCACCTCGTCCCACGACGAGACGGGCTCCCCGTTGATCGCCGCGATGCGCGCGCCGGGCCGGATGCCCTTGAACGCCTCCGCCTCCGGCGGCACGAGCTCCGGCACGACCCGCCCGACGGTGGTGACGGGATCGATCTGCCGACCGTTCTTGGCCGCCAGGAAGGTGAACAGCAACCAGGCGAACAGCGCGTTCATCGTCACGCCGGCCAGGATTACGATCATCCGTTTCCAGACCGGCTTGGCCTCGAACACCCGGTCCGGCGGAACGGGCGCCTCCGCATGACCACCTTCGAGCGCGCTGCTGGTCACCTCCTCTTCACGGCTGGCCATCTTCACATACCCGCCCAGCGGAAGCCATGAGATCGAATACTCGGTCTCGCCCCGACGGAAGGTCAGCCACGGGATCGGCGCGCCGAGGCCGAGGGAGAAGCGGTGCACGTAGATGCCCGCCCACTTGGCGGCCACGAAATGGCCCGCCTCGTGGACGAACACGAGGACGCCCAGGACCACGATCAACGACAGGACGGTCGTCAGCACGGTGACCTCATGAACGGCGTACGTAGTCGCCGGCGCGCTCGCGCGCCCAACGATCGGCTTCGCGCACCGACGGAAGACCGGCGGCGGGCGACGGAGTATGGTCCTCGAGCACTCGCTCGATGGTGTCCGCGATGCGACCGAACGAAATCCGGCCCGCCAGGAACGCGGCGACGGCGGTCTCGTTGGCCGCGTTGTAGACCGCCGGCGAGATGCCACCGGCGCGGCCCGCGGCGATCCCGGCGCCGAGAGCGCGGAAGACCTCGGCGCGCACCGGCTCAAAGGTAAGCGGTCCGGCCGCGACCGGATCGAACCGGCGGACGCCCGCATCGGGGAGCCGCGCCGGATGGGTCAGCGCGTATAGGATCGGCAGCTCCATGGACGGAAAGCCGAGCTGCGCGATCACGCTGCCGTCGCAGAACTCGACGAAGGCGTGCACGATGCTTTGGGGATGCACCACCACGTCGAGATCGTCGTAGGGCAAGCCGAACAGGTGATGCGCTTCGATCAGCTCGAGGGCCTTGTTGGCGAGCGTGGCGCTATCGACCGTGATCTTGCTGCCCATCCGCCAGGTCGGGTGGCGCAGCGCTTCGTCCACGGTGGCGTCTCGCACCCGCTCCTCGGGCCATTCGCGAAACGGGCCACCCGAGCAGGTGAGGATCAGGCGCGCGAGGCCGCTGTCTCGCCCCTGCACGCACTGCAGCACGGCGCTGTGCTCGGAGTCCACCGGCACCAGCTCGCCGCCCCCCGCGCACGCCGCCTGCATGACGAGCTCGCCCGCCATGACCAGCGTCTCCTTGTTGGCGAGCGCGACGCGCTTCCCCGCCCGGAGCGCCGCCAAGGTGGCGTCGAGGCCGGCGGCGCCCACCACCGCGTTCACCACCACGTCGACGTCGGGATGGGTCGCGGCCTGCACGAGCACGTCGGGGCCGGTGGGATACCGCGCACCATCGGTGCCGGTCGCGAGACCGGCGAAGGCCGGTCTCCACTCGGCGACCTGCGCCTCGAAGTCCTCGACGTTCCGTCCGGCCGCCAGCGCGATGACGCGGAAGTGCTCGCGCTGGCGGCGGAGGACTGCCAGCGTGCTGCGCCCGATCGAGCCGGTGGACCCGAGGACCGCGACGCCTCGCGGCGACCGCTCAGGCGCGCGACCGCCGCTGGCACGCACCGCGCCCGACGTGCGCATCACGCGATCCCGAACAGCCGGTACATCGACGCCGCGACCGGGACCACGAAGTAGAGCGAGTCCAGGCGGTCAAGCACGCCGCCGTGGCCGGGAATGAGATGACTCGAATCCTTCACCCCGGCCTCGCGCTTGAAGAGCGACTCGGCGAGGTCTCCCACCTGCCCCACGACACCGAGCACGGCGGCGGTCGTGAGGAGCTGCCACAGCGGGACACTGAGGCCGACTCGCGGAAAGACGACCAAGGCGAACAGCGGCGCGACGAGCAGTCCGCCAAGGACGCCCGCGGCGCTCCCCGATCGGGTCTTCCCGGGGCTGATCGTCGGCGCCAGCTTGGGCCCGCCGATGGCCCGGCCACCGAACATCGCCGCGGTGTCGCAGACCCACGTGACCACGAGCGGAAAGAAGACGAGCCACGCTCCGGCCCAGCTCCGGACACCGTGTCCGTGGTGCCGCAGGTCGAGCAGGAACGCGGGCAGCGCGCCGGTATAGGCCACCGCGAGCACGGTGACGGCCACGGCCGCGAGCGGCCGGTCCGTGGGCACTCGCGCCAGGAGCGCCCAGGTCAGCAGGCCGATCAGCCAGAGCGCTGCGGCGTAGGGCCACGCCGCGCCCACGGCGGCGCGCGCGTCCGGTGCTGCGATCACGGCATAGGCGAGGGGAGCCAGCGCGGCGGCGGTGAGCGTGCCGATGGCGCGGGCCGGCCGGATCAGGTGCTGCTCGGCGAGGTCGAACAGCTCGCGGGTGGCCAGCGCGGCGGCGGCGGCCAGCAACGCCGCGAGCGGCACGCCGCCGTACCACACGATGAGCAGCACCAGCGGAATCGCGACCACGGCGAATCCGACGCGCCGGACCAGGTTCGCGTCCATCAGACCGAGACGCGTCCGAACCGGCGGTCGCGCCGCTGAAATTCCAGAATGGCTTCGAAGAGGTGGCGGCGAGTGAAATCGGGCCACAGCACGGGGGTGACGTAGAGCTCGGCGTACGCGAGCTGCCAGAGCAGAAAATTCGAGATCCGCATCTCGCCCGAGGTGCGGATCAGCAGGTCGGGGTCGGGCCACGGCGCGGTGTACAGCCGACGGGCGAAGGCATCCTCGTCGATGTCGCCCGGGCTCAGCCGTCCGGCGGCCACGTCCTCGGCCAGGTGGCGGGCCGCCCGCGTGATCTCGGCCCGCGAGCTGTAGGAGATGCAGAGGTTCAGCGCGAGGTGATCGCCACCCGCGGTTTCCTCCATGACCTTCGCGACGGCCTGGCGCGCACCCGGCGCGAGGCGAGCGATGTCCCCGAGGATCCGGACCGACACGCCTTTGGACCTCAGGTTGTCGAGCTCGCGCGCGATGTACTCCTCGAGCAGGCTCATCAGCGCGTCGATCTCGACCGCGGGGCGCTGCCAGTTCTCCTGGCTGAAGGCGAAGAGGCTGAGGACGCCGACCTCCGCATCGAGGCAGCCCTGGATCACCTCGCGCACGGCCCGCATCCCCGCGTGGTGGCCGAGCGGGCGCGGCAGCGCTCGACCCTTGGCCCACCGGCCGTTTCCGTCCATGATGATCGCGACGTGGGCCGGGACGGACCCGTGCACCTTCAGCCGCTGAAGGAGATCGTCGCTCATCCCGTCAAACTTCCATGATCTCTGCGTCTTTAGCGTGAATCAGCGCGTCGATCTGCTTGATGTGCTCGTCGGTGAGCTTCTGCACGTCCTTCTCCGCTCTCGTCTTGTCGTCCTCGGGCACCTTGTCCAGCTTCTTGATACGCGACATGGTATCGGTGCGCGCGTGGCGGACCGCGATGCGGCCTTCCTCGGCCAGCTTGTGGACCACTTTGACCAGCTCTTTCCGCCGCTCCTCGGACAGCGCCGGCAACGGGACGCGGATGAGGTTGCCCTGCGTCGCCGGGTTGAGGCCAAGGCCGGCGTCGCGGATCGATTTCTCGATGGCCTGGGTCAGCGACTTGTCGAACGGCTGCACCGTGAGCAGCCGGGGCTCGGGCGCGGCTACCATGGCCACCTGGTTGAGCGGCATGGCGTTGCCGTAGGCCTCCACGCGGACGAGATCGAGGAGCGAGGTGCTGGCCTTGCCGCTCCGGATCCCGCTGAACTCGCGCTTGGTGCTCTCCACCGCTTTGTGCATCAGCTCGCGCGCGTGCTTGGACAGCTCGGGGATAGTGCTCATCGAACGATGGTCCCGATGTCCCGGTCGCCCTCAAGCACCCGCTTGATCGCGCCGGGCTGGTTGATGTTGAACACCACGATGGGCAATTGATTGGCCTTGCAGAGCCCGAAGGCGTTGGCGTCCATGACGGCGTAGTTCTTGATGATCGCTTCCTGGTAGCTGAGCTCGCGGATGAGCGTGGCCGAGGCATCCTTCCTCGGATCCCCGGTGAACACACCGTCGACGTTGGTGGCCTTGAGGATCACCTGCGCCTCCAGCTCGAGCGCCCGCAGCACGCCGGCGGTGTCGGTGGAGAAGAACGGATTGCCGGTGCCGGCGGCGAAGATGATGAGCCGGCCCTTCTCCAGGTGCCGGATGGCGCGCCGCCGGATGTACGGCTCGGCGAGCGACTCCATGCGGATGGCGGTCATGACCCGGGTGTCGACGCCGATCTTCTCGAGCACGTCCTGCAGCGCCAGCGCGTTGATGACCGTGGCGAGCATGCCCATGTAGTCGGCCGAGACCCGGTCGAGCCCTTCCCGGCTGGCGGTGGCGCCGCGGATGATGTTGCCGCCACCCACCACGAGGGCGAGGTGCACGCCGAGGGCGTGCACCGCTTTGATCTCCTCCGCGAACGCCTCGACGACGTGAAAGTCGAGGCCCGAACCTTTCTCGCCGCCCAGCGCCTCACCCGAAATCTTGAGCAAGGCGCGGGTATAGGCGAGCGCCATGTCAGGCCGCTCCGACCTGGAACCGGGCGAAGCGCTTGACCGTGATGGCCTCGCCGAGCTTGCCGGAGGCTTCCTTGACGAGGTCGCCGACGGTCTTCTTGTCGTCGCGCACATAGGGCTGCTCGAGCAGCGTGCGCTCGGCGATGAACTTCTTGATCTTGCCGTCCACGATCTTGGCGCGGACCGCCTCGGGCTTCCCCTCGGCCGCGACCTGCTCCTCGGCGATACGACGCTCACGCTCGACCAGCTCGGCCGGGACGTCCTCGGCCGACACGCCCATGGGATCCGCGGAGGCGATGTGCAGCGCGATGTCGCGGGCGAGCTGCTGGAACGCCTCGTTGCGCGCCACGAAGTCGGTCTCGCTGTTGAGCTCGAGCAGCACGCCCACCTGCGCGTTGTGGTGGATGTAGCTCACCACCAGCCCCTGCGAGGCGGTGCGCCCGGCGCGCTTCTCGGCCTTGGCGATGCCCTTCTTTCGAAGCAGCTCGGCCGCCTTCTCCATATCGCCGCCGGCCTCTTCGAGCGCACGCTTGCAGTCCATCATGCCCGCGCCGGTACGTGCCCGGAGCTCACTCACGTCCTTCGGGGAAATCGTCACACTTGCCATAGTCTCCAACCCGGGTGCAGTCAGGGGTGAATAGTAAAACCGCCGCTCGCGCCAGTCACCCTGAGCCCGTTGGGGCCGCTCGGGGCAGGCTGCGCGAAGGGGGCATGACCGGAATCATGCCCCCTTCGCGACCTTGAGCCAGGGCTCAGGACGGGGTGAAGTCGGCGCCTAGACGCCCTCGCCGGCGCCGGTGGGCGCGACCTCGGGCGCACCGTCGGCGTCCGTCTTCAGCCGCGCGGCGATGGCTTCCGGCTTCGGCCGGCGCTTCCGGCGCGGCCGGCGCCGCTTCCGGTCGGCCTCGCTGTCGCCTTCGCCGCCCTGGTCGGTGCTGTAGGTCTCGGCCTCCAGATCCTCGCTGCTCTCGCGCATCGGCATCTGCTGGCGGGCTTCCTTGATCACGTCCGACAATGCGGCGGTGATCAGGCTGACCGAGCGGATGGCGTCGTCGTTGCCCGGAATCGGAACGGTGATGACGTCCGGATCCGCATTGGTGTCGACGATGGCGACGACCGGGATGCCCAGCTTGTTGGCTTCGGCGACCGCGATCTTTTCCTTCTTGGCATCCACCACGAAGAGGGCGCCAGGCAGGCGGCCCATCAGCTTGATCCCCTCGAGGTTGCGGCTCAGCTTCACGCGCTCGCGCTCGAACAGTAGCTTTTCCTTCTTGGTGTAGTTCTCGAAGTCGCCGTCGGCCGCGCCCTGCTCCAGCTCGCGCAGACGCCGGATCTGCTTCTTGAGCGTCTGAAAGTTGGTGAGCATGCCCCCCAGCCAGCGCTCGGTGACGTAGAACGCGCCGTTCTCGGCCGCTTCGGCCTGCACGATGGCCTTGAGCTGCTTCTTGGTGCAGACGAAGAGGACGCCATCGCCCTTGAGCACGACGCTCTTGAGCAGCTCCTGCGCCTTCTGGATCTGGCGAAGGGTCTTCTGAAGATCGATGATGTAGATGCCCGAGCGCTCGGCGAAGATGAAACGCCGCATCTTCGGATTCCACCGGCGGGTCTGGTGGCCGAAGTGGACGCCGGCTTCGAGCAGATCCTGCAGTTGAGGCTGTGCCATGCGGGTGTACGTGTCCTGTCGGTTTTAGGGTTGTGCGTCCACCGCGATCATCTCCTGGCGCCTACCCCGTGGGGCACCCACGTCAGGATCCCGCGGTGTGCGAGATCGAGTCGTCCTGACTCGTGTTTACCGCTTGCTGAACTGGAACCGCTTCCGGGCGCCCGGACGGCCCGGCTTCTTGCGCTCGACGGCGCGCGGATCGCGCGTCATGAGCCCGGCGGCGCGGAGCTTCGTCCGGTGCTGGCCGTCGGCCTCCACCAGGGCCCGCGCGATGGCCAGCCGGAGCGCTCCGGCCTGCCCCGCCTGCCCGCCGCCGTCCACGTGTGCCCGGACATCGAAGGCGCCGAGGGTGTCGGTGGCCGTGAAGCTCTGCTGAATGTGCTGGACCAGCGAGGGGCGCGGAAAGTAGTCGCCCAGGGTCCTGCCGTTGATGTCCCACTTGCCGGTGCCCGGGGTCAGGTAGACCCGCGCGACGCTCGTCTTGCGGCGGCCGACGGCCTGCCAGCGGAATTCAGGGGCGGCGGTCATGCGATCACCTTCGACGGAGTGACGGAGAACGACTTCGGCTGCTGGGCTTCGTGCGGATGGGCGGCGCCGGCGTACACCTTGAGCTTGCCGCGCAGCTTCTGCTTGGCCAGCGAAGTCTTGGGCAGCATGCCGAACACCGCCTTCTCGATGACCCGGTCCGGGTGCTTGGCGAGCATGTCGCGCGCGGCGGTCATGCTGTCATGGCCCATGTAGCCGGTGTGCGAGAAGTACTTCTTGTTGTCGAGCTTCCGTCCCGTCAGCCGGACCTTGTCCGCGTTGATCACGACGACGAAATCGCCCCCGTCCATGTGGGGGGTGTACGTCGGCTTGTGCTTGCCTCGGATGAGCTGCGCTACCGCGCTGGCCAGCCGCCCGAGCGGGACGCCCTCCGCGTCGACGACGTGCCACTCATGGCTGATGTCGTCGGGCGTGGCGGTAAAGGTTTTCATGATCGTGACCGGCCCTGGAGCGTGTGAAGATAGACGGTGCCACTGATGCGTATTCCGAAAGCGACACAAACCGAAACAGACTCACAAGATACACGCTGTTCGCAAGTCAGGTCAAGAGCCCGATTCGAACTCCACCAAAACCTGTCCCTTCTCCACTGCCTCCCCGGCGCGCACCCGCACCGTCCGAACCGTTCCGGCGCCGCCGGCGCGCAGCTCGTTCTCCATCTTCATCGCCTCGAGGACGACCAGGCCCGTCCCGGCGCCAACCGACTGGCCGACCTCCACCTGGACCCGCACCACCAGCCCCGGCATCGGCGCCTTGAGGGCGGCAGGCCCGCGAGCCTGGTCGGCCGCCCCGGTCAGGCTACGGATGTGACGGGCACGCTCGTCGAGGACCTCGACCTCGATCCGCTCCCCCCGCCGGGTGAGCGCCCACCGGCCACCGCCGGCTGCCTCCACCGCGAGCGCCTCGGGACGGCCGTCCAGGAGCAGCTGCCGCAGCGGCGACCCGGCCACCACCGCGAGGCTCGCCGTGCGGAGCCGACCGGCCACCGTCACCTGCTCGCCATCCACCTCGACCTCGACGTCCCGGCCGAGCACGCTGACGATGTACTTCACGGCGCGGGCTCGAGCACGGCCACGGTCTCGACATGGGCCGTCTGCGGAAAGAGGTCGAACGCTTTCAGCTCCGCGACCCGGAAGGCCGGCAGCCGGGTGAGGTCTCGTGCCAGGGTGGCCGGGTCGCAGGACACGTACACCATCCGTGCCGGCCTGAGCCGGTCGAGCGCTTCGGTCACCCGTCCATCCATGCCGGTGCGGGGCGGATTGGTGATCACCAGATCCGGCGGCTCCAGCTCGCCAACGACATGCTCCACCCGGGCCGCATGGCGGCGTGCGGCCGGTCCGCGGGCCTCGGCCTCGGCCACGGCGCGCCAATCGGCTTCGACGCTCTCGACCGACGCACCGGCTTCGGCGAGCGCCACGGTGGTCTCACCCAGGCCCGCATAAAGGTCCCACACGTGTCGGCCGGCGACCTCACCGAGCGCCGCCACGGCGTGTGAACGGACCCGGTCGCCCATCGCGGGATGGACCTGTTCGAACACCGTGGCCGGGTAGGCCTCACCGGCGCCCGCCACGGCCCGCGGCACGCCGTCCTCCGGCTGCCACCAGATGGTGGCGGCCTGCGACCGTCGGCCAAGCTCGGCGTGCAGCCGAGGCCCGCCGCTCCAGGCTTCGCCTGCGGTCGTCCGGAACACCACGTGCCGTCCGCCGTCGCGATCGCGCCGGAGCACGATGGTCGCAAGCCGCGGCGGGAGGTGCGCCCGCAGGTGCCGCAGCGCCTGCCAGAGCTCCATGAGGTCCGGAACGGTGATGTGACACCAGTGGAGGTCGAAGACCTGGTCTGCGCGATCGTAGCGATGCAGCCCGATCCGCCGGCCGTCGGCGCTGACCGCCAGCGTGATCTTGGTGCGGTAGTCGTACTCGCGATCGGACGGCTCGATCTCGGGATCCCCGACCTCGCGCCGCGCGATGCGCCGGAACGCGTCGCCGACGAACGCACGACGGGCCTCGCGCTGCGCCGCCGGTTCCAGGTGCTGGAGCTGACACCCGCCGCACTCGTCGCGCACGTAGTGCGGGCATCGAGGCTCGACCCGCGCCGGCCCGGCCTCGAGGAGTCTCGCCACTCGGGCTCGCGCAAAGCGCTTATGGGCCCGGAGCGACGCCAGCTCCGTCAGGTCGCCGGGGGCCGTGCGCGGCACGAACACCGCACGACCGTCGGCGAGCTTGCCGACGCCGTCGCCGCCCGAGGCCAGGCGAAGGATACGGACCGCGCTCACACGCGACGGGCCCGCCGGCTCACCGCAGTCCTTCGACGAGCGCATTACGCATCCATCGATCGCCCGCCTCATCGGTACCGGTGACGGTGGGCCGTCGCAGCCGACGAGACTCGTCCTCGGCGAGCGCGGCGGCCACCGCGAGCTCGAGTACCTCGTCTTCGGCGAGCGCCGGCTGAACGAGATCGGCCCGACGGTCGAGGAACTGGATGTCGAGATCGCCGGCTTGAAAGGCCGGATCCGCCAAGAGGCGCCGGTGGAACGCCTGGTTGGTCGCAACTCCGACCACTACCAGCTCGTCCAGCGCGCGCCTCAGGCGCGCGATCGCCTGGGGTCGGTCCGGCGCCCAGACGATGAGCTTGGCCAGCATGGAGTCGTAATGCAGCGTCACCTCGTCGCCGACGTCGATGCCGGCATCCCACCGGACCCCTGGCCCGCCGGGAACTCGCAGGTACGCGATGCGGCCGGTACTCGGGAGAAAGCCGTTGCCGGGATCCTCGCTCGTGATCCGGCACTCCATCGCCCAGCCACGCGGCGTCAGCCAGCCGGCATGCACGCGCATCGGCTCACCCGCCGCGATCCGGAGCTGCTCCCGCACCAGGTCGACGCCGTAGACGAGCTCGGTCACCGGGTGCTCGACCTGGATGCGCGTATTCATCTCGAGGAAGTAAAACGATCGGTCGGCGGCGAGGAGAAACTCGCAGGTGCCGGCGCCCCGATATCCCACGGCCTCCGCGGCGGACACCGCCGCCGCGCCCATCCACTCGCGAAGCTCGGCATCAACGGCCACGGACGGCGATTCCTCCACGAGCTTCTGATGGCGTCGCTGGATCGAACATTCCCGCTCGCCCAGGTGGATCGTGCGGGCGCCGTCGGCGAGCACCTGAATCTCGACGTGGCGCGGGCGTTCGATGAACTTCTCGAGGTAGACACTGCCGTCGCCGAACGCCTTGAGCGCTTCGCTCGCCGCGCTCTCGAGTGCGGCGGCCAGGTCATCGGGTGAGCGGACCACGCGCATGCCCTTGCCGCCCCCGCCCGCGGCTGCCTTCACCATGACCGGATAGCCTACCTCGCGGGCCAGGCCGAGCGCGGGGCCAAGCTCACCCACGGGCGCAGACGCGCCCGGCACGATCGGCACGCCCGCCGCCTCCATCCGCCGGCGGGCCTCGGTCTTGTCTCCCATCGCGCGGATCGCCGAGGGCGGCGGCCCGATCCAGACGAGGCCGGCGGACTCGACGGCTTCGGCGAACGGCGCGCGTTCGGCCAGGAATCCGTAGCCGGGATGCACGGCGTCGGCCCCGGCGGACACCGCCGCCTCGATCAACCGGGGAATGTTCAGGTAGCTCTGCGCCGGCGATGCCGGACCGATGGCCACCGCGTGATCCGCCGCCCGGACGTAGGGGCTCGAGCGATCGGCGGCGGAGTAGACCGCCACCGCTTCCAGGCCCTCTTCATGACAGGCGCGGACGATCCGCAGCGCGATCTCGCCGCGGTTCGCGATCAGGACACGTCTCACTGGGCGGAGCGCACGGCGGAAGTGGAGCGGTAGGAAAAGGGTTCGGAGCCCGCCGAAGGCGACCGGGACCGGGCCCGACCGATCGGGCCGTCCCGTCGCCGCCCTCTTACCGGCATGCCGCCGGCGGCGTGTCTCCGAAGAAGGTGAGCAGGCTGCTGCAGAGCACCGGGTTGCTCCGGGCCGCGGCGTCGTAGACGCCCCGGACGTCCTGCACCCACGGCGATCGGATCTGATGGCTGGCCTTGATCAGCTCGGTGATGCTCAGTGCGTCGGGACTCGCCGGCGCGGGCCGGCTCACGCGCACCATGCGATACGGCTCCCAGGCGAGCGCGGGCGCTGCGGCCAGGTCGGTAGTCGGGCTCAGGCAGACCGGCCGGCTGGTGGCCACCGCCGCCAGCGCGCGCTGCACCGGGAGCGCGGGATCAACGCCCATGGCGGCGGCCATCCGCCTGCGGTACACGGAGTCGGTGGCGTAGAGGTCGGGACGGATGGGGAGGACATCGAGGGAAGCGCGCTGCAGGCGGCCGAACCAGACCGACACCGTCTCGAGATCGCTCCCGGTCAGGAGCACGCCGCCGGACGGACACGAGGTGAGCAGATTGGCGCCCAGCTCGACGATGTAGGACGGCATTGCCGGAGTATCGGGGCGCGGTCGAGCGTAGCGCGCGGCATCCCAGCCGCCGGTCTCGATCGTCACCAGCGCGCGATCCACTTCGGTGATGCCGCGGAACACCACGCCCGAATCCACCGAGAGCCGCACCGACTGGTCGAGGGCGGTCGCGGCAAACTCGAGGTACAGCAGCCCGTCGGGCTCGCCGTGGTGGCCGTGCAGGTGCCAGTCGCGCGAATCGAAAAGGTAGAATCGGCCGAGCTGGAGCCAGGCGCGGCCGTCGTCGGGCGCGGTGGCCAGGTAGTGGCCCAGCAGGTCGATGGCCATCTGGCGCTCGCCCTCGCGCTCGAGCGCGGCGGCACGCGGGGCGACGTTCGGATCGATGGCCGCTTGCGCCGCCAGGCGCGAAGCCGGAGCAAGCGCGAGGACGAGAGCAAGCGCCGCGTGAGCCCAGCGTCGGCGGGCAGAACGGACAGGCGGAGCAGCGGAGAGTGGCGCCGGCAGCATGTATGTCAATAATGCCGAAGGACTTCGATATTGGCTAGGGCGCGGCATCCAAGGCGTCGACATCAGAGCGGGATGTTCCCGTGCTTCTTGGGCGGGTTCCGGTCGCGCTTGGTGCGGAGGGTTCGGAGCGCGTCGATCAGTCGAGGACGGGTGTCGCGCGGGTCGATGACGTCGTCGATGTAGCCGCGCGCCGCCGCCGCGTAGGGGTGGGCGAACTTCTCGGTGTACTCGTCGATGAGCCGCGCGGTGGCCGCCGCCGGATCTTCGGCCCGGGCGATCTCGTCCTTGAACAGGATCTCGACCGCCCCTTTGGGACCCATCACCGCGATCTCCGCCGAAGGCCACGCCAGGTTGACGTCGCCCCTGATGTGCTTGGAGCTCATGACGTCGTAGGCGCCACCATACGCCTTGCGCGTAATGACCGTCAACTTGGGCACCGTCGCCTCGCAATAGGCGTAGAGGAGCTTGGCGCCGTGCTTGATGATGCCGCCGTGCTCCTGCGCGACCCCCGGCAGGAAGCCGGGCACGTCTACGAAGGTGACGACCGGCAGGTTAAAACAGTCACAGAAGCGGATGAAGCGGGCGGCCTTGGTCGAGGCGCTGATGTCGAGGACCCCGGCCAGGACGGCCGGCTGATTGGCCACGACGCCGACGGGCCGCCCGCCGAGGCGCGCGAAGCCGACCACGATGTTGTCCGCGTAGCCGCGCTGCACTTCCAGAAATGCGCCGTCGTCCACGATTCGCCCGATGACGCCGTGCATGTCGTACGGCTTGGCGGGCGCGTCGGGAATCAGGTCGAGCAGTGCCTCGTCCCGACGATCCACGGGATCGTCGGTCGGCCGGAGCGGCGGCTCGTCGAGATTGTTGAGCGGCAGAAATCCCACCAGCTCGCGCAGCGCCTGGAGACACTCGGGCTCGGAATCGTGCACGAAGTGGGACACCCCGGAGGTGCCGCCGTGCGTGTCCGCGCCGCCGAGCTCGTCGAAGCTCACTTCCTCATGGGTCACCGTCTTCACCACGTTCGGCCCCGTCACGAACATGTAGCTCACGCCCCGGACCATGAAGATGAAGTCGGTGATGGCGGGGCTGTACACCGCCCCCCCCGCGCAGGGGCCGAGGATGGCGGAGATCTGCGGCACGACGCCGGAGGCGAGCGTGTTGCGGAGGAAGATGTCGGCATAGCCGCCCAGCGAGGCGACTCCCTCCTGGATCCGTGCGCCGCCGGAATCGTTCAGCCCGATCACGGGCGCGCCGTTCCGGAGCGCGAGGTCCATCACCTTGCAGATCTTCTCCGCGTGCGCCTCGGACAGCGATCCGCCGAAGACCGTGAAGTCCTGCGAGAAGACGTAGACCAGGCGCCCGTCGATGCGTCCCGAGCCGGTCACCACGCCGTCCCCCGGAATCACCTGCCGGTCGAGGCCGAAATCGGTGGATCGATGCGTGACGAAGCGATCGAGCTCGACGAAGCTGCCCTCGTCGAGGAGGAGGTCGAGGCGCTCGCGCGCGGTGAGCTTCCCCTTCTTGTGCTGCTGCGCCACGCGGGCCGCACCGCCACCCTGTTCGGCGAGGGCCTGACGATGGTGGAGGTGATCGAGAAGTTGCCTGGGGTCGGGCATGGCCGGAGAAGATACAGGGGAGGCCATGGGCGGAGAAGCGGCGGCATGCCGGCCACTCACCTGGCCAACTGCTGGTACTTCCGCATGAACCGACGATCGATTCGATCCTTCAGGCGCCAGGCCCAGCGGCTCCAGGAGATCAGTCCCTTGTAGTGCAGGAGGGCCCGTCCATCTCCGGTATTGAGGATCGACAGGAATTCGCGCGGCGGACGGAACGTGGCGAGCCGCGCCGTGCGCGCGGAGGCCAGCAGGTTCCGCCAGAGCACCGGGGCCTCCCGGACCGCGTACACGCCGGATTTGGCCAACGTGGGATAGCTGGCAGGCGTGCCGCAGTCGCCGACCGCGAAGATGCGGCGATCGGCCAGACTCCGCAGCATGTCGTCCGTCCAGAGAAATCCACGCGGGCAGGACGGCAGTCCAGACGTCGCGAGGAACGGATCGCCGACCGGCCCCGTCAGCCAGATGGCCAGGTCGCACGGAAGCTCGGCACCGTCCTCGAGCTCGACGGCATCCCGGCGCACGGAGCGGACTCGCACGCCGACCCGGGTGGATATCCCGCGTGCGTGTAGGGCTTTGACCGTCCGGGCCTGGAAGCGCGCCCCGTAACCGGCGGGGAGGCGGTCGCCGCGGTCGAGCAGCGTGATCTCGCGCGCTCGACTCGCTCGATCCATCACCGCCGCTGCGGCGCACGCCACTTCCACTCCCCCCGCACCCGCGCCGATGACGACCACACGCGCCGGAGTGGCGGGGTCGGCGAGGGCCAGCGCCTCGAGCCGTGCCTTGAGCGCCGCGGCCCGATGCAGCGGCTTGATGAGCTGCGCCCCTCGCGACGGCTCCTCATCGGCGCCGGCGAGGAGCGACCCGATGTTGAGCGAGAGGAGATCGTACGCGAGGGTGCGTCCATCCTCGAGCACCAGGCTCCGGCTCGAGGGCTCCAGGCGCGCGGCCCGTCCGAGCACGCACTCCGCGCCCGCGCGGCGAGCGATGGCCGGCACGTCGAACGAGATGTCCTCGAGCCGGTACTGGCCCGCCAGGTAACCGGGGGTCATCCCGGAGTAGAAGTGGCGCGGCTCGAGGGACACGAGCGTCACCGCCAGATCTTCTGGGCGCGTAAAGACGAGGCGCCGCAGCACCTCCAGGTGAGCGTGCCCCGCCCCGACGAGCAGTAGCCGCGTTTTAGCCGGCCGCACCGTCGGCTTCGAGCGCCGTAACCGGTCCGGAGGTGCACCGCGCGGCGGCGCTGCGCCGCCGCGGCAGCGGCCGCGTCGAAGCGCACCTGCCGCCCCGCAGCGCGAAGCCGCTCACGGCTGTGCTCCCTTCCATTGCATGGCCATCCGGATGCGGGCGCGTCCGCTCGGGTGGTCGTACCAGAGCAGCTCCTCGACCGGTCCCGGATCCAGCTTTCGGTACTCGGCGAGCTTGAGGGCGATCGTCGCGAACCCATCCGGCTGCCGCGCGGCGTTAAGTCCGAAGATGTCGGCCGCCGCCTCCGTGTTCCGCACGTATGTATTGAGGACGGGAGTCAGCGCGAACAGGTACACCGAGAAGAGCAGCGTGAGGAGCGGCATCCCGGCAGGGTCGTCCACTCCGCGGACGCCCCACTGCCCTCCCCAGCGGGCAAGGCACCAGTCGACTCCCGCGCGCAGCAGGGTAAACCCGAGTGCGGTCACCAACGCGGCAAAGAGGACGAACTGGTAAATGTGCCGCAGCACGTAGTGGCCCAGCTCGTGGCCCATGACGGCTTCGATCTCCGGAAGCGTGCCGCGTCGCAGCAGGTTGTCGTTGAGCGTGATGCGCTCGGTGCCGAGCAGGCCTGAGACGTTCGCGCTGATGCGCGTGGTCTGGCGAGAGGCATCCATCAGGTAGACACGATCGGCGGCGATGCCGTTGGCGTGCGCGAGCCGCAGGATGGGGTCACGGACCCGGGGGTCGGCCAGCAGCGAGTAGCGGTTGAAGAGCGGCGCGATGAACACTGGTGTGATGAGGGCGCCGAGCACCACGAAGGCCATCGTCACGCCCGCTCCGAGCGCGGGCCATGCCCGGGGAAACCGGCGAAGCACCTCGTAGAGCGCGGTTGTGGCGATGCCTCCCAGCACCAGCGACACGCCGAGGCCGACGGCCTGGTCCCGCAGCCACCCACCGAAGCCCTGCGTCGCGAGACCGTACGCGTGCTCGCGCACGAATCCGACGTACACCGTGAACGGAAAGGTGAGGAAGGTGACGATCAGCGTGAACAACATGGTGTACAGGAAGGTCCGCGCAGGCGCGCGCCGGCTCCGTCGCTCCGCCCACTCCCGCATGCGCCGGGACCAGCCACCGCGGAGAAGAAAGAGCAGGATCGCCGCGCTGAGGAGAAAACCCCAGCCCTGCACCCAGTAACCGCCTTCGGTGTACGCGTCCGAGCGCGCGCGCAGATCGGCCGGCACGGTGGCCAGGTACGCGTCGGTGGCGGCGTCGGGATCGAACGGGACGCCCGGCCGGACGCGGGCGGCTTGGGGCACGGGGAGCTGGGGGATGGAGTCGCGGACCGGCGTGCTCATCGGCTTCTCCCGATTAAAGGGCGCGTGGGGTCCCTATGCGAACGGGTCCCTCGCAGGGGACCCGTTCGTTACGCCGTGCAGCCCGGCACCTACTCCGCGCGGCTTTCTTCGTACACCGGCCGGACCGGCGGGATGATCGGCTCGTCCGGGTACCCGACCACCGCCAGCACGATGCGGTGATGGATCGGATCGACCTCGAGCACCTTGAGGTCGAGCGCCTGGCCTTCCTTCACGGCGTCGCCCGGGTTCTCGATGTTGGCCACGCCCAGCTGCGACATCGGAACGAATCCCTCGATGTCGTTGCCGAGATCCACGACGACCCCCTTGTCCATCAGGCGGACGGCGCGACCGCGGAGCTCGAGCCCGATCGGGTACGTCTCGCCGATCCGGAGCCAGGGATCCTCCTCGGCCTGCTTGAGGCCCAGGCTGATCCGCTTGTTCTCGGCATCGATGTTGAGGATCACGACGTCGACCGCGTCGCCCTTCTTGACCACTTCCGACGGATGCTGCACCCGCTTGGTCCACGACATGTCCGAGATGTGGATCAGGCCGTCGATGCCCGGCTCGATCTCGACGAAGGCGCCGAAGCTGGTGAGGTTCCGGACCTTGCCCTGAATCCGCGTCCCCACCGGGTACTTGAGCGGCAGCACCATCCACGGATCCTGCTCGGTCTGCTTCATGCCGAGCGAGATCTTCTCCTCCGCCTCATCGACCTTCAGCACGACGGCTTCGATGGTTTC
>DATLBL010000007.1:0-20701 GCA_035526925.1 Gemmatimonadales bacterium
GCCATCGTGAAATAGATCACTAGACCGGTCACATCCACGAGCGTGGCGACGAACGGCGCGGAGGCGCTTGCCGGGTCGGCACCGAAGCGCCGCAGGACGAACGGCAGCATGGAGCCCGCCAGCGTCCCGAACATGACCACACCCAGCAGGCTGCCGGCCACCGTGAGCCCCACCAGCAGGTAATGCTCTCCGTACACGCCGCCCACGGCCTGCCAGACGACGATCCGCACCAGGCCGATGAGACCGAGTAGCACGCCGAGCACGAATCCCGTCAGGATCTCACGCCGGGCGACGCGCCACCAGTCCCGCAGCCGGACCTCGCTCAGCGCCATGGCGCGGATGACCAGCGTGGCGGCCTGCGACCCCGAGTTGCCGCCGCTGCTGATGATCAACGGCACGAACATGGCGAGAATCACGGCGCGCGCAATTTCCTTCTCGAAGAACCCCATTGCCGTGGCGGTGAGCATCTCGCCGACGAACAGGACGGCGAGCCAGCGTCCGCGCTTCCGTACCATGTCGCCCAGCGCGATCTGAAGGTACGGCTCGTCGAGCGCTTCGCTGCCGCCGATTTTCTGAATGTCCTCGGTCGCCTCCTCCTGCACGACGTCCACCACGTCGTCGGCGGTGACCACGCCCTTCATGCGACCGTCGCCGTCCACGACGGGAATGGCCAACAGACCCTCGTCCACCAGCAGGTGGGCGACGGCTTCCTGGTCGGTCTCGTCGGTCACCGTGACGAGGTCGATGTGCATGATGTCGCGCACCAGCTTGTCCGGCGGTGCGGCGAACAGCTCCCGGAACGAGACCACCCCGAGCAGGTGCATGTCCGGATCGAGCACGTAGGCGTAGTCGATGACCTCGATGCCGCGGATCGCCTGACGCCGAAGGTACCGGATGGCGATCTCGACCGAGATGTCCGGCCGGAGACGCATGTACCTCGGGTTCATGACGCCGCCGGCGGCGTCCTCGGCATACGCCAGAAGCGCGGTCACCTCGCCGCGCGTCGCGGGGTCGAGCAGCGAGAGGAAGTAGCCCCGGTCCTCGGCGGGAAGCGCTTGCAGGAGGTCGGCGGCGTCGTCCGGCGCGAGGAGCCGCATCCATGGCCGGCTCCGTTCGGGGCCGAGGTCCTGGAGGAGGTCCGCCTGGTCGCGTGTGCTCAGCGCCAGAAAGAAGTCGGCCGCCTCGTTCGCACCCAGGATGGTGAATCCTTCCAGCCGCTCCTCCGGACTGAGGATCGGATAGGCATCCTGCAACGCCTCGGCGGTAAAGGCCTCCCGCGGGGTGGTCAGCGGTCTGTCTCCTGCCACCGGGGTCGGCGGCCTACCAGCGGGAGCGCCGGGTGGTCGATCGAGGCGGCTTCGCTCCCAGAAGCCCGAACATTCCGCGGATGATCTCGCGTCCGACGGTGCGCCCGATGGTCGAGGACAGCGCTCCGACCAACGCGCCACCCGCCACCTGAGCGACGGTCTTCGCTGCCCGGCCTCCGCGCGCGGGCTTCGCAGGTTCGGCCTCGGCGGGCGCGGCCGCCGGAGGCGCCTCGGTCCGCGCCATTCGCGCCGCGAGCATCTCGCGCGCGCTCTCCCGGTCGATGGCCTTTCCGTAGTCGGCGAGCAGGGCCGACTGCCGGATGTCGCTCTGCAACTCGTCGGGCGTGAGCGGCGCCATGCGCGACGCGGGCGGGATGAGCCGCGTGGCGACGACCGGCGTCGGGGCGCCGCGCGCATCGAGCACGGTCACCGCCGCCTCGCCGATGCCGAGCGACGTGAGCGTCTCCTCGAGCTCGTAGAAGCCGGTCTTGGGGAAGGTGCGGACGGTGGCGCGGAGCGCCGTGTCGTCCTCCGGCGTGTGGGCTCGCAGCGCGTGTTGAACCCGATTACTCAGCTGCGCCAGCACGTCGCTCGGTACGTCCTTCGGCGTCTGGGTGACGAAGTAGACGCCCACGCCTTTCGACCTGATCAGCCGGACGACCTGCTGCACCTGGTCGAGAAAGGCCTTCGACGCGTCGTCGAACAGCAGGTGCGCCTCATCGAAGAAGAAGACGAGTCGCGGTTTCGGAAGGTCTCCCGCCTCCGCCAGATTGTGGTAGAGCTCGGCCAGCATCCACATCATGAACGTCGACCAGAGCAGCGGCTTGTCCTGCACGTCGCTCAGCTCCAGGCAGGTCACCACCCCGCGGCCGTCGGAGGTGACCTGCATCATGTCCTTCACGTCGAATTCGGGCTCACCGAAGAAGCGATCTGCGCCCTGCGACTCGAGCTCGACCATCTTGCGCAGCAGCACGCCGACGGTGGCGCTCGACATCCCTCCATACTGGGCCAGCGCGGGCTTTCCCTCGTCCGTGGACAGGTACTGCAGCACGGCGCGCAGGTCGGCCAGGTCGAGCAAGGGGAGCTGACTGTCGTCACAGTACTTGAAGACCATGGTGAGCACGCTCGTCTGGGTCTCGTTGAGCGAGAGCGTCTTGCCGAGCAGCAGCGGGCCGAACGAGCTTACCGTGGCGCGGAGCTGGACTCCGAGCTGGCCGGACAGGCTCACGAACTCGACCGGTGCGCCCGCCGCGGTCCAGGCCCAGCCGATGTCCTTGGCGCGCCCGGCGACCCGGTCGCTCGCCTCGCCCGGCATGGCCAGGCCGCTGAGATCGCCCTTGATGTCGGCCACGAACACCGGAACTCCGGCCGCCGAAAGCTGCTCGGTGAGCAGCTGAAGCGTTTTCGTCTTGCCGGTGCCGGTGGCGCCCGCGATGAGCCCATGGCGGTTCATCATCGCGAGCGGAATCTTGACCTTGGGCTCCTGGTGGAGTGTGCCGCTGCTCTCGAGTGCGGCGCCGAGCGTGACAGCCGGGTCGCTGAAGCCGTAGCCGGCGGTGAGCATGTCTTCGAACGAGCTGGGCATGAGCGGTGACTCGAGTAGAGGTTCCGGAACGGTCGCTATGCGGTTCCATCCAGTACGGCGACGACCCGCGCCATCTCGTCGACGGTGTTGTACGCGTGCGGGCTCAGCCTGATGGCGCCCTCGCGCAGACTGCAGATGATGCGCGATGCCTTGAGCCGGCGGAAGGCCTCGCCGACGTCGTCGGGCGCCAGGCACAGGATGCCCGAGCCATGCTCGCCGCGCGGCGACGCCAGCCGGACCCCGCTCCGCTCGGCCCACGCCAGCACCGGCTCCTGGAGGCGCGCGATGTGCGCCCCGATCCGCTCCACCCCGAGTTCCAGCACCAGGCCAAGCGAGGCGTTCATCCCGGCGAAGTCCTGGTAGGGCAGCGTGATCAGCTCGAAACGACGGGCATCGGCGCGGAGCGTATCGTTGTAGGTCGTCAGGCGGGTGAGATCGTCGGTTCCCTCGAAGGCCATCCAGCCGGTGACCGGCGGGCTCAGCGCCTGAATCAGCTCCCGGCGCACGTACACGAAACCCGACCCCCAGGGAGACAGCAGCCACTTCTGGCCACCGCACGCGAGCACGTCGACCGGCGTCCGCGAGAGGTTTACCGGAAGCTGTCCGACGGCCTGGATGGCGTCGACGACCAGGTAGGCGCCGCTACGCCGGGTGGCGGCGCTCAGAGCCGCGAGATCGACGCGGTAGCCGTTGCTGAACTGCACCAGCGACACCGCGAGCGCGCGCACCCGCGGATCTTCGAGTCTGGCCAGCAGACGAGCCTCATCCGGCCATCCCGACGGCAGGGTCGCCACCAGCTCCACCTCGACACCGGTCTCCCGGAGCCGGAGCCATGGATAGACGTTGGCGGGAAACTCTCGGTCACTGACGAGCACCACGTCGCCCGCCCTAAGGGGGAGCGCCCGTGCGACCACCCCCAGCCCGAAGCTCGTATTGACGGTGAGCGCGATCTCCTCCGGGGTCGCCGAAATCAGCTCGGCGATCATCCGCCGCGATTCGTTCAGCGTTCCGAAGAGATCGCGGTCGGGAAGGCGGAATGGAGTGGACCGCCGCCGGTTGAATGCATCGAGCGCGAGTCGGGTGCGCTCCGGCAAGGGCCCGATGCTGGCATTGTTGAGGTAGATCGTCTCGTCCGCCCAGGGGAACTCGGCACGCCGCAACGCCGCGACGTCGTAGGGACCGGCCGAGGGCGCACGACGGGACATCGGTTCAGCGGTCATTGCGCAGCTTGGGGTCGAACGCCTCGCGGAGCGCGTCGCCCACCAGGTTGAAGCCGAGCACCGCCAGGCCGATCGCGATCCCGGGTGCGAACGATACCCACGGAGCCACGCGCAGCAGGTCGCGCCCGTCGGCGACCATCGCGCCCCAGCTCG
This sequence comes from Gemmatimonadales bacterium, assembly GCA_035526925.1. Taxonomy (GTDB): domain Bacteria; phylum Gemmatimonadota; class Gemmatimonadetes; order Gemmatimonadales; family GWC2-71-9; genus CAVVWJ01. Next base: position 4,266 of record DATLBL010000007.1, read on the forward strand.
GAGTGGGCGGCTGCGCGCCAAGTCCCACGAACGAGAGCGCGGCCTCCGCCATGATCGAGCCGGCGATGCCGAGCGTGGCGGCGATGATCACCTGCGTCCGCACGTTGGGGAGAAGATGTCGCAGGAGGACACGGCGGTCGACCGCTCCGAGCGCCTGCGCGGCCAGCACGAACTCCGCGCGCTTGAGGACCAGCACCTGGCTTCGCACCAGCCGCGCCATGCCGGCCCAGCCGACCACGCCGATCACGACGAAGACCACCGGCAGCGAGGGCTTGACCGCCGCGGCGACCGCGATCAGCAGCAGCAGTGTCGGAAAGGCGAGGGTCACGTCCGCCAGCCGCATGACGAGCGCGTCCACCCAACGACCGTAGTACCCCGCGATGAGCCCGAGCAGCACGCCGAGGGTGACCGAGACCGACTGCGAGATGAGACCGACCGACAACGAAACCCGCGCGCCGTAAAGCACCCGGCTCAGGACATCCCGTCCCTGTGTATCGGTGCCCAACACGAAACGCCCACCCGGCCCGAGAAGGTAGGCGTTCCGCAGATCGCCCTTCAGGGGGTCATACGGCGCGATCCAGGGGGCCAGGGCGGCCGCAGTCACCACCAGCGCGACGAGCGCCAGCCCAAGCTGAAAGAACCGGTCGTGGCGAAGGCGCTGTCTCAGCACCCCTGAAACCATGGTCGTCCCGTGACGTGGGTTACCCTGCCAGATGGGAACCGCGCACAGCCTTGCACCGTTGGAGTTCACGGCCGGCGGCGCATGATTCTTGCAAATTCATCCGCGGGAAGGTTACGCAAGCCACCTCAACCCGGGCAAGCGAGTGAACCCGGACCGACCCTTCACCCTGGTGCTCAGCGGCGGCGGCCTCAAGGGGCTGGCCCACATCGGCGTGCTTCGCGCGCTCGAGGAGCGCGGGCTCGAACCGAGCCTGGTGGTGGGGTCGAGCATCGGCTCGCTCATCGGAGCAGCCTGGGCCGCCGGTTCGACCCCGCAACGGATGGAAGCGCGGGCGCTGCAGGTCCGACGCCGTGATGTCTTCCAGGTCGCCCGGGTAGATGTTGCCTTCCGCCGGCTCCTGGCCCCCGCCCTCTACCGCCGGGAACCGCTCGAAGCGCTGGTCTCGAGCCTCGTCGGCGACATCACCTTTCGAGATCTCAAGCGCCGCCTCCTCGTCAACACCACCGATCTGCATTCCGGCATGCAGGTCATGTGGGGCCTGCCCGGTCTGCTCGATGCCAGGGTGGCGGACGCCGTGGCGGCGTCATGCGCACTCCCCGGAATCTTTCCCCCGCGGGAGATCGGCGGGCGGGCGTACGTGGACGGCGCGGTGGTCGAGAATCTGCCGGTCCGGCTCGCCGCCTCGCTCGGCTCGGGCCCCATCATCGCGGTGAACGTCGCCGCCACGAGCATCCGTCGACAGGCGCACGAAACCGAGGGCTTCGCCGCCACCTACATTCGCGGACTCGAGATCGTGATGCAGACGCAGATCGACGGGCAGCTGCGCGACTGGAGCGGCCCGCCGCTGGTGCTCGTGCAGCCCAGGGTCGAGCACATATCGATGTTCGCGTTCGACAAGACTCCCGAGCTGATCGAGGCGGGCTACCTGGCGACCGCGCAGACGCTGGACCAGCTTGACGGGCAACTGCATGTCATCGAGCGTGGCATGCACCCCACTCGCCGGCTGCGAGTACTGGTGGACGACCAGCGGTGCGTCGGCTGCGGCACCTGCGTGGTGCAGGCCCCGAAGGTGTTTCGTCTGGACGCGAGGGGGAAGGCCGAAGTGGTCACGCCGGTGCAGACCTGGTCGCCCGTGCAGGGCGCCTACGTGCTCAACTGCCCGACCGACGCGATCAGCGTGCGCCCGGAGGAGACGGCGGCGTGACCTCGAAGATGAAGACCGCGGCGCCGTCCTGCCGGATGGGCACGAGGTTCCGGAGCGGGCTGCGATAGTAGCGGTGTAGCCGCACGCGGCCCCACGGACCCAGCGCCCGCTTGAGCATGACCTCGTCGTACATTCGCTTGTGGTCCGGATCCCAGAAGTACCTGCCCACCGGCGTCGTACCCACGACAGATCCTCCCGGCGCCAGATACCCGACCAGCTCGCCGATCAGGCCCGAGTCGTCCTCGACGTGCTCGAGCACTTCCTGGCAGTAGATCCGATCGAATTGTCCCGGCCCGGGCGGGACCGTGGTGAACACGGGGCGAGCCGCGGGACCACGGAAGACCTTGGCCTGCGCGATGGCGGCTGGTGAGATGTCGTAGCCGACCGTCTCGCCCCCGAGCTCCTGTAGCTTCAGCGTGAAGACGCCGTCCATGCATCCGAAGTCGAGGACACGCTTGCCTTCGGGCGAGTAGCGCCGGAGCAGCGCCCGGTGACGCCACAGCAGGTGCGTCATGCGCCAGTCGAGGTCCAGAGCGCGCGGCCCTTGCCGTTCGACCCAGACACGATACTGACGATCGTACTCCTCGCCGGCGGCGAACCCCGGAGCGATGGGCATCATACCGTTGCCTGCCTGGAGGAGGCGCCGAGCTCGTGGCCGATGCGCCCGAGCTCGCGGGTGACCCGGTCCCAATTGTAGTGCGCCTCGACCGCGCGGCGCCCGCCTGCTCCCAGCCGCGCCCGCAGCGCGGGATCGTCAAGCAGGCGACTGACCGCCGCGACGAGGGCGTCGGCGCCATCGGCGTCGACCAGCAGCCCGGTCTCTCCGTCGCGCACCGCTTCCGGAATGCCCCCGCTCCGGCCAGCGATCACCGGGACGCCGCACGCCGACGCCTCCACCAGGGAGATGCCAAAGCCCTCGACCTGGTGCTCCATGAGTCGCGATACGCCCAGGTAGATCTCCGCGCAGTTATACAGCGCCGGCAGATCCCGGTCGGGGACCTCGGTCAGGAAGCGCACCCGGTCGGCCACGCCAAGCTCGCGGGCCTCGGCCTCGAGCGCGCCGAGCTCCTCCCCCGACCCGACCACCGCGTACCGCAGGTCGGGATAGTTCGGGTGGAGCTGCGCGAGCGCGTGCAGCGCCGTGTCGATCCCCTTGTGACGGGTGAGCCGTGCCACGGAGAGCAGCCAGCGCCCGTCGCCCAGCCCGTAGCGCGAGCGCACCTCGCCGGTTTCGACCCCAGGCCGAAAGAATTCCGGATCCGCGCCCAGCGGCACCACGCGGACCCGGTCCGTGGGGGCGTCGATCTCGAGCTCGCTGAGCAGCGTGAGGCAACGGTCGCGGGTCCACTCGCTGTTGGCCACCAGCACCGCGGCGGACGAGAGGAGCGCCGCGGCGGTGGTGCGCTTGATCGCCGATTGGTGGACCTGGTGCTGAAGGATCAGGAGATCCCCGCCGTGCAGAAGGATCCCGAACGGGATGCCGGTCCGCTCCATGGTCCATTTGGCGGGATACGCAGCCGGCTTGATGTTGCCACACCAGATGAACTCCGCGTCGGCCGACCGGGCGAGTACCGCGACGCGTCGGGACCACAGCAGAATGCCCTGGATGGTCCGGAGCCGCCGCGATGGGAACGAGAGGCGGTCGACCCGGTTGGGAAAGCCGGCGTCGACATCCGACGAGTCGCCCTGCTGCCCGGTCGAGACCACCAGCGACCCTGGCGGGTAGCGCTTGGCCAGCTCCGCCATCCAGCGTGCGATGCCGCCGCCGATCGGCGGGAAGTCGTAGGTGAGCAGCAGGTGGGTCGCCATGTACCAATTTAGCGGAGGAGCGGGTCGAGCGACGTCAGGAATCGCGACGCGGCCGAAGCGATGTCGAGCCCGGCCACCAGCGATGGCGCGGCTGACTGCCCGTCGAGCGCCTCGGCGATGGCGGCCGCCATCGCCGCCGTGTCGTCCAGCGGGACCAGGCGGGCGGCGTGTCCGACGAACTCCCGGTGCGGCGAGATGTCGGAGGCGACCACGGGCACTCCTGACGCGACCGCCTCGACGGGCGTGAGCCCGAAGCCCTCGAACCGGCTCGGGCACACTGCGACGGAGGCCTCACGATACGCCGCGATCACCTCCGCGTCTCCCGCGGAGGTATCGACCAGGCACGGCACGCGCAACCGTTCGGCGAGCGCCTGCAGTCGCGCCTGCTCCGGACCGCGTCCCACCAGCCGAACCTGCACGGCGCGACCGAGCGCGGCGGCCGCGTGCAACACCGCCGCCTGATTCTTGTGCGGGCGGAGGCGGGACACGGTGAGGAGCATCGGCGGCGTCATCCTCTCCGGCGTCCCGACGACGAATCGGTTGGAGTCGTAGCAGTACGGCACCCGTTCCGCGCGCACCCCGAACCGCTCGGCCACCAGCTCTCGCGTCATCTCGCTTGGTACCCACACCGCATCCGCCCGACGGGCCATGTACCGAAGCCGGCTGTAGTACCCACGACGGCGGCCGTAGCCGCCCCACGGCCGCGGAACCCGCAGAAATCTCCCGGCCAGCCACCACACGGGGTCCGGCCGCCCGCGCGCGGTGCCATCCGGGGGCAGATCCCAGAGGTAGAGCAGGAGTCGCGCGCCGGTCAGCCGCGCAAAGCGCCACGCGTCGGCCGCTCGCAGTCCGGACATCGCGATCGCCAGCCGTGCCGGGCGTGCCCCGTCCGTGGCGATCGTGAGGCCGGCCTGGCGGAGCGTGGGCACGACGAGCCCGGTGTAGTCATTGGACGCGAACCACCGGAGGTCATCCACCGCCGCCCACAACCTCGGCGAGCGCCCGTTCGTACCCGTCGACCATTCGTCGCAAGGGGAACTCCGCCTCGATGCGCCGCCGCGCGGCGTCCCCCACCGCGCGGAGGCGGCCCGGCTCCGCGAAGACCGCGCCTACCGCATCGGCGAGCGCGCCCGCATCGGACGGGGGCACCAGCACGCCAGTCTCGCCGTCTCGGCCCAACAGCTCCCCGGTGCCGCCGGCATCGGCGGCGATCACGGTCCGCGCGCACGCCATCGCCTCACCGACCGCGTTCGGAAAGATCTCCTGCAGGGACGGATGCACGACGAGATCCGCGGCGCTGTACGCCGCGATCATGTCGCGGGAGCCCAGCAGGCCGGTGAACACGGAGGGCAGTCCGCAGCGCCGGGCGATCGAGACCAGCTCACCCTCGAGCGGTCCGTCGCCGCAGGCGACGTACACTAGATCGAGACCCTCGTGGCGGAGACGATTCAGCGCCGCGATGGCCACGTCGTGCCCCTTGTTCCGCGTCAGCTTGGCGGCGCTCAACACCATCCTCGCCGTCGGCGAGATGCCGTACCGCTCACGGAACGCCAGGCCCGCGTCCGGCCGCGGCGCGTAGCGGATGGTATCGTAGCCGTTCGGCACCTCGTACGATGGGATGCGGGCCATGCCGGGCGTGCGACCCACGGCATCGTCGCGGATGTATCTCGACTGGTAGATGCACGCGGCCACCCGGCGCAGGTAGACGCGATCCATCAGGTGCGCACGCGGCTGCCGGTAGTTGAGGTTGTACCGGTACACGATCCGGGCGCGGTGAAGGACCGTCGCGTAGAACGACAGGCGAACGTCGCGCGGCGTGTCGGCCAGCACGGCCTGCGCGCCGATCCGCCGAAGCGTCCGCCGCAACGCCCAGACCTCTCTCGGCCCCGTATCGCGGCCGCGGATCTGGGTGACCTCGAGCCCTTCCTCCCGCAGCCGGTCGGTCAGTTTGGGCACCGCCGTCACCAGGTGCGCCACGTGGCCACGCTCGGCCAGTCCACGGGCGATCTTGGCGTAGCTCGCGCCCGAGCCGCGCCATCCGTTGGCGGAGGTCAGGAGGGCGACGCGCATCGGTCCGTTATAATTGGCGCATGCGAGTCGTGGTGCTCGGAGCGGGCGGGGCTCATAAGACGGAGGCCTCCATCGTGCGCGCCGCGCGCGAGCTCGGGCACGCGTGCCGCATGGTGAACGTGGTGGGTTGGTCGCGCCATGCCGGACCGCTCGCGCCCCGGGCGATCCGGTACCTGGCCGAGGGCTTCGAGCCGGACCTTGTCGTCATGACGCGGCATGCGATCCTCGCCGGCGAGTCGACGATTGCCGCGCTGCTTAAAGGCCGCGCAGGCGTCTTCTGGTACTTCGATCCGCACCCGCGACCAGCGGTGCTCGCCCTCGGCCGGGTCGTGGGTCGGATGTACATCACCTATCTGGCGCAGGTGGAGGAGTACCTCGCCGCCGGCATCCCCCAGGTGCAATTTCTGCCGCAGGGTGTCGATCCTGCCCGGGATTTCCCCGCCGCCGACGCCCCTCCCGAGTACCACTGCGACACCAGCTTCGTCGGCTCGGGTCAATATCCGCACCGTTACGGAATGCTGCGCGCGGTCGCGGCGGTAAGCCGCCTGCAGGTGCGGGGCCCCGGGTGGAACGACACCCCCGCCGACCTTCCGGTGGCCGGCGGTCCTGTCCGGGGGCGTCGGCTTCGTCAGGTCATCCGTGGCGCGGCCATCTCCCTGGGCGCGAGCGCACACCCGGAGCAGGATGCCGACCGCGCATCCGCGTCCAACCGCATGTGGAAGATCCTCGGATGCGGTGGGTTCTACCTCGGGCCCTATGTGCCGGAGATCGAGTGCTTCGCGACCGGAGGCGTTCACTGCGCCTGGTACCGCTCGGCGGAAGACGCGGCCGGCCAGACGCGGCACTACCTGGCGAGGCCCGAGGACCGGCGTCGGATGGCCGCGGCCGGACGCGCGCATGCCCTTCGGCACCACACCTATGCGCGCCGCCTCGAGCTGCTCCTGGCGGGTCATGCCTATGAAGTCCGTCCTGGCTCACACGAGCTTGTAGTTCCGGAATTCAAACACCCTGATCCCGGTCAAGCGCTCGATCGCGCCTGACGCGTAGTAGCGCAAAAATCGAAATCGGAACCTGCGCGGCGCGATGACGCGTTCGGGATCGACCCGGCGGGCTTCGATCCAGGAGCGGGCGGTGGCCGGATGGCTTCCATGAAATGTCCGGATACCCGGGACCCACGCGAGGAGCGGCTGCCGCTCGTCCGCGTCACGCCACGGGTACATGGTCTTCCCGAGCTCCCGCTTCTCCCTGAGCGCCTGGGCCGGTCGTGCCCAGCCGTAGTGGAACATCTCGGCGCCGGTCAGGCGAGCACGGATCTTTCTATGCTCGGGTCCGACGCGAAATCCCTGGGCGCCCTGGTACGGCCGGACGTCGCGCGCGGGATCGAGCCGCACGGCGCGCACCTCGCGCCGATACCAGCGGCGGTGGGTCGCGATGCTGTCGAAGCCGCCATAGAAATGGAGGTAGTGGACGAGCAGCCCCTCGACCCGCGGATCGGCGTCGTGCAGCTGGATGGCGGCGGCGAGCTGCTCCGCACCGCGCTCGTGCAGGACCTCGTCCGCCTGGATGTAGATGCCCCAGGGATGCCGGCAGGCGCGCATGGCCCGGAGCGTCTCGTGGCCGAGTACCGTGTTGCGCTTCGCCATGTCCCACTCGGACTCCACGATGCGGATTTTCGGGTCGCCGATGGCGCGCACGAGTGCCAGCGTGTCGTCCTCCGAGCGGCCGACGTTCACCACGACCTCGTCGCACACCGGCAGAAGCGAGCGAATGCTGGCCTCCACGGGGAAGTCCAGCTTGGTCGCGTTCCTGACGATGGTGAACCCCGAAACCTGCACCACGGACTTGCTCCGGCGTCGATGGGAACCCGAGTGACCACAATTTCAACCCGAGCGCCGCGGGCGAGCAACCCAGTCCGCCACTACCTCCCGATAGAGCTCAGCCGTGCGCGACACGGTGTGGGAAAGGGCGAAGGTATCGCGCGCCGTGTGCCGTGCGGCGCGCCCGAACCGGCGGGCCAGCTCGCCGTCGTCGAGCAGGCGGTCGATCGCCTGGGCCCATGCCGACGGATCCAGGGCGGGCACCAGCAACCCATCGCCGCCATGCACCACCAGGTCCAGATTTCCCGCCGCCGCCGAGGCGATCACCGGCTTGCCGAGCGCCATGGCCTCCAGCAGCGCTTGAGACAAGCCCTCGCTCCGCGATGGGAGCAGCGCCAGGTCGAGCAGGTCGTAGAGCGGGCGGACGTCCGCCGTGAAGGGGAGACAGACCACGGCATGCGGCGACCGTACTTTCCGCGCCGCCGCCCCGAGCGGACCGGCAGGGTCGATCCCCACCATGACGAGCCTCACCGGTGTTCGGACCCGCTCCAGCGCGTCGAGGACCACCCGCTGATCCTTGTCGCGGGCCACGATGCCGACGGTGCGCTGCGCCGCCGTCCAGCCGATACGCTCGCGCCACGCCGCGAGCGCTTCCGGAGGCACGAGGCCATCCACTCGCTCGGTGACGAGCCCGTTTGGAATGACCACAAGTTTCTCGCGGGGCGTGCCTTTCCGGCGAAGCGCCCCGGCCACTGCTCGGCTCACCGCGATGACCCGGGCCGCCGCCCGACCCGCCAGCCAGTTTCCGACGAAGAAAGTCCGAGGCATCTGCCGCCGGGTAAGCACCAGAGGAACCGGCAGCCGGCCGCTCAGGGCGAGCAGGGTGAGCGCCTGCCGATCCCGAGCGCTCTGCGAGTTGACTACATCCACGGGATGCTTGGCGAGCAGCGCGCCGAGCGCCCGGGCGTTCGCAACGCGGCTGCCGGGGGCGAGCGCGAGCGGCAGGACCTCGAGCCCTCCGGCCCGCGCCAGCGCCTCGACTTCCGAGCCTGGTGGGCAGACGAATCGGACCGTCATCCCTGCCCGGGCTAGGCCGAGGGAGAGGTGAAGGGTGGAGGTGACGGAGCCCGCGCCACCTCCCTGATGGAGGACCTGGAGCACGCGAAGAGTCATCGGGCGCCGGAAGATGCCTAGATTGCAGCCGCCATGCATGTCGCCCTCTTCGCCCGCGATCGGCTGCCCGTCCGGAAGTACGGCGGCACCCAACGCATCATCGTGTACCTGGCCCGCGGCCTGGCGGAAGCGGGGCATCGGGTCACACTCCTCGCGAGCGCGGGCAGCGATGTCGCTGGGGCGACGCTCGTCCCGCTCATGCCTGTGCAGCTCCGTCGGCCCGATCTCGACCTGCGTCCGCTGCTGCCGGCCGGCGTCGACGTCCTCCTCACCTTCGTGCCGCTGGCTCATCCGCCCGACGTGCCGTGGATCCGGAGCCTGCACGGAAACAGGCCACCCGGCACGATCGGGCTTCCGAATACGCTGTATCTCAGCCGGGACCATGCCGAGCGGCACGGATCCTCCGCGTTCGTCTACAACGGCATCGATCTGTCGGAGTTCACGTTTCGTCCGGTCAAATCCGCTTACGACCTGTTTCTTGGCCGGCTGCACGGTGTGAAGGGGTACCGCTGGGCGATCGAGGGCGCACGGCTCGCGAAGCGGCGGCTGATCGTCGCCGGGGGATGGCGTCCGTCGCTCCGGCGAAGCGTGCGATTCGTGGGCAAGGTCGGTGGGCAGCGAAAGGCCGAGCTGCTGGCCGACGCGGCCTGCCTGTGGATGCCCGCGCTGTGGGACGAGCCGTTCGGGCTCACGCTGGTCGAGGCGCTGGCGAGCGGAACGCCGGTGCTGGGCACCCGTCGTGGAGCGCTGCCGGAGATCGTCACCCCGGAAGTCGGCGCGCTCCGCGACACACTCGACCAGCTGGTCGCGGCCCGAACCTCGATCGAGCGGATCGACGCGGAGGCGTGCCGCGCCAGGGTCGAGCGCCACTACACCCACCACGTCATGGCGGCGGAGTACGTGCGGATGTTCCGGGAATACCTCGCGACGGGGGCGCTGCCCGCAGGACGAGTGGTTCAGACGACGTAGGGAAGGCCGCCGTGGGCGCCTCCGACGGAAGCTACGAGTGCGCGAACGCCGGGGCCGGTCCGACCACCTGCAGCAGCGCCGCCAACCGGTGCATGTAGGTATGCTCCGCGATGGCCCGCTGCCGCGCGCCCGCGGCCACCTGTTCCGCCCAGGCGCGATCGTGCAACGCCTCCGAGGTCAGCGTTCGGAGGTCCTGCGGCTGGCGCGCGACGAGGATCTCGGACCCTTCGCGGAAGTGGACGTGAATGTCGGGATGGTCCTCGACGACCTGGGGTACGCCGATGGCGGCCAGCTCGAACAGGCGGCGACTGGCGCCGAGCTCCCCTGGGCCATCATCGCGCTCGGCGCACGACACGTTGATGGCGACCGACGCGCCGGCGTAGGCCCGAATGTAATCCTCGTGGCTCAGCAGCTCGCCCCGGCAGTAGTCGCGCAGCTTCGTCCGCCGCCAGCCCGGCCCCCAGACCGCCACCCCGAACTCCACCAGCTCGGCGAGCTGCCGCGCACGATGCGGCGTAGCCGTACCGGCGAAGACGACGTTGGCCCGGAATCTGTCCCGCGCGCGCATCGGTCGGTGGATCGACGGATCGCAACCGGCAGGCAGGTAGTGCACCGGCGGATGCCCGGGCTGGTCGAGCGCCTGGAGCGTGGCGCCGTCGGCCACGAAGACCGCATCGTACGCCGCCGCGAGCGGCCGGATGTCCTCCGGGGAGCGCCGCGCGTCACAGAACCAGTTGACCCACGCGGGCCCGCCACCGTGACGGAGCGAGGCCACCATGGCGGCGTCCACCTGCGCGCCTTCGAGCACGAGCACGAGCACCGGCGTGGTGCTCGCGATCGCCCGCGCCAGGCGATCGTGCAGCCCCACACGGCGGATCCGGCTCAGCCATCCGCCGGTGCCCATCAGGTTGAGCGTGGACACGCGGCAGCCGAGCCGCTCGAGCGCGCGCCGGCGGAGGGCGGCGTGGGCGTGGAGCGCATCGTCGAACGCGGCGACGAGAAGGACCTGGGGTTCGGAGGAGCGGGTTGCCACGAAACGAAAGTAAGGACTCGTCCCTCGATTACAACCCGCGATCAAATACCGGCGGCGATCGTGGACTCCTGATCGCGGAACTGCAGATCGTAGAGGCGGCGGTACAGTCCCCCGGCGCGGAACAGCTCGTCGTGCGACCCGCGCTGGACCACCCGCCCCGCGTCCAGGACGACGATCTCGTCGGCGTCGCGGACGGTCGTCAGGCGGTGCGCGATCACCAACACCGTCCGCTCGGCCATGAGGCGGTCGATCGCCTGCTGCACCAGCCGCTCGGATTCGGTGTCGAGCGCGCTGGTGGCCTCGTCGAGGATCAGGATCGGCGGATCGCGGAGCAGCGCGCGCGCGATGGCGATGCGCTGGCGCTGGCCGCCCGAGAGCCGCGTTCCGCGCTCGCCGAGCACCGTGTCGTAGCCGAGCGGAAGCTGCGCGATGAACTGCTCGGCGTTGGCCGCGCGGGCGGCGGCCTCGATCTGCGCCGGCGTCGCGCCGGGCGAGCCATAGGCGATGTTGGCGCGTACCGTGTCGTTGAGCAGCACCGTGTCTTGGCTCACGACGCCCATGAGCGACCGCAGCGAGCGCCGGGTGAGACGGGTGAGCGGGACGTCGTCCATGGTGATCCGCCCGCTCACCGGATCGTGGAACCTCGGCAGCAGATCGGCGAGCGTGGTCTTCCCCGCCCCGGAGGGTCCCACCAGCGCCACGACTCTGCCCTTCGGCAGGGTGAACGACACCTCGCTCAGCACCGGATCACCCTGCCCGTAGCGGAACGTCACGTCCTCGAACACCACCGCCCGCTCGAACCGGGCCGCGACCTCGCCGGGGCGATCCACCTCGGCGCTCGGCTCGTCGAGGATCTCGAACACCCGTTCCGCGCTGCCGAGGGTGATGGCCATGACGGCCGGGTAGGAGGCGATCGTCTTGAGCGGCGAGGTCAGCTTCAGCGCCGCCATCAGGAACACGATGATGGCCTCGGGCGCGAGCGGCCCGCCGAGGCCGATGAGCGCCGGCCGGCTGCCCGCCCAGATGATGAGGATGACCAGAAAGCCGGAGAACACTTCCGTCAGGGGGCTGGTGAGCGAGGAGAATCGCTGGGTCCGGATCACCTGCTTCCGGTACCGGGTGGCCTGCGACGCGAAGCGGGCGCTCTCGCGCGCCTCCTCGCCGTAGGCGCGAATCAGCCGCACCGCGCCGATCCGCTCGGTGATCGTCGCGGTCACCTCGCCGCGATCCCGCGTCCGGGCGCGCGCATGCTGGCGCAGGCGCTTGAGCAGCGTCTGCAGCAGCAGCACCATGGCCGGCACGCAGGCCAGGGTCAGCAGCGTCAGCCGAAGCGAGAGCTGACTCAGCACCACCAGGGTCGTAGCGACGACGATGATGTTCTGGAACAGCGAAAGCAGCGAGGCCGTGATGACCGTCTTGGTCTGGTCCACCTCGGTGATGATCCCCGAGATCAACTGGCCCGCACGCGTCCGCTGGAAGTACCCGAGATCGAGCGTGAGCAGGTGGTCGAAGATGCGGGTCCGGAGATCCCGGACCAATCCCTCCTGCACGCCCACCGAGATCTGGGTCGAGGCATAGCTCAGCGCGTTCTTGAGCAGCAGCCCGACGACCAGCACGACGACCAGCCGGCCGGCCGCCTGCCCCGGCGTGAGGCCCGCCACCAATGGCTCGGTGAGCCGGGCGACGAACGCCTCGAGCTGCGTGGATCCCGCGCGCAGCTCGCCCGTGGTTCCGAACAGATGCTTGAGCAGGGGGATCAGGATGACCAGCGTGAACCCGTCGAGCAGGGAGGCGAGGAAGGTCGTGAACAGGCCTAGGCCGAGGAGCCCCCGGTAGGGCCGGACCAGCCGGAGGAGTCGCAGCTCCGTACGCACCCTCAGCCGTGCCGGGGTGTGAGGAGGGCGATCGGGAGGATCACCTCTTCCGGCGACACTCCGCCGTGCAGGAACGCGCCGCGGTACCGCGCCTGATATTCGCGCAGCTTGGTCGGATAGACGAAGAAGCGGTCCCCGGTGGCGAGGAGAAGCCGTGTTCCCGGGCTGCGCGCCGGCAGCCCGAAGCTCGGCAGGTCCTCGACCACCAGCGCCGCGTCGGGCTCCTGGGCGCGCAGATCGTCGCCGAACTTGTAGCGCAGGTTGGACGTCGTGTCGCGCTTGGCGAACACCGTGGCGGGCGTATGGCAGTGGATCGAGCCGTGATCCGTCGTCAGCAGCACGGGGACCGCGCGGCGCTCCGCCTCCCGGAGCGCGTCCCACAGCGGCGAGCGCTCGAACCAGGTGCGCGTGAGGTTCCGCAGCGCCGACGTATCGCGCGCCACCTCGTACAGCGTCGAGTTCTCGGTCCGGCCATGGGTGAGCTGGTCGATGAAATTGAAGACCAGCGCGGTGACGCCGTCCTGCGCCAGGTGGGCCGGGAGCCGCTTCAGCAGTCCGTCGCCGTCGGCGGCGGTGAACACCTTTTCGTAGTGCACCGGCACATGGCGGCCGGTCAGATCCTTGAGCTGCTCCGTCAGCAGCTCGGCTTCGTGCGCGTTGAGGCTCGACTCTTCGTCCTCGGTCCACCACTGCGGGTAGCGCGACTTGATCTCCGCCGGGAACAGCCCGCTGAAGATGGCGTTCCGCGCGAACGGCGTGGCGGTGGGAAGGATCGAGAAATAGTGCGCGGTCTCGATGTCGAAGCGGGCGCTGATGAGCGGGCGGATCATGGCCCACTGATCGAGCCGGAGGCAGTCGACCACCACGAGCAGCGCCTTCCGGTGCATCTCGAGCACCGGACGGAGAAACTCGGCGCCGATGTCGACCGAGAGCGGCGGGCGATCGCTCTCGCCGTCGTGGAGCCAGCGCGCGTAGTTGCGCTGGAGGTAGCGCGCGAAGTCCTGCCGGAGGCTCTCCTGCAGCGTCCGGAGCGCGTCCTGCAACCCGGGCTCGTCCGCCTGTCCGAGGCGGACCTCCCACTCGGCCAGCTCCGCCACCAGCTCCACCCACTCCCGCCACGCCATGGGGCCGCCGCGCCGCCCTTCGAGCTCCCGGAAGCGGGTCGCGAAGTCGCGCGACAGCCGCTGCTGGCGGATACGGTCCCCATCGAGCAGGCGGGTCACGACCGAGAGGATCTGGCGGGGATTGACCGGTTTGATCAGGTAGTCCGAGATGTCGGCGCCGATGGCGTCCTTCAACGTCTCCGTCTCTTCGCTTTTGGTCACCATCACCACGGGCATGCCGTGGTCGATGGCGCGGATCGCGCGGAACAGCTCGAGCCCGCGCCGGCCGGGCATCTGCTCGTCCAGCAGCACCACCCCGTAGGGCTGGCGCTGAAGCAGGACCAGCGCGTCGTCACCGTGAGTGGTGGTCTCGACCGCGAAGCCTTGCTCCTCCAGAAACAGCACGTGGGACGTGAGGCTTTCGACCTCGTCGTCCACCCAGAGGATGCTTTTGGGGCGGGGCATGGCGCAAAATATAAGGCGGAACGACGCCGGGCGTCGCCCACGCCGCTCCGCCTTCCGCCTGTCCGTCTCTCCGTCGTACATTCCCCGCCGTGACGTACAATACCTTTCTCTCCCCCGACATCCTGCTTGTGCGTTTCAGCTCCATCGGGGACATTCTGCTGACGTCGCCGCTCCTGCGCGCAATCCGTACCAAGTGGCCGGGCGCCCGGGTGACGTTCCTGACCAAGCGACAGTACGTACCGCTGGTGAGCGACAATCCGAACGTCACCGAAGTCTTCGGCCTCACGCCGCAGGACACCGTGCGCAGCGTGGCCGCGCTGATCCGCCGCGTGCAGTACTCGCACATCATCGACCTGCAGGGGGGCGCTCGCACGCTCCCATTGCGGCTGCTGGTTCGAGGACCATGGTCCGGTTTCTCGCACCGTCGGCTCGCTCGCGAGCTGCTCATCCGCTTCAAGCGCAATCGCTACACCGAGCATGTGCCCGTTCCCGAACGGTACTTCGAGGCCGCGGCCGACCTCGGCGTCGAGCCCGATGGCGGTCCACTGGAATTCTTCCTCGATCCGGCGGCGGAGGACAAGTCGGCGGGCTGGCTGGCCCGGGCGGGAATCGGGACCAGGCGCGCGCTCGTCGCGGTGGCGCCGGGCGCGGCGCACGCCACCAAGCGCTGGCCGGTCGATCACTGGGTCAAGCTGATCCGGCAGATCGTGCACACGGGCGCGGACATCGTCGCGCTGGGCGGCCCGGAAGATTCGGCCGTGGGCGCGGAGATCGCGGCGCGCGGCGGCGCGCAGGTGGCGAGCGCGGCGGGCGAGCTGAGCCTGCAGGAATCGGGGGCGATGCTCAAGCGGGCGGCCGCGTTGATCTCGGGCGACACCGGCCTCATGCACATGGCCACCGCGGTCGGCACGCCGGTCGTCGCGCTGTTCGGCCCGACCGTGCGGCAGTTCGGCTTCTTTCCCTACAACGCGCACGCCAGCGTGGTGGAGCGCAATCTGGGCTGCCGTCCGTGCAGCAGTCACGGAACCGTCGAATGCCCGCTCGAGCATCATCTCTGCATGCGCGAGATCCTGCCCGACATGGTCTTCACCACGCTCAGCCGGACCCTGGCATGACGGGGTGGGATCCCGCGGCCACCGCGCTGCTCGGTGTGCTTCCCCTGACGGCGCGTGGCCCCAGGCGTGAGGGCATCTTCGCGCTCTGGCTGACCATGCGGGTGGCGCAGGACCTCCTGCGCGATCCGCCGCCGACCGAGCGCGCACACCGCCGGCGCCTGCAGGCGCTGGAGCATCGGCTCTCGAGCCTGACCCTGCCTCCGCCGCTCCGCCGGGCGCTCGCCACGGCCATCAGCCAGCTGAGGGAGCCGCGGCCCGAGACGGCCGCCCAGGTGCTGAGTCAGCTCGTGGCGCCGGCCCGCGAAGCCGGCGGCGCCGACGCTGGCGAGGCGCTGTCGCAGGCCGCGCGGTCGGCGCGGGCCGTGCTCCGGGCAGAGCGGTAGGGTGGCACGCGAGGCGCACGCGTCGCTCGAGGGGCTGGTGGCCCGGATCGACGCCACCGCCCCCGGCACCAGCGGTCCGGACACGGTGGTCAGCGGTTTCGCGTCGCTCGATCGGGTTCTGGGCGGCGGCTTCCGCCGCCAGGATCTGGTGGTCCTGGCCGGCGACGTGGGCAGTGGAAAATCCTCCCTGGCGCTCGCCATCGGGATTCGCGCGGCACGCGCCGGCGTTCCCACGCTGTTCCTCTCGGGCGAGATGAGCACCGAGCGCGTGCTCGAGCGGGCGCTGGCCATCGAAGGACGCGCCTCGATCGACGACCTGCGCCAGGGACGGCTCGACCCCAGCGCACGAGCCGCCGTCGGTGCCGCGGCGGTCCGCCTTCGCGACGTTCCGCTGCTGCTCCGGCCGCTCCTCGGCGCGGCCTTCGAGGAGATTCTCTCCTCGCTCGACCGGGTCCCCGGCCGATCGCTGGTGATCGTCGATTCGCTGCAGCTCGCGCCGCCGCCCGTGGTCGTGACCCAAGTCGAGGAGCGCGTCGCCCTGGTCGTCCGGGCGCTCAAGGCGCTCGCCCTTGAGCGCAACGTGGCGGTCCTGGCGGTCGCGCAGCTGCCGGCACATCGCGCCGACCGCCCCGATCCGCGGCCCGCGCTGGATGATCTCGGTGCGCTCGGTGCGATCAAGCAGAGCGCCGATGTGGTGTTGGGGATCTACCGTGAGGAGATGTACCGGCCGGGCCAGGGC
>DATLBL010000008.1:0-32012 GCA_035526925.1 Gemmatimonadales bacterium
GGGGCCGCGAGCACTCGCTCGAAGAGCTCCGACCCACGGGCGAATTCGAGGACGTCGAAGCCTCGGGCGCGCAACACCCGGGCCAGCGCGAGGCGGCGCACATCGTCCCCATCGGCGAGGTAAATGGTATGCTTGGAGGCCACGGTACCACGCGGTGAACGGTGCGCAGGCTGGACAACTTAATGCCTCGAGCCCGTGAGGAGGAGCGCCTTGATCGGACAGCGAGGAATCACGCTGCGCTTCCTGGCCGAGCCCACACACGTGAACTTCGGCGGCAAGGTCCACGGGGGCGCGGTGATGAAGTGGCTGGACCAGGCGGGCTACACCTGCGCGGCGGGCTGGACGGGCGAATACTGCGTGACGCTCTACGTCGGCGGACTGCACTTCATCCGGCCCATCCGGGTCGGCGAGATCGTCGAGCTCCGATCGCTGGTCATTCACACGGGCCGGACCAGCCTCCACATCGCGATCGACATCTACGCCCGCGATCCGAAGGAGCCGGATCTCAAGCGCACGGGGCACTGCGTCATCGTGTTCGTGGCATTGGGTGACAACGGCCGACCCCGCCCGGTTCCGAGCTGGACGCCGGTGACCGACACCGATCGCGCGCTGCAGGCGTACGCGCTCCGGCTCATCGAGCTGCGCAAGCTGATGGATGCCGAGCTGGAGTCGCACCTCGGCCTGCTGGCCGAGTCGACGGCGGACTCCGTTGCGTTCGGGGGCTAACGCCGCGATCGCTCCTGCTTGATCACCCGAAACGCGCGCCGCCGCGACTCGGTTCGGCCATCGCTCTCCAACACCTTGACCTCGACAACGTACGCGCCCGGCTTGAGCTTTCGAAGCTGCAGCGTGCGATGGGCCCGAATTACCTCTCCCGATGCCGGCTCCTCGAACGCCAGGCTGACCACGGGGCGCTGGTCCACTCGGTCCTCGGCACCGCGCATCCGGAACACCGCGATCTGATGTCGGTAGGCCGTTCCTGGCCGCACTCCCGCCGCTTCATAGTAGAGCTCGATCTCCCGTCCCTCGACGAACAGATCGAACGGGGTCAGCAGCACGGTGTCCCCCGGTGACGCCTCCCAGCGCGCGCTGGCTGCACGCACGCCGAGCGCGAGATCGCTGAGGGAAAGCCCCGGGGGCGCAGGCGCCACTCTGACCGTATCCCTGGGCAGCACGACGCCCGCATCTGGCCCTTGCTCGAGCGCCGCCCTCCACACCCAGCTGCCCGGCGGCATCGGTACTTCCACGCGTCCGATCAGATACTCACCCGGAGCGAGCGGCCGCGCCAGAAGAAATTGTAGCGTGGTATCGGAGCGAGCCACGGCATGCTCGGCCCGGTCGAGTGCCACCAGACTGACCCGCACCGCATAGCGGGCGCCGTCGGCCTCGAGGGTGGGCGTCGTCTCCGCGGGCGCCAACCCGAACACGAAGTGCGCCAGCGGCTGACCGCCACGCGAGCCGATCGCCACCAGATCCGCGAAGGCCGTCAGCCGCCGCGCGAACTGCCGTTCGTAGGTGTCGGTCGACGTGCCATAGTGGATGCTGGCGCGTCCGATGCCGCGCTCGTGCCCGCGGGCGCGAGCGGCGCCGTTGGGCCCCCAGTGCAGCATGCGGCCGTACAATGGCGAGACGGACTCGCGCGAGAGCAGCAGCTCATCGACCGTCGCGTCCCCGGCCCCGTGCAGGTCGAGCACGCTCTCGACCAGCCGGTAGTCGTACAGGTCTCCGCCGCCGGCGTCGTCATAGCCCGCGCTGAAGTGGAAGAGCAGGTCGCCGTCGGCGCGATCGTAGCGCCAGGTCTCGTTGGGCATCAGGCCGAAGACGAACGGCTGGAGGCGGGCGCGGGGCTCGCCGTGGCGCACGTAGATGACGCCCCGGTCGTCGAGCTCTTCGCTGCCGGATCGATAGGCGTCGTTGCCGCCGTAGAACCGGCGCCACACGGTGAGCGCGAAATGTCGCCGAGCGTACAGGAGACGGCGATAGTGCTCGCGCAGACGCTCACCGTCGCGTCGAAGCTCCGCCTGGTCCCGATCGGTCCAGAACCGCCGCACGAATGCCGCCCGCGACTCGCCCGCCGCCGCATCAAATCCTGCCAGTTGTGAGTCCGTCGCGATCGGTGAGAGGTCCGCCCGGTATCCCGCGACCACCGCCGAGTCGTCGGTCGCCGCGGCCGCGAAATAGGCGGAATCCTCGCCGGACGCTCCCGCGGCCAGCCGGGTACGGGCCAGCTCGAGCCGGGCCAACGCCTCGGAGGCGCGCTCGCCGGAAGCGGCCGCCCGTGCGAACGCAGCTATCGCGGAATCGGTCTCACCCGTAGCCCGTTCCAGCCGCCCGCGCGCCAGGAGCAGGTCGGCCGCCAGCGCGCCGTCCGAGGGCGACACGCGTCTCAGTGCGTCCCTCGCGGGCGCGTACAGTGCCGTGTCGTGGAGGCTGACCGCGAGCTCTGTGAGACTGAGCGCCGCAGGCGCGAACCCGGGATCCGCCAGCAGGGCTCGGCGCTCGTAATCGATGGCCCGCTCGAGGGCGCCCGTCCCGACGCGATTTCCGAGCGCCAGTGGGTTGGCACGCTCCCAGCCGGCGCGGCGTACCTCCGCTTCCGCCAGCGCGTGCCACGCCAACGGCCATCCGGGCTGGCGCTTGGTCAGGCGGCGAAGCTCGTCACGCGCACGGCCGGCGTCGGCGTCCACGCCGAGGGCTGCCAAGCGGAGCGCCGCGAGCGCGGCCCGGAGCGATATCGCAGGATCGGCCGAGCGGAGGCGGGTAAGGGAGCGCGTCAGCGTACGGAGGGCGGTGGTGTCGCGCACCGCCGCGAGGGAATCCCGGAAGCGGTCGAGCGTGAGGCGGTCTTGCGGAGATTGGGCGCGCAGTGGCGCAAGCGGAAACAGCAGCACCAGGAACGTCGACAGCCGCCAGCGCACGTCCTACACTCCCTTCTCTCCCAGCAGCCGGAGGAAGTCGTCCCCCGATTGCAGCGCGGCCAGACGGCCCGGAATGTCGGCGTCCTAGGCGAACTGCGCGATCTGTCCGAGCACCGGCAGGTACTGGTTGGAGATCTCCAGGGGCGGCGCCACGATCAGAAAGAAGTCCGACACCGGCCGGTTGTCGATGGCCTGGTACTCGATGCCGCGACGGTGATGGCCGTAGGCCAGGCGCAGGCGGGTCACCACGAGCGAGCGGCAATGCGGGATGGCGATCCCGCGACCGACTCCGGTCGAGCCCAACGTCTCTCGGCGTTGCAGCATGCGGAGCAGTGTATCACTCGCCCGTTCGTCCAGCCGAAGCAGCCCTACGAGCTCGGCGAGCACCTCATCCTTGGCCGTACCGCGAAGGTCGACGGAAACCGCGTCGGGAGCGAAGAAGTCGGTGAGGCGCATGGCGTGGCGGTCAACCTAATTCCGCCCTCCGGGGGAGTCAAAGCGGGAGGCGCAGCACCAGCGGCGCTTGCAGCCGTTCGGGCGCGTCGACGCCGCCGTCGTCGCGAAAGCGCTCCCACTGGCTGTTGGCAATGTAGAACAGCTCGCGCCCGACCACCACGCCGAGCGTCGGCTCGGCGTAGTCGGGACGCGCGCGCTCGAGCACTTCGGCGCGCACGACGCGGTCGCCCCGCGCGTCGAGGGAGAGGCGCACCACCCGATGCGGCGTGACGCCATTCTGGATGGCGACGAGATCGCGATCCGCCATGTACAGCCCGTCGATCCCCAGCGTGAGGATGCCGTCGTCCACGTCCAC
This sequence comes from Gemmatimonadales bacterium, assembly GCA_035526925.1. GTDB lineage: Bacteria > Gemmatimonadota > Gemmatimonadetes > Gemmatimonadales > GWC2-71-9 > CAVVWJ01. The sequence continues at coordinate 3,730 of DATLBL010000008.1, forward strand.
GAGACGAACCTGGCGCGTCGCGACATCCACGCGGAGCAGGCCCCGGGAGTAGTCGGCCACGTAGAGACTCCGCTCGTCGGCGTCGAGAGCGAGTCCTTGAGCGGAAAGCAGCAGAGGCGATTCCACGAATCGCTCCAGCGAGTCGGTGCCGGCCCGCAGGCGGTAGACGACGGGCCCGCGGCTGTCCGTGGCGTACACATCGCCCGTGCGGCTCACCGTCAGGTCGCCGAGCGCGTGCGGCTTGCCATCGGTGGGGACGAGAAAGCGGCCGGTGATCGCACCGGTCGATAACTCGAACCGCACGAGCCCGGAGGGCGCCGCACCGGCGGAGTCGTATCCAACCATCTGCGGCACGGCGGCAAACGTCGCCCACAACGCCCCCCGCGACGGATCCACGCGCAGACCGAAGGGCGCGGGAAGTCCCGCGTCGACGAGCGAGCTGAACGCGCTGACCCGGCCACGCCGGTCCACGCGGACGATCTTGCGCTGGTGGACGCTGCTCACGAAGAACGCGCCGGAGCTCGGATCGTGGGCGATGCCCTCCGTGAGCAGATCACGCGCGGGCAAGGTGAACGCGGGGCGTCCGCGAGCGAGCGGCGCGGCATTCTGCGCGAGCGCGCCCCGCAGCTCGTCGTACGCCGGTGACGTTCGGAGCGAGACGAAGTCGGAATCGGCGGCGAGATCCGCCGTGTACCCGAGCTGGGCGTAGCGGCGCAGGGTGCGCAGCGCCGCGCTCGAATCTCCGGCCAGTGTGTAGGCCGATGCCAGCGTGTAGACGACGCCGCCGTGCGCCGGCCGGAGTCGCTCCGCCTCGATGGCGTACCGGAGGAACGAGGGAATGTCATGGGCGGTGTACGCTTGCACCGCCTGCTGGTAGGCCGCCCGCGAGGCGACCACCGGGTCCTGCTGGGCCGGCAGGATGGAGGCCGGCGCGGATCCGAGCACCAGCACGAGGACGGCAGCGTGTCGTGGCATCAGGCAACTACGTACCCGCTCGCAGCCGGGTTCCATCCCGTCCCGGCGCGCACTCCATTGCCGTGCATCCTGCCGCCAAGTATTTTCTTCCCATGCAGTTGCCCTATCCTTCCGCGCATCCGTTCCCGCTCCTCCTGGCCCCGATGGCAGGGGTGTCGGAGCCGCCGTTCCGTCAGATCTGCCGGCGGATGGGTGCCGACGTAGTACTGTCGGAGTTCCTGTCCTCGGAGGCGATACGACGTCGCATTCGGAACACCCTCGAGGGCGCCGAGTTCGAGGACGTCGAGCGGCCGATCGGGATTCAGATCTACGGCGCGGATCCGCGGGCGATGGCCGAGGCCACGGCATTGATCACGGAGCATTACCGGCCCGAGTTCATCGACATCAACTTCGGCTGCCCGGTGAAGAAGGTCGTCCAGCGAAATGGCGGCTCGGGGTGCCTTCGCGATCTGGACCTGGTCGACCGGATCATTCGCGCGGTCGTTGCGGCCACGCATCTCCCGGTGACCGTCAAGACGCGAAGCGGGTGGAGCGACGAGCAGCGTGATCCGGTGAGCATTGCGCTCCGGATGCAGGATGCCGGCGCGCGCGCGTTCACGTTACACGCGCGGACCCGGACGCAGATGTTTTCGGGCAAGGCGAACTGGGACGAGATCGCGCAGGTCGTGGACGCGCTCGACATCCCGGTGATCGGCAACGGCGACGTCGCCTCTGCCGACGACATCGTCCGGATGCGCCGGCACACCGGGTGCGCCGGCATCATGGTGGGGCGCGGTGCGTTCGGGAATCCCTGGCTGTTCCGTGATGGCCGCGCGCTGCTGGAAGGGCAGGGGCTGCCGCCCGCACCGGACGCCGCCGAGCGCTTTTGCGTGGCGCTCGAGCATGCGCGGCTCGCGCTCCGCCTTCAGGGGGATACCCGGAAGACGGTCATCGAATTCCGCAAACACCTCGGCTGGTACACCAAGGGGTTGCACGGCGCGAGCGAGCTGCGCCAGCGCCTTTTCCAGGTGGAATCCATGGCGCAAGCCGAGGCCATCTTCCTCGAGTACCTCGAGCCGGCCGCCGCGGTGGCGTGAGAGCCGAACAGCTCGAGGCCCTGCTCGCCGACGTAGCCGCCGGCCGACTCGCGCCGAACACCGCGCTCGAGCGCCTGCGCCACCTTCCGTACGAAGATCTCACGTTCGCCCGCATCGATCATCACCGCTCGCTCCGGCAGGGCCAACCCGAAACGGTATTCTGCGAAGGCAAGACGCTCGAGCAGGTCGTCGCGATCTGCGAGCGCCTCGAGGCGGCCTCCGGCGGCTTCCTGGGCACGCGTGCCAGCGAAGCGATGGCCCGCGCCCTCGCCGAGCGATTCCCCAGGATGCGCTGGAACGCCGCCGGCCGAACGGTCGTGCTGACGGCGGCGGATGCCGCTCCCCCGACCGGCGGGCCCATCCTGGTCGTATCCGCGGGAACGAGCGACCTGCCGGTGGCCGAGGAGGCCGCCGTCGTCGCGGAGGCGTTCGGCGTCCGGGTGGAGCGGCTGATGGACGTCGGTGTCGCCGGACTGCACCGGCTGTTCGCCGCGGGAGACGCGCTGGAGCGTGCGCGGGTGGTGATCGTCGTCGCCGGCATGGAAGGCGCGCTCCCGAGCGTCGTCGGCGGGCTGGTGGGCGTGCCGGTCATCGCGGTGCCGACGAGCGTCGGGTATGGAGCGTCGTTCGGCGGGCTGGCCGCCCTCCTCGGCATGCTCAACTCCTGCGCGGCGGGGGTCACGGTGGTCAACATCGACAACGGGTTCGGCGCGGGGGCGGCGGCCAGCCGCATCTGCCGCGCATGACCGTGCGCACCGTGCTCCAGCGGCCCGATCCCCCGCTCGTCTGGCTGGACGTCGTGCAGCCCACGGGCGAGGAGCTGGGCGAGCTCTCCCGGACGTACGGTCTGCAGTCCACCGCCGTCAACGACTGCCTCGACCCCGAGCACCTGCCGAAATTCGAGCAGTTCGACACGCATGCCTTCGTCATCATCCGGGCGTTCGACGAACGCTCCGAGCGCAGCTGCGGCACCGTGCAGGAGCTGACGCGCAAGCTCGCGATCTTCTCGGGGCCGGCGTTTCTCATCACGATACACCGCACCGACCAGCCGTGGCTGACCAGCCTCCAGTCCAGGTTCGAGGCCGAGCAGGGCGCGCGCCCGGGCAAGGAAGGGCTGTCGACCTATCTGCTCACCCAGGTCCTCAATGCCGCCGTGGACACCTACCTCCGCCCGATGGAAGGAATCGAGACGCGCATCGACGCGTTCGAGGAGCTGGTCTTCAACGGCCGCGATTCGGACGCCCGGGCCTTCGCGGACGACCTGCGCGAGGTCCACGTGCTCAAGCGACAGGTGACGCTGATCAAGCGGTTGCTGTGGCGGACGCTGGACGTCGTGCAGCGGATGACGCCGGCCTCCGGGCGCGCCGCGTCGCTGTTCCGGGACGTGCAGGAGAACATCGAAAGCTCGCACTTCTACGCCGACGAGCTGCTCGACGACGCGAATACGATGCTGAACGTGCAGCTCGCGCTCGCGGCCCACCGGACCGGCGAAGTGATGCGGATCCTCACCGTCTTCTCGGTGTTCTTCCTCCCGCTGACGTTCGTGGTGGGGGTGTACGGCATGAACTTCGATTTCATGCCCGAGCTGCGCACCCCGTGGGGGTACCCGCTGGTGCTGGCCGCGATGGGCGTCATCGTGCTCACGATCTATCTGTGGTTCCGACGCCGTGGGTGGCTGCGCGAGTGATCGCCTTGGCGGTGGTCCTGGCCGCGCTCGCCGGCACCGCGGCGGGGTGGACGCTGGCTCGCCGCCGGGCTGCTCCGCCGCTGGCCGCCGGGGCCGGGCCCCACCTGCTGCCGGATCCCGCGCTCGAGTGGCTCCGTCGCGCCTATGGGGCGCTCGGGGTGTGGGTGGCGGAGCTCGACCCGAGGGAGGAAGGGCCGCACGCGGAGCGGATCGTCGACGCGGAGCGGCTCTCCGTGGCGCAGATCGTCGCGGTCGACCGGCGACTCGAACGCGCGCGGGATCAGGAGCAGAGCGGGGCGGAGCGGATGGATGGGGGCACGCTCGTGTTTCACGGCGCGGCAGGCACGGCCGTGGCTCTGCTGCTTCCCGAGGGATTCGACCCCGGCCGCCTCGACGTGGTGGAGACCGACTTGCGTCGATTGCTCGATGGCGTGCGGCGTCGGCCGCAGGTCGTGGCGCTCGCCCAGGCCCAGAGCCAGGACGCCTCGCTCGAGTCCACCGGAAGTGTCGGCCTGCGGCTGGCGTACCAGCTGGAGCGCGTGCTCGACGCCCAGGTGATCGTGGCCGCCACCGAGGCGCCGAGCGAGCATGGACCGATCGGCGGGCTGCCGCCGCTGCCGCAGGTGCGGGTGGTCGGTGTCTCGGGCCGCGGCGATCGGCGGTTGCTCGACACCGTGGTGCCGGAGATCAGCGATCTCGCGCGCGTAGCGCGCGGCGACGCTCCGCAGCTCACCATGGAAGGGGATCCGCTGGGTGGGGTCGTCGCCGATCGCCGCCAGCGCCCCGGTGCGGTGATGGTGCTCCCGATCCTGCTCGGCGACGAGGCGCTCGGCGCGGTGGCGATCTGGCCGCCAGGGGGGCGCGAGCCGATCGGCGGGGCCCTCGCGGAGATGATGGAGGCGCTGGCCAACGCGGGGCCGCGCCTGTACCGGGCGCTCGAGGCCGACAAGCGCACGGCGCACGCGAGCTCCGACCGCCTCACGGGCCTCGCGAACCGCCGAAAGTTCGACGAGCTGGTCGCCCAGACGGAGCCGACACGTGGGCCCCGCCAGGGCGCCCTGGTGTATGCCGACCTCGACCGGTTCAAGCTGCTCAACGACACCCTCGGCCACCCCGCGGGCGACGCGGCACTGATCCACTTTGCCCGGATCATCCAGGGGCAGATTCGGAACGGCGACATCGCCGCGAGGATCGGCGGCGAAGAGTTTGCGATCTGGCTGCCCAAGGCGGAGCTGGCCGTAGGCGCGAAGATCGCGGAGCGGATCCGGATCAAGCTGGGCACGACGCCGTGGGACTGGAACGGCCGCTCCTGGCCCCTGAGTGCGTCGTTCGGAGTGGCGGCCTGCCCCGAAACCGGACGCTCGCTCAAGGCATTACCGGCGCAGGCCGACGCCGCGCTGTACGTGGCGAAGAACAGCGGCAGAAATCGGGTCGAGCGGGCAGGGATGTAGGGCTACCGGGAGGGGGCGGGACCGTCTATCTTTGAGTCACCCGGGGGCGACTGGCTTCGACGGGTTTGTTGAAGGAATTGCAGCGTGCCCAGGTCCAGAATCCTGGTAAAACCATCTGGAACGATTCAACTGCCAACACTGAACTGGCACTGGCCGCGTAAGCTGAGCTAACGCTCGCTTGACGCGCCTTCGGCTGGTGGAGCCCGCCCGGAGCGCCTCCTGTCGAATCGTAAACCTGGGCTGGCCGGACGCGTCGCTCCGACGTGGACGGTGAGATCTTTCAGGAGCTAGGCCGAGGGGAGGTCGGTTCGGCACCGACCCGAGGCAACGGCGAAAAGACGAGCCTACGCACGTAGACGCGGTTCTGGAAGCTTATTCGGACCAGGGTTCGATTCCCTGCGCCTCCATCCCGGCGACGGGGCCACTTTGAGTGGCCCCGTCGTTGTGTTTTGGAGCCGATGCCCGGGTCGGCTCCGCGTAGCGGACCGGCAGAGTCGGCGCTAATCTGGTGATCGGGAGTGTCGTCGCATTCGGCTTGCTGGTAGCCGGCGTCCAGACAACCACAGAAGCGTTTGTTCAAGGTTGCTTGGTAAGTTGTTGAGCCTTCAAATCCTACAATCTCTCATATAACCTCGTCCGCAAGGTTGCCATGACGCTCTCCGCCGAGCCACGTACCCACGACAACGTTGCCTCATCCGTCGACATTCGCGCCGGCTTCCCGGCCCTGGCGCGACGCCACAACGGGCAGCTGGTCGCCTACTTCGACGGTCCGGGCGGCACGCAGGTGCCACGGTCGGTTGCCGATGCGATGGTGGAGTATCTGCTTCACCACAACGCCAACACACATTGGCGCTACCCGACGAGCGAGGAGACCGACCGGCTGATCGCCGAGGCCCGTGCCGCCCTTGCCGATTACCTCGGCGCCGACGCCACCGAGATTGTTTTCGGGGCCAACATGACCACCCTCACCTTCCACCTGGCGCGCGCGCTCGGCCGCGCCTGGGGCCCGGGCGACGAGATCGTGGTGACCGAGCTCGATCACCACGCCAACGTGGCGCCATGGCGCGCGCTCGAGCGCGAACGTGGGGTGACGATCCGCGCCGTTCCGGTGATCCCGGCGACCGGCGAGCTGGACTGGCCCTCACTCGAGCGAGCGCTCTCGGGCCGCACCCGTCTCCTCGCCATCGGCGCCGCGTCCAACGCGCTCGGGACCATCACCGACGTGACTCGAGCGTGCGCATCCGCCCGGGCTGCCGGGGCGCTCAGCTTCGTGGATGCCGTGCACTACGCGGCGCACGCCGCGGTGGACGTGCGCGCCATCGGCTGCGATTTCCTCGTCTGCTCGGCGTACAAATTTTACGGTCCTCACATCGGTGTGCTGTACGGTCAGCGCGCCCGGCTCGAGGCCCTCGATGTGCCCAAGCTCGCCCCGGCGCCCGAGACGGCGCCGGAGCGTCTCGAAACGGGCACGCTGAATCACGAGGGGATCGTCGGTGCGGCGGCGGCGGTCGAGTTCCTCGCGTCGCTCGCCACTGGCGGATCGCGACGCGACCGGCTGGTGCGAGCTTCGACGGCGCTGCACCAGCGCGGTCGCGCGCTATTCGAGCGGTTGTGGGATGGGTTGCGCGGCATCGAGGGGGTGGTGCTGTACGGCCCGCCGCCCGGCCGCCCGCGCACGCCGACCGTCGCCTTCACGGTGACGGGGTGCACGAGCGACGAGGTGGCGGTCGCGCTGGCCCGTGACGGCGTGTTCGTCTCCAATGGGGACTTCTACGCCACGACGGTGGTCGAGCGGCTCGGCCTCGGCGCCCACGGCTTGGTGCGCGCGGGCTGCGCCTGCTACACGACCGCCGACGAAGTCGACCGCCTGGTGGCCGGCGTACGGGCGGTGGCGCGCTCGGTGGCGCGCTGACGAGCGATCAGGCGGGCTTCACGGGAATCCTGACGCGGGTCCGCTCCCATTCGAGCACCAGCGCCGTCGCGCCTCCGGTCGTCTCGCTTCGAATGGTGAAGGTCTCCACCGGCTCCTTCAGTGTTTCCGACTTGACTTTGGTGCGGCCGACTTCCTGTGCCTGGATGTCCGGCTTGTAGCTGTGCTCCTCGCCCCACTGCTTGATTGAGCGGTTGACGATGATCTCCCATTCCTTGGCGCCGGGCACCGAGTAGATCGAGTACGCGCCGGCCGGAACCCGGAGCCCTCCAACCATCAGCGCGACGGGCGTGAACAGGATCGTCGGCTCGTTCGCGCCGGTGCGCCACAGATTGCCGTACGGCACCGCCGAGCCGCCGAGCATGGTGCGCCCGCGCGACGACGGCCGGCCGTAGCACACCTTCACCGACTGCTCCGCCACGGTAAAGGTCAGCGAATCCAACGGACTTTTGCGTCCCGCCACCGGCACGTCGTTCGGCAGAAGTACCTGGCACGCCGTGTCGGCGGCGACGGGAATCGGCGCGACGGGCACGCCGGTCAAGGCGGCGGCGGTCATGAGCAGCACAATCGACATTGGAAGTTCCTCAAGCTAGATGGTAGCGGACGCCGGCGCCGGGCCGAGCGCGGCATGGGCCTGGCGCGCGAGGGCGAGCGCCCGTTCCGGGTCGCGGGCAAGGCAGTTGAGGTGGCCCATCTTCCGCCCGCGGCGTGGCTCGGCCTTGCCGTAGAGATGCAGGCGGACGCCCGGGTGGCGCAGGGCCTCCGCCCACCGGGGCTCCCCCTGGGCCCAGACATCTCCGAGCAGATTGATCATGGCCACAGGGGTGAGCAGCCTCGGCTCGCCGAGGGGCAGCCCGCAGAGCGCGCGAAGCTGCTGCTCGAACTGATCGACGGCGCAGGCGTCCAGCGTGTAGTGGCCGCTGTTGTGCGGGCGAGGGGCCACCTCGTTGACGAACAGCCGGCCTCCATTGGCCACGAACAACTCGACGCCGAGCACACCGACGTAGTCCATCCGCTCCGCGACCGCGGTCGCGAGCGCGCGCGCCTCATCGGCGAGGCGCTCGGGGACGCGAGCGGGCACCACGGTGGTCTCGAGAATTCCCTCGCGGTGCTGATTCTCCCCGGTCGGAAACGCTGCGATCTGGCCGTCCGCACCCCGCGCCAGGACGACCGAAAGCTCGGTCTCGAGCGAGAGCCGCTCCTCGAGCACGCAGGCGACGCGACCAAACTGCTCGAAGGCCGCGGCGGCGCTCGCTTCATCGGCCACCGACGCCTGGCCCTTGCCATCGTAGCCCAGCCGACTGGTCTTGAGGAGCGCGGGCCGTCCGAGGGCGCGAATGCCGGCGGCGACTTCGGCTGCGGTACGCACTGCCACGAACGGCGCCGTGGCGAAGCCGGCGCCCCGCAGGAAGGTCTTCTCCGCGATGCGGTCCTGCGCGATGGCCACGGCCTGTACCGGGGGCCGCACGAGTCCGGTGCGGGAGAGGCGTTCCAGCGTTTCGGCGGGGACGTTCTCGAACTCGGTGGTCACGGCCGCGCACGCGGCGGCGAGCTGGTCGAGCGCGCGCTCGTCGGTGTAATCCGCGCGCAAATGGCGATCGGCGATCTGCCCCGCGGGGCTCCCCGGATCGGGGTCCAGCACCGTAACGTGGTAGCCCATCGCTCGCGCGCGCATCGGGAACATGCGACCGCGCGGGCCGCCGCCGAGCATGCCGACGGTCGCGCCGGGCAGGATCACGCGGAGCCCGGGAGCGTGAGGGCCAGCACGCGGTCGGTCTGTGCTGCGCGAAACGTGTCGAGCTTCGCTGCCAGATCCGGGTCGCTCAACGCCAGCAGCGCCACGGCGTACAGGCCGGCGTTGTGGGCGCCTGCCGGGCCGATGGCGAAGGTGGCGACGGGAATTCCGGCAGGCATCTGCACGATGGAAAGCAGAGAGTCGAGGCCCTGAAGGTGGGACGAGGTGACCGGCACGCCCAGCACCGGCAGCGTCGTCTTGGCGGCAAGCATGCCGGGCAGGTGGGCCGCTCCCCCGGCGCCGGCGACGATGCACCGCAGTCCCCGGCCGCGCGCTTCCTCCGCGTACCGGAACAACAGGTCGGGAGTGCGGTGCGCGCTCACGACACGCGCCTCGTGCGGCACACCGAAATCCGTCAGGCGTCGAACGGCATGCTGCATGACCTCCCAGTCGGAGTCGCTGCCCATCACGATGCCCACGAGCGGTGCGGTCATGGCGTTCTCGGTAGTGGGTCGGCCCTGAGGTCGCGCGGCACCGAGCGGAGCGCCGCCGGGTCAGAGATCACGGCTGGCTGCCGCCGAACGGCCTACCTTGCCGCCCGACACCAGGCGAGGAGACCGCATGAAGGATCAGCAGCAGCGCCGCACGTGGCCCGCACGGCGGGACGAGGACCTTACCGCCGCGGAGCGTCTCGTGCTGGCGATTCTCGATCACCGCGTCGTGCGGATCCGGTACCAGGATCGGGAGCGCACGATCGAGCCGCACCTGCTCGGGATTCACGAGGCCGGCGAGCCGATGCTCGTGGCCTATCAGACCGGCGGCGCGAGCCAGAGCGGGGATGTTCCCGGCTGGCGCACGTTCATCACGACCTCGATGGACGACGTGGCGATCACGGACCAGCACTTTCCCGGACCGCGTCCGGACCTCAACCTCGAGGCCCACTCCATGCTCGAGATCTTCGCGCGAGCGTAGCCCCGCGCCACCGCGTTCACACCGTGGCGCGGGTCCGGTCCATGGTTCCGCGCGCCGCCAACGCGGCCTGGGCCGCGGCCAGCCTCGCGATCGGGATGCGGAACGGCGAACAGCTGACGTAGTTCATGCCGAGTCGGTCGCAGAAGGCCACGGCCGACGGGTCACCCCCGTGCTCCCCGCAGATGCCGAGCTTCAGGTCCGGCCGAGTCCGCCGCCCGAGCTCGCACGCCATCTGGATCAGCTTGCCCACACCAGCCTGATCCAGCACCTGGAACGGGTCGTCCTCGATCACGCCGTGCTCGATGTAGTAGGGCAGGAAGCGTCCCGCATCATCGCGGCTCAGGCCCCAGGTGGTCTGGGTGAGATCGTTGGTGCCGAACGAGAAGAACTGGGCCTCGCGCGCCAGCTCGTCCGCCGTCAGCGCCGCGCGCGGCAGCTCGATCATCGTGCCGAGCAGGAAGGGCACGGTGATCTGGCGCTGGCGAAACACCTCCTCGGCGACCTGCCGGACGATCAGGGCCTGCTTCCGAAACTCCACCACGCTGGCGGTCAGCGGAATCATCACCTCGGGCATGACGCGGCCCTTCCGCGCCGCGACGGTGCAGGCGGCCTCGAAGATGGCCCGGACCTGCATCGAGGTGATCTCGGGGTAGATGATCCCCAGCCGGCAGCCCCGAAGACCGAGCATGGGATTCACCTCGTGCAGCCTGTCGATCACCGCCTGCAACGCCGGCACGCCGAGCTTCAGCTCCTTGGCCAGCGACGCGATCTCCTCGGGATCCTTTGGCAGGAACTCGTGCAACGGCGGGTCGAGGAGCCGGATGGTGACCGGGAAGCCCTCCATCGCGCGGAAGATCGCCTCGAAGTCCGAGCGCTGCATCGGCAGCAGCTTGGCCAGCGCGCGCTCGCGGCCCTTGGTGTCCTGCGCGACGATCATCTCCCGCATGGCGGTCAGGCGGTCGCCGTCGAAGAACATGTGCTCCGTCCGGCAGAGGCCGATGCCCTCCGCACCGAAGTCCCGGCCGCGGTGCGCGTCCGCCGGCGTGTCGGCGTTCACGCGGACGCGGAGTTGCCGGATCCGGTCGGCCCACTGCATGAGCCGCAGGAAGTCGTCCCCCATTTCCGGCGTCCGAAGCGCGGCCTGCCCGGCGAACACCTTGCCCGTGCTGCCGTCGACCGTGATCCAGTCGCCGTCGCTCAGCTGCCGCCCGTCGACCCCCACATGACCGGCACGCTCGTCCACCACCAGCTCCTGCGCGCCGACGACGCACGGCTTGCCCATGCCGCGCGCCACCACCGCGGCGTGAGACGTCATCCCGCCGCGCGCCGTGAGGACCGCCTTGGACATCACCATGCCGTGAAAGTCCTCGGGCGAGGTCTCGCGCCGCACCAGGATGACCGCCTGGCCGGCGCGTCCCAGCTGCTCGGCGCGATCGGCGTCGAACACCACCGTCCCGCACGCGGCCCCCGGTGAGGCGGGCAGGCCGGTGGTCAGCAGATCGAGCTGGCTGTGCGGATCGATGGTCGGGTGCAGCAGCTGATTCAGATCGTGGGGCGGTATGCGCGCCACCGCCTCTTCCTCGGAGATCAGCTCCTCGTCCACCATCTCGCACGCGATCCGGACGGCCGCGTGGCCCGACCGCTGGCCGCGCCGGGTCTGGAGCATGTAGAGCGTGCCGCGCTCGATCGTGAACTCCATGTCCTGCACATCGCGAAAGTGCCGCTCCAGGGTGCGAGCGACGCGCTCCAGCTCCTGGAAGGAGGCCGGGAGGCGATCCTTGAGCGTGGCGATGGGGAGCGGCGTGCGGGTGCCGGAGACGACGTCCTCGCCCTGGGCATTGAGCAGATATTCGCCGTACAGCGCGCGCTCACCGGTCGACGGATCGCGGCTGAAGGTGACTCCCGTTCCGGAATCCTCGCCCAGGTTGCCGAAGACCATCGCGACCACGTTGACGGCCGTGCCCATGGCGTCCGGGATGTCGTGCAGCTTCCGGTAGTCGATGGCGCGCCGGGTGTTCCAGCTCTCGAAGACGGCGGCGATGGCCCCCCAGAGCTGGTCCAGCGGGTCACTCGGGAAGTCGCGGCCGCTCTCCTGGCGCACGTGCTGCTTGAACCGCGCGACGACCGCGCGCAGCTCCTCCACGGACAGATCGATGTCCCGCTCGACGCCGCAGCGATGGCGATGTTCTTCGAGGATAAGCTCGAACCCCTTGCGGGGCATCTCGAACACCACGCTGCCGTACATCTGGACGAACCGGCGATACGAATCCCACGCGAACTGCGGATTGCGGCTCTGCCGGGTGAGGCCCTCGACCGTGGCATCGTTGAGGCCCAGGTTGAGGATCGTCTCCATCATGCCGGGCATCGAGACCGCCGCGCCCGAGCGCACGCTGACGAGCAGCGGATTGTCGCCGTCGCCGAAATGCTTGCCGGTCGCGGCTTCGACCCGGTGCAGGGCACTCTCCACCTGCACCTGAAGGCGCTTCGGAAAGTGATGGCTGTCGAGGTAGCTGAGGCAGAGACTGCTGGCGATGGTGAAGCCCGGCGGGACGGGGATGCCGATCGTGGTCATCTCGGCGAGGCCGGCGCCCTTCCCGCCGAGAACGTCTTTCATGGCGGAGGTGCCGTCCGCCCGCCCCTGGCCGAAGAAGTAGACGAGGGGCTGCGCGTAGGGGCCGCTCATGCCGGCGTCGCGACGAGCGGAGATGCGTGGCGGAGCTGGACCATCTCTCCCGGGATCGGCGTGGGGTAGGCGCCGGAAAAGCAGGCATGGCAGTACGCGTTGGTCTCGCCCGCCGCGCGCAGCATCCCCTCCAGCGAGAGGTAGCCGAGCGAATCGACGCCGAGGAACTCTCGGATCTCCTCGATGGAGTGCGTGGCGGCGATCAGCTCCTCGGTGGTCGGCGTGTCGATGCCGTAGAGACAGGGTCCCGTGATCGGCGGCGACCCCAGGCGCAGGTGGACCTCGCGCGCGCCGGCGGCGCGGATCATCTGGACGAGGCTCTTGCTGGTATTCCCTCGGACGAGGCTGTCGTCCACCACCACGACCGACTGGCCCTGAATGACGTCGCGCACCGGGTTGAACTTGATCTTGACCTTGGCCACCCGATGGTTCTGCGTGGGATTGATGAACGTGCGCCCGACGTAGTGGTTCCGGATCAGGCCGTGCTCCAGCTTGATGCCCGACACTTCCGAGAAGCCGAGGGCCATGGCGTTCGAGCTGTCGGGGACGCTGAACACCACTTCGCCTCTGGGCGCGGGCTGCTCGCGCGCGAGCTGACGACCCAGCTCCCGGCGCGCGCGGTCCACCGATTCGCCGAACACCGTGCTGTCGGGGCGGGCGAAGTAGACCAGCTCGAAGACGCACCGGCTCACCCGCCGGGGCGAGAGCCGCGGCAGCTCGGTGACCTTGCCATCCTCGATCCTGACGAAGTCCCCGGGCTGCAGCTCACACGCGATGTGCGCGCCCAGCAGGTCGAGCGCGCAGGTCTCCGACGCGACCACCATGCCGGTGCCGAGCCGTCCCAGCACGAGCGGGCGGAACCCGCGGCTGTCGACGACGGCGTAGAGCGTCCGCCCCACGGAGATCACCAGGCTGTAGGCGCCGTCCACCTGCTCGAGCGCGTCGCGGATCTGTCCCTCGATCGTCTTGGCTTCGGACCGGGCGATCAGATGTACCAATACCTCGGTATCCGAGGAGGTGGTGAAGATGGCGCCCTTGTCGACGAGGTCGCGCTTGAGGTCGGCGGCGTTGATGATGTTGCCGTTGTGGGCGATGGCGAGCGGCCCGCACCGGGTGGCCACGTTGCATGGCTGCGCGTTGGCCAGCACCGTGCTCCCCGTGGTCGAGTAGCGGGTGTGCCCCACGGCCACGTCGCCCGGCAGGGTGGCCAGCGTGCTTTCCTCGAAATTCTCGCTCACGAGGCCCATGCCCCGGTGCGAGCGCGCGTGTCCGTCGCGATCGATCGCGACGATCCCCGCGCTCTCTTGCCCGCGGTGCTGCAGGGCGTAGAGGCCGAGATAGGTGAGCTGGGCCGCGTCCGGCAGCCCCGAGACGCCGATAATGCCGCACATGCCTTACTCTCCCGCGGAGCGGTCCACGTCCGGATGCTGCATCCGCCGGGGAATCGCCATGAAGTAGGTCTGGCGCAGGGCCCCGGCAGACCAGGTAAACAGCCGACCACCCACGCGAAGTTCCAGCGCGCCGTCGGCGTCCCCGACCACGCCGGCCCGATAAATCGGCACCCCGTGTTCGGCCGCCAGGCCGCTGAGTGCTTCGAGGTGTTCGGGCGGTACCGAAAGCACCGCTCGCGCGCCGTCCTCACCGTAAAGCACCCCCTCGGGCGGTACATCGGCGGCGTAGGCCTCAAGGTCCAGCCTCGCGCCGAGCGGCGCCTCTGCATACGCACCGCCGATAGCCGCCTCGGCGAGCGCCACGAGCAGCCCGCCTTCGGCGGCATCGTGGGCGGAGCGGACCAGGCGACGGGTCGCGGCGGCGGCCAGCAGCCGCTGCAATCGCCGCTCGGCGTCGAGATCGACGACAGCCGGCCGGCCGCCGATGAAATCGAAGACCTCGGTCCAGTAGGCGGACCCGCCGAGGGCGCCGCGGGTGCCGCCGAGGATCAGGATGGCGTCACCGGGCGTCGAGAAGTGACTGGGCACCCGGTCCGCCACGCGCTCGAGAAGTCCCACCATGCCGATGGTCGGCGTCGGGTCGACCGCGCCGGTGGGGCTCTCGTTGTAGAAGCTTACATTGCCGCCGGTGACCGGAGTTTCGAACGCGCGACAGGCGTCGGCGATCCCGCGGCAAGCCTCACGAAACTGGAAGAACACCTCGGGCTTCTCCGGGTTGCCGAAGTTGAGGCAGTCGGTGATGCCCAGCGGCCGCGCGCCGGTGCAGGCGATGTTGCGCGCGGCCTCGGCGACCGCGGCCTTGCCGCCCTCGTACGGATCGAGCGCGACCAGCCGGTTGTTGCAATCGACGGTCACGGCCACCCCGAACTCCGTGCCCGGCACCTGCAGCACGCCGGCATCGCCGCCCGGTCCGATGACGGTCGACGCCTGCACCGTCGAATCGTACTGCTCGTACACCCAGCGCTTGCTGGCGAGGTTCGGGGAGTCGAGCAGGAGCGCAAGAGCGCCGTGGAGGTCGGCCTTGGCCGGCCGCGCGGGCGTGGCGGCCCGCCTGGCGCGCGCGTCCTCGCCCTCGCGCGCCTCGGGCTCGTAGATCGGGCAATCGTCCACCAGGCGCTGGCCCGGGATGGCCGCGACCACCAGGCCGTTGTGCCGGACGCGGAAGATCCCGTCCTCGGTCACCCGTCCGATGGGCTCCGCGCCCAGCTCCCATTTGGCACACACTGCCTGGATCTCGGCGAGGCGCCGGGGCTCGGCGACCACGAGCATCCGCTCCTGCGACTCGGACAGCAGGATCTCGTACGGCGTCATGCCGGGCTCGCGCGTCGGCACCAGGCCGGTGTCGATCTCGACACCCACGCCGCCTCGCGCCGCCATCTCCGCGCTCGAGCTGGTGAGCCCCGCCGCGCCCATGTCCTGGATGGCGACGATCAATCCCGAGGTGATCAGCTCGAGGCTGGCCTCGAGCAGCAGCTTCTCCGTGAACGGGTCGCCGACCTGCACCTGGGGGCGGCGAGCTTCGCTCTTCTCGCTCAGCTCCTCGGACGCGAAGCTCGCTCCGTGGATGCCGTCGCGGCCGGTGCGCGCGCCGACGCAGAGCAGCACGTTCCCGACGCCGTGCGCCGCCGCGCGGATCAGGTCGGACTCCCGAAGCAGGCCGACGCACATGGCGTTGACGAGCGGGTTCCCGGTGTACCCCGGCGCGAACCCCACCTCACCGCCCAGCGTCGGGACACCGACGCAGTTGCCGTAGTCCCCGACGCCGCGAACGACGCCGGCGAACAGGTAGCGATTGCGCGGGTTGTCGAGCGTACCGAACCGGAGACTGTTGAGCATCGCGACCGGCCGCGCGCCCATCGTGAACACGTCGCGCAGGATGCCGCCCACGCCCGTCGCGGCTCCCTGGTACGGCTCCACGGCCGACGGATGGTTGTGCGACTCGATCTTGAAGGCCACGGCCCACCCACTCGGCAGCCGCAGCACGCCCGCGTTCTCACCGGGTCCCTGCACCACCTGCAAGCCCGAGACCGGAAACGTCTTGAGCACGGGCTTCGAATGCTTGTAGGAGCAATGCTCCGACCAAAGGGCGGAAAACACGCCGAGCTCGGTCAGCGTGGGGGTGCGGCCGAGCATCTCGAGGATGCGGCCGTATTCGAGGTCGTTGAGATTGTGCTCCCGGACGACTTCGGGCGTGACGGAACGCTCGCCGGGAAACGAGTAGGCCTCGGTGACCGGAGCGGTGGAGCTGGTCACGAGGGCTTCTTTTTCGGCGAGCGACCCAGACTGGTAAACGCGTCCGAGAGGACCCGGGTGAGCAGCCCCGGGCGTTCCTCGTGCGACACGGCCTCGAGCTCCCCGGCGTCCAGCCACATGCCGCCGCAATGCGGGCAGGTCTCGATCTGCACGCCATGATAGGTGCTCGACGCCAGATCGTACCCGTCCTTGGGGCATTTCATGTAGTGCGTCTTGCGCTCGGCGTCCCGGGCGGCGGTGTCGGCCTGGGCGCGCTGCTTCCGCAGCAGCTCGGCATCCTGCTTGACGAAGTACTCGTCCTCGTTGCGGCTGGGCTTGTCGGTGGTCATCGGCTCGGCACGTTGAGCGTGGGGGCGCGCGGCCGCGCGGCCGCAAGGGACGTGAAGAACCCGAGGCCGTCGGGGGCTCCGAGCAGGGGATCGGCGGTGCGCTCGGGATGAGGCATGATCCCCACCACGGTGCCGGAGGCATTGCAGATGCCGGCGATGTGGCAGGCCGAGCCGTTGGGGTTCGGCTGCAAGGGCGAGGACTCGGTGGCCGGCACGTACCTGAGCACCACCCGGCCTTCGGCCTCGAGCATGCGCAGGGTGTCCTCCGCGGCGACGAACCGGCCGTCGCCATGCGCCACCGGCAGCCGGAGACGCTCGCCGGGCTGATAGGCCGACGTGAAGGCGGTGTCGTTGCGCTCGACGATCACGTCCACCGGCTTGGACACGAAGGTGAGGCCGGCGTTCCGCAGCAGCGCCCCCGGCAGCAGATGGGCCTCGCAGAGGATCTGAAACCCATTGCAGATGCCGAGCACCGCGCCGCCGTCGGCGGCGTGCCGCTGGACGGCCTGCATGACCGGGCTGAATCGGGCGATGGCGCCGGAGCGGAGGTAATCCCCATAGCTGAAGCCGCCGGGCAGCACGACGACGTCCGCGCCGCGGAGGCTGGTGTCCCGGTGCCAGGCGAAATACGCGTTGGTGCCCACCCGTTCGGCGGCTCGCAGCGTATCGAAGTCGCAATTGCTTCCCGGAAACCGAACCACGGCCACGTTGAGCATCAGACTTCCTCGACCTCCAGCAGGTAGTCCTCGGTGACCGGGTTGGCCAGGAGCTTGTCGCACATCTGCCGCACGCGGGCCTCCGCCTCGGGCCGCGAGCCGGCCGCGACATCGAGCTCGATCGCGCGGCCGACGCGTACGCCGCCCGCTTCCGCGAAGCCGAGCGCCGTCAGCGCGTGCTCGACGGCCTGGCCCTGCGGGTCGAGGAGTCCGCCCCGGGGCATCACCCGCACGTGTACTCGAAAGCTCATCGGTCCTCCGGCTGCTGCCGCCGCTCGATCCACTCGGCGCGCCGCTCGACAAGGGGAGATGGGGAGGGCACCGCGTCACCGGCATCGTGCGGGTCCGCGAGCTGCTCATCGCCCTCGGCCACGGGCTCCGGGCGCTCCATCAAGCCGAGCACGGTGGCGCGTGCCAAACCGTAGATCATGTACGTGAGCCCCAATGGAAAGAGAAAATACTCGGGTGCCAGAATTCCGCCGATCAGGATCGTCAAGTGAACGGCCAGACCGAACAAGCCCCTGGCGCTCCGAATTCCGATGGACGGAAACTTGGGATACTTGACGTTGCTCACCATGAGGAGCGCGAGCAGCAGCATCAGCACCACGAGCCCCTGGTGCTGAAGGTCGAGGTACGCGATCGACGCCCGGTACCAGTCCGTCTGGCTGAACGGATAGTAGACGGCGAGCGTCATGCCCGCGGACGGCGAAGGCATGCCGGTGAACCAGCCGGTGGCGGGCTTGCCCGCGGATACCACGTTGAAGCGGGCCAGGCGGAGCGCCACGGCGGTGACGTAGATGTACGACAGAATCCAGGCGAACCGCCCGGCACTCGCGAAATCGAGGAAGTAGATGAGGAGCGCGGGGGCGACGCCGAACGACACGACATCGACCAGCGAATCGAGCTCGGCACCGAAGCGCGAGCCGGTGTTCGACAATCGCGCCACGCGGCCGTCGAGCATGTCGAGGATTCCGGAAAAGACGATGAACCACCCCGCCCACCGGAAGTTGCCGTTGAACGCGGAGACGATGGCCCAGAACCCGAAGAACAGGTTGCCAAGGGTGAAGGCGCTCGGCATCACCACGACGACCTGTCGCATCGTCGGGCGACGGGTGCCGCCGCTCCGGCGCGGAATCAGCTCCATTCGCCCACTACCGTCACCCCCACCCGCGTGGTATCCCCGACGTGCACGAGCACCCGGGTTCCAAGCGGCAGGAAAAGGTCCACGCGCGAACCGAACCGGATCATTCCCAGCCGCTCACCCTGACGCACGCTGGTGCCCACCTGGTGGTCGGTCACGATGCGTCGGGCCACGAGCCCGGCGATCTGCCGGATGAGCACCTTGCCCCGGCCGGTCGTCAGGCCCACCGACGACTGTTCGTTGGAGAGGCTCGACTTCTCGGCGGCGGCATGGCCGAACTGCCCGGGATTGTAGTGGCGGTACGCGACCGTGCCGCCGGTCGGATACCGGTTCACGTGGCAGTCGAACACGTTCATGAAGATGGACACGCGCTGGGCCCGTCCGCCCAAGAAGGCCGGCTCGTCGACCTCGACGACGCTCACCACCTTGCCGTCCGCCGGCGCGACGATCAGCCGTTCACCACTGGCCCACGCGCGCTCCGGATCCCGGAAGAAAGCCACCACCCACACCGCGAGCGCGAACCAGAGCGCCGCGATGATCGTCCACCCGACCGCCCCGGAGCGCACGGCGACCGCGATCAGTGCCAGCGCCAGGACCCACGCGCCGACGATGAACCACCGTCCTTCAGGCGCCGTCCGAATCATGTCCGATCCTGCAGCGCAGTGCCCGTCAGCCGCCGGAACGCCTCGAGGTACCGCGCGCTCGTGGCCGCGACCACCTCGCCGGGCAACGGCGGGGGCGGCGCTTCGCCGTTCCAACCGCCCGCCCCCCTGACGCCTGCCAGGTAGTCCCGCAGCGGCTGTTTGTCGAAGCTCGGCTGGCTGCGGCCGGGCTGGTAGCGGTCGGCCGGCCAAAAGCGGGAGCTGTCGGGCGTCAGGAGCTCGTCGATCAGCAACAGCGACCCGTCCACGGCGGTGCCGAACTCGAATTTGGTGTCGGCAATGATGATCCCCTGGATTGCCGCGTGATCACGCCCGGCGCGGTACACCGCGAAGCTCGCCTCTCGAAGGCGCGCGGCGGGCCCCTGACCGAGCGCGGCGGCCATCCGCGCGAAGGGCACGTTCTCGTCGTGTCCGCTCTCGGCCTTGGTGGCCGGCGAGAACAACGGGGACTCCAGGCGTGCGCTCTCCTCGAGGCCCGGCGGCAAGGGCTCACCGGCCAGCGTTCCCCGGTCCCGATACTCGGCCCACGCGGAGCCCGCGAGATATCCGCGGACCACGCACTCGAAAGGCACGGGCGTGGTTCGCCGCACCAGCATCGCGCGGCCGGCGATCTCTTCGGCGAGGCCCACCAGCGCTGGCACGCGGTCGAGGATTTCGGCCGTGCGGGCGGTGACGTAATGCGAGGCGATGACTCCCGCGATGCGCTCGAACCAGAACGCGCTCACCTGCGTGAGCACGGCGCCCTTCCGCGGGATCGGCTCGTTCATGACGACGTCGAAGGCGCTCACCCGGTCGCTCGCGACGAGCAGGAGATGGTCGGCGTCGACCTCGTAGACCTCGCGTACCTTGCCACGCCGCAGCAGCGGGAGCGGCAGCCGGCTCTCGGTGACGACGGTCATACCCGCACCTCCGCACCGCCGGTCTCGGCCGCGAGCGGGCGCGCCCGCTCGAGCAGCGGATGCAGGTACTCCTCGAGGAACTCGCTCACCTGCGGTACCGCCCGCCCCGTGTACCCGGCCGGGTCGAGCTCGGCTCGGAGCGAAGCGACCGGTACCCGCTGGAACGCCGCGTCCGCCGAGAGGCGCTCGAGCAGGTCGTTGGTGGCGCCGCGGCTCACCGCATCCGAGACCGTGAGGCTGTGCTGGCGGATGACCTCGTGCAGGCTCTGCCGGTCGCCTCCCGCCGCGACGCCGAGCATGAGCCAGCGCTCGGTGGCCATGAACGGCATCTGCTCGGCGACGTGGCGGCGGATCACGTCTTCCCGGACCTCGAGCCCCGCCGCGATGTTCGTCGCGAGCACGAGGATGGCATCGGTGCCAAGGAAGGCCTCGGGCAGCGTGAGCCGCCGGTTGGCGCTGTCATCGAGCGTGCGCTCGAGCCACTGGCTTGCGGCAGTGTGGGCGCCGTTGGCCTGGAGCGAGATCACGAAGCGCGCGAGCCCCGCGACCCGCTCGGCGCGCATCGGGTTCCGCTTGTAGGCCATGGCGCTCGACCCGATCTGCTCAGACTCGAACGGCTCGAGCAGCTCGCCTTCGTGCTGGAGCAGCCGCAGATCGCTCGACATCTTGGCCGCCGACTGCGCGATGCCACTCAGCGCGTCGAGCACCATGCTGTCGGTCTTCCGCGCATAGGTCTGTCCGGTGACCGCGAACTGCTCGCGGAAGCCGAGCTTGCTCGTGACCCGACGCTCCAGCTCGCGCACGCGGGCGTGATCGCCGCCGAAGAGCTCGAGAAACGACGCCTGCGTGCCGGTGGTGCCCTGACAGCCGCGAAAGCGGAGCGACTCGAGACGATGCCCGATCTCCTCGACGTCGAGAGCGAAATCCTGCATCCAGAGCGTGGCGCGCTTGCCGACGGTGGTGAGCTGGGCGGGCTGGAAGTGCGTGTAGGCCAGGCAGGGCACGCCCGCGGTGCGGCGCGCGAAACCCTCGAGCGCCTGGAGCACGGCGATGACGCGGCCGAGCAGAAGCCGGAGACCGTCCCTCATCACGATGAGGTCGGCGTTGTCCGTCACGAAGGCGCTCGTGGCGCCCAGGTGCAGGTACGGCCGGGCGGCGGGCGCCTGTTCCCCGAAGGCGTGGATGTGCGCCATCACATCGTGCCGGAACCGGCGCTCGAACCGATTGGCCGCGGCGAGGTCCACGTCGTCGAGGTGCGCGCGCATCTCCGCCAACGCCTGATCGGGGATGTCGAGCCCGAGCTCGCGCTCCGCCTCCGCCAGGGCCAGCCACAGGCGACGCCACAGCCCGATGCGATGCGGCTCGCCCCACAGTGTCTGCATGGCGGGCGAGGCGTACCGCGTGCCGAGCGGCGAGCGCCAGCGTTCGTCGGTCATCGGAAGACGAGGTCGGTGAACGTGATCTGGCCCTCGCGCTCGATGTACACCCGGATGAGCTCGCCGGAGCGTACGTTGAGCAGCTCCTCGACCTGCGCGGCGGTGCGCACCGCGCTCCGGTTGATGCCGACGATCACATCGCCCTCGCGCAGCCCCGTAGCGCGGCTGACCGGTGTCGAGATGTGGAAGATGAGCGCGCCGCGTTCGCTCCGGATGCCCCGCTCGGCCTGCACCTGCGGGGACACGTTGATGAGCTGCAGGTCCTGGAGCACGGTGACCTTTTCCGCGGTCACCGTAGGGAGGTCGCCCGTGACGATGCGGCGCTGCGCCGTGCCGCCGCCGCTGCGAACGCTGAGGTTCACCCCATCGCCCACGTGCAGGTCGAGCTTCACGGCTTCCCAGTCCAGGTAATTGCGCAGCCGCCGGCCGTTGGCCTGCACGAGCACGTCGCCCGCCTTGAGCCCGGCCCGGGCGGCCGGACCATCCGGCGCGACCGACGCGACCACCACGCCACCCTGACTCTTCCAGTTGCGCATCGCCGCCGCTCCTTCGACCTCCAGGCCGACCCACGCGCGACGCACCGAACCGCTGCGGATGATCTCGTCCGCGACCCGGAGGGCCCGTTCGATAGGAATCGCGAAACCGAGACCCACGGAGCCGCCGCTGTTGCTGAAGATCGACGAGTTGACGCCGACCACCTCGCCAAGCGCATTGGTGAGCGGACCGCCGGAGTTGCCGGGGTTGATCGCGGCGTCCGTCTGGATCATGTCCAGGTAGAGTCCGGTCTGCTCGCTCGTGGGCAGGATGTTGCGCGACGTCGCGCTGACGACTCCGACCGTCACGGTCGGCTCGGCGTTGCCGAGCAGAAACGCGTACGGATTGCCCATGGCCACGACCCATTCGCCGATCATGAGATCGGTGCTGCGCCCTGCCGTCACCGTCGGCAGGCCTTTGCGGTCGACCCGGAGCACGGCGATGTCGGTCAGGGGATCCTCGCCCAGCACGCGCGCAGGCAGGTCCGTGCCGTCGGGCAGCGTGACCACCACCTTCTGCGCGTTCGCCACGACATGCTGGTTGGTGACGATGACGCCGTCGGGGCGAAAGATGAAACCGGTGCCGTAGCCTTGCACGATCCGCGCCCCCTCGGGCACGAAGAAGAAGTCCCAAGGCGACCGCGCCGGCGCCTCGCGCGTCGACGTGACGTTGATCGACACGACGGCGCCGGACGCCCGCTCGACCGCGGCCACGAGCGCGGTGCGCCGTGAGGTCGTGGTCTGCGCCTCCGCGGTACGCGCGGCCACCTGCGCAGCCGCCTGTGACACGAAGCGGGTGCTGTCGCCGCTCGCCACGGCGGGACGATCGTCCCGGCAGCCGATCCCCGCCAGCGCGACGAGCCAGAGCGCGTTACGCATACGGCGCCGCCGTCTCCTCGGCCCGTGCTACGGGCTCCTGGCCCGACGTGTCCGGCAGGAACAACGCGGCGGGGTACGTGGCCCGGACGAAATACAGCCCCTGGGGTGGTGCCGGCGGACTCGTGCGCTGGTTGTCGCCGCGCTCGAGCAGCATCTCGATATCGGCCAGCGGGCGGCGGCCCAGGCCGACGTCCACCATCGTCCCCACCAGCAGGCGCACCATATGGTGGAGAAACCGGTCTGCCTCGACCCGGAAGCTCAGGCCATGGCCAGCGGGTCGGTCGAGCCACTCGGCTGCTACGACGCGGCAGCGGTAGTGCGGCTTGGGCTCCCCCTTGGCGGCAAAGGCCAGGAACTCATGCTCCCCATGGAGCAGCATGGCCGCCGAGCGCATGGTCGCCGCGTCGAGCGGTCGGGCCAGCGCCCACTCGAATGGGCGGCGGAAAGGCGAGGCGGCCGCGACGTCGGTGCCGATCTCATATCGGTATCGCCGCGAGAGCGCGCTTCTCCTGGCATGAAAGCCGGACTGCATGCGGTCGACCCGCTCGATCCAGCAGTCGCGGGGCAGGAGAGCGTTGAGCGCGCGCTGAAGGGAGGACGAACTCCACGTGGCGGGGGCGGAAAAGCTGACGCCGAGTCCTGCGGCGTGCACTCCGGCGTCGGTGCGTCCGCTGGCGATGGCTGGCGCGGCATGCCCGAAGAGCCGCTCGAGCACGCGCTCGATTTCGGCTTGCACCGACCGGCCGGATGGCTGACGCTGCCACCCCACGAACCCGGTACCGTCGAAGTGCAGCGTGGCGAGGAAAGTCCGGCTCATCTCGGGCAAATCTAGCGGGGCGAGACCCCTCGGGCAAGCTACGCAACTGCTTGTGGCACATTGACAAGAGAGGCCTCGTCCGAATACTCTTGGCCACATTCCGCGCGCTACTTCGACGACGCTCCGACCGCGACCGCCCGTGACCCAGGACGCTCCGATTCGCCGTGCCCTGCAGCATCTCGCCACCGGCGCGTCGCTCAGCTCGGAAATGGCCGCAGTCGCATTCGGCGCGGTCATGCGGGGTGAAGCCACGGCGGTGGAGATGGCTGCCCTGCTGCTGGGGCTCCGCGCCAAAGGCGAAAGCGCCGACGAAATCACCGGCGCTGCCCGTGCCTTGCGCGACGCGATGGTCAAGCTCGATGTGGGATCTGTCGACGGGGTGGTGGACACCTGCGGTACCGGAGGGGGAACGGTCGGCACACTCAATATTTCGACCGCCGCGGCGTTCGTCGTGGCCGGTGCCGGTGTTCCGGTGGCGAAGCACGGTAATCGCAGCTACACGTCGCGGTCCGGCTCCGCCGACGTGCTCGAAGCACTCGGCGTCGACATCGCGCTGCTCCCGGCGCGGGCCGCGGCGGTGCTGGGCGAAGTGGGACTCGTCTTTCTGTTCGCGCCCACCTACCACCCGGCCATGCGCCACGTCGCGCCGGTTCGGAAGGAGCTCGGGGTGGCCACGATCATGAACCTGCTCGGGCCGCTCGCGAACCCCGCGGGCGTCGCACGCCAGGTGGTCGGAGTGTCGAGCGAGCAGCACGCGCCGCTCGTGGCCCGGGCACTCGCGGAGCTCGGCACGACGCACGCCCTGGTGCTGCACGCCGCCGTCGGCATGGACGAGGTCAGCCCGGCCGGCCCAACGCGGATATGGGAGGTACGGGGCGGAGAAGTAGCCCGCTGGGCCATCACCCCGCAGCAGCACGGGCTCGAGTGCGAAGACCTCGGTGGGCTGACGGGCGGCGAGCCGGCGGAGAACGCCAGGCGGATCGAACGCTTGCTGGAAGGCGGCGGTACCAAGGTAGAGCGCTGCGCGGTGGTGTTGAACGCGGCCGCCGCGCTGTACGTGTCAGGGCATGGATGGTCGCTCGAGGAATCGGCGTCCCGGGCGCGGGCGGCGATAGAAAGCGGTGCAGGGGCGGAGGTGCTGGCGCGATTGCGATCGGCGGCGCCGCGGGGGGCGCCGCCTCGTACCGCCGGCGCACCTTCCAGCTGAGCCGATCGGCAATCGGGCGGCGCTCAGTACTTTCGAATGACTCCGACCACCACGCCCTGGATCAGGACGTCACGCTCCTGGAACCGCATCGGCTGCATGGTGGCGTTGGCCGGCTGAAGCCGGATCCACCCACCCGCTTCACGGTAGAACTTCTTGACCGTGGCTTCGCTGCCGTTGACCAGGGCGATGACCATCTCCCCATTCTCGGCGCTTTGCTTACCGTGAATGACGACGAGATCGCCATCCATGATGTGCTCGTCGATCATCGAGGTGCCTTGAACGCGGAGCGCGTAGTTGGGCCCACGGCGCGGCAACATCTGGTCCGGGACCGAAATGGTCTCCTGATGCATCAGCGATTCGATCGGCGTGCCGGCCGCCACGCGGCCGAGGAGGGGGATCTCGCTGGCCGCCGACGTGCCGCGCGGCGGAAGGACCTCGATGGAGCGGCTCTCGTTGTAGGACCGCCGGATGTACCCCTTGCGCTCAAGATTGGTCAGGTGCTCGTGCACCGTGGCGAGCGACTGAAAGCCGAAACGCTCAGCGATCTCCTCGAAGCTCGGCGCGTAGCCCTGCTCCTGGATGTGGTGCTGCAGGTACGCGAGAATTTCGCTCTGTCGCTTGGTCAGGGGCACAGGTTCCTCCTTGTCCGTGGTACGACCGAATAGAGCCCGAACTACTATACCCGAAGACCGGCCGAAGGACAAGATGCCCGTAACGCTCGCCCAGATTCTCAGCTCGACGCGCCGCGGTTTGCCGCAGCTTCAGGCGCGCCGCGCACTGGTCGAGCGGGAGGCTGCAGGCGCGCCCGGGCCGCCGTCGTTCGCTCAGGCCTTGCGCCGGCGCTGCGTAGCCGTGATCGCCGAGGTGAAGCGGCGATCGCCCTCGGCGGGCAGCATCCGCGAGGACCTCGACCCTGCGGACCGCGCCGCGCGCTACGCTCGTCACGGAGCGGCCGCGATTTCGGTGCTGACCGACGGGCCGTTCTTCGGTGGCTCCCTGGACGATCTGCGCGCCGCGACGGCGCGGGCCGAGGTTCCGGTGCTGCGGAAGGACTTCATCCTCGACGAGCTGCAGATCGTCGAGGCGCGCGCCTGCGGCGCCTCGGCCGTCCTCCTGATCGTGCGGGCGCTCGAGCAGCCACGGCTGCGTGCGCTGCTCGACGCCACGCGGGACGCGGGGCTCGACGCCGTGGTGGAGGTGCATACGGCGCAAGAGGTCGAGCGCGCGCTCGCGGCGGGAGCCGCCATCGTGGGCGTGAACAGCCGCGATCTCGACACCTTCCGCATCGACACCCGCGCCGCCTGGGCCCTACTGCAAACCCTGCCGGTGAGCTGCGTGGCTGTGGCGGAGAGCGGAATGGCGTGCGTCGAGGACGTGGAAGCGGCCGCCGCGGCCGGGGCCGATGCGGTCCTGATCGGCACGGCGCTTTCGGCCGCGCCCGATCCCGACCGGCTGCTCGCGCGGCTGAGCGCAGTGACGCATCGTGGCCGGTAGCGCCATGCCCTGCCAGGTAAAGATTTGCGGCCTCACGCGGGCGGAGGACGCCGCGACGGCCGCCGCCGCCGGGGCCGCGTACCTGGGCGTCGTTTTTGCTGGAGGACCGAGGCGTGTTACGACTGCGACGGCTGGGGAGGTTCGGGCGGCGGCGGAGGGTGTGCCAGTCCTCGGGGTGTACGGCGACCAGTCGGTCGACGAAATTCTCGCGCTGACCCGTGCGGCCCGACTCTCGGGCGCGCAGCTCCATGGAAATTATCGGCGGGAGGACGCCGCCCGGCTCCGCGGCGAAGGTCTGCGGGTGTGGCGCGTGGTCAGGATCGCGGCGCCCGACCATCTCGATGCGTTAGTCGATTCGGTCAGCGACGCCGACGCGGTGCTGGTCGAGCCGCTGGTCCCCCATGCACGCGGCGGGTCCGGCGTGTCGCTCGACCTCGCCATCGCGCGCGAGGCTCGCGCACGCCTGGCCGGAGCGGCGATGGTACTCGCGGGCGGCCTGCGACCCGAGACGGTGGCCGCGGCCGTGGGCCTCGTTCGACCGGAGGTCGTTGATGTAAGTTCAGGGGTGGAGCGCCTGCCCGGCATCAAGGATCCCGACAAGATCGCGCGTTTTCTGGAGGCGGTGTTTGGCCACAGTGCTATCACCTGAGCGAGCCGTTGCGGGACGCTTCGGTCCATATGGCGGCCGGTACGTTCCCGAGACCCTCGTGGCTGCCCTCGACGATCTCACCGCGCTCTACGACGCGGCGCGTGGCGATCCCGCCTTCTGGGCGGAGTACGAGTCTCTCCTGGCGGAATTCGTGGGACGACCCTCGCCGCTCTCCGATGCGCCGCGACTCGGCGCCGAGGCCGGCGCGACCGTGGCGCTCAAGCGCGAAGATCTGAACCACACCGGCGCGCACAAGATCAACAATACGATCGGGCAGGCGCTGCTCGCGCTCCGCATGGGCAAGCGGCGCATCATCGCGGAGACCGGCGCCGGCCAGCACGGCGTCGCCACCGCGACCGTGTGCGCGCGGTTCGGCCTCGAGTGCGTGGTCTACATGGGCGCCGAAGACGTGGTGCGGCAGAAGCTCAATGTCTATCGGATGCAGCTGCTCGGCGCGACGGTCGTACCCGTCGAGTCGGGCACCCGCACGCTCAAGGACGCCACCAACGAGGCGTTGCGCGACTGGGTCACCAACGTACCCACCACCCACTACATCATCGGCTCCGTCGTCGGCCCCGATCCGTACCCGCGCATGGTCCGCGACTTCCAGTCGATCATCGGCCGGGAGGCGCGGGCCCAAGCGCTGCTGCGCTACGGCCGTCTGCCGCACGCGGTAGTGGCGTGCGTGGGCGGCGGGTCGAACGCGATGGGGATCTTCGCGGGCTTCCTGGATGATCCGGAGGTGCGGCTGATCGGGGTCGAAGCGGCGGGCGAGGGCATCGCCAGCGGACAACACAGCGCGACCCTGAGCGCCGGCGCGCCCGGCGTGCTGCACGGCAGCCTGAGCTACCTGCTGCAGGACGCGGACGGCCAGGTCTCGCCGGCTCACTCGGTGTCGGCCGGGCTCGACTATCCCGGCGTCGGTCCGGAGCACAGCTATCTGCGGGACACGGGGCGGGCGAGCTACGAGTCGGCCACCGACGCGGAGGCGCTCGACGCGTTCCAGGCGGTGAGCCGGCTCGAGGGGATCATCCCCGCGCTCGAGACCGCGCACGCCTTCGCGTACGTCCGCCGACTGGCCGGCCGCTGGCCGACGGACGCGCCGGTGCTAATCTGTCTCAGCGGCCGCGGCGACAAGGACGTCGCCCACGTGGCGAACCTGCTCGGGGCACCCGTGTGACGAGCGGCCCCGTGCCCACGGACATCCGGCCCGCGTCGCAGGTCGCCGAGCTGATCAACGGCCTGGTGAAGGCGCTCCGCGCGTATCACATGTACCTGCCCAACAACCCGGTCTACCAGCGGGCGAGC
>DATLBL010000009.1:0-4685 GCA_035526925.1 Gemmatimonadales bacterium
CGCCTACAGTTGCGGCGTCGCGACCGATCACCGGGCGTACTGCTGGGGACACAACTATCTCGGACACCTGGGCACGGGCGACAACATGCCGAGCCCGGTCCCGGTGCCGGTCGCGGGCCCCGCGTGACCCACGGACAGCGAGCCGTACGCTGGCCCCACCGGCTGGTGCCTGCGGTGGGTGCCACTCGAAGCTGGAGCACCCTTACCTGGATGGATGCCGTCATGCCCACCTCTGAGTCTACGCGGACCTCCCGCGCCGCGGCTCTCGTGCTCCTGCTCGCGGCCGCAGGCTGCGGACAGGACGAGTCCCCCGTGGCCCCGGAGGCACGTCCGGCCGACGCATCGCCCGCGGTGGCAGCCGCCGTCGCCCCGCTGGCGTTCGTGCAGGTGAGCACGGGCATCAACCACAGCTGCGGTGTCACCGCGGACGACCGGGCCTACTGCTGGGGCTATAACTGGAAAGGCGAGGTGGGGGACGGATCCACTACCCTGCGGCGCGCTCCTCGCGCGGTGGCTGGCGGGCTCCGGTTTCGCTTCGTGAGCGCCGGCCACTCGTTTACCTGTGGGTTGACGACGGACGACCGAGCCTACTGCTGGGGCAGCAATGAGAACGGCGAGCTGGGCATCGGGAGCACGGCGCTCACCCAACTCACGCCCAGGCAGGTCTCCGGTTCCCGCCGCTATCGGCAGCTCCGCTCGGGCTCCAACTACGCGTGCGCCGTCACCCTTGCCGACGTAGCGTTCTGCTGGGGCGACAACTTCTACGGACAGCTCGGCATCGGGTTGGCCAGCGGCACGAACGCGCCGGTGCAGGTCAAGACCGGCGGTCTCGTCTTTCGCCGGGTGCTGGCCGGCGGCGGCCATACGTGCGGCCTGACGGCGGACAACAAGGCGTGGTGCTGGGGCAGGAACGACTTCGGCCAGGTCGGCGACGGCGCGCGCGGCAACAGTCTCGCGCCTTTGCCGGTGGCAGGCGGCCTCACCTTCGCGCAGATCAGCGCGGGCACCCTGCACACCTGCGGCGTCACCACCGACAATCGCGCCTACTGCTGGGGCAGGAATGCTGCGGGCGGCGTCGGCGACGGCACCCAGTTCGTCGAGCGCGACGCGCCGGTTGCGGTGGCGGGGGCGCTCAGGTTCAGCGGCGTCAGCGCGGGCTACGAGCACTCCTGCGGCGTCACGCTCGCGAAGGCGGTCTACTGCTGGGGGCTCAACGGCGACGGCCAGCAGGGGGACAACACCAAGGGTAATGTCAGGCTCTCCCCGATGCCGGTGCTGGGCGGGCTCCGCTTCAGCTCGATGGGCGGGATGTCGTTCGGTCCGCACAACTGCGCCGTGACGACGGAGAATCGGGCCTACTGCTGGGGGAACAACCGGGAGGGCGAGGTGGGCGACAACACCGAGCGGTGGCGGCGGCTGGTGCCGACGGCGGTGGCCGGGCCGAGCTGAGGCGCCCTCCTAACCCACCTTGCGCGTCTTCCGTTTGAGGAAGTCCATCAGGATGAACTGGCCGAGGGTCATGGTGTTCGTGAAGTAGGCCTTGCCCTTGCAGATCGAGGCCACCTGCTTCACGAACTCGACCAGGCTCCGGTCGCGCGCCAGCATGAAGGTGTTGATCATGATGCCGTTGCGGCGGCAGTTGGCGACCTCCTTGTACGTGGCCTGCAGGATCTGCGGGTCCAATCCCATCGAGTTGACGTAGATCCGGCCGTCGGGCATCGTGAGCGCCGACGGCTTGCCGTCGGTGATCATGATGATCTGACGCATGTCCTTCTTCTGCGCGAGCAGCAGTCGACGGGCCAGCTTCAGGCCCTCGGCGGTGTTCGTGTGATAGGGCCCCACCTGCGCCGTCGCCAGCGCGCTCAGCGGGATCTCCTCGGCCGAGTCGTGAAACAGCACCACCCGGAGGCTGTCGCCCGGAAACTGGCTCCGGATGAGGTGCGTGAGCGCCAGCGCCACCTTCTTGGCGGGGGTGAAGCGGTCCTCGCCGTAGAGGATCATCGAGTGCGAGCAGTCGAGCATCAGCACCGTGGCCGCACTCGAGCGATACTCGCTCTGGCTCACCATCAGGTCCGCATACTCGATGTTGAGCGGCACGCCCAGACCCTCGCGGGCGATGGCGTTGGTGAGCGTGGCGGGCACGTCGAGGTTGAGCACGTCGCCGAACTCGTATGGCTTGCTCACGCCCTCGGCCTCCACGCCGGTGGCGAGGTAGGGCGTATCGTGCGCGCCGAAGCTCGATTTGCCGACGGTACCGAGCAGGTTCTTGAGCGTCTTGTAGCCGAGAAAGTCGATCCCCTTCTCGGTCAGGTTGAACTGCACCTGCTGCGCCGCCGAGCGGGCCTGGCCGCCAGGACCGAACATCGACTGGTAGCCCTGCGGCACCTGCGGCGCCTGGCCGACGTTGAGGAAGCCCTCGTCGATGAGGCGCTGGACGATCTTGTCGAGCAGCTCGCCGAGCTGGCCTTCGATCTCCTTGTCCTTGGCCGGGTCGCCGGTCGTATCGCCGCGCAGCACCTTGAGCATGTCGGGCGTGAGCTGGCCGGAATCGATGAGTGCCTGCAGGATCGCTTGGCGAAGCGATTCCATGGAGCGCTCGCCGTCGGGCATGTCGTCGTGCCAGAACGAGGGCGAGCCGCCGGCGAAGCCGCTCTGCAGCAGGAAGTCGCCGAGCTGATCGAGCAGTCCCTGGAGATTGACCTCGTCGGCCATCTCGGGATGGTATTTCGAATAGGTGGTGAAGCGCATGAGGTCTCCTTGACGAATGGATAATGCCGGGAGGGAGGGATTGTCAGGGGGCGGTGAGCGGTAAGAGGTCGGGGAGGGGAGTGTACTATTCCGCTGTGTCCGCACCGACGATGTTTGCCGCGCTTCGGCACCGGAATTTCCGGCTGTTCCTCGTGGGACAGTTCGTTTCGCTGTGCGGCACCTGGATTCAGGTGGTGGCGCAGGGGTGGCTGGTGCTGCAGCTCACCGACTCGGCGTTCTCCGTCGGGCTGGTGACCACGCTGGGCTCGCTTCCCATCCTCCTCTTTACCCTCTACGGCGGCGTCGTCGCCGACCGCGTCAACAAGCGGCGGCTGGTGCTGGTCCTGCAGTCGTTGATGGTGACGGAAGGGTTGCTGCTGGGCATCCTCACGCACCTCGACCTGGTGACGGTGCACTGGGTGATGGCCCTGGCCGTGTTCCATGGCCTCCTCTCGGCGTTCGAGGTACCGACGCGGCAGGCGCTGATCGCGGAGATCGTCGAGCGCGAGGACCTGATGAACGCCATCGCGCTCGGCTCGAGCGCGTTCAACGTGGCGCGGGTGGTGGGGCCGTCGATCGCGGGGGCGCTCATCGCGACGGTCGGACTCGCCGCCTGCTTCTTCGTCAACGCGGCCAGCTACCTGGCGGTGGTGGCGAGCCTCATCCTGATGCGGGTCGCGCCGCAGGCACGTCCTCCGGTCACGCCCGCGCTCGAGGCGATGCGCGAAGGCTTCGCGTACGTCTTCGGCAACCGCTGGCCCCGGGCGATCGTGACGATCATCGCCACGTTCGCGGTGTTCGGGTTCTCGTTCATGACGATGATGCCGGTCTTCGCGCGCGACGCGCTGCACGTCGACGCGCGGGGGTACGGCGCCATCGTCTCGGCGATCGGCATCGGCGCGGCGGCGGCCGCGTTCTTCATGGCGGGCCTGGGCGGGCGCACGCGGCGGGCGCGTCTGGTGCTCGGATCGTCGGTGCTGTTCGGGATCGTCCTCACCGGGGCGGCGCTCGCGCCGGGCTTCTGGTGGGCGATCGTGCTCTTCACGGTGGCCGGCTGCCTCATGGCGCTCAACGGGATCGCGGCCAACACCATGCTGCAGACGCAGGCGCCCGATCGGCTGCGGGGCCGGGTGATGGGGTTCTATTCGTTCGTCGTGCTCGGGATGGCACCGTTCGGATCGCTGCAGGCCGGATGGGTGGCCGAGCACTATGGGGTGCGCGCCGCGGTGGCCGAGGGGGGACTGGTCTGCCTGCTGGTGGCGGGAGGCGTCGCGTGGGGGATGTGGCGGACCCGGGGGGTGGCTGCCGCGACGGCGGAGCCTTTCCCATTCCGCGTGCGCTCCCCATCTTAGCCGATGCTCATCACCATCTCGCGCCAGTTCGGGGCCGGGGGCTCCGAGGTCGCCCAACGAGTCGCGGCGGCGCTGGGGTGGCGGGTGGTCGACAACGAGCTGGTGGAACAGGTGGCGGCGCGAGCAGGCCTGCCGCCCGAGCGCGTGGCCGAGCGAGACGAGCGGGTTCCCACCTTCGCCGAACGGCTGGCGCGAACACTCGCCGCCGGGAGCCCCGAGGTGTTTCCCCACGACTCGGGCAACGTGCTCGCGGACGTGCCTGAAGCCGAGCTGGTCAGGATCACCGAGCTCGTCGTCGCCGAGGCGGCTTCGCAGGGACGAGTCGTGGTCGTGGGCCGGGCGGCACCGGCGGTGCTGGCCCGCGAAGCCGACGCGCTGCACGTCCGGCTGGTGGCGCCGCGTGCGTTTCGCATCCAGGTCGCCGCCACCCGCCTCGGCTGCGCGGCCGACAAGGCGGCCGCGGCCCTCGACGACACGGATCGGATGCGGGCGCGCTACAGCCGCGAGTACTATCGGCGCGACTGGAGCGATCCGCTCAATTTTCACATGGTGCTCAACACCGGCGTGCTCGGCTTCGACGGGGCG
>DATLBL010000010.1:0-34872 GCA_035526925.1 Gemmatimonadales bacterium
GCGCGGCGACCGGGTCGCGCGCGCCGCTCCCAGCGGTCCACCGCGGCCCCGATGGCGTCCACCATGTATGCGTACGCGGTCTCGTACCCTCGGAGGCGGCCGCGGACGCGCTCGCTCGGGGTCGGCAAGGTTCGCCGCGCCTCGCCCACCGCCTCGGTGAATCGCTGCCATCGCCTGAGGCGGCCCTCCATGGTCCGGCTGAACAGGTCGGGCGCGACGGCGTAGTAATCATGCCGATCGGCCGGGCGGCACACGCGCTCGAGCACGCCCTGGTCGGCCAGGCGCCGGGCGTTGGTGCTCACGCTCGCCTTGCTGACGTCGAGCGCCTCGGCGAGCTGATCGAGCGAGCGCGGATCGTCGCTCACCATCAGGTAGCCGAAGATGCGACCGGCAATGGGAGGCTGGCCTTCGGCCTCGAACAGCAGGCCCATCCGGTCGGTGAAGTGCGTCGTCGCGGCGTCCATGAGATACCCGAAGCGTTCCGAAGCTGGCCCACACATCAGTTTCATCCGTTCAATACAGCCTGAACGTGCGGGACGTTGGGTTGCCCGCTGCTCGCCGGCGTGACGTGCGTCACGCAATGGCGTGCGCCGGTCCGGCCGACGGCGACGAAAGCTACTGCGAGTGCGGGCCGGCGTGCTCGCCCGGGCGGCCGAGGAACCACGCCAGGCTCTCCTGCGCCACGGCGTCGGGCACCTCGTGTCCACCCTCGAACTCCCGATATCGCACGTCGTACCCGTCCCGCTGGAGTTGCGGAACGAGAATCCGGCTGCAGCGATCGACGGGCAGGATGCCGTCGGCGCGGCCGTGGGAGACGAAGATCCGCGGCGAGCCCGCCACGCTCGAATGTGGCAGGAACCCCGGCGAGTAGGCGATGAGATGGGTGAACAGGTCTCCGTTCGCACGCCCGAGTCCCAGGGCGTAGCTGGCGCCGTCGGAAAAACCCGCGACGGCCATCCGGCTCCGGTCGATGCGCCGGCGGCCGAGCGTGTCCGAGAGCACGCGCTCGATGTAGCGAACATCGGGGCCGAACGCGCCGGTCACGGCGTCCCACGTCACGCTCCGGCTGTCCGGCGCCACGACGATACACCCGACCGTATCGGCGAGCGGCAGCAACAGGCGCGCGACCCGGCGTCCGCTGCCCCCGGCCCCATGCAGCAGGAGGATGAGCGGCGCCCGGTCGCCCGTGTCGGGAGGCAGATAGACCACACCGTCCCGCTCGCCTCCGGAGCCGATCGGTTCTAAGCCCGCCGGCGCCGGTGGACTGGGCATGGAGAGCGGTGACACGGAGAGTCGCTCCGGCGCGCCACGCGCGCACGCGCCGGCCCATGGCGCGAGGAAGGCGCCGCCGGTCACACGCGCGAGCTCGCGCATCCATGCGCGCCGGGTCATCCGGTCGGCGAGGATCATCCTCCAAGGACGTGCGCTGGGCCGCGAAGGTTCCGGCCCGGTCGAGGGGGCGCGCAGCCGCGCCGGCGTGCCCCGTTGTGTATTGTTCTGCGTTCCTTCGCGTGGGTGAGCGGTTGACGACCACCAGGAGGCAGCCCATGGCATCGCGCAAGCGCTACCGGCTGGATCGCGTCACGGTGGAGGCCGGCGATTCGCGGCCCGCGACCTGGACGTTCGCGGGCAGGCCGGTGACCGGTGTCGAGCAGAGCTACGCGGTGACGGACGGCAATTTCCCCACGCGAAACGCGTGGGAGTTCATGGTGCGCATCCCGAAGATCCGTGGCGAGCGGCTCGAGGTCCGGCCGCGCAGCACCCCCAATCTCAAGGTCTGGGCCGAGCTCACCGATCGATCGCTCACCTTCACCAAAGCCACCAAGGGCGAGGCTCGCGGCCGGCGCTACTGTCCCGTGGCGCTCGCCGATCCCACCGGCGCGCGCTCACGCGACATCGTCCGGGGTGAGGAGCGTGGCCGGCTCCCCTCCTGGTTCGACGCGTTGCAGGGCCGGATGCGGCTCAAGCAGAATGTGCGAACGACCCGGGGGACCGACGGGCAGTCGCTGGTGGTCCTGGTGCAGCCCGACGATCACGCGGCGATGATCCGGCTCTTCTTCGCGACGAAGGTGTGGGTGCTGAAAGAAGGGATCACGCTCGCCTGAGCGCGGTCGTCGAGCGCCCGCCGGTGGCCTGGTGGCCGGCTGCGGCGCTCGGCGCGTTCGCGTTGATCCTGCACGCGGCGGTCAACCTGCTGACGCCGTACGGCTTCCATCGCGACGAGCTGCTCTATCTCGCGATGGGTCGGCACCTCCGTCTCTGGGCGATGGACTTCCCGCCCGGCATCGCACTGCTCTCGGAGACAGTACGCGCCACCCTGGGCGACTCGCTCTCCGCCATCCGCTTCGTCCCGGCACTCGCGGGTTCGCTGCTGGCCATCCTCGCGGCGCTCGCCTCCCGTGAGCTCGGCGGCGGGCGCTGGGCGCAGAGCCTCGCCGCGTTCGCCGTGGTCGCCAACCCGCTCTTTCTCCGGTCGGCCAACCTGTTCCAGCCGGTCGTCTTCGACCAGGTGGCGTGGACGCTCGCGCTCTACGCGCTGCTCCGGCTCTGCCACGATTCGGCGCCGCGCTGGTGGCTGCTGTTAGGCACGGCGCTCGGCCTCGGGCTGCTCACGAAGTTCAGCGCCGCGTTCCTGGCGCTAGCGATCGCGATGGCGGTGCTGCTTTCGCCACGCCGCGCGTGGCTGCGCACCCCCTGGCCGTGGGTCGCCGCGGTCCTGGCAATGGCGATCGGCAGCCCCAGCATCGTCGGGCAGATTCGTCTCGATTGGCCGGTCCTCGGCCAGATGGCCGAGCTCCGTAGCTCGCAGCTCGCGCGCGTGACGCCGGCTGATTTCATGCTGGACCAGCTTCGTTGGGGTCCGGCCACGGTTGCCGGGCTCATCGGACTCGGCGCGCTGCTGTTCCACCCGGCGCTCAGGCGGTTCCGCGTGGTCGGGTGGACCTGCGCCGTGGCACTGGCCATTCTCCTCGGGCTGCACGGAAAGGCCTACTACGCGGGGCCCCTTTATCCGACGCTCATCGGTGCGGGCACGCTCGTGCTGGAACGGGTGCAGGTGCCGCGCCCCGGCCGCATCGTCCGCTGGGGCTTCCTCGCGGCGCTTGCGTGCTTCGTGGCTGGCACGCTGCCGCTCAGCCTGCCGCTGCTGCCGCCCGACCCGATGGCCCGCTACGCACAGGCGATCGGTGCCACCGCGGCGCTCCGGACCAATACCGGCGAGATCGAGGCCTTGCCCCAGGACTACGCGGACATGCTCGGCTGGGAGGCGCAGGTCCGCGCGGTGGCGGACGTGTATCGGTCGCTGCCGGCACCGGATCGCCGCCGCGCCGTCCTGGTGGCCGCCAACTACGGAGAGGCCGGTGCGCTCGACTTCTTCGGCCCACGGTATGGACTGCCGCCCGTCGTCAGTCCGACCGGCAGTTACTGGTTCTTCGGACCCGGAACCAAACCCGGGGAGGTCGTCATCACGATCGGCGTGGATCGCGCGGACCTGGAACCGATGTTCGCGACGGTCGTGCCCGCGAAGCGGATCGGAAGCACCTGGAGCGTGGCCGAGGAGCGGGATCTCACGATCTATGTGGCACGCCGGCCGCGACGGACACTCCAGGAAATCTGGCCGTCCTTCGCGGGTCGGAACTAGTTGCGGATGGGGGTGAGCACGTGTCAGAAATGGACGCGAAAATGGGCAGGAACCATCTGGCGCGTCCCGACGGGATTTTGCAAATTCCGATCATCGTTCGGGAGGCACGATGCGTTGGTCGGCGATGGTTCTGGTACTCGGCGTGCTCGCCTGCGGATCACGTGCGCCTATCCGCGGGCCGGTGGCGGTGGCACCTTGGCTGCGCGCCGATCCGCAGCGGTGTCTCATCCCGCGCGACTTGCGCGAGGGGATGGAGGACATGGCCCGGCGATGCGCCGAGACCTTCGTCCGCGAGAACGGTTACACCGAGCTCCCGGCCGATGATTCCACGCGATGGGTGCACGAGGCGGACGACGCCCAGCTCTGGCCTCGTGTGCTGGCGGGCCGGAGCGGAACGCTCCATTCGGATGCCAGCAGCGTTCAATGCAGCATGCGCCAGTGCATCGTTCTCTTCCGGGTCCGTCGGCCCATCCTCCTCTGCGCCTTTCGCGCGGTCACCATGACCCAGGTGTTCACGCGGATACAACTGGCTCCCGGCGGGATCCGGGATGCGCGCTGCACCGAGCGGCGCGTCTGAACGTCAATTCGGGGCGTGTA
Source organism: Gemmatimonadales bacterium (assembly GCA_035526925.1). GTDB lineage: Bacteria > Gemmatimonadota > Gemmatimonadetes > Gemmatimonadales > GWC2-71-9 > CAVVWJ01. The sequence continues at coordinate 4,238 of DATLBL010000010.1, forward strand.
CGCCTGGCCCCGAGTAGTTCCGGTTGTCGCCGATGACCGGGCCGCCGGCATCCACTCCGATCTGATTGTCCATCCGGGCCAGCCGCTGCCGAATCGATCCGGGAAACGACGTTGGCTTGCCGTGCCGGCCGAAGGCGTCGGTGTACCACACCTCGGGCCCGTCCTCGTTGCTGAGCTGGTTCGCGTTGACGTCCACGAAGTGGCCCGCGCCGTCGAACGACGAGCTCGGATGGTCGAACGTCACGCCGGTCACCGCCCCGTCCTCCGTCGACTCCCGGCAGGCCCCGCCGCTTGCGCGTTCGCCCGACGCCGTAACCTCGTAACACGCGTCGATCGGCCGCCCTACGGTCGGCGCGATGGCCGGATCGTGAAACCGGCTCGGCAGACGCACCTGGAAGTAGGGATTGAAGAAGGCCAACGTATGGCCGTCCTCGCGGCGCACGCTGTTCGATGTTTCCCAGGTCTCATGGAGCGCCTGGAAATAATTCGACTGCTCACCCGGCGGCACCAGCAGGAACTGTTCGATGCAGGTCCGGTCCGGAATGGCGCGGAAGCCGCCCCCATCGGGTGAGTTGACCGGCGTCGGCGTGCCCGCCGAGATGTGGACGGAGTGATCGCACGAGCGGACGAACTCGCCCGGGGTGCCGATGGCCGTCATCATGGTCACGTGCATCTCGGTCCCGTCCGAGCACTCGATGTGATAGACCAGCTCGTGCAGGTTGTTGGTGAAGGCGTCCTTCGAGTGCGTGCCCTGGTGGAGCTTGGTCAGCACGTCGCACTTGCCGGTAAACAGCGCGGAGCCGGGACCCGAGAACTGGAGATCGATCCCGTTCTCCCATTCGACCTTGTGGCCGACATGGTCCTCGTCGCGCGGGTTGCCTGGATCGCCGATCGCGAGCGCCTCGTTGGCCACGCCGAACGGCAGGCCGCCCGCGTCATCGTACAGCGCGGACCCGCGCGGGTCCCGGCCGTGCTCGTGACCGAAGCTGCAGCCGCCGGGGCCCGTGGGAGGGTGCCAGCTGGGATACAGCTTGCCGTCCGGCCCGACAACCGCGTAGGCATCATGCTGCTCCTGCGTACAGCTCTCGGCCGCCCCGGGCTTCCAGATGCCGAAGGCCCGGCTGGGCGTCGCGTCGGCCGGATTCAACGACGAATCGGTCGAACATGCCGCCGCGGCGAGGAGAAGGGCGGTCGGGAAGATGACGCGGAACGGGAGCATGGTCGTTCTCCTCTCGCGGGCGGCCTGCGTTCGGAACACAGGACTGTGAGCCGGCGCCGGGCCGTTCAGCGCCACGTCACGCCGGCGCCGAGCTGCAGCATCGAGAAGCTGGCATCGGTGACGACGGTGTTGCCGCTCGTCATGTTGCCCGAAGTCGTCACGATCAGGTTGGCGAACGGGCTTACCCAGAGCTTGCGTCCGGCACGCAGATCGTACCCGCCCCCGAGCTGGATCGCGGCCGTGCCGGCCGTCAACGGATCGTCATCGTCGTCGTCCGTCGCGGCGCGATACTTCAGCAGCCCGAGGCCGCCCTTGAGGAACCAGTTCTGCCCGGGCCGGGGGTGCCACCAGAGCGAGGCCCCGTACAGCAGCAGGCGCTGGCTGACGTCGTCGGTGTTGTCGAACCAGCCGGCAAGCTCGGCGCCGGCGTGCAGCCCGGCGTTCAGCCGAAGCCCGCCTGCCAGATATCCGGACAGCCCGCCGTTCCGGTCGTTGATGCAGAGCTCGCAGTTGACCTGTGCCGACGCGGTGCCGATGCCGCCGCCGAACCAGGCGCCGTGCAGGGTGGTCGCGTCCTGCGCGACTGCGGGCGATGGGGCGACGGCGCCGAAACCCACCAGCGCGCACGTCACGAGGAGACGGGCGAACATGGACGTCCCTCCTGATGGATGCGGACACGTAAATTCGGGCTGAGACCCAGCCAGCGGGCCAGAATGACGCCGGAAACCGGCCAGCCTGCCGATGCGTCATGTCATGGGCGTAACCCGCCTTGACCCCATCGCTTACAAGTGAGGACTCGCCGCATGTCATGGACTGCAGCTCCTGGTACACCCCGTCCGTTTCTGGTGCTTTGCCTGCTTCTCGCGCTTGCTCCTATGCGCGTTTCTGCGCAGGACACGTTCGACAAGGCGGAGTTCGCGGCGCGACGGGATCGATTGATGGAAAGGATTGGCGATGGCATCGCGGTCGTGCTCGGCGAGGAGGAGCATGTCTACCCGGTGCGGTTCCGGCAGTCCCCCGACCTGTTCTATCTGACGGGGCTGGAGGAGCCGGGACTGGTGCTGATCCTCAACGGGGTTTCGAAGAAGGCCACGCTCTTCGCCGTGAAGCGGCCGAAGTTCGGGCCACCTGCTCCAACCCCCGACCTTCGCGACGCGACCGATCCGGTCCAGACGTACGGGCTGGCGGTGCAGCCCATGGAGAGCTTCTTCACCTTTCTGACCTTCGCCACACTGAACCCCTCGGTGCGCAAGCTCTACGCGCAGCTCACGCCGCCCGACAACCTTCTGTACGCGCGCTTCGAGATGCGCATCGCCGACGCGGCCGGCCTCGACCATCCGGTGTTGGGCCACGCCCCCGCCACCACGGTGGCCCTCGAGCGCATTCGCGGCGCGGTTCCCCAGCTGCCGGTGGAAGACGTGAGCCCCAAGCTGGACGAGCTGCGGTGGGTGAAGACGGCGTACGAACTGGAGCGAGTCCGGCAGAGCGGGAGGATCGGCGCGGCCGCCGTGGCGGAAGCCATCAGGGCGACGCGGCCCGGTATGTACGAGTACGAGATTGCCGCCGCCGCCCAATACGTGAACACCCGTCTGGGCGCGCGGGGCGACGCCTTCCCGCCGATCGTGCCCTCCGGGCCGCTCGCGCCGATCGTTCACTACATGGACAACCGCCGCCAGATGCAGGCCGGGGAGCTCGTGTACATCGACTACGGCTCGGACTACGGATATTACGCCTCGGACATCACCCGGACCTGGCCGGTGTCGGGCAGGTTCACGAAGGAGCAGGAGAAGATGTACCGATGCGTGCTCGACGCACGCAACGCGATCATCGCGGCGATGAAGCCCGGCGCCACGATCTCGTCACTCAAGGACGTGGCCGCCACGGTGTACGCCCGCCACGGCTACGCCAAGGAATTCGAGGAGTCGGGGCGTTACATCGGACACTTCGTGGGGCTCTCGGTGCACGACGTCGGCGCCATCGGCGGGCCCGACGCGGAGAAGCCGTTCGTGGCGGGCACCGTCTTCAACGTGGAGCCGATCCTCGAATTTCCCGACCGGAAAATCCACATCCGCCTCGAAGACACGGTGGTCGTGACCGACGCGGGCGCGGAGAACGTGACGGCCGGTGTGACGGCCGAAGTCGAGCCGCTGTATGCGCTGATCAAGCAGCGTGGCGTCAATTCCGTCGGCATGGGCGCGCGGGCCGCACGGTAGCGGCCATGCGCACGCGACCGCGTCCGCCGGGAACCAGGAGGCTTTCTCGAGAAGCGGGGGTGGTTCCCGGAGCCGTACTGCCTGGCCGCGGCGCCGGGAACCGGGTGTTGCAGGAACCACTGCACTACGAAGGCTTGGATGCGGGATGAACGAAAAGGGTTGCGCGTTCCTCCGACGCGCTGTCGAGCTAGATTTCGGTCATGCGCGAAGCCCGACTCCGCCCCGAGTTCGCCCACCTCTACCCCGGACTGACCCCTGAGCGCTGGGAGCCCGCATCCCGGATCGCGGAAGCGGTGCTCGCGAACGTGCTGCTCCACAAAATGGGCGAGGCCCCGTTTCCCGACCGGTTGCTCGACGAGGCGCATTTCGAGTTCCGTGGAGATGTCGAATCGGAGCGGATGTCGCGCGGGGACCGCGCGTCGGACACCTGAGACCCGCCTGGCGAGGCTTCGATGACGGACCTGCGCTACCCCATCGGCCCGTTCAGTTACGACGGCGTCATGACCGCGGCGCGGCGCGCCGAGTGTGTCGCCCGCATCGCGACCGCGCCCGGCCGGCTTCGCGCCGCGGTGGCGGACCTGGACGATGCGCAGCTGGACACGCCGTACCGACCCGGCGGCTGGACCGTCCGGCAGGTGATCCACCACGTTCCGGACAGCCACCTCAACGCATACACCCGCATCCGGCTGGCGCTCACCGAGGATACGCCAACCATCAAGCCGTACGACGAGGTGCGCTGGGCGGAGCTTCCGGACGCGAGGACCTTACCGGTCGAGGCGTCACTCGTGCTGCTCGACGGATTGCACGCGCGCTGGGTGGCGCTGCTCGGCGGCGTGGACCCCGGCACGGGTGCCAGGCAGATGCTCCATCCGGAGCATGGTCGGCTGATCTCGGTGGACGAGCTGCTCGCGATGTACGCCTGGCATGGGGAGCACCATGCGGCGCACGTGACCGGCTTGCGCCACCGGATGGGATGGGGCTGAGCGATCGGCGCATGACCACCCTGCCGGTGCCGGGCGAGCCTGGCCGGATCGGCGGCACGCGAGGAGCAGGTATGGCGGGTCGTCTCACCCCCTTGGAAATGCCGCCCGAGGAGTTCCGCCGGGCAGGCCACGAGCTGATCGACCGGATCGCCGACTTCCTGGGCACCCTTGGCACCCGTCCCGTCACCTCGGGCAAGACCCCTGCCGATATCCGTAGCGTGATCGGACACGCGCCGCTGCCGGCGAGCGGCAGTGATCCGGCGGCGCTGCTTCCGGAGGCCGCACGCCTGCTCTTCGAGGACTCGCTCTTCAACGGGCATCCGCGCTTCATGGGCTACATCACGTCCTCTGCGGCCCCGATCGGGGCGCTGGCGGAGCTGCTGGCCGCAAGCGTCAACCCGAATGTCGGGGGCTGGGAGCTATCGCCGGTGGCTTCGGAAATCGAGGCCCAGACGGTGCGTTGGATCGCCGAGATCGTGGGCTACCCGCCGGCGTGCGGGGGCCTGCTCGTGAGCGGCGGGAACATGGCCAACATCGGGTGCTTCCTGGCCGGCCGCCGGGCCATGCTGGGCGAGGCGGTACGTGCCGACGGACTGCCCCGGTCCGGTGGGGCGCTTCGGGTCTATACGTCCTCTGCCACCCACACCTGGGTGCAGAAGGCGTGCGACCTGTTTGGCCTCGGCACCGAGGCCATCCGTTGGATTCCGACGGACACCGACCAGCGGATGCGCGCCGACCTGCTGCGCGAACAGATCCGGTGGGACCTCGACCGGGGCGATCGACCGATCATGGTCATCGGCACCGCCGGCAGCGTGAGCACCGGCGCCGTGGATCCGATTCGCGAGCTGGCCGCGATCTGCAGCGAGCACCGGCTCTGGTTCCATGTAGACGGGGCCTACGGGGCGCCGGCCGCGGTGCTGCCCGACGCGCCAGACGATTTACGCGCGCTCGCGCTGGCCGATTCGCTGGCGGTGGATCCGCACAAATGGCTGTACGCGCCGCTCGAGGCGGGGTGCATCCTGGTCCGCGATCCGGAGCGGCTGATCGATGCCTTTTCCTACACGCCGACCTACTACCGCTTCGAGACCCAGGGCGAGGAGCCCCCGATCAACTATTACGAGCTCGGGCTGCAGAACAGCCGGGGCTTCCGCGCGCTCAAGGTGTGGCTGGGGCTGCGGCAGGCAGGCCGCGAGGGCTATGTACAAATGATCGGCGACGATTGTCGCCTGGCCGCGTCGCTGCACCGGCACGTGGCGGCCGAGCCCGAGCTGGAGGCCGCGACGCTCGGCCTGAGCATCGCCACCTTCCGGTACGTGCCTCGGGATCTGCGCGGCGCGGACGGCGCCGAACCGTATCTCAATGCGCTGAACGAGGCGCTCCTCAGCCGCCTCAAGCTGGGCGGGGCGCTGTTCGTCACGAACGCGGTGCTCGATGGGCGCTTCCTCCTGCGCGCCTGCATCGTCAACTTTCGCACGACCGAAGCCGACGTGGCCGCGATCCCGTCCATTGTGGTCCAGGCCGGCCGGACCGTTGACGCCGAGATGCGACCCGTGGCGGCCGCGTCGACCTGATCGAACGGAGGCACCATCAAAGCCGACATCATCTCCCGGGCAGCGTTGCTGCTCGTGGGCTCGAACGTGTTCATGACGTTCGCCTGGTACGCGCACCTCCGGAACCTCTCGGGGCGCCCATGGTATGTCGCCGCCATCGTCAGCTGGGGCATTGCCCTGTTCGAGTACCTGCTCCAGGTGCCGGCGAACAGGCTCGGGTACACGGTGATGACGCTGCCGCAGCTCAAAATCCTGCAGGAGGCGATCACGCTCTCGGTGTTCGTGCCGTTTGCCGTGTTCTACATGCGCCAGCCCCTCAAGCTCGACTATCTGTGGGCGACGCTCTGCCTGCTTGGCGCCGTGTACTTCGTGTTCCGCGCTCCGGCGACTCCGTGACCGGCGGCCGTGGGGTGGCGATGCTCGCCCGCGGACTGCTCGTCGCCACGACGCTCGTGTGCGCCGGCGTGTCGGGCGGGGCGCTCGCGGCGCAGCAACCCGTCGAGCGCGCGCGGGATCTCGGCATTCCCTTCGACGGCGCACCCGGGCCACTCGACGCCATCACCGACGTGCCCGGCGTGACGGTGGGTCACACGACGCTCGTTCGAGGCAGCGGACGGCTGAGTCCCGGCAAAGGCCCGGTGCGGACGGGAGTCACGGCGGTTTTCCCGCGCGGCCGGGACGACCTGGCGCCCGTGTTCGCGGGTTGGTTCAGCCTCAATGGCAACGGTGAGATGACCGGAACCGCTTGGATCGACGATTACGGGCTCCTCTTCTATCCCATCGCCATCACCAACACGAACAGCGTCGGCACGGTGCGGGACGCGCTCATCGAATGGGGCGCCGACCGATTGCCGGACGCGCTGCACTGCTGCCTGCCGGTGGTGGCGGAGACCTGGGATGGCGACCTCAACGACATCTTCGGCTTTCACGTGAAGAAGGAGCACGTGTACGCCGCACTGGCCGCCGCGGCGCCCGGGGTCGTGGCGGAGGGGAACGTCGGCGGCGGAACCGGCATGCAGTGCCTCGGCTTCAAGGGCGGAATAGGCACCGCCAGCCGGCGACTGCCGGAGAAGCGCGGAGGCTTCACGGTCGGCGCGCTGGTGCAGTGCAATTTCGGCCTGCGGCGTCAGCTGCGGATTGCGGGAATTCCGGTGGCGCAGGAGATGGACGTGCCCGAGCCGTGCTACGACACCCGCGAGACGCTCGACACCGCGCTCGTCCGGGACCGCTGCGCGAGCGTCAGCGGCGAGGCGGTGGGGCCGCGCGAGACCGAGCACGGCTCCATCATCGTGGTGCTGGCCACGGACGCTCCGCTGTTGCCGCATCAGCTGCGGCGGGTCGCCCGACGGGCGGCATTGGGCGTGGGGCGCATGGGCGGCATCGCCGGGGCCGGCTCGGGGGACCTGTTCATCGCCTTCTCGACCACCCCCACCGGCACACCGGGCGCCAAAGGCGTTGCGAGCGTCGAGATGCTGAGCGACGACGTGATCGATGAGGTGTACGAGGCCGCCGTCCAGGCCACCGAGGAGGCGATCGTCAACGCCATGCTTGCCGCACGGACCATGACGGGCGCGAACTGGTACCGCGTGCCGGCGCTGCCGCACGATCGGCTGCGCGACGTCCTGGCCCGACACGGGCGCCTCACCCGACCCTAAGCTGGCGCCGCGGGCTGTCGCGACCGCGGCTCAGTGCCTCGGTCCCTCGCCCACGCCGCGCCCCACTTCCCAGCTTCCCGCCGCCAGGGGGTGGAAACCGCGCCAGATCTCACGATACGGCGCCATCATCAGCGCCACGAACCGCTCGAGCGCCGTCGGAAACGGGAACCGCCGCCGGAATTCCAGCGCGGTCAGCCCCAGCATGGCCCTGAGATGTCGACCGAAGCTCTGGGGCGAGCTGTACTCGAGCCGGTACGCCACGTCCGCCACCGACAGCCCCGCCGTCTCGAACAGGAATGCGGCGTGGAGCAATCGAATGGCAGCCAGGTAGTTCTTGGGCGACGGCAGTCCTGCCCGGGCGAAGCGGGACATCAGGGTGCTGGGCCGGACCGAAAGCTGCCCCGCGAGGGCCGTGACCGTCGGGACTTCCGGCGCCAGCCGGATCATGGCTTCGACGAAGACCCGGGCGTCGGGCGGCGCCTCGGTGATCGACTCGAGAATGGGGCCCTGGATCCGGGCGACCGCACGGGTGGCTGGCTGCCCCACCACCTGGCGGAGTCGGCTCCATCCCGTCGGAGATGTCACATCCACCACCTGCCGTACGCCCGACGCGCCGAGCCGCAGGAGCATCTCGATGGAGGCGGGATCGTGCTGGGAGACCAGTGCCACGGTGGGAATGGAAGGAAATTCGCGCACGAGGTGGCCCAACACGTCCATCTGCTCGGGCCCGCAGCGGTGCACCGAGACGAGAACCGCGTCCACGGGCCGTTCCCGGACCGCGCGCACCGCGTCCGGGATGGAGTCGCGGTGCAGCACGGCGAACAGGCCGTTGCCGGCGGCGTCAACCCGGGTGCGCTCCCCAGGCAGGAGGACGGCGGCGACGGTGGTGGAGCTGGGATCGGCGGCGTACGACACGGTGTCCTCCGGCTGAGTGGTGCAAGAGGATAGGCGGCGGACGTCAACCTGGATTCAACCCGAAACACCCCCTTTTGGTGCGAAGCGCAACCCTTTCCGTGGGTCACGCATCCAAGGTGGGCTCCGGCGAGGTATATTCTCGGTTCCGCTCCCCTGGCCGGTTGGACCATGACGACTCCGACCCTCGACCTGTTCAACGCCCTTCAAGCGGTGCTGGAGCCGCAGTACCGGCTCGAGCGCGAACTTGGTCGCGGCGGCATGGGAGTCGTCTTCCTCGCCACCGACACCACGCTCGACCGCCGGGTGGCCATCAAGGCGGTGCACCCCGAGCTCGCCGCGCACCAGTCCATCGGACGGCGCTTCCTCGCCGAAGCGCGCACCATCGCCCGCCTGCGGCACCCCAACGTCGTAGCCGTACACGCGGCGGGAAACGCCGACGGGCTGCTGTACTACGTGATGGACGAAGTCGAAGGCGAAAGCCTTCGGCAGCGCCTCACCCGCGAGCGACGGCTCGACCCCGCCACCGTGGCCCGGATCGTCGACGACGTGGCCGCCGCGCTCGATGCGGCCGGCAGAGCGGGTGTCGTTCATCGCGACGTGAAGCCGGAAAATGTGCTGCTCGACCAGGCGTCCGGCCGCGCGATGCTGGCCGACTTCGGCATCGCCCGGGCCATGGCCGCCGAGAGCGGGACCAGCAGCACGGGGCAGGGGGTGGCCGTGGGCACGCCCGCGTACATGAGCCCCGAGCAGGCCGCGGGCGAGGACATCGACGGCCGGAGCGACCTCTACGCGCTGGGTGTCCTGGGCTACGAAATGCTGGCGGGAGTGCCGCCATTCCAGGGTCCCAACCGCGTGGTCGTCTCGAAGCACATCGCCGAGCGGCCGGTGCCGATCGAGCGGATCCGGCCCGAGACTCCGCGTCCGCTCGCCGCCACCCTCATGCGCGCCCTCGAGAAGCAGCCGGCCGATCGCTGGCAGACGGGCGAGGAATTTCGGAAAGCGCTGCTCTCGGAGCACGCGGCCGCGCGACCCAATCGCCGGCGCCGCACGCTGCTCGCCGGCGCGGGTGCCGCGGTCCTTGCTCTGGCGGCGGTCGCGGGTCTCGCGCGCAGGGCGCCGGGGCCGCCCGAAGGCGTCAATCCGCGGCATTCCATTCTCATCCTCCCGTTCGACAATCAGCGCGAGGACCGTTCGATCGACTGGCTCCGCGACGGCAGCGTGAGCATGCTCGGACTCAACCTGAGCCAGTGGAACGATCTGAGCGTCGTCGACCACGAGCGGCTGCACGACCTCCTGGCCCGGCATCGCCTCCGTCCAGGCGACGACGTGGGACTCGACATGGCGCGGCGGCTGGCGCGCGAGGCCGGGGTATGGACCGTCGTGCTCGGGGACTTCGCGCAGGTGGGGGATTCGCTCCACCTGACCGCGCGCGTCTACGACGTGGCCAGCGGAACTCGGGTGGACGTGGCGAGGGTCGACGACCGTTCCGGCGCCGACGCCCGTCCGCTGTTCGACGACCTGGCCGCCAAGCTGCTCGATCTCTCGGGCGCGCCGAACGAGGTGCGCATCGGGCTCGCCCGGTCGACCACCGCGTCGCTCGAGGCGTACCGCGCCTATCTCGTCGGCGTCGAGCGCCTCAACCGCTGGGACCTGGCGGGCGCCGAAGTCGAGCTGCAGCGGGCGATCCGGATCGACAGCACGTTCGGCCTGGCCTACTACAAGCTGGCGCTCACGCGCGGCTGGCTGGTCGGGGTCGGCGACTCGACCGCGGACGCGGCGATCGTCAGGGCCACGGCCTACTCCGGCAACCTTCCGACGCACGACCGCACGGTCATCAACGCGTACCGCGCCTTTCTCGGCGGCGAGTACGCCGCGGCACGCTCGGCCTACCAGCAGCTCCTGACCCGCGATCAGTCCGATGCCGACGCTTGGTATGGCCTCGGCGAGGCGTGGTTCCACGACACGACGGGGACCGACGAGGGGCCGCACTGGACCCAGGCAATCCGCGCATTCAAGCGGACCCTGGCACTCGACCCCGACTACGCGCTGGCATACGATCACGTCCAGGCGATGCTCGGCACCGCGGCGACACCGCGCCCCTACTACGCGATGGTGACCGCGGATTCGTTCGCCCTCACCGAAGGCCCCGGCGGGCGCGCGCTGCTCGACAGCACGACCGCCGCCGCCGCCGTGCGGCGCGCGCGGAGCGAGGCGCTGGCCACGGCCCGCAGCTGGGTGAGCAGCCAGCCCACGACGCTCCGCGCGCACGGCGCGATGGTCGACGCGTATGTGGCCTCCGGGAATTTCGGGGCCGCGCTCGCCGAGGTCGATCGCTTCCGCCAGACGGCGCCGGTGCATCCGGAGTTGCCGTTCGTCGAGGCCCGCATCCGGTTCGCCTCTGGTGAGATCGACCGGGCCGCCAAGGAGCTGCGGAGCGCGCTGGATACCGTGGCGCCCCAGGACTTTCGACCGTACCGCGGGACACCCACGGTGGTGGCCGACATCGCGGCGGCGGCCAACGTGTTCGCCTACCAGGGCGACCTCGCCAGCGCCGCCAAGACGATCGACCTGGCCGACCAGGTGCGGCGGGAGGTGATTCAACACCCCGGTGGCAGCGCGGAGGGCGCGTCGAACGAAGCGTGGCGACGCATGGCGCTGAGCGAGCTGTACGGCGCCACGGGGGTGCCCACCGCGTCGCTCCGCCAGGTCTGGCAGAGCGCGGCCGAGGCGGTACGGATGGCGCCGACCGACAAGCGCGTCCATCTGGCGCACAGCGGGGCCTCCGCGGCAATCGGCCTGTTCACCGGCCCGGCCGCCGACAGCAGCGCGCTCGACGAGTATCGCATCCTGAGCGGCGAGAGCCTCACGAAAGAGGTGCGCGCCCTCCTGGCATTGAGCCGCGGAGACTCGGCCGCGGCGCGGCGCGCCTTGGCCGAAACCGATACGGCGCAACCGAAGAACATGTACGCCAGCTACCGCCGGCCCCTCGCGGCGCAGGCGTACTACCTCCTGGGCGATTACCAGGCGACGCTCCGAAGCCTGCAGGACTTCGAGCCCGAAGCGCTCCGGACGGGCGGCTTCGACTCGCGCTGGGGCATGCTCGGTCGGGTCCGGCTGCTGCGCGCGGCGGCCTTCGAGCAGCTCGGCCGCCGCGCCGAAGCACGGCAGGAATACGAGGACGTTCTCAGCCAGTGGCGCTCCGCCGACCCCTCGCTGCAGCCTTTCATCCGCCAGGCGCAGCAGGGCCTGGCGCGGGTGGGAGAGGCGGGGTGAGGGGTAAGTGGGGAGCGGTAAGCGGGGCAGCTCCTAGCGCTCCCCACTCTCCGCTCCCCACTCTCCGCTCACCGCTTACCCAACTATATTCCCTCCGCTGGCCGAGCGTGATGGTCGCGGGCGCCGCAAGGCGTCCGAGGAAAGTCCGAGCTCCATCGGGTAGACTGCCAGGTAACGCCTGGGCGCCGAAAGGCGACGGACAGGGCCACAGAGAACAGACCGCCCGGCGGGCAACCGCTGGGTAAGGGTGAAACGGTGGGGTAAGAGCCCACCGCGGCGCCGGCAACGGCGGCGGCACGGTAACCCCCAGTCGGAGCAAGGCCAAATAAGCGGCGAGGTGTGACCCACACCGGCAGCACAAGCCGCGGGTAGGCTGCTAGAGGTGGCCGGCGACGGCTATCCCAGACAGATGACCATCCCAGGCGCGCGAGCGCCGGGAACAGAACTCGGCTTACGGCTCGACCAGCGGCGGCCCTCCGGACCTGGTTCGGAGGGCCGCAAAGCTTCCGGACCTGCGAGGACACACGATGGTGGCTCGACTCTTCTCCTGCACCGCCGTCGCGGCCCTCGTGGCCGCTCCCGCCATCATGGCTCCCGTGACCGTGAAATACCGCGTCGATCAGACGCTCACCCAGGACATCGATGCGACCGCGGCGGGGAAGGGAAAGCAGACGATCTCCTTCACTACGTCCAGCTTCGTGACGCTCACGCTCTCGGACAGCACCGGGGGCAGGAGCGTCCGGATCGTGGTGGACTCGATGCGCGGCGACAGCGCGGCCCCGATACCGGCGGCCGTGTTCGACAGCGCCCGGGGCGCCGAGTTCCACGCGTTCCTCACCGCGGGCGGCAAACTGTCGGAGCTCGAGTCGGTCAACATTTCGGACGCGGCAGCCCGGGTGCAGGGCTTCCTCAGCGATTTCTTTCCGTGGGTGAAGGCTGGCGTGAAAGCCGGCGAGCAGTGGGCCGATACGAGCGCCAAGACGACGACGAGCGGCACCGACAGCGTGCTGGTCAAGCGCATCACGGCGTACCGCGTCCTCGGCAACGAGACCCGCGACGCGCGGAAGGCACTGAAGGTGGCGAGCCAGTACACGTCCATCGTGGCCGGCACACAGCCTACCCCGAACGGACCCGCACGCATCGAGGGGTCGGGCAAGGGAACCGGCACATACTTCGTGAGCCCGGACGGGGTGTACCTCGGCGGCGACTGGCAGCTGCGCTCGGCGCTGACCATCGCGGGCTCCTTCAGCAACGAGCCGCTCCCCATCACGATCACCCAGACGACCAAGGTCACGACTCTCAAATGAGCCGGCACAACATGCGGCACGCCGGAACGGGCGCGCTGGTGGCCGCCCTCCTCGCCGGGTGCGGCGGGGCCTCGACAGCCAATCCACCGACTCCCTCGCCGGCGCCGGAACCCGGCGCCGCCGACGCACCGGCTCCGACGACACCCGGCCGCGGCCCCGCGGTGACCTACAAGCCCGTTCGCAGCGCGTCGTACCGGCTCGAGCGGCACGACAGCCTGAGCCTGCAGTATCCGGGTGGCGCGACGCAGGAACAGGTGCGCGACCGCATTGCGTTTCTTCGGGTCACGGTGGGCGAGTCTTCCGGCCAGGGCCCGTATCAGGTCACCATCGTGCTGGATTCGCTGCAGGCGCTCGAGGGAGGACAGCCGGCGTCGCCGGACTCGCTCGCGGCGGCCCGCGGGACGAAATGGACCGGCTCGCTGAGTTCGACCGGGGGGTTGAGCGCGTTGGCGCCCGACCGGACCGGCACGCTGCCCGACGAGCTCACCGGCCGCCTGCGGCTGCTGTTCCCGGCGCTGCCGGCAGGCGGCGTGCGAGAGGGCATGGAGTGGACGGACACCACGAAGTACCGGCTGACGGCCGACGCTTTTCCCGGGGAGGAGCGCGCCGTAATCACTTACCGCGCCTCCGCCAACGACGCTCCGGGCATGCGGAAGGGCATCACGCTCGAGAGCTCGGGATCCTATGACCGCACCGGGACGCGGCTGCAGGCCGATCAGGAGCTGCAGATGGCCTCCTCCGGTACCCGGCGCGGCGCGCATCATCTCGGCCTGGACGGCGTCCTCATTTCGGCGCAGGGCAACGAGGCCGGCGACATGACGATCACCGTGCCGACCGTGGGACAGACGGTGCCGGTCAAGCAGTCCGGCAGCTACTCGATCACCTCGGGCGCCTCACGCTAGCCCGCCGCGCCCGCCGGCTGGCGCTCTCGATCCTGCTCCCGCCGGCGGCGCTCGTCGGCTGGCTGCTGGCCGTCTGGCCCCCGCCCCTCTGGTACCGTTCGCACTGGCCCGCCGCGACGCCATTCATGGCGATGCGGACGGACACCGCCCCACGGAGACGCTACCGTCCCGTGCCGCTCGATTCGATGGCGCCCGCGCTGGTCCAAGCCGCGCTCACGAGTGAAGACGCCAGGTTCTACGCGCACGGTGGCATCGACTACGTCGAGCTGCGGCGCGCCGTGGGCTATCCGCGCGCGCGCTTTGACTGGGACGCGATTCGAGACCGAACGGAGCTCTGGCGGGCAGTGGGGCGCACGTGGAGCCGTCGTGAGGCGCTTCGCGGAGCCAGCACGATCACCCAGCAGCTCGCGAAGAATCTGTACCTGTCGCCCTCCCGCAATCCGCTGCGCAAGCTGAAGGAGGCGATGACCGCGTATCGGCTGGAGCGAGCGCTGGGCAAGCGCCGGATTCTGGAGCTCTATCTCAACATCGCTGAGCTGGGCGATGGCATCTGGGGTGTCGAGGCGGCGAGCCGGCGCTATTTCCGCACATCCGCGCAGCGGCTCACCGACACCCAGGCCGCGGCTCTGGCGGCGACGCTGCCGTTCCCGCTGCGCTCGAACCCCGCGTACCGGCCCAATCGAATGCGGCGGCGGCAGGAGCTGATCCTGCGCCGCATGCGCGGTGAGGCGGTCGAGGTGCCAAGGGAGGAGGAGGAGCCGGTAATCCAACCGGGCGACACGATTCAGTGGACGCCCGGCATGGATTCGCTGTTCGATTCGCTGCGCGCGCCGGTCGAGACGCTCCAGGCAGGGCCGGTTTCGGGAGCGCGGCCATCGGACACCGGCGCGTCGACGCCACCATGAGCGGGGCGCCGGGCCCGGCCATCGATCCTCGATCGATCGGGTCTTAGACCACCGGCTCCGGTTGTGGCTCGCGCACGACGCGATCCACGGGAACCTCCCCCTCGGCGGACACACCGCGGCGACGAATGGTGTCGGAGAGGCGGCGGCGAGTCTCCGACCCGCTCTCCGGCACCAGCAGTGCCGCCACGCCCGCGCCGACCGCCAGCCCGATCAGCAGCGAGGTCCGGCGCTCCTGCCGCCGGCGGCGCGCCTCACGGCGGCCGAGCTCGCGCTGCATCCGCTCGATGGCGGCACCGGCCCCGCCTTGAAGCTCCCGCAGGCGGCCTCGTACGGCTTTTCGGGTCCGGGCCCCTTCGGCGGGAGCGAACAGCAGCGCCGACCCGGCACCGACTGCGAGCGCCAGCAGGGCCATCCCCAGGAATCCCGATGAATCTTCGTCGCCCCCGGAGGGCTCGAGCTCGAAGCCGTCGATGTCGCTAGACATATATCCTCCAGAACTGGCAGTGTCGGCGTGCGGACGTCGGAACGGACGATGCCGGAAAGCTATGCGGTGCCCGCCGGCGGGGCCGGGAGCACCGTCACACATCCGCCCGGGCCGCGCTCAGTCCACCAGGCGGAGCGGCATCACCAGCGTCAGATAGCTGGACGGATCGTTCCAGCCGACGGGCTCGCAGGTGGCGGCCCGCTCGGGCGCCTTGAACGTCAGCCGCACCTCGTCGGTCGGGATGTACTTGAGGATCTCGAGCAGGTACGAGGCGTTGAAGCCGATCTCGAGCGGATCTCCGTCGTAGCTGACGGTGATCTCCTCCTGGGCTTCGCCCAGGTCGGGCGTCTGCACGGAGAGCTTGCACGAGCCGTTGGCGAACGCCATCCGGATGCGATGGGTCTGGTCACTGGCCACGATGCTCATCCGGCGCAGCGCGGACGAGAACGCGCCTTTGTCGGCCGTGGCTGACTTGTCGTTCTCCCTCGGGATGACCTGCTCGTAGTTGGGGTACGGGCCCTCGATCAGCCGGGTGAAGATCTGGGTGGACGCCGAGCGGAAGCCGAGGTGGTTCTCGCTGCGGGCGATCTCGACCTCCTCGTCGGCCCGGAACAGCCGCCGGATCTGTTCGAGCGCCTTGGGCGGCACGATCAGATCGGCCTGCGCCGAGCTCCCGGAGGGCGGCGTGGGAACGTCCATCCGCGCCAGTCGATGGCCGTTCGTGGCCACCATGCGCATCCGCTCGGGACGGAGCTCCCAGAGCACGCCGTTGAGAATGGGCCGGCTCTCCTCCGTGCTGGCGGCGAACGCCACGTGCGCGATCAGCTTCTGCAGGTCCTTCGACGAGGTCCGCCAGCCGCCCTCGAACTTCACGGTGGGGAATGCCGGGAACTCTTCCCGCGGCAGGCCGAGCAGCCGGAACTTGGAGCGGCCGCATTCGATCGTGACCCGCTGTTCACCCGAGGCGGTGAGCCGGATGGCGGCACTCGGCAGCTCGCGGACGATCTCGACCAGCTTCCGCGCGGGCAGCGTGATCGATCCCTCCTGGTCCACCGACGCCGACACGGTGGTGCTCACCGAGATGTCGAGGTCGGTGCCCGAGAGGCGGATCCCGTCCTTCGTCGCCTCGAGCAGGATGTTGGACAGGATGGGCAGCGTCGTCTTGGCCGGCACGCTGGCCGCCACGGCGACGAGCCCTTCCTGGAGTTGCTCTCGCGTGATCGTGAGCTTCATCCGCTCCTCGAGGAGGAAAAAGCAGTACTACTCTTCCAGTTTATAATACTTAGCAGCAGTAGTAGAGGCTCTGGAAATGTGGGTCGGCACCGTAACGTCACCGCACCACCGCAGTTACTCGCCTCATCGCCTGTCGAAACGCTGTGGGTGATGGGGATGTTCGCCCCGCTCTTCCCACCGTGATCCAGAATTCCCACACTCCGCGCGACGCGCGGGGATTATTCTGCGCACAACTCCTGGCGCGCATGATCGACGCGCTCGCGGAAGGTGCGATCGCGTGACATCTGGCGACTCACCTTGTCCACGCTGTGGATCACCGTCGAGTGATCGCGGCCGCCGAAGGCCTGGCCGATCTCGACGAGCTGCATCTCGAGCAGCTCACGCGCAAGATACATCGCGATCTGCCGCGGCACCGTCAGCGTCTTGATGCGCGCCTTCGAGCGCAGCCCTTCGGGCGTCACGCCCCAGCGCCGCGCCACGACCTCCTGCACCTTGTTGATCGACGGCAGCGCCTTGGCCGCCGCGAGCCCGTCCTCGCCGGGCCGGATCTTGTCGCTCAGCGCCTCGCGCGCCAGCTCGATCGACACTTCCTTGTGCTTGAGCGAGGCGAAGA
Source organism: Gemmatimonadales bacterium (assembly GCA_035526925.1). GTDB lineage: Bacteria > Gemmatimonadota > Gemmatimonadetes > Gemmatimonadales > GWC2-71-9 > CAVVWJ01. Next base: position 21,490 of record DATLBL010000010.1, read on the forward strand.
GGAGCAGCTTGATGATGCAGCCCTCCAGCTCGCGGACGTTCGAGCGCACGTGCTCGGCGATGAATCGGAGGACGTCGTCCGGGATCGTGAGCTCGAGATGGTCCTGCTCCTGCTTTTTCCTCAGAATGGCGATGCGGTGCTCGAGGTCGGGCTGTCCGATATCGGCCACCATGCCCCACTCGAACCGGCTGACCAGGCGGGCCTCGAGGCCCGGAATCTCCTTGGGGGGCCGGTCCGAGGTCAGCACGATCTGCTTATTGCCTTCGTACAAGGCGTTAAACGTATGGAAGAACTCCTCCTGCGTCATTTCCTTGCCTTCCAGGAAATGCACGTCGTCCACCAGGAAGAGGTCCACGTCGGCGCGGTAGCGGCGCCGGAACTCGGGCATCGTCCGGCTGTGGATGCTCTCGATGACTTCGTTGATGAACTGTTCGGCGCCGACGTACAGCACCCGGGTCTCCGGCTGCCGCTGGCAGACCACATGGGCGATCGCCTGCATCAGGTGGGTCTTGCCCAGCCCGGTGGCGCCATAGATGAACAGGGGATTGTACGTCTTCCCCGGCGACTCGGCCGCCGCGTGGGCGGCGGCGGCAGCCAGCTCGTTCGATTTGCCTATGACGAACGTGTCGAAGGTGTAACGCTCGTTGAGCGGCTGGGTGCTCGGGTTGACCGGAATGGCCACGGCGGCCGGCGCGACGCTCGGCGCGACGAAAAAGTCCATCTGCGGCCGCTTCTGCCGGTCTTCGTGCACGCGAAACACCACCGATGTCGGCTGACCGACGACCGGCTCGGCGAGTCGCGACAGCAGCGTCGCATGTTTGGTCTCGTTCCATTCCACCGCGAATTGATCCGGCGCGCCGACGATCAGCCGGCCTTCATCGAGGGCGATCGCCTCGGTGGGCTCCAGCCAGGTCCGGATCGTGTGATCAGGAAGTTCGCGATGCGCCTCATCGAGGATGCGCTTCCATGCGTCTTTTGCGGACAGCTGCATCGGAACTCGAAAACGGTGGGGGATTGATCAAGGGCGAGAGATGTTACGGAACGGTTGTGGAAAAGTCAACCATGCATCAATGCGCGCAACTCTGCTCTTGACAGACTGATTTTTTGCGAACTGAAAACCAGCAATCAGTGTTGCGATGAGTGTCGTGATGGTGATCGCGAAGGCGCGCGCGCGAACCTATCGCGTTCGCGTGTCGGTTCGCGTGCGCGCGTTGAACGCGGCGTGGAAGACGACGGCGTTCGCCGGCGGTGCACCAGCCGCCGCTTGACCAAGCTCCGGTTCCTAACTAGCTTCCCGGGCTCACTTTGGAGGAACGTCCGCGATGAAACCGTCGTATCGGCCACGCAACAAGCGCCGCATCAACAAGCATGGCTTCCGCGCCCGCATGGCCACGCGCTGGGGGCGGGCAGTGCTGTCGCGCCGTCGGAAAAAGGGCCGCAAGCAGCTCACCGTCTCGCTGCCGTCGAAGCACGGGGGTTCCTGACGACCTCGGCGCGCCTGCCGCGAGCGCATCGGCTCGCGCGCGCGTCGGACATTCGCCGGTGCCTCAGCCAGGGACGGCGCCGCCGCTTCGAGCATCTGGACATGATCTGGATGGACAACACGACGGGCCACGCGCGGATGGGACTGATCGTTCCGAAATTTCAGTCGTCCGCGGTGGCCCGCAACCGTTTGCGCCGCCGCCTGCGCGAGATCTGGCGGCGCGAGCTGCAGTCGCACCAGCCCGCGTGGGACCTGGTCATCCGGGCGCGCCGCGAAGCCTACGGCGCCGCCTTCGACGGACTCCGGTCCGATCTCCTCGCCTGGCGCCGGATGGTCCTGAGGGCCGAGTGACCACGCCTGCCATGAGCGCCGGGAGCAGGGTGCCCCGCCGCCTCCTCGCCACGCTCATCCGCAGCTATCAACGCTTCATCTCGCCGGCGCTGCCGCCGAGCTGCCGGTTCCATCCGTCGTGCTCCGCGTATGCTCTCGAGGCGGTCACCCGTCATGGAGCCTTGAAGGGGTCCTGGCTGGCCGCCCATCGACTCGCCCGGTGCCATCCGTTCCATCCGGGCGGTTTCGATCCTGTCCCCTGACCGCGTGATCTGAGCTCATGGACCGTCGTACTGTCTGGGCGATCCTCCTGATGATGGTGATCGCCATCGTGCCAGCGCTCTTCATCAAGCGCCCGCCCCGTCCGCTCGCGGGCGCCGCGAGGGACTCCGCTTCCGTCGGCCGGGAGGTTGTCGCGCCGGCACCGGCCGCCGCACCCGCCGACAGTGTGCGCCCCGCGTCCGACAGCTCGGTCCCCGGCGCGGCCCGGAGCGCCACCGGACCCGCCCCCGCCGCGCGCATCCTCCGGGTGACGTCTCCCCTCTACACCTACGGTATCAGCACCGCGGGCGGCCGGCTGGTCGAGGCCCGCCTGCACCGCTACCGCTCCATGGCGCCCGAGGACAGCGGATCCACCGCCCAGATTCTTCCGGCCGACAGCCGTCTCCTCGCGCTCACGCTCGTGCTCGGGCGTGACACGATGCCGCTCGACGATTGGGTCTTCACGGCGTCGTCGGATTCGCTCTCGGTGTCCGGGGGCTCAGCGCCGCTCCGCCTCAGCGCGTCCCGCGGGCCCGTCACGGTGGACCTGACGTACACCTTCGCCCCGGACGATTATCGCATCGGCGTCGAGGGCCGGGTCACCGGCGTCGGCCCGAACGGCGGCACGCTCCTGGTGGGGATGGGGCCGACGCTCGCGAACACCGAGGCGAACCTCCAGGAGAATCACCACGCGCTGGCCGTGGTGACGCGCCAGAACGACGCGGAGCGCACCGATTTCAGCAGCCTCGATCCGGGCGAGGTCAAGACCGTGAGCGGCCCGCTCGACTGGGTGGCCATCAAGTCGAAGTACTTCGTCACGGGCCTCCTGGACTACGACAGCACGGGCGGACGGATCAGCGGCGCCACCTTGACGGGTGGTCCCCGCGCCGACAAGACCGCGACCGAGGCGGACGTGCGATTGACCATCCCGCTGCCGTCCAGCGGCACGTTCGCCTACACCACGTACGCCGGACCCATGGAGTACGACCGGCTCGGTCGCCTGGGCCGCGGCTTCGACGACGTGAACCCCTACGGCTGGCCGGGTTTTCGGACGATCATCCGTCCCGTCGCGGTCGGCGTCCGTTGGCTGCTCGTCTGGATGCACGAGCACCTGCACCTCGCCTATGGCCTGGTTCTCGTCTTTTTCGGCATCATGGTGCTGGTGCTCCTCTGGCCGCTGAACCAGAAGGCGATGCGCGCCAACATGCAGCTCCAGGCCGTGCAGCCGCTCATGAAGGACATCCAGGAACGCTACAAGAGCGACCCGCAGCGGCTGCAGCAGGAGATGTTCAAGCTCTACAAGGAATACAACGTCAATCCGCTCGGCGGCTGCTGGCCGATGCTGCTCCCCATGCCGGTCCTGTTCGCACTGTTCTTCGTGTTCCAGAACACCATCGAGCTCCGTGGCGCCTCCTTCATGTGGCTGCCCGACCTCTCGCGGCCGGATCCGCTGTACATCATTCCGGTGGTGATGGGCGCGTCGATGTGGGGGCTCAGCAAGGTAGGACAGATCGGCATGGAGCCCAATCCGCAGATGAAGATGATGCTCTACGTCATGCCGATCATGATGACGTTTCTCTTCCTCAACTTCGCCTCGGGGCTCAACCTGTACTACGCGGTGAGCAACATCGCGAGCATTCCGCAGCAATGGCTGCTCGCCCGCGAGCGGGTGCGGAAGAACGCGGCCCCGGTGGTTGCGACCAAGCCGGCCGTCGTGGCGGGGGGCGCGAAGAAGAAGCGCGGCTAGGCGAGCCCCATGCTCTCCGATCCCATCGCCGCCCTCGCCACCCCCCCGGGTCGATCGGCGCTCGCGGTGGTCAGGGTCAGCGGTACCGGGGCGTTCGACGTGGCTGCGCGGGTGATCGACGACTTCCGTATCGCGCCTCCACGCACCGCGACGCTTGCCGTCTTCCGGGATGGGGCCGGCGACGCGATCGATCATGGCCTCTACACGGCGTTCCCAGGGCCCGGCAGCTACACGGGCGAAGACCTCGTCGAGCTGTCCTGCCATGGAGGCCTCCTGGCGCCGTCACGGCTGCTTGCGGCGCTGCACGAGGCGGGGGCACGACCGGCCACGCCGGGAGAGTTCACCCGGCGCGCAGTGCTGAACGGCAAGCTCGATCTGGTGCGCGCCGAAGCCGTGGGCGACCTGATCGACGCCGTCGCCCCGGCGCAGGCCAAGTCGGCGCTCCATCAGCTCGATGGCGGACTCTCCCGGCGGCTCGCCGACCTGCGCGAGGAGCTGGTCGAGGCCGAAGGGCTGCTTGCCTACGCCATCGATTTCCCCGAAGAAGACGACGGCCCGGTGCCACCCGAGCGCATCGCGGCGCAGCTCGAAGGCGTGGCCGACCGGATCGACCGGCTCCTCGCCACCGCGCCCGCCGGCGAGCGGCTGCGCGAGGGCGCGCTGCTCGTGCTGGCCGGCCGGCCCAACGGCGGAAAATCGTCGCTCTTCAACGCCCTGCTCGGCAGCGATCGAGCCCTCGTCACCGAGATCCCCGGTACCACGCGCGACGCGGTCGAGGCCCACACCGAGTTCCTCGGCTGGCCGGTCCGGATCGTGGATACCGCGGGGCTCTGGGATTCACCCGATCGCATCGACCGGCTCGGTATCGAGGTGAGCCGGCGGTACCTCGCCGCGGCGGACCTGGTGCTGTTGTGTGTCGAGGCCGGACGGCCGATGGGCGCGGACGAACAGGTCCTCGCCGCGGAGTACCCGACGCAGGTGGTGCGGACCAAGGCCGATCTGCACGCGGACGCGGCGAGCGACGAACCGGCGGTGTCCGTCGTGACGGGGCAGGGGCTCGCGGACCTCCGGCGCGCCCTGGCGGAACGGGCGTTCGCGGATCGCATCGCCCTGGCGGACCTGGAGCCGGCCCTGACACGAGAGCGGCATCGCACGGCGCTCGCCCGGGCGAGCGCCGCCCTGGCCGAGGCGCGCACTGAGCTCACCGGCCAGGGCGGCACCGTCGCGGACGCCGTCCTGGTTGCCCACAACGTCCGGCAAGCGACGACCGCCCTCGACGAGCTCGTCGGGACGGTCGACGTCGAGGAAATCCTCGATCGGGTGTTCGCCAGTTTTTGCATTGGGAAGTGATTCCGCTGGGGAGCGGTAAGCGGCGAGCGGAAAGCGGAAAGCGGAAAGCGGTGAGTGGTGAGCGGTAAGCGGTAAGCGGTGAGTGGGAAACGGTGATCCTTTACCGTCGAGTCCGCGCCATGAGCCCACGACGCGGCACTTACCGCTCACCGCTCTCAGTCGCTACGCCGTTTGAATTCCTCGCGCAACGTCCTCCGCCAGCTGGAAGGCCAGCGCCGGTGCGCGCACGGCTTCCGGCAGTCCGCGCTCGGCGACCAGGGCCTCCGTCATCCGGTAGCCGAGGTAGTATCCCGACCGCTCCGGCAGCACGCGGCCGCCGACCAGGCGCGCGGTCGGGCTCATCCCACCCGACAGGTACCGGAGCCGCAGGCCCAGCCCGCTCTGCTCGAGATCGGGCTCCACGACCCGGCGCAGGAACGCCTCCATCTCGCGGAGCCGGTGGTACTGCCGCCGCGGATACCCGAAGTAGTCGGCGGAATCGAACCCCGGTGCGACCGCCTGCGCGGCATGCACGGCCAGTCCCTCGTTGACGAGCAGCTCCCGCAGCGTTGCGCGGCTGCCGGTGGACCAGTAGTCGTAGTTCCCGCCTGCTTCGCTCACCAGCCGGCGCATGTCGCTGCCGCTGCCGGCGGACGTATAGCGGACGGTGTGGGCCAGCTCATGCCCGATCCAGAGCGGGATCAAGTCCGACGGAAGACCCATCCCGTAGGTCTCCGGATTCACTCGCCCCGTGAAGTGCTCGAGGCAGATGAACGCGACGCCGCGTCCGCCGACGACGAGCTCGCCCGCGTTCGCGCCGCCGAGGCCGACCATCAGATAGGTGTCCGTCGGCCGATCGATCTGCAGGACCTCTTCGGCACGCGCGATGGCGTCTTCGGCAAGCCGGACGACGTCGACGCTGTCGGCCAGGGCGAGCAGATCGCTGCGATCAGCCCGCAGCGCGGCGGTGACGATTTCGCCGGCGTGCGGGCTGTCGGGATCGAGTACGTAGTTGCGCCAGTAGGCGTCGAGGATCGGACGGTGGGACTCGCGATACTGCCGATACGCCGCCTCCCGGTCGCCGGCGCCGAGCACCGCGAGGAAATCGGGAAGGAGATTGATCAGCACGGCGGACAATACGAAAGCGCGAGGGAAGATGCAAGAGACACGCAGGCGTGCCGTTAGTGCTCCTGCTTCTTCTGTCGCGACACCTCGTCGAGAAATCGACGCTCCGCGGGGGTGAGGCTCGCGATGCCCTGTTCACTGATCTTGTCGAGCACGCGATCGACTTCCGCGGCGACCGGATCGGCCTCCGCCCGGCGGCGCGGGCGGATCGGCGCGGGCGGCGTGTGGCGCTGCTCGGGCTCGGCGCCGCCCGACTGCACCATGACCACGCGCTCGACGGCGCGCGGCGGCGGATGGGGGCTGCGGCGCGACAGCGCCTGGAGCCGGAAGAAGAGATAGCCGAACATCGCGCCGCCGATGTGCGCGAGGTGCGCGACGCCGTCGTTGGGCGTGAGCTGCGACATGACGATATCGAGACCGATCAGCACCAGGATGAGCGTGCGCGCCTTGATGGGCATCGGCAGGGGAAACACCAGCAGCTCCGCGTCCGGCCAGAGCAGGGCGAACGCGACGCCGACGCCGAGCACCGCGCCCGAGGCACCGACAATCGCCCCGGTCGGCATGACGCCCGAGAGCGCCAGGCTCAACACGGCCGCCCCGATGCCGCAGTAGAGATAGTAAAGAATGAACGCCCGGCCCCCGAGCCGATGTTCGACCGGGGAGCCGAACACGTACAGCATCAGCATGTTGCCCAGCAGGTGCAGCAGCCCCGCATGGACGAACATGTAGGTGACGAAGGTCCACGGCCGGCGGAGCGCCTCGCCGGGCGCGAACCGCAGCGCATCCTGGAGCGCGGGCGCGGTGAAGACCGTCATGAGCAGGAGCAGCACCACCGCGTTCGCGATGATGAGGCGCCCCACCCAAGGGGTCAGTCGGTTGGAGGGAGAGAGATTCATCGAGCCACGCCTTGTACGCTGAGACCCCACGGTGCTAGGACAGTTCCTTCAGGCGGCTCAGGCGGGCGGTTCGACAGATCCGATCGCACAGGTCCGGGAATTCGATCCCTACCGCTCGGGCCGACTGCGGAAGCAGGCTGGTGGCCGTCATGCCCGGCAGGGTATTCACCTCTAAACAGAAGAGTTCGCCGGCCGGTGTCAAGCGAAAATCGACCCGCGAGTAACCACCGAGCTTGAGCGCGTCATGCGCGAGCAGTCCCAGCCGGCCCACCTCCTCCGCCACGGGTGCGGGAAGGTCGGCCGGGAAGATCTCCTGGGACATGCCGGGTGTGTACTTGCACTCGTAGTCGAAAATCTCGTGCCGCGGGATGATCTCTCCGACAGCCAGCGCCTTCCCCTCCAGCACACCCACGGTCAACTCCCGGCCGGGGACGAACCGCTCGATCATGACCTCATCGTCATACCGCCTCGCCAGCGCCACGGCGTCCTCATACTCCTCAACCCGCTTGACCACCGTCAAACCCACCGTGGAGCCCTGTTTGGACGGCTTCACCACCACAGGAAAGCCAAAATCGCGGGCCACACGGGGTGTGTCTGCGGGCGCCATCACCCAATCAGCCGTCGGCACGCCTGCGATCCGGAAGAGGCGTTTCGACACATCCTTGTCCATGGCCATCGCGCTGCCGAGTCGGCCGCTGCCGGTGTAGGGCACACCCACCATTTCGAGCAGGGTCTGCAGAGTCCCATCCTCACCTCGGCCGCCGTGCAGTGCCAGAAACAGCACATCGGCATCACGGACAACGGCAAGGTTGGCCAGCCCCGAGAGCAGCAGGCCTCGCTCCAACGAATGGAGCTGGTCGATGGACGGGGGAGCCGCCCCGACCGACCCCGGCAAGAGGGAGCGCTCGTCCGACTGCGGAATGTAGCCCCGCGCCGTGTCGACGACCGCGACATCGTGCCCCGCCGAGCGGAGCGCGGCGATCACCTGCACGGCGGATGCGATGGCGACGTCACGCTCCGAGGACGTGCCGCCGGTGAGGACAGTTACATGCATGTCGGCGATTCCGGAGTGAGAGCGCGCGTCAGCGCGATCCGATCAGTTGCTGCAGCACATCGTACCGGCTCACGATGCCGACCAGCTTGCCGTCCCGGCGCACCAGCGCGGCCGGGTTCTCCCGCGTCAGCATCGCCCCCACCCGGTCCGTCGGGGTGCTCGCCTCGACTTCGGGAAACGGAGGGTCCATCACCTCGCTGACCGGGCGGTCGAGCAGGGCCGGCTGGGCCAGGGCGCGGGTCATCAGGGTGCCCTCGATGAGACCGCCCACCGACTGGCCGTTCTCCAGCACCGGGATCTGGCTCACGCCCCAGGTGCTCATGAGCGTGAGCGCCTGCCGCACTGCCGCAGCCGGGGCGACGCTGACCACCGGCGGCGCGTTGGCGGGCCGTCGCTCGAGCAGCTCGCGGACGGTGGTGCGGGGGGTCTCGAGCATCTGGTTCTCCTGCATCCATGCATCATTGAACTGCTTGGACAGGTAACGCTCGCCCGTATCACAGAGGATGGTGACGATCAGGGCGTTCGGATCGTCGAGCTCCCGAGCCAGATCGATGGACAGCGAGACGTTCAGGCCCGCCGATCCCCCGACCAGGATCCCCTCCTCACGGGCCAGGCGTCGGGCCATGGTAAACGATGTCTTGTCAGACACTTGCCTGAACTCGTCGATCCAGTCGAACCAGACGGTCGTGGGGATCTTGTCGCCACCGATCCCTTCAACCTTATAAGGGTGGCCCTCACCCATCGACCGGGTGCGATGATAGTGCGTGTATAGTGACCCGACAGGGTCGCCAGCCACGACCCGGATCGCCGGGTTCTTTTCCTTTAGATACTTGCCCGCGCCACTCACGCTGCCGCCCGTCCCTGCCCCCGCCACCAGATGGGTGATCCGCCCCTCGGTCTGCTCCCAGATCTCCGGGCCCATGGTGGCGTAATGCGCCTCCGGATTGACCTGGTTGTAGAACTGGTTGGCCAGGATGGCCCCGGGCGTATCATGCACGATCTGCTTGGCCTTCATCACATAATGATCGGGATGGTCCGGCGGCACGGCCGTCGGCGTCACTACCACCTCCGCTCCATAGGCCTTGAGCAGCCTGACCTTCTCCATCGACATCTTGTCGGGCATCGTAAAAATGCAGCGGTAGCCCTTGATGCTGGCGGCGATGGCCAGCCCCACCCCAGTGTTGCCGCTGGTGCCCTCGACGATGGTCCCACCGGGCCGGAGCTCACCTCGCCGTTCCGCGTCCTCGATGATCGCGAGTCCGATCCGGTCCTTGACCGACCCCCCGGGATTCGCGTACTCGGCCTTGCCGAGGATCGGAGTCCGAAGGCCCGCGCCGACCCGCCTCAGCCGGATGAGTGGCGTCCACCCGATGGTCTCGAGCACGGAGTCGTAGGGCCGGAGATGCGGAGGGGTCATGGGGCGCTCTGACTCTGCGGGTTCCGGAAGTGAATCGGTTGCAGGAACGCGCCCGCCACGGCGCGGCCCTGCCGCCGGGCGGGCGCGAACCGCAGCGCAGCCGAGCCGCTCAGGGCGGCGGAATCGAGCGCCGGATAACCGCTCGATTCCGCGATCCGGCTCGAGTCGGGCTGCAGCCGGCCGGTCGAGTCCGCGAACAGGCGGAGCAACACCCGGCCTTCGATGCCCTGTTCCAGCAGCGGCACCGGGTAGTCCACCGGCGAGACCGGGTTGATGGCCACCGGGGGCTGGTCGGCATCGCTCGTCTCGACGGCCGGCACGTTCGTGGAGAGCCGGAACGACCCGTCGTCCTTCCCTCCGCAGGCGGCCACGGGAAGGAGCGCGAGCAGCGTGTACGTCCCCAGGGTCGCGTGTCTCACCGGCGATCCTCGGCGCGCTGCTTGAGCTCGGCCAGACGGTTGAGCGCCTCGAGCGGCGTCAGCGCGTTCACGTCGATGGTCCGAAGCTCCTCGAGCATGGGGTCGGGGAGGTGCGGCTCGATGAACAGCGCGAGCTGGCCTGGATCGCGCGCCGCGTCCGGCGGCGGGCCCGGAACCATCCGATGCTCGCCCTCGAGCGTGCCGAGGATTTCGCGCGCGCGGCGCACTACGCCCGTCGGCAGCCCTGCGAGCTGGGCCACGTGAATCCCGTAGGAGCGGTCGGTCCCGCCCGGCTCGAGGCGGTGGAGGAAAACCACCGTCTCGCCCGTCTCCCGCACCGCCACGTTGTAGTTGCGTGCGTGCTGCAGCCGTTCGGGCAGCTGCATGAGCTCGTGGTAGTGCGTGGCGAACATCGTCTTGCAGCCGACCCGATCGTGCAGGTGCTCAGTCACCGCCCAGGCGATGGCCACGCCGTCGTAGGTCGACGTGCCGCGGCCGATCTCGTCGAGCAGGACGAGGCTCCGCGGACCTGCGTTATGCAGGATGGCGCTGGTCTCGCTCATCTCGACCATGAAGGTCGACTGGCCCCGAGCCAGATTGTCGCTCGCGCCCACGCGGGTGAACAGCCTGTCCGCCACGCCCACCGATGCGTCGGCCGCGGGCACGAACGCCCCCATCTGGGCCAGGACCACGCAGAGCCCGATCTGCCGCAGGATGGTGGACTTGCCCGCCATGTTGGGCCCGGTCACCAGCGCCACCCGCTCCGCCGCGGTGAACCGCGCGTCGTTGGGGATGAACTGCTCGCGCGGCATCATCCGCTCGATCACCGGGTGGCGGCTCTCCCGCAGCACGAGGTCGAATCCACCGTGCACTTCCGGCCGCACATAGCGCCCGCCCACGGCGCGCTCGGCAAGCGCCGCCCACACGTCGAGCCGGGCCAGCACCCGGGCGGTGCGCTGCACCCGCAGGATGGCCTGACCGACCGTGGCTCGAAGCGCACCGAAGAGCTCGGCTTCGCGCGTGCCCATCCGCTCCTCGGCGCCGAGCACTCGAGCTTCGTAGTCCTTCAGCTCGGGTGTGACATACCGCTCGGCCGTGGCGAGAGTCTGCCGCCGCTCATAGTCCGGCGGAACCCGGGACGCATGCGCGTTGGTGATCTCGAGGTAGTAGCCGAACACCTTGTTGAAGCCGACCTTGAGCGAAGGGATCCCGGTCCGCTCGCGCTCACGCTGCTGCAACGAGGCGATGTACTGCCGGCCGCCGTCCCGGAGGGCGCGTAGCTCGTCGAGCTCGGCGTCAAAACCCTCGCGGATGACCCCGCCATCGGCAAGCACCGCCGGCGGACGCTCCGCGAGACCGCGCTCGAGCTCCGACGCCAGGTCGGCGAGCAGGTCGAGCTCGTCGACGGCGTCGGCCAGGGCCGCGGCGGGACCGCCGCGCGGCAACGGCGACGCGGCGAGCGCGCTCAGCGCTTCAGCGACGTCGGGCAACCGGAGAAAAGAGTCGCGCAGCGCGCCGAGCTCGCGCGGAGTGGCGCGGCCCGCCGCCGCCCGCCCGGCCAGCCGTTCGACGTCGCGCACCCCGTCGAGCGCCTCCCGCAGCCGCCCGCGGCCTCGTCCGTCGCGCACCGCGACCTCGACGGCGTCGAGGCGGTAGTCGATGGCCGCCGGATTGCGGAGCGGCGACAGCAGCCACTGGCGTAGGAGGCGCCCCCCCATCGGCGTCACGGTGGCGTCGATCGTCTCGAGCAGCGTACAGCCGCGCGCCCCGGCCCGCAGCGGCTCGACCAGCTCGAGGTTCCGGCGCGTCATTTCATCGAGCCAGAGAAAAGCGTCGCTCCTTCGGACCACCGGCCGCGCGAGATGCGGAAGACCGGCCGGCTGAAGCTCGGAGAGATAGCGTAGCAGCGCGCCCGCGGCCCCGATCGCCGGGGCGTCCTCGGGCCCGATGCCGAAGCCGTCGAGCGTGGCGATGGTGAAACGGCGCGCCAGCTCCTCGCGCGCCAGGTCGGGATCGAATTCCCAGCGCTCGCGCGCGGTGTGGAGCACGCCCTCGTCGGCGAACGGCCGGGCATCCCCGGGCACCACGATTTCCGCCGGACTTAGACGACCGAGCGCTTCCGACACTCCGGCGACGTCAAGCGTCTCCAGCAGGAATTCCCCGGTGCTCAGGTCGATCGCGGCGAGCCCGACGCGCTCGTCGGCGGTCGAGAGCGCGACCAGAAAATTGTTCTTCGCCCCCGCGAGCCAGCCCTCCTGCAGCATGGCGCCCGGCGTCACGGTCTCGACGACCTCGCGCCGCACCAGCCCGCGCGCGGTCTTGGGGTCTTCGACCTGCTCGCAGATGGCGACGCGATGCCCGGCGCCGATCAGCTGGCGCAGGTATTCCGCCGCGGCTTTCACCGGCACGCCCGCGAGGGGCACGCCGTCGCCACGCGAGGTGAGGGTGATCTCCAGCACCCGGGACGCCACCTCGGCGTCCTCGTGGAACATCTCGTAGAAGTTGCCGACCCGGTAAAACAGGATGGTCTGCGGGTGCTGCGCCTTGACCTCGCGCCAGTGCTTGAGCATGGGCGGGGTGGACGCGTCGGCAGCTTCGCGGCTCACGGGGGCCACGGAAAGGATGATGTGGGAAGGTGGGCCATACCAGAGGGAATATACGTCCGAACTGCGCCGGTCCTCCATTGCTTCTGGTGCGAACGGCCGGGCGGCGGCCGTCGAGCCCGCGGAAGCCGAGGGTTAAGTTGTAGCAACCATAGCCGCGAGCGCACCGTGTCCCAGCCGTTCCACTTCGCCTTCTTCGTGCGCGATCTCGACTCCACCCGTCGGTTCTACGGCGACATCCTGGGCTGCCGCGAGGGTCGGAGCACCGACACCTGGGTCGATTTCGACTTTTTCGGCAACCAGATCTCCGCCCACATCACCGGTGCCGTCACGCCGACCCAGAACACCGGCCGTGTCGAGGACCTCCTGGTGCCGATGCCGCACTTCGGCGCCCTGCTGGACTGGAGCCAGTTCGAGGCGGTGGCCGGCCGGATCCGCGAGGCCAGCCTCACTTTCATCCTCGAGCCACGTGTCCGCTACGCCGGTCAGCCCGGCGAGCAGGCGACGATGTTCCTGCTCGATCCCAGCGGCAACGCCCTCGAGTTCAAGAGCTTCAAACACCCGGAGCACGTCTTCACCGCATGACCACGACGCCCGCATGAGGCCCGCCGCGGTCGCCATCATCGGCGGTGGCGTCATGGGCGCGAGCGTGGCCTACCATCTCGCCGTCCTGGGTCAGCGCGACGTCGTGATTCTCGACCGCTCCAGCGGACCGGGTG
>DATLBL010000011.1:0-3224 GCA_035526925.1 Gemmatimonadales bacterium
TCGCCAGGGTGGTTGACGGCATTCGCTCGAGCGGCAGTGAGCCCGTCTCGGTAGAAGTGTCCGAGAGCATCGCGGCCGATCAGCGTGCGCTGTACGTCGACACGGCGGGCACTCGCCGCGTGCCGGCGGCGGGACTGGAGGGCTTGCTGGGTCACGACGTCCACTCGGTCACGGCGGTGAACGCTGGCGGGGCGCGGACCTCAGTCGGCATCGGCGCGATAGTCGAATCGCTTGGCGCTGTGACGGCCGATCGAGTGAGCGGAGAGCTGCGACGGCAGCCGGAGTCCTTCTTCCAGAGCAATCGCTTTCTGGTCGCGGGGCTCGTCGGAGCCGTGAGCGACAGCGTGCTGCCTGACGGGGACGTGCTGGATCTGTATGCCGGCGTCGGCCTCTTCGCCCTGGCGCTGGACGCGAGTCACGGGGTAGTGGCCGTCGAGGGCCATCCGATCAGCGGGGCCGATCTCGAGCGGAACGCTCGCGAGTCGGGTGGTCGTGTGAAGGCGGTCGTATCGTCGGTCGAGCAGCATCTGCAAGCGGTATCGCACTGGCCAGCGAGCGTCATCGTCGATCCCCCGAGGACCGGCCTGTCGCGCGACGTTCTCGCGGCGCTTGGTGCAGGCACGCCGCCGCGTCTGGTCTACGTGTCGTGCGACCCGGCGACCCTCGCCCGGGACGCCCGCGGCCTGCTCGACGCTGGCTATCAGCTGCGGTCGGTTCGCGGCTTCGATCTCTTTCCGAACACGCCGCACATCGAGACGCTGGCCGTCTTCGATCGGTAGCCGCACTCGACACGCTCCCATTCGTCCTGTTCGGGGTACCGGGCCGCCGCACCTCGTCTCGACCCACGCTACTTCGAACTCCGTTTTGAGCCCTGTTTCGTCACACGATTCGGGGCTCCGACCCCCCGCTGGGTACTAGTTCTCGTAGTTGCGCGGGTGCAGGGGCTGTGTTGTAATCGTAAGCTCGTCACTAGCAGGCTGATGAAAAAGTAAGTGATAGGGGATCGACAGATCGATCCCGTCGTACTACCATGCTCGCACCGTCTTCCAAAGGAGATCGCGTATGCGTGGACCCGACGAGCAGACCGGCGACATGTTCAGTTATCTCTCGCCCGAGCAGCGCGTGCGGCCCGACCATCCGCTGCGGGCGATCCGGACGATGACGGACCAGGTCTTGCGCGAGTTGTCGCCGCGGTTCCGTCGGATGTATTCGGACATCGGACGCCCGTCGATTCCGCCCGAGCAATTGCTGCGCGCCCTGCTGCTGCAGGCCCTCTACACGGTACGCAGCGAACGGCTCCTGATGGAGGAGATCGACTACAGCATCCTGTTCCGCTGGTTCATCGGCCTGAGCCTGGACGAGCCGATTTGGTCGCCGACCACGTTCAGCAAGAACCGTGATCGGCTGTTGACCGGCGACATCGCGAGTGCCTTCTTCGACGCCGTCCTGCGGCAGGCGCGGGACGCCGCGCTGCTGTCGGACGAGCACTTCACCGTCGATGGGACCCTGCTCGAGGCGTGGGCGGGCGTGAAGAGTTTCCAGCGCACGGACGCCGGTCCGCCGACGCCCCCGGACGATCCCGGTAACCCGACGGTCAACTTTCATGGGGAGACGCGGACCAACGCGACGCACGCCTCGACGACGGATCCGGATGCGCAGCTCTACCGCAAGGGCCAGGGCAAGGAGGCCAAGCTGACGTACATGGGGCACGTGCTGCTCGACAATCGGCATGGCCTGGTCACCAACGTGTGTGCGACGGCGGCGACCGGGACGGCGGAGCGCGAGGCCGCGCTGCTGCTGCTCACGACCGTGCCGGGGGCGACGACGGTCGGCGGCGACAAGCATTATGACGTCGCGTCGTTTGTGGACGGCGTGCGCGATCTCGGGATCACGCCGCACGTGGCGCAGAAGATTCGCGGCGGGGCGATGACGGACGCCATGACTACGGCGCCGGGGTACGACATCAGTCAACGCAAGCGCAAACTGATCGAGCAGGTGTTTGGCTGGATGAAGACCATCGGCGGGCTGCGGAAGCTGCGGCACCGCGGCGGCGAGCTGGTGGACTGGATCCTGACCTTCACGGCCGCCGCCTACAACTTGATCCGGCTGCGGACGCTGCTGGCGAGGGCGTAGGGGCCGCCGCGCGGCCACGATCGCCCCGCCCAACCCCGCACGACCTGGCGCGGACCTCGGAGTCACGTCGATGGTCATCACAGTGAGAAGGACCAGCGTGTCGTTAACCAGTTTTTCATCAGCCTGCTAGCAGCCGGAAGCCGGAGGCTACGACCCGCTCGCTCGCCCCGCCACATTCGTTGCGTGCGTCTTGCGGTAGAACGGCGTCAAGGCTCCGGCCGGCTCGATCGGATGACCGCTGCGAAGCGCCTCGAGGTAGGCAATGTTTCGCGACAGAATCTCGCGACCGCCGATCGGACCATGAGCTGGTACCACCGAACAGACCCGCTCGTCAGCCTCCCAGCGCCGCAGCGCCGCAATCCACGCGTCGAGTGGGGCATCGGCTGGCACCACGGGACACGGCGTCTCGACGGTGTCGCCTGCCAGCAACAGCCCGCGCTCCGGGACAAAGGCGACGAGGCAGTCGGAGGTGTGGCCGGGGAGATGCGAGAGCGTAACGGTCAGGCCGCCAAGGTCGATCGAGTGCTCACCGCTGAACGTCTCCGTCGGCGGCACCAGCACCACGTCGTCCCAGAGGCCAGGTTCGTCGCCTTGCTTCGTCGCGAGTGTCTTCGGCACATCAGTCTTGAAACGCTCGCTGCAGCTCTCGTGCGCGACGATGCGCACGCCGGTATGGGGCAGGCCCGCGGTACCCCAGATGTGATCCCAATCCGCATGGCTGTAGACAATGACCAGCTCGCGTGACCCGATGAACGGCAGGTAGGTGCGCATGTCCCGCGGCCGCGCGAGGGTATCCCAGACGAGTGCTCTCTCTCCGCCAAGCACCAGCGCCCCGCGAACGTCGTACTCGCCGAGCGCGACCCGCGTCGACCAGATGTTCCGCTCAATCGTCTCGGTAAAGGCCACGTTCCGTCACTCCATTTCCATCACGCACTATGTCATGCCTTGGAAGATGGAGCCTTCACATCGTGACCGTCGCGGTGCCGCTGTCATCAGCTTCAACGCGGACGATCATGTTGGTGCGCAAGCCCTCGATCGAGCACACGACGATTGGGCAACTGAGGTTGTAGAGGGCCCGCGCGACAATCGCG
>DATLBL010000012.1:0-2112 GCA_035526925.1 Gemmatimonadales bacterium
TGACGGACCAGTGCGCGAACGATGGTGGCCGCGTCGATCGGCCGGAGGCGAACCCCGGCAGCTGCGAGATCAGCCAGGGAAACGGCGGCGGGTCTGTGCATGTCCGCCCACGGACTGCTACTTCCCTGCCAGCCTGCCTGCCTCAGCGAGAGTGGGAGAATTTCGGCGTTTTACGCATGTTTTCAGCGCGCGGGCCGCGTGCCCTCGAGCCGCCGAGCTGTCCCACTGTCCACCAATTTACACGGCTCGACCTCAGAAGGCATACGCACGCGTCAGCGGGTCACCACCTGGATCATCTTGCGAAACTTCACCGGCTGACCGTTGAAGGTAGCCGGGGTGTAAGCCCAGTCTCCAGCTGCGGCAAGGAGTGCCTGATCGAAGATCGGATGGACGGGCATCCGGAGCGTCGCGGTGACCACGCGACCCTTCTCGTTGATTACGACCTCGAGCAGCCCTCGTGTCGGCGCCGTCGCTCCGGCCTGAGCCGACAGTCTGGGCAATTGCTGCCGGACCGCGACCGGCGGCGTGACGCCGACATCGGCGCTCGTGAAGATGCGCTCGGCGGCGGGAGCCTGAGGCTCAGGAGTAGAGGGCGGCTCGGCGGGCGGCACCGCCTCCACCGTCGGGGGCGGCGGAGGAGGCGGCGGTGCGAGCGCCGCGACGCTGAGATCGATGAAGCCGGTGACCAGCACGCGCAGGTCGGCGAGCCGGCCGAGCATGTCCGGGTCGTCGAGCAACGTGAGCGCCTCGCGGAGCTCGGCTTCTGCCTCGGCGAACCGCTTGTGGTCGAACGCCGCTTTCGCCTCGCTGTAGCGAGTCTGCGCGATCTGCGGCAGCAGCCGCTGACGCACGTCACTGAAGGCGCTCCGGACGCGCGGCGACGCCTCGGCCTCGGTCGGTTGATACGACGGGTTCGCCGTGACCACCGCGCCGATGGCTTCCTCGGCTTCGGGGCCTCGCCCCAAAGCGAGCAGGCACAACGATCGGTACTGCTGCACGGCCGTGATGTCGGCCGCATTCGGCGAGCCCGCCGGCGTCACGCTCAGCATCGCGAGCGCCTCGTCATAGCGCGCCGAGGCATACAGCTCACGCGCGGCGTTCAGCGCGTTCGGCTGCGCCGCCGCCGGCCCGGCCATCATCACGCCCAACGCCAGCCCCGCCACGATCCGCGAGATCTCCACGGGTGACTCCTCTACCTACTTCATGTCCACGCTCAGCCGGACCGGCGCGGCGAGCGTCACGGAGATGGTCTGCCGCTTCTCTCCGAGCTGCGGGTTCTTGAACAGGACTTCATGTGGACCGATCGTCACGGCGAGATTGCCGATCGGCGTGTCGCCGGCGCGCTGGCCATCGATGAACACTTCCGCCCATGGCGAGGCGTTCAGGTTGACCGACCCGCTCGGGAGCTCGACGACCAGCGCGGAGGTCCTGCCGGGCACGATCTGGACCGAGCGCGTGAGGCGATAGTCGAGCGCCGCACTCTCGATCTCGAGCTCGTGACGGCCGGCGCTCAGCAGCAGGCGGTCGCCATCGCTGGTGCCCAGCAGCTTGCCCTTCTCCCGCACCTCGAGGCTGACCGGCGATTTCAGCGTCATCCACCCGGGCGCTGAGGCTTGGCCTGGTTCGGCGATGGGCAGGACCACATTGGCCGTCGCGCCTGCGCGGATGGTGACCGTCTGCGTGACACTGGCAGTGGCCGATTGCAGGACGACCTCGTGGTTTCCCGGCGCCAGCTGCACCAGCGTGACGGGAGCGAAGCCCCGCGCCACCCCGTCCACCTGCACTTTGGCCCCCGCCGGCTGCGACTGCACCCGCAACTGGCCCGTCTGCGGCTTCTCCACCAGATCGAAGTGCTGCGTCGTCTCGACCCCTGCAGCGACGGTGATCGGCGTCACGTGCGGCCCGCCCCGCCCGCGCAACTCGAGCGTGTGGGCGCCAGCGGTCAAGGTCAGACGCGCCGGCGTCGCACCGCGGCGCTCGCCGTCGACCCTGACTTCGACACCGGACGGCGTGGACTGCACGTCCACGGTGCCGGTCGCCGCGGTGAGGAACATCGGCGCGACATAACCGCCCGCCGCGATCACCAGAACAGCCGCGGCCGCCGCGACCAGC
>DATLBL010000013.1:0-3205 GCA_035526925.1 Gemmatimonadales bacterium
CCGACGCCGATCGCGGCCGCCATCGGCTCGGCCACCATCAGGACCTGCTTGGCGCCCGCGGTCTCGGCCGAGTCGCGCACCGCGCGTCGCTCGACCTCGGTGATCCCCGACGGCACGCACACGATGACCTTGGGCTTCACACGGAAGACGTGCTTGTCGATGATGGTCTTCAGGAAGTAGCGCAGCATCTTCTCGGTCACGTCGAAGTCGGCAATCACGCCGTCCTTCAGCGGCCGCACCGCGAGAATGCCGTCCGGGGTGCGCCCGAGCATCCGCTTGGCCTCGAGACCGATGCCCTTGATCTTGCCCGACGCCTTCTCGATGGCCACCACCGACGGCTCGTTGAGGACGATGCCCTCGCCTTTCACGTACACGAGCGTATTGGCCGTGCCGAGGTCCACCGCGATCTCATTCGCGGGAAGCCAGGACATCAGATTCAAAGGCGGAAGCTTCATCAGGTGGCCGTCAGGCGCATGGGTGACAAGCTAAATGGGCACTGGTGGATCGGGAAGCTGCTGCCGTCACGACCAACTCGCGCACGAGCGTGCGCCTGTCCTCGCGCCTGCTACCGTCCCGTACTCCCGAATCCACCGGCGCCGCGGTGAGTGTCCGGCAACGCGTCAACCTGCCGGAAATCGACCCGCTCGACTCGCGCCACGACCATTTGGGCGATCCGCATGCCGCGTGTCACCTCGAACGCGTCGGCGCCCAAGTTCACCAGCATGACCAGCAGCTCGCCCCGGTAATCGCTGTCGATCGTCGCCGGAGTGTTCGGGAGCGTGATCCCATGCCGGAGCGCGAGCCCCGAGCGCGGCCGGATCTGGCACTCGAATCCGTCCGGCACTGCGATGGCGAACCCCGTCCGAAAGAGCTTGCGCTCCAAGGGGGCGAGCGAACCGTCGTCGGCGCTGGCGATGTCGTATCCGGCGGCGCCGGGCGTGCCCAGGCTGGGAAGCGGAAGGCCGTCGGCGTGGGGAAGCCGGGTGATCAGGACCTCGGTCACAGGACCGAGGCGACGTCGGTGAGCGGGAGGCGGAAGGCCTCGGCGACGCCCGGATAGACGGTCTTCCCCTCGACCACATTGAGCCCCAGCGCCAATGCCGCGTCGGCCTTGCACGCCGCACGCCAGCCGTGCTTGGCGAGCTTAAGTGCATATGGCAGCGTGGCATTGGTCAGTGCCAGGGTCGACGTCCGGGGCACCCCGCCGGGCATATTGGCCACGGCGTAGTGCAGAATGCCGTCCACGAAGTACGTGGGCTTCTCGTGCGTGGTGGGCTTGATCGTCTCGACGCAGCCACCCTGGTCGACCGCCACGTCCACAATGACCGAGCCGGGCTTCATGACCTTGAGGTCGGCGCGCTTGACCAGGTGCGGCGCCTTGGCTCCCGGCAGAAGCACGGCCCCGATGACGAGGTCCGCCCGCGCGATGGCCTGCAGGATGTTGTGACGGTTGGAGTAGGCCGTATCCACGTTTGCGGGGAGGACATCGTCGAGGTAGCGGAGCCGATCGAGCGAGATGTCGAGGATGGTGACGTGAGCGCCCAGGCCCGCGGCCATCTTCGCCGCATTGATCCCGACCACGCCGCCGCCTATGATCACCACCTCGCCGGGTGCCACCCCGGGCACGCCGCCGAGCAGCACGCCGCTTCCACCGAACACCTTCTCCAGGTACTTGGCACCTTCCTGGACCGACATCCGTCCCGCCACCTCCGACATCGGGGTGAGCAGCGGCAGCTCGCCGCTGGGGAGCTGCACCGTCTCGTACGCGACCGCGATGGCGCCCGAGTCGATCACCGCGCGCGTGAGCTCCTCGGCGGCCGCGAAGTGGAAGTAGGTGTAGATCACCTGACCGCGGCGCATGCGCGGCCACTCGACCGCGATCGGCTCCTTCACCTTCATGATCATCTCGGCGCGCTGCCACACCTCGTCCGCCGTGGCCAGGATGGTCGCGCCGACGTCCGTGTAGGCCTGGTCGGAGAAGCCGCTGCCGAGCCCCGCGCCGGCCTCGATGAAGACGGTGTGTCCGGCCGCCACCAGCGCCTCCGCGCCCGCCGGCACGAGGGCGATGCGGTTCTCGTTGGTCTTGATCTCCTTCGGCACGCCGATGAGCATGGGTCCGCTTCCTTCAACAGGTATGGGGGAATGATCAGATCACGTCGTGCCGTTGGTGAGCGGTGAGCGGTAAGGGGTAGGTGGGCGCAGCACACCGCACGGACCTCCGCTGACAGCGCCCACTCACCATTCACCACTCACCGCTTACCGCTTACTACTCACCGCTCACCGCTCACCGGCCGTTCGGTCCGAGCCGCACGATCGTCTGCCGCTCAGGCGCGAAGAACTCCGCGGCGACCGCGGCCACTTCGTCCGGCGTCACCGCGTCGATCTCCGCCAGCATCTGATCGAGCGGCCGGTACTCGTCCGCATGCAGGATGAACCCGGCCAGCCGGCCCATCCGCGCTCCCGGGCTTTCCAGCGACAGCATGACCTGTCCCTTGAGCTGCTGCTTGCCGTCCGCCAGCTCGTCGGCGGGCAACCCCTCGGCGGCGAGCTTCGCGTACTCGCTCCGAATGGCCTCGACAGCCGCGTCGGCGGTGGACGGCTGGGTCCCGATGTAGACGCCGAGCTGCCCGGAGGACTGGTAGAAGTGCTTGTAGGCGAAGATGGCGTACGCGAGCCCCAGCTCTTCGCGGACGCGCTGGAACAGCCGGCTCGACATGCCCCCGCCGAACAGATTGGTCAGGATCGCCAGCGCGAACCGCCGCCGATCGCGAAGCGGGAACGTGTCGGTGCCGAACACGATGTGCGTCTGCGCGGTGTCGCGCTCCTCGCGGCGCTCGACGCCCCGGCGCGCCGCCGTCGGCACGACGGGGCGCCGCGCGGGCTCCGCCGCCGTGCCCTCGAACCATCCCTCGCGCTCGAGCACGGTGAGCAGCTGGTCGTGGTTGACGTTGCCGGCCGCGGCCACCACGAAGTTGCCGCGATAATACCCGGTGTCATGCAGGCACCGAAGGTCGTCCGCCGAGAGGCGGGCGAGCGTATCGGGACTGCCGAGGATGGAATAGCCATAGGGGTGCTCGGGCCAGAGCTGGCCCGCGTGGAGCTCGAACACCAGATCGTCGGGCGTGTCCTCGACGCCGTTGATCTCCTCGAGGATGACGTTCCGCTCGGGCTCGAGATCGCTCTCGCGCAGCAGCGGCCGGCGGGC
>DATLBL010000014.1:0-17316 GCA_035526925.1 Gemmatimonadales bacterium
CGGCCGCCGCGTTGTTGACGAGCGCGTCCACCCGGCCGAGCGACCAGCCGATGTCGGCGGCCAGCGCGCGCGCACTGGCCTCGTCGGCCACGTCGAGCGCCCGCGCGTGCACCTTGCCCGGGAGCCCAGCCAGCGCATCGGCCGCGGCTCGCGCCCGGTCGACCGCCCGCGCCGTCAGGACCACCGTCCAGCCGCGCTCGGCGAGCTGGCGGCAGACCTCGAAGCCGATGCCGTGCGCGGCGCCGGTCACCAGGGCGATGCCACCGCCGTCGGTCATGTCCTCACCTTCCGTGCTCTACGCATGCTGGAATCTGCTCTGGTCGTCGGCGCAGCTGCAGCGGGCGGTGAGCAGCGGGCGGTGAGCGGTGAGCGGTCCGGTAGGGCGACGTAGGCGAGCGGGAGGGGTACAACGTGATCCGGGCCGTGACGCTGCGGCGAGGCGGCGGCTCGGGACGCGCCCACTGGCGTTGGGTGACGCGCTCCGGAACACCGGATTCCCAGGGTCGGGCAGGAGAGCCGTCCTGGGGTCCCGGGTACTGTCGCAACGAGGCGTGCCTTGTAGGTTGGTACAGGCGGGGGCCGGCGGTTCGCGGCCATCCGTGGACCGTTCGGTGTCAGGAGGAGCCGCAATGAACGGAAAGACGCCCCTCTAGCTCATACTGATCGCCGGCGCGCTGATCGTGGCCGCGGTGTTCTGGCTGCAGCCGTATACCGCCGATTTTCCGGGCACCGAGTACGCCCGGCCGGCCCGGCAGTATCTGCGCGCGGCGATCCGGCGGGATTCCGGCGACCTCCAGGGCATGGCGGCCACGCCGGCCGCCGTGGACTGGGCTCTGCAGGCTGGCCGGACGCATCCGGACTCGCTGGCGGCCTGGTCGGGGCGGACGCATACCTACGTGACCGCCCGGCGGGCGGACACGGCCGACGTGCTCGTCTATCCGGCCGCCGGACCGTGTAGCGAGGTGCCCATCGTGCTGCGTTTCACCGGCAGCGGCAGCCACGCGCGGGTCGTCGAGGCCCGCTCCGCCTGCCTGCCGACTCCGCGCTGAGATTGCCGGCCGGCCTCGGCTGATCCGTCAGCCGCTCACGACGGCCGTCATGGCCTGTCGCACCGCTCGGCCGAGCTCGGCCTCGGTGAACGGCTTGGCCAGGAACGCCACTCCTTCCTGCACGAGCCCCTGCCGCAGCACGACGTCCACCGTATAGCCCGACATGTACAGCACGGGGACTCCGGGATACATCGCCGTCACCAGCTCGGCGAGCTCGCGGCCGTTCCGGCCGCCGGGCATCACCACGTCGGTCAGCAGCAGCTGGATGGCGCCGCGGTGCCGCTCGGCGCACTCGAGCGCCGCCGCGCTGTGCTCGGCCGAGAGCACCGTGTAGCCCTGGTCCCGGAGCATGCGGACGGCCAGCTCGCGCACGGTGGGATCGTCCTCGACGAGCAGGATCGTGCCCTGTCCCCGCTGCGGCTCCGGTGGAGCGCCCGCGGCAGCGGCGCCATCGGGGCGCGCCACGCGCGGCAGCAGCACCGTGAACCTGCTCCCCTTCCCGGGCTCGCTCTCCACCTCGATGTGCCCGCCCGACTGCCTGGCGATGCCGTAGCACATCGCCAGGCCGAGGCCGGTGCCCGCCCCGACGGGCTTGGTGGTAAAGAACGGCTCGAACGCCCGGGCGAGGACTTCAGGGGTCATGCCGACGCCCGTGTCGCTCACCTCGACCGCGACGTACGCGCCGGGTGCGGCGGCTTCGTTGTCGCCCTCACGCGGACGATCGCGCTCGACGTTCCGGGTGTGGATCCGGACGGTGCCGCCCTGCGGCATCGCGTCGCGCGCGTTGGCCACCAGGTTGAGCAGCACCTGCTCCATCTGCCCCGCGTCGACCCGCGTCGCACCGAGGTCTTCGTCGAGGTCGGTCACCACCTGGACGTCCTCGCCAACCAGCCGGCGGATCATCGGCTCGAGGTTTCCTACCGTCGCATTGAGATCGAGCACGGTCGGGACCACCATCTGGCGGCGCGCGTACGACAGCAGCTGCGACGTGAGCAGGGCCGCGCGGCGAGCGGCCCGATCCACCTGGGCGACGTCCGCGTGCAGCGGAGAGTCGGGCGGGAGCCGGCGGCTGATGAAGCCGAGGTAGCCCAGCATGCCGGTGAGCAGATTGTTGAAGTCGTGCGCGATGCCGCCGGCCAGGTTGCCGATGGCCTCCATGCGTTGCGACTGCACCAGCTGCCGGGCGATCTGCCGCTGCTCGGTCACATCCTGCGCGACGCCGATCAGGTGCGCATCGGCTCCGTCGTCGCCGGCGAACGGCTGGCCGCGCATCGCCACCCAGCGCTCCTCCGCGCCCGGCGCCCGGAACTCGACCGCGAACCCGCGCTGCGCCTGGTCGGCGGCGCGGATCGCGCGGGCCACCGACTCCCGGTCGTCCGGGTGCACGCGCTCGAGCAGCTCGGCGAGGCACGCGTCGATGCCGCGCGAGCGATCGAGATGCCAGCTCTCCATGCGCGCGGCCTCGAGCGCCAGCCGGAGCCGGGTCTCGTTGCGCTGCAGGGCGGTCTGCTGAACCTCGACCGTCGCCACCATCCGGTTGAAGGCGTCGGTCAGCTCGCCGATCTCGTCGCCCGCGCGGTCGGGCACGCGCAGGCGGTAGCGCCCGGTGCGGCTGATCTCCCGCGCCGCGCCGGTCAGCGCCAGCAGCGGCTGCGTCACCGATCGCCCCAGCATGCCGAGCAGCAGCAGGCCGGTGGTGACCAGCGCGAGCAGCACGACCAGGGCCATGATGCCGTATCCGGGCAGACGCTGCCAGAACGAGGGGAGCACGTAGCGCATCGAGAGCCAGCCGACGAGCTGACCGTCCACCACGATGCGCTCGATCACCAGGAGCTGGCCGGGCAGGAACCGCACCCCTTCGGCCAGCTCGCGCGGCGGCGGCGGGGCGCCGGGCGCGGCATACCGGGCCACCATCCGACCGTCGGCATCGAACAGCGCGGCGCCCAGGATCTCGGGACGCGCGCGGAGCGTGGCCAGGTTTTCCGCGGCCGCCTTGTCGTCGTTGAACTGGAGAGCGGCGGTGCTGTTGACGCGGATGAGATCGGCCTGGGTGCGCGCGTCCGCGACGAGCCGGGGGCGGTAGGTGGTGAGCTCGTATGCCACGACGGCGCCGCCGGCGAGCACGAGGCCCGCGATCGAGGCGGCCGCGACCAGCAGCGCCACCTTCTGACGGATGGGGAGTGCCCGGACGTACCTGTTCATCACCGACCTCGCCGGCCGGCGGCTGGCGTCATTCGGCGTCGAGCAGGCGGGCCACCTGGCGGGAGAGCTCCGCTAGGTCGAACGGCTTCCTGAGGAACGCCCCGCGGGCGGAGGCCGCTCCGGACCCGCGTGTCAGCTCGTCATCGAAGCCCGAGATGTAGAGCACCGGCAACGCGGGCCAGCGCCGGCGGAGCTGGCGGCCGAGCTCCCACCCGTCCATCACCGGCATGCGGACGTCGGTGATCAGGAGATCGATCGACTCCGTGGCCAGCGCGGTCTCGAGCGCCTCGGCCCCGTGACGCGCGCTCACCACCGTGTAGCCGTCCTCCTCGAGGAGGCGCACGATGAGCGACCGGACGACGGGGTCGTCCTCGGCGATGAGCACCCGAGGGCGGCCGGGGTCGGGGAAGGGCGAGGGGTCGGGACTGGGAGCGCGGCGCCACGGTTCATCGGGCTCAGCGAGGGAGCGGTCTTCGAGCAGGAGCAGGGCGTGCATGGTGCGCCTTGACGAAGTATGGACTGGAAGGTCCTGCATGTTAGTGAGAGCCGTCGGGCGGAGCAAGGCGATTCGCGATCCCTGAATCGCTTGACAAGCATTCGGCGTCCGATACGTTGCATTGCCCTTCGCACCCCATACGTTCGCCCCCACAATCAGCCCGGAGCTCATCCGTGCCTCAAGGCCTCCTGGGCGTCGGATCGCGTACCCTCGGCGCTCTGCTCCTGGGCCCGGCGCTGCTCTGCGCCCAGCAGCCGGTCTCACGCGACCTGGCGAGCCTCGACCTCGAGGAGCTCGCGAACATCAAGGTCACCAGCGTCAGCCGCAAGCCGGAGTCGCTCGGCACGGTAGCGGCCGATGTGCAGGTACTCACACGCGATGACATCCGGCGCTCGGGGGTGACTAGTCTGCCCGAGTTGCTGCGGCGCGTGCCCGGGCTGCAGGTCGCGCGCGCGAACTCACGCGACTGGTCGATCGGCGCGCGCGGCTTCAACAGCGCGTCCGCGGACAAGCTGCTCGTGCTGGTCGACGGCCGCGCCATTTATTCGCCGATCTTCGCCGGCGTGTTCTGGGACGTGCAGGACGTCGTGCTCGCCGACATCGAGCGGGTCGAGGTGATCCTCGGGCCGGGCGCCTCGATGTGGGGCTCCAACGCGGTCAACGGCGTCATCAACGTCATCACCCTTCGCGCCACCGAGACCGTGGGCGGCCAGGCCGCGCTGGACGTCGGAACCGAGGACCGCGCGCGGGTGCGCGCGCGCTACGGCCTGAATGTGGGGAACGCCGGCGCGGTGCGCGTGATTGGGCAGTACCTCGACCGGGACGCCGCGGCCCGGTTCGGCAGCGACGGCGACGCACCCAACGAGTGGCGTTGGGGGACGGCGGGCGCCCGGTTCGATTCGCGCCCGGGCTCGCGTGACCGGCTGAGCGCGCAGGCCCAGGCGTACTGGGGCTCGGGCGACCGGCTCCGCGTGCTCCCCGCGCCCGCCGCGCCGTTCGTGCAGCCCGACTCGGCGGACCTGACGGCGAGCGGCATGTTCGGGCGGGTGCAGTGGACGCGCGAGCTGTCGGAGCGGTCGGGCTTTGCCTTGCAGGCGTATGTGGACCACAGCTTGCGGCACGATGGCGCGTTCTGGCGACGCGGCCGGGTCAACATCTTCGACCTGGACTTTCAGCACCGGCTGCCGCTCGGCCGGCGGCACGATCTCGTGTGGGGCGCGGAGTATCGGCTCATCGACGACGACAACGCGCCAAGCTATACGCTCGCGTTCGATCCTCCGGCCCGGACGGTGTCGCTGGCGACCGGGTTCATCGAAGACGACATCGACCTCGGCGGTGGCGGCTGGTACCTCACCGCCGGCGCCCGGTTCGAGCGGACCACGTACACCAGTCTCGACGTCCAGCCGACCGCGCGGCTCCGCTGGTCGCCGCGGCCGGGGCAGACGCTCTGGGCGTCCGTCTCCCGTGCGGTCCGGTCGCCCTCGCGGCTCGACGAGGACATCCGCGAGGTGGCGGGCACGATCCCCACCACGCCGCCGATCACGGTCGTCGCCGCGGGGGTCGATCGGTTCGAGCCCGAGCGCCTGACCGCCTACGAGCTCGGATATCGCGGCGAGGCTGCCCACGAGGTGGGCCTGGCCGGCTCGCTGTTCTTCCACTCCTATCGGCGGGTCCGCACGCTGGTGCCGGGCGCGGTGGATCCGGCCACCAACGAGCTGCGCTACAGCGTGCGCAACGGAGCGCTGGGCGAATCGTACGGCGGCACGCTCAGCGCCACCTGGCGGGTGCGGCCGAGCTGGCGGCTGCGCGCGAGCTATACCTACACCCACACCTTCGCCGGTCTCGTCGACGCTCGGCCTGGCGAGGTCCTGGACGCGGTGAGCGGAGTCAACCCGCGGCACCAGGCGAGCCTTCAGTCCTCGTGGGACATCGGCCGGACCATCGAGCTCGATCTCCACGCGCGGTTCGTCGACTCGCTGGAGGTGGCCGGAGTACCGGAGTACGCCCAGGCCGACGTCCGGATCGGGTGGCGCCCGGTGCCCGCGCTGACCATCGCGCTCGTGGGCCAGGACCTCCTGGCCCGCCGGCACCGGGAGTTCAGCTCCGACGTGTTCGTTCCGTACCTCAGCGAGATCGAGCGCCGCGTGCTCGGCCGGGTCGTGTGGCGATTCTGACACGGATGCCGGCCGGGCGCCGTCCGCGCCTGCTCCTGCTGGGCCTCGTATTCGGCGTGACCGTCCAGCTCGAGGCGCAGCGGGAGCCGGGCGCGCCGGCGTCCGAGATCAAGGCGGCCTATCTGCTCAACTTCGCGCGCTACGTGGAGTGGCCGGCTCCCACGTTCAGCGACGCCGCGACCCCGCTCGTGGTCTGCGTGGTCGAAGTGGAGCCCGAGCCGCTGGTCGAGTCGAAGGCCATCGGCGAGGCGCTGCTCCGGCTGGCCGAGGACCGGACCGTGAACGGCCGGCCGGTGCGCGCCGTCGTGGTGCGGAGCAGCGACGAGCCGGTGGCGTGTCACATCGCCTACTTCAGCGCGGCCGCCACCCCCGGGGCCCGGTTCCTGGTGACGAGCTGGAGCACCCGGCCGGTGCTGACCGTCGGGGAGGGCGAGAAGTTTCTGCGGCGCGGCGGGATCGTCGGGTTCATGCTGGTCCAGC
Organism: Gemmatimonadales bacterium; assembly: GCA_035526925.1. Lineage (GTDB taxonomy): Bacteria > Gemmatimonadota > Gemmatimonadetes > Gemmatimonadales > GWC2-71-9 > CAVVWJ01. The sequence goes on from DATLBL010000014.1 coordinate 6,402, forward strand.
AGACGGTGCGCTTCGCCATCGATCAGGAGGCCGCCCGGCGCGCGGGGCTCCGGGTGAGCTCGCGGGTGCTGGCGCTGGCGGTGCCGCGGTAGGCCGAGGGCGAGCCCGCCCCGTCACGCGCCGCCGCGCGGGAGCACGGTGTACACGCGTGTGATGAAGCCCTGGAACTCCGCCATGTAGCCGCGCAGGAACTCGGCCGTCGAGGCCACGGTGACCTCGCCGTCGTCGGTGATGAGTCCCTTCTCGAACTGGATATACGCCTCGATGGCGTTCATCTGCGGCGAGTTGCAGAAGGCCATGATGCTCCGGAGGTGCTGCTGTCCGACCGCGGTGCCGATCTTCCCGGGCGACGTGCCGATCACGGCCGACGGCTTGCGGGTGAACGAGTTCTGACCGTAGGGCCGGCTGGCCCAGTCGATGGCGTTCTTCAGCGCGCCGGGGATGGAGCGGTTGTACTCGGGGGTGACGAACAGGACGGCATCGACGGCGGCGATGGCCTCCTTGAGCGCGCGCGCCGGCGCGGGGTAGTCGGCATCGTAGTCGTAGCTGTACAGCGGCAGCTCGCCGATCGGGATCTCCTGCATCCGGAGCTCCGGCGGGGCCAGCCGCGTGAGGGCGAGGGCGAGCCTGCGGTTGATGGAAGCTCGCGCAAGGCTGCCGACGAAGTAGCCGACCGTGAACGTGTTCATCTGTCCTCCTGCGCGCAGTGCGCCGGTTGTGGCCGTCATGGGTGAAGACGTGATGCCGTGAACCTGCCTGCTCACGCCGGCAGCGAATACACGCCGCCGGCTCGAGCGCTCAGCCCCTCCCGCCGAGCCAGGCGTTGCCCTGGGCGATCGCCTCATCGGTCGAGGCGCCGACGATCTCGCCGGCAGGGCTGATCCAGATGTCGCGGCCGAGCTCGAGCTTTCCCGCGTCCCGGAGCTGCCGGGCGACATCCGCGTGCACCCCGCTCAGGTAGAGGCGCCCGCCTGCCTCGCGCAGGTCGTCGGCATAGTCGTCCAGCACCTCGATGAGCGTGGAACCCACCCGCGTCCGGCCGCGAAGGCGCAACACCACCACGGGACGCGATGCGCCCGCCGGGTCGGGGAGGGACTCGCTGAGGGTACGGGCGCCGGCAAAGAACAGGCTTCCGTAGATGTCGAGCACCGTGACCGCGTTGCCGGGGAGATGCGCCGGCGGTGTCGTCTCGGCGAAACTCCCGTTCTCCCGGCGCACCAGCCCGCGCACCGAGACGTCGCTCGCCGCCGACGCCACGTAGAGGAGGATGCTGAGTCCCACGCCGAACCCCACCGCGACAGGGATCGGGAGGAGCAGCGTGGCGACGAACGTGGCGAGGATGGTCCAGCGCGCGGTGCCACCCGTCCGCCAGATGGACCGGGCCTCCCCCATGTCGATGGCGCTCAGACCCGCCAGAATCATGATCGCGGCGAGCACGGCCATGGGCACCCTTCCCACGAGCCCGGGCACGAGGACCAGGAACGCGAGCATCCAGAGTGCGCCGAAGATCGCCGACCACCGGCTGCGCGCACCCACGCTCACGTTGAGCGCCGTCTGGCCGACCGAGCCGCCGGCCGGGATCCCCGAGAACAGTCCGCACGCCACGTTGGCCGCGCCTTGGGCCACGAGATCGCGCGAGGGGCTCACGGGACTGCCATCGGCATTTTCGACACTCTGACTCACCCCGGCGCCCTGGACCGCGATCACGAGCGCGAGCGACACAGCGGCCAGGGTCAGGTCGGGGCTCAGCAGCGAAACGTCGGGAAGGGCGAGAGCCGGCACGCCCCGCGGAATGGGACTCACGTCCGCCACCCGCCGTACACCCTCCCAGCCCACGAGCGCCACGAGGACCGACGGCACTACCAGCGCGAGCAGCGAGGCAACCGTGGCGAGCCGCGTCCGCGCGAGACCGGCGGCCAGCGCGAGCGCCGACAGACCCGTCGCAAGGGTCGGGACGTCGAGCGCGCGCAGGTTCCCGAGCAGGTCGATGAACTGCGCGACCTCGTTCGGGCCTGCGGGCGAGAGCCCGACGAGCGGCCCGAGCTGGTCGAGCACCAGCACCGCGGCGACCCCGATCAGGAAGCCCGTCATCACCGCATGCGAGACGAAGCGCACGAACCGTCCCAGTCGCAGGAGACCGGCGAGGGCGAGCAGCGCGCCGCTGAGCGCGACGAGAAGGAACATCGCTGCCCCGCGCTGCCCCTCCGGGTAGGCCGCGATTGCCTGGCCCGCCGTGAGGGCCGAGGCGCTGGTGGTGGCGATCTGCATGAGCTGCGCGCTCTGCATCGCGCCCCCCACCAGGGGCGCGGCGATGCTGGTGTAGAGCCCGTGGATGGGGTTCACCCCGGCCAGCGCCGCCGAGGCGAGACCGTCGGGAACGCTGACCACGGCGTTGATCAATCCGGCGATGCCGTCCTGCCGCAGCATCCGCCATGGCGAGTCCATCGTCATTCGAGCCTGATGCGCACGGTCTGAACCCCGGCCTCGACACCAACGTCGAGCACCACCGGCTCGCGCCCGGCGGTGACGACGCTGATCGAGCCATCCCGCTCGAGCCGGGCCTGCCGGACACGCGACAGATCGGTCTCGCCCACCTGGAGGCGAACGGCCTGCTCGAGATCCTGCCGCGAGACCTTCGCCTGTCGCATCGCGTCGTGGTCCACGCGGCCGTCGCGCAGCAGCAACCTCGGGCGTCCCTTCACGACCGGGCCGAGCCAGTCGAGCCGGTACGCGAGCGCGGCCAGGAGCGAGTGGGCGGCGATCAGTACGGCGCCGCTCAGCAGCATCGGCCAGAGCGGCGGGGTGCTGATGGCGCGGCTCATGATCGACCCGAGCATGATGGCGACGATGACGTCGAAGGCGCTCGCCTGGCTCAGGAAGCGTTTGCTCCCGAGGCGCACGGCGACTACCGCGAACGCGTAGACCGCGAGCGTGCGGATGGCCGCTGCCAGGGCGTCGTCGCTCTGCAGCCAGGTCGCTACGGACTGTGGCATGCGTCTCCCTCCGGGTTTCGTGCCTCAGGCCGACTCGCCGTCGACGGTCACCAGCCATTGCTCGGCGTCGGCGCGCGCCTCGCGGGTGGAGGCGCCGAGAACCGGCGTCGCCTCGTAGGCGCGGACGGGACCGGTGAGACGAAGCTTCCCGGTGCGCACGATCTGCTGATGCGCCTCCCGCCCGACCCCGCTCAGGTACAGTCGACCGCCGGCCGCCCGGATCCCCTCGGCATATCGGGCCAGCACGTCGATGAGCGTGGCCCCGAGAGCCCGCCGGCCGCGGAGCCGCAGGACCACGACCGGTCGCTCGGCGTCGTGCGGCGTCGGCAGCAGGCGCTCGAGCGTTCGTGCGCCGGCATAGAAGAGATGGCCGTAGACGTCCAGGGTCGTCGCGCGGCGCGAGGGCAGACCGCGCGGGGGGTCGCGTTCCTCCAGGCGGCCGTCCGCCCGCTCGACCAGCTCGACGACGCTCACATCGGTCGAGGACTCGCTGACGTAGAGCAGTGCGGAGAGCACCACGCCGAGTCCCACGGCGGCCTGGATCGGCAGGAAGAGCGTCGCCACGAAGGTGGTGCCGGCCGCGAGCAGCGAGGGCCAGCCGGTGCGCAGCACCGCCCGCAGCTCGCGGGGCTTGAGTCCGCCGATGCCGGCGAGGATGAGCAGCGCACCGAGCGACGGCATCGCGACGAGCGAGACGAGGCCGGGCACGCCCAGCACGATCACCGCCATGCCGAGGCCGGCGAAGATCGAGGTCCAACGTGTTCGGGCACCGGCGAGCACCCCAAGGGCCGTCGCGCTCAGCGAGCCGCCGACCGGCAACCCGCGGAAGAGCCCCGAGGCCACGTTGGCCAGGCCCTGCCCCACGATGTCGCGCTTCAGGCTCGCCGGGGTGTCATCGGGATTCGGGGCGTTGCGGCTCACGCCCACGCCCTGCACCAGCACCACGAGCGCGACCGCGAGCGCGCCGGTGATCACCGAGCCGAGCGCGGCGAGTGAGGGCAGGGCGGGCGCCGGCACGCGCCGGGTGATCTCGCCCACGTCGCGGACGATCCGCACGTCGCCGAGTCCGGCGAGGGCCACCAGCGCCGACGGCACCGCGACGGCCACCAGCCGGCCCAACGAGCCCAGGCGCGTTCGCGGCAGCAGCACGGCGAGCACGAGGGTCAGGACTGCGATGGCCGCGGTAGCCGGGTCCACCTCGCCGGCATGCGCGGCGATGTCCAGCGTCTGCGACACCTTGTTGCCGCCATCCGGCGCGTATCCCGTCACGGTGGGGAGCTGGCTCAGGACGAGCAGGATCGAGATCCCCGCCAGGAAGCCCGTCAGCACCGAGTAGGAAACGAAATTGGTGAGCCGCCCCAACCCCAGCAGCCCGAACAGCGTCAGGAAAGCGCCGACCAGCACCGCGAGCGCGAAGAGCGCGTCCGGGCGCGTCTCGGCCGGCAGCGAGGCGAGCGACTGACCGGCCGTGAGGGAGGCGGCCGCGGTGGTGGTGATGACCATCAGCTGGGAGCTCGAGGCGACGCCACCCACCAGCGGGCCGAGCATCGTCGCGTAGAGCCCATGGATCGGGCTCACCCCGACGAGGACACCGTTGGCCATGCCGTCGGGCACGTTGGCGACCGCGACGCTGATGCCGGCGACACCGTCCTGGGCGACGGCGGCGCGCGTCGGGAGCCCCTGCCGGAGACGGGTCGCCACGGCTTCGCGCAGCTCGGCGAGGCCCGGCTGATCGGGTGCGGCCTCAGGGTCTTCGTCGGCCCCCCGTGGCTGGACGGGCTCGTCTGGATCGGATGGTCGGTCGGGCACGTGACGCGAATGCCGCCTACAGGCGGGCGCTCGGGCCGACTGCGGGAGTCCCGGACCCCGCCACGGCCCGGGCACGCAGGCCGGCGGCCTTGGCCCGCTTGCCGAGCTCGCCCGCGGCCGGAAGCAGCAGGACCATGCTGATGAGCGAGGCGGCCAGCAGCATGATCATCACCGTCGGGCGGTCGCCGAAGCTGCCGCTGCCGACCACGAAGGCCGCCGCGAAGTTCCGCTGCGCCGTGCCGAGCGCCAGGGTGCGGCGGGACGCGGGCGTCGGACCGCCGAGGAGCCAGCCGGCCGCGAAGCCGACGATTACCAGGAGGATTGCAGCGCCGATGGCGCCGGTGCCGAGCAGGCCAAGGACCTCACCGACGTTCCGGAGGTTCAGGATGAGCATGAGCGCGAGACTCAGGTTGGCGATGTCGCTCATGATCGGCCGCGCCATCTCGGCCTCCTCGTCGTAGCGCGCATTCATGAGGAGCCCGAGACCGAGCGGCAGGAGCACCTGCAGCAGGAGCGGCAGGGCGATGGCCACGGCGTCCACCGTGATGCCCGGGATCAGCAGCGGGAGCGCGAGCGGCAGGAAGATCACCGTCGCCACCAGCTGGAGCGTCACTAGGCTCACGGCCTCGTGCAGGTTGCCCCGCGCGAGTTCGGCCTCCTTGATGACCAGCGGGGCCCCCGCCACTGCGCCGAACACGATGAGCGCCACTTGGAGGTCCGGATCGAGGGGAAAGATCCGGGTGATCGTCCAGGCCGCGGCCGGCACGATCAGGAAGTTGGCCACGAGCGACGCGAGCAGGAAACGCACGTCCTTCAGCGGCTCGACGATGTCGCGGGCCGTGAGACCGAGGCCCAGTCCGAACATGCTGGTGATGACGAACGCCAGGGTGAAGGCGCCGGTCAGGCTGCTCACGACCTCGGACATGGCCGCTGCGCGTCAGCCGGCGGGAGTTTCGACCGCACGGCGCTCCCGTTCCGGGTACCGCACTTCACGCGTGCCGAAGATGTCGAGCGAAAACGGGGCCCGGTCCTCGCCGAGCTCCCGCTCGACGATCGCGTGCAGTTTGGTCAGCAGGCGCTCGACGAGCGCCCGGTCGTGCCGCGGATGGTCGGGGTGGCCGAGGTTCTCCAGCTCGCCCGGGTCGGCGGCGAGATCGTGCAGCGTCACGTCGGAGGCGGCGTAGAGCTCCTCGTAGGTGGCGGGATTGCCATACTCCTCGGGGCTGAACCAGCGCACCAGCTTCCAGCGCCCGTCCACCACCGCGCGGAAGAAGGTGCGTTTCCGGAAATCCGGAGCGCCGTACTCCCACCCCGCCTGCTGCAGGCGCGCCCGCATGCGCTCGAGCGGGTCCACGTTCGGGTCGGCCTTCTCGACCCCCATATCCGTCAGCGACTGCAACGCGCCGGTGAGCGCCCAGTCCTTGTCGAGGGAGTGAAGGCCGTCCCAGCAGAGGAGCGCGCCGTCGCCGGGTGCGTCGGCGCTGCCGCGGGGTCCCGGCAGGTCCGGGTCCAGAATCGCCGAGCGCAGGCTGCGCCCCTTGAGCTGCGGATAGCGCTCGCGGATCTCGGCGTCGGTGAGTCCCGCGAACTCGAGCAGCGTCGGCGCGAGGTCGAGATGCGAGCCTACCGCGGCCGTGCGTCGCCCTCGCGGCCCGTCCGGCGCACACACGGTCAAGTTCCCGATGGCGGCCTCGTCGAAATGGATAGCGCCCTTCTGCGTCATGCGGTGTGCGCCGTTCATCTCGCCGTGGTCGCCGGTGAACACCACGATCGTGTCGTTCCACAGGTCGAGCCGGTCGAGCGCCTCGAGCACGCGTCCGAACTCGTGGTCCACCAGGCGCATGCAGTTGACGAGATAGTTGCGGCGCTTGCGCCAGAGGTCGGCGCGGTCGTCGGGCACACGGCCATAGCTCAGATCGAACAGCTCCTTGTAGTGCCGCACCCCGAGGGGCTGCAGCCGGTAGTCGTCGGCGAAATTGTCGGGCATGCCGACATCCCACTCGGGCTCGAACCAGCTCAGCCGCTGCTCCGCGGACTGCAGCCCGGCGATGGAGCCCCTCGGGTGCGGCCGCTCGATCGGGTCGGACTGGTAGAACATGATGTCGTGCGGATTCACGAGGCTGCACACCAGCAGCCACGGCTGATCCAGCCGCGACGCCCGGTGCTCCAGCCAGTCCACCGTCTCGAAGACCGCGGTGCCGTCGAGCTGCTGGCCCTGCAGTGGCGCTCCGAACATCTCACCCCACTGCTGGTAGTCGGCGAAGCCGTAGCGCTCGAGCGCATCCTCGCTCCGCGGCACGTCGGAGAGGTGCCACTTGCCCTTGAAGGCAGTGTAGTACCCCTGCTCGCGAAGCATCCGCCCGATCGTGGGCACCTCGGTCGAGAGCTCGTTGATCCACGCGAAATTGGTGTTGTCCCAGAGCCCGGTGTCCTTGGCGTGCACGCCGGTCCACATCGTTGCGCGCGACGGCGTGCAGATCGGCACCGTGCAGTAGTGGCGATCGAAAGAGACACCTTCGGCCTCCAGTCGCTGCAGGGCGGGGAGGCGGACCTCCGGCGGGAGCCGCATATGGGCCTGCCACTGGTCCATGCAGAGGACCAGGATGTTGGGGCGCTGCGGGGTCATGATCGCTCTTTCCCCGCCGCCGTCGTTCCCTCTCCCGACCGCACGACGCAGCGGAAACCGATGTGACACGCCGAAGAGTCCACGGCCTGGGCGGAGCGTGCTGCGGGTCGGTAGCGCAGGCAGTAGTTGGGCGCACAGAGGTGCGAGCCGCCTTTCAGCACCCGGCTCGGAATCGCGGCGGCGCCGGGGTCGTCCATGCGCGGATTCCGCGGGATGCAGCACGGCTTCGCGCCGGGATCGACGCGATGGGAGGTGAAGAAGTCCGCGGTCCACTCCCAGACGTTGCCGGCCATGTCGTACAGGCCGTAGCCGTTGGGCGGAAAGGCGCCGACCGGCGAGGTACCCTGAAAGCCGTCGGCGGCGATGTTCTGCCAGGGGAACTCGCCGTGCCAGGTGTTCGCGAGCCGTCGGCCTCCCGGGGCGGCCTCGTCGCCCCAGACGAAGCGCGCCCCTTCGAGACCGCCCCGCGCGGCGAACTCCCATTCGGCTTCGGTGGGCAGGTCGGCGCCGGCCCAGCGCGCGTACGCCTCGGCATCCTGATAGACGACGTGGGTGACGGGGTGGTCCTCGCGGCCCTCGATCGAGCTGCCCGGACCCTCGGGCCGGTGCCAGCATGCCCCGGGGACGTACATCCACCAGACGCGAGGGTCGCGCAGGGAGACTCTGTGCGGCGGCCGCCGGAAGACGAGCGAGCCGGCCACGAGGAGCGCGGGGTCGACGCCAGGATAGGCGCCGGGGTCCGGCGGGCGCTCGGCCATGCTGACCCAGCCCGTGTCCTCGACGAAATCCCGAAAGTCGGTCACGGTCACTGGATAGGTGTCCATCCGGACGGCGTCCACGGCAACCTGGTGGACCGGGCGCTCCTCCGGATAGAACTCATCCGAGCCCATGAGGAAGCTGCCCCCCTCGATCGAGACCGCCTGTCGCCCCCTATTGCTCACTGCGCTCTCCTGCCGTCGCACGCCCGGAGGCTACCGCCGATGCGAGCTTGGCATCGACGAGAAGGTGGAGCCGTGGACGCCAAGGTACAATGGTGACCCCAGCTCCGGCTCGCGCCGTAACCGTGGTCACTTTCCCGGAAAGGCTCCGCGTTCATACTAGCAGAATCGCAGGACGTGCCGGCCGCGCAGGCTGCCGCGAACACGATGTCGGATTTTATTGAACCAGCGCGGTATGTGGCCCGATCAGATGCACGTCGACGAGGGAAACCGCGATCCTACCGGGAGGCCCCGTGAACGAACCTCAAGCGAGTGAAATGCAGTATCCCACCAACCATGTCATCGCCATCTTCGACACGGCGGAGCAGACCGGCTGCGCGCTCGACGCGCTGCTGGGTGGCGGCTTCCTTGAGTCGGAAGTCGATGTGAGTCGGGGGTCCGAGGACGCGGACCGTGTGGCGGCGGGGACCGGCCGCCGAGGTCCGCAGGACTGGTTCATCCGGCTCACCGGCAGCATCGGACTGAAGAACGCGGAAACCGAGATGAAGGACCGCTACGAGCAGGCGCTCAGGGAGAATCGGAGCGTGGTCGCGGTGCTCGCGCCGACCGAGGAACGAAAGGATTTGGCCACCGACGTGCTGCGAAAGTGCGGCGGGCGGTTCATCAACTTCTTCGGCTCCCTGAGCGTCGAGCGGATCGAGCGCTGAGCCTTCGGGCCGCGTTTTCGGTCGCCTCGACGCTCCTCCAGGAAACTTGAGAGTCGAGACCGGCCGGCCGCGGCTACGTCGAGGAACTCGACTTGTCGCCGGCGCTGACGGCCTTGTCGATCTGCGCGCTCAGCGATTCCGGCCGGGTCGCCTCCTCCAGCACACGCACCTCGGGGCCGTCGTCCCACTCGGCGCCGACCGCATCGGCGATCTTCTCGAGCATCAGGAGCATCTTGGTGTTCTCCTGCTCGGCGAGGATGTTGAGCTGCAGGTCGAGGTGACCGCGCTTCTCGCTGATCTTGGCGGCGCGGTTCTGGCTCATGAGGATGAAGATCGAGAGCAGGATCGCTTCCACGGACAACACGAGCGTCAGCAGTGGAAAGGGGAACGGATCGAGCCGGTCGCGCTTCGGCAGCAGCAGATTGGCGGCGACCCAGCCACCCACCAGCAGGACGCTGATCCAGACGAACCGGACGGAGCCGGAGAAGGCGGTGATGGCGTCGGCCACGCGCTCGGCCCTGGTGGCCTTGCGCTGCTCCGCCGTCTCGAGCGCCATCACCCGCTCGACGTTCCGGCGGACCAGCTCCTCGGCGGAGCGTGGGGCGGACGACGCACGGCGCTTCCGGTGGGACGTCGGTTTGCGTGGCATCGGCGTTACCCTCCGCGGGAGGACTCGACCAGACGTGGGCTGTAGAATGAATCTGCATCGTGTGGCGCAGAAAGCGAGGCGGGAGAAGGCGTCTCGGTACGGCGGCCGGCGTTGTAAGCCGGGTCACCGCAAATCCGGGGTGCTTCGGCGATCGTAGCGTGGTTCGCCTGCTTTTGCTGAAGCGCAGCACCCACACGTCAGCCCCGGCCCGGGTAAAGGGGATCGTATGGACCTCGACACGCTTGAAGCGCTGTATATCGACGAGCTCAAGGATCTGTGGAGTGCCGAGAAGCAGATCTTGAAGGCGCTGCCAAAGATGATCAAGGCGGCTGGACACAAGGAATTGAAGCGGGCGTTCGCGGTGCACGAGCGGCAAACCCGCCAGCAGGTCACGCGTCTCGAGCGCATACTCAAACAGCTGAAGGCCAGTCCACGCGGAAAGAAGTGCGTGGGGATGGAAGGCCTCCTCGAGGAAGGCTCGGAGCTGATCAAGGAGAAGCCCGATCAGGACGTGCTGGATGCCGGGCTGATCTCCGCCGCGCAGCACGTGGAGCACTACGAGATGGCGGGCTATGGCACCGTGCGGACGTGGGCGCGTTTGCTGGGAAGAGAGGACCAGGCCGCTGTGCTCCAGCAGACGCTCGACGAAGAGGGTGCGACCGACAAGCTGCTGACCGGCCTGGCGGAGTCCATCAATCGTGAAGCGCTCTCGCGAGAGGAAGATGAGTAGGTGACCGTCACCCATTTACCATAGTCAGTGGCAATGGAGGCTGCATGCAGAGATGGATGCTTGCGGGAATCCTCAGCGGCGCGCTGATCGGATGCGCATCCAATAAAGCCTCGGACGAGCCTGGGACGCGTGTGCGGGATACTACACTGAGCACCAGCGACAGTACCGATCCGAATGACACGCTGCCCCACATTCGAGACACCTTGCCGGATAGCACCAGGCAGTAATCGGGCACTCTGTTAGGGGTAGGGGCGTCGTCGGCGGCCGGTCAGACAAGCGCTTCCGGGGCTGGCCTGACGGCTGCGCCTCTCGCCGAGAATTTCCATGCGATTGCTGATCGTCGAGGACTCGGAGCTCATCCGGAAAGTCACCCGCCTTGCCTTCCCCCAGCGGGAGCATCAGCTGGAGGAGGCGGCCAACGGCGTTGAGGCGCTGACAATCCTGGCCGGTACCCTCGAGCCCT
>DATLBL010000015.1:0-36179 GCA_035526925.1 Gemmatimonadales bacterium
CGGCATCCCCGCGGTGCCACACCTGCCGGAGATCGGCGTACGCAGCGGCGGCGGCAGCCGTATCGCCGGCCGCGGCAGCCGCGCGCGCGAGCCCCAGGAGCGAGAGCGCGCGCCGGGGCGTGAGCGCCAGCGCCCGCACGAACGCCTGCTGTGCCGGGGCCGGCTTGCCCTTGGCCAGGAGCAGCTCTCCGAGCAGCTCCTGGGTGGGTTTCACGACGTCCGGCGGTCCGTACTCGAGTGGCATGGCTTCCTCGAGTGTCGAGGCCTCCCGCAGCAGCGCGATCGCCTCGTCGGTCGCGCCGTCGGTCGCCCGGAGCAGCGCGCGAAGCTCCATCGCGAGGATCACGGCGACCTGAGGACTGCCGCCGTACCGGTCCTCGGTGTGCGGGACCTTGGCGAGGGAATCAAGCCGACCCAGCAGATGCTCTGCCACCGGGCGCTCGCCGCGGCGCAACGCCGCGTAGCCGAGGGCGAACGCGTCCATGGCCTGGGGAACCGGAAGGCCCGACCCTTCCAGCGGCCAGGCCGCGACCGAATCAGTCCACCGCTCTGTCGACACGAGATAGTGCGCGCGCATCGTGAGCAGGTAGGCGAGCCGAGCCGGCCGCGGCGGGCTGCCGACGTTCGGTCGGGCCGTGTCGAGCAGCCGCCGCGCCTCCGCCATGCGTCCTTGCTGCACGTATCCGTAGTCGAGCCACGCCGTGTAGTGGCCGGGCGGCCACGTGGACCGGTCCGGGCCGGCGGCCGCCTCGTTTGCGGCCACCGTCTCGTCCCACATGCCCATCGCGACGAAGATGTGACTGGTCATGTGCTGCGCGTGATCGGCGCCGGGCGCGATCTTCGCGTACGCCCGCGCGGCCCGCAAGCCGAGTGGCGCGTGCACGGGATCGTCGAAGGCGTGGATGAGGTAGTGGGCGGCGCCCGGGTGGTCGGCATTCCGGAGGAACACCTCTTCCGCGAGGGCGCCTGCGCGCATGTAGGCGGGCACGTTGCGGGTCGCCTGGCTCAGCCCCATCAGCGAGAGGGCGTAGAACGACTTGGCCTCGAGATCGTTCGGGTAGGCCGCCGAGAGGCGCGCCATGGCCGCGGAGTAAAGCGTGTCGCGGCGCGGCTTGGCGCCTTCACCGTACAGGATCTCGACCGCCTCGAGATAGCCCCGCTCCCGGGGCGTCGGCGCCTTGGCCCGACGTCCTTCCGTCGTTCCGGCGAGCCGGCCGAGCACCGCGCGCGCCGAGTCGAGCGCCTGCTCGTTCCAGACCGGATGGGTGAGCGTCATCGCCTCGCCCCAGTAGGCCAGCGCGAAACCGGGATCGGCCCGCTGCGCCTCGCGGAAGGCCGCGGCCGCATCGTCGTACTCGAAGCTGTGGAGGAGCAGCACTCCACGGAGGAACGGCCGCTGCGCGGCCCTCGATCCGGAGTTCGGAAACGACACCGTGCCGAGCCGTGGAGCCTGCGCGGCCAACGGCCCGCTTCCCACCAGCAGCAGGGCGGTCAGGGCGCCGGAAATTTTCGTGTTCATGCGGACAACGATACCGCGCCGCTCAGACAGCCGACAGACCACGAGGTGGTCCGAACCCCGGACGTGCCGACGAGGCTCGGGCATGGTGTTGCGGGGGCTAGTGAGATGGTGACGCAAGGCGAGGGGTACCTTCCAGCCACGGACGGTGCGACTATTCCCGAACCATGCCTTCGCTCGACACCCTGATTCCGCGGTTCAAGGCCGCCGATCGCACCACCCGCCTCGAGACGCTGCTCGACTACTCGCGCAAGCTGCCGCCCCTCCCCCAGCGCTACCAGGAGGAGAAGGCCCGCGGCGAGCACCGGGTGCACGAGTGCCAGACCCCGGTGTACCTCTGGGTCGAGGTGGATGAGGGCAAGGTGCGCATCCACGCCGACGTGCCCCCCGAATCCCCGACGGTGCGCGGCTTCATCTCGTTGCTGGCCAAGAGCCTGGATGGTGCCGCCCCGGTGGAGGTGGCGAGGATCCCCGACGATCTCCTCGACCAGCTCGGCCTGAGCGAGACCCTGGGCATGAACCGTACGCAGGGACTCACCGCGATCCTCTACCGGATCAAGCGCTCCGTGGCCGCCGCCGCGTGATGCTCGGCGTGCTCGAGCTCGCGGGCCGGGGGAGCGGATTTCTCCGGCGCCGCGATGCGGGGTATCTCGCCTCGAACGGGGACATCCACGTCGGCGAGCGGATCATCCGCCAGCACGAGCTACGCGCCGGTGACGAGATCGAGGGCGAGAGTCGTCCGGGCGGCAAGGGCCGGAGCGCTACGCTCGAGAAGGTCAGCGCCATCAACGGCCGCCCGCCCGCCGAGATGCGTGGGCGCCCCGAGTTCAGCCGGCTCGGCGCGATCCATCCCAACGAGCAGCTCTGCCTGGAATCCAGTTCGGTCCGGCCGGGCCAGCCGGACTTCACCAATCGGGTCATCGACATCCTCTGCCCGTTCGGCAAAGGGCAGCGGGCGCTCATCGTCGCCCCGGCCAAGGCCGGCAAGACGATGGTGCTGCAATCGATCGCCCAGGGCATCAGCGCCAACTACCCCCAGGCCACGCTCTTCATTCTGCTGGTGGATGAACGGCCCGAGGAGGTGTTCGAGATGGAGGCGATGGGCGTCGGAGAGACCATCGCCTCGAGCTTCGACAATCCGGCTCAGCAGCACGTGACGGTGGCGGAGCTGACCATGGAACGGGCCCGGCGGCGCGTGGAGCTCGGCGAGGACGTCGTGGTGATCGTCGACTCGCTCACGCGGCTTGCGCGCGCGTACAACACGGTCGAGAAGGGCACCGGGCGCACGCTGTCCGGCGGGCTCGACGCGCAGTCGCTCGAGCGCCCGAAGCGGTTCCTGGGCAGCGCCCGCAAGATCGACGCGGCTCAGGGCGGCGGCTCGCTCACCGTGATCGCCACGGCCCTCGTGGACACCGGGAGCCGCATGGACCAGGTCATCTTCGAAGAGTTCAAAGGGACGGGTAACAGCGAGCTGGTGCTGAGTCGCGAGCTTGCCGAGCGGCGGATCTATCCCGCGATCGACCTGGTGGCGAGCGCCACCCGAAGAGAGGAGCTCCTGCTCTCGCAGGAGGCGCTGGCGGTGAGCCGGCTGCTGCGGCAACGTATTGCCGGGATGTCCTCGATCAATGCGATGACCGACCTGCTGACCGACATGCGGCGCAATCGCACCAACGAAGAGCTGGTGCGCGCGCTCGCGGGCGGCTGAGGAGTACAACCCCCGCCTGCCGGGCGCTGCTACCGCGCGGCGGCGGCACCCCGATTCGCCCGCTCGAACTCCTTCATGAACGCCACCAGCGCCTCGACCGCCGCTCGCGGACAGGCGTTGTAGATGCTGGCGCGCATCCCGCCGGCCGAGCGGTGGCCCTTGAGGCCATCGAGCCCGCGCTTGGTGGCTTCCGCGATGAACCGGTTTTCCAGCTCCTCGGTCGGTCCACGGAAGGTGACGTTCATGAGAGAACGGCTGTCCGGCTGCACGGTGCCCCTGAAAAAGTCGCTGGCGTCGATGAAGTCATAGAGAAGCTTGGCCTTGGCGGCGTTCTGCTCGGCCATGGCGGCCAGCCCTCCCTGCGCCTGGATCCACTTGAACACCTCGCCCATCAGGTAGATGCCCAGCGTGGGCGGCGTATTGTAGAGCGACTTGTCCGCGGCGAACGTGCGATACTGCAGCATCGTCGGCAGGGTCTTCGGGCCCGCCTCCACCAGATCGTTCCGGATGATGACCAGGACCACGCCCGAGGGTCCCAGGTTCTTCTGGGCGCCGGCGTAGACGACCCCGTACTTCCTGATGTCGATGGGGCGGCTGTACATGTCGCTCGAGGTGTCCGCCACGAGCGCGGCTCCCGCCGGCACGGCCGGCTCGCTCCGCCATTGCGAGCCGTAGATCGTGTTGTTGGTGGTCAGGTGCACGTACACCGGGTTGGGCGAATACTTGATCTCGTCCGGCTTCGGGATCCGGTCGAAGTTGGTGGCTTCGCTGCTGGCGGCCACGTGCACCTTGCCGCCGAGGATCTTCGCCTCTTTGATCGCCTTCTGAGCCCACACGCCGGTGTTGAGATAGTCCGCCGTCCGGTCGGGGGGCAGCAGATTCATCGGCACCATCGAGAACTGCAGCGACGCGCCGCCCTGCAGAAAGAGCACGCTGTACTCGTCGGGAATGCCGGCCAGCGCCCGGCAGTTGGCCTCGGCCTCGTTCAGGATGCGGTCGAAGGTCTTGCCGCGATGGCTGTGCTCCATGATGCCGATGCCGCTGCCGGCCACGTTCCAGATCGCCTCCTGCGCCTTGCGGAGGACGGGCTCGGGCAGCACGGCGGGGCCGGCGCTGAAATTGTAGATGCGGTCGGTCATGGCTCGGTTCCTTGGTGAGTACCGCGCCGCGCGTGGGCGCGCGGCGGCTCGTCGCCTGCCTGCTACCTGCCCTTGCCGTCGATCGCGCTCAGCTCCACGCTGATGATGTCCGCGTTGCCCGATCGGATCCTGTCCAGCGCGCCGTCGTCCGGCACCCCGTCCAGGTGGATCCGCGCCAGCGTGGCCTGCGCGCCGTGGTAGATGATGTTCTCCACCTCCTCGACGTTGATCGCGCCGCCGGCCAGCACGCCGAACACGTGCGCCAGCACGCCGGGCCGGTTCCGGTGGCGGATGGACAGCACGTGCGTCGCCGAGCTGCGCGCGAGCCGGTTGACGACGTTGGGCACTTCGCCGGTGGTGCGGAAGGTCTCCACGATGCGGATGACCTCGTGGGCGATCGCCACCTGGGCCTGATCGGTGGACGCGCCGACATGGTGGGTGCCGTAGACGCCGGGCGCCTTCACGATCGCGTTGGCGAACGTTCCCGTGCCGCCCGCGGGCTCGTTCTCGAACACGTCGAGCCCCGCGCGCAGCTTCTTCTCCCGCACCGCCTTCTCGAGCGCCGCCTCGTCCACCACCGATCCGCGTGACGTGTTGAGCAGATAGGCTCCCGAACGCATCGCGTCCAGGAATTCGGCGTTCACCAGGTGCTTGGTCTCGGCATTCGCGGCGACGTTGATCGAGATCGCGTCCGCCAGGCGCGCCACCTCGAGCGGCGTCTGGGCGTAGGTGATCCCGAGACGATCGGCCTCCTCGTGCGTGAGACTTCGCGACCAGGCGACCACCCGCATGCCGAACGCCTGCGCCCGCGAGGCGATCTCCCGGCCGATCTGCCCCAGGCCGACGATCCCGAGCGTGCGGCCGTGCAGCCCTCGCGCCTTGGAGTACTCCCCCTTGTTCCACGTGCCCTGGCGCAGTTCGGCGGCCTGATCGGGAAGCCGACGGTCGCACGCGAGCAGGAGCCCGAGCACCAGCTCCGCGACCGCGATCGAGTTCTTGCCGGGGCAGTTCGACACGAACACCCCGAGACTCGAGGCGGTGGAGACGTCGATCGTGTCGATCCCGGCACCGGCCCGGATCACCAGCGTGAGCGCGGTGCCGGCCTTGAGCGCTTCGGCCGTCACCTTCTTGCTCCGCACGATGAGAATGTGCGGATCGGTGTCCCGGATGGCCGCCGGCAGCTCCTCGGCCTTCACGTCCGGCTGCGAGACGACCGTGCACCCGAGCTCCTTCAGCCCGTCGATGCCCACCTTCTCGAACTTGTCCGCGATCAACACCTTCATGCCACGTCGCTCCGCCCGGTTCCCGTGAGCCTACAAGGTATGTACGAAGAGCCCGCTCCGCAGCTTGGGCTCGAACCACGTGCTCTTGGGGGGCATGATCTTGCCCGCATCCGAGACCGCCATCAGCTGCTCGAGCGTCGTCGGGTACAGCGAGAACGCGATGGCCATCTCGCCTGAACGGACCCGGCGCTCCAGCTCCGCCGCTCCGCGAATGCCGCCGACGAAATCGATGCGCTCGTCGGTGCGTGGATCGCCGATGCCAAGGACCGGACCCAATACGCGATCCTGCAGCAGCGACACGTCCAGCGAGGCGATGGGATCGGCGCGGTCGATGGTGCGCTGGTCGAGCTCGAGCCGGTACCACTCGTTGGCGAGGAAGAAGCAGAACACTCCCGGCCCCGAAGGCGCGGGGTCGCTCGTCGTGGTGACGTGACCGACGTGTGCCAGTCGGGCCAGCACCCGGGCCGGGCCCTGGCCCGCCAGATCGCGCACCACGCGATTGTAGGGAAGGATCTGCAGCTCATCGGCCGGAAAAAGGGCTGCGAGGAACCAGTTGTACTCCCCGTCGCCGCGGTGCTGGGCGGGCGCGTTCCTGAGCTCGCGCCCGGCCCGCCAGGCGCTCGCCGAGCGGTGGTGCCCGTCGGCCACGTAGGCGTGCGGGACCCCACGGAACGCCTCGAGGAACGGAGCGGGCTCGTCGACGCGCCAGACCGTATGGCGCACGCCGTCGGCCGCGGTGAAATCGTACAGAGGCGCCGTGGCCAGCACGGGGCGGCTCAACAACTGGATGTCGGGGCAGCCGCGGTATGTGAGGAATACGGGCTCCGCGTTGGCACGGAGGGTGAGCACGTGGCGAGTCCGATCGTCTTCCTTGTCCGGCCGCGTCTTCTCATGCTTCCGGATGATGTCCCCCTCGTACTCGTCGATGTGCACGCACCCCACGATCCCCGTCTGCGACCGTCCATCCATGATCTGGCGGTAGAGGTAGAGCGACGGCACCTGTTCACGGATGAGCGTTCCCTCGGCCTGAAACCGGTCGAGCGCCTCGCGCGCCTTGGCGTAGACCCGCGGATCGTGCGGGTCGATCTCCGAGGGGAGGTCGATGTCCGAGCGGCCGATGTGAAGGAAGCTGTAGGGGTTGCCCTCGGCCAGCGCCGCCGCCTCGTCCCGGTTCACGACGTCGTACGGCACGGCCGCCACCCGGGCTGCGAGCTCCGGGGCAGGTCGGACGGCGCGGAAGGGAGACAGTCGCATGCGGCGGGGCCCGGTGAAGTGTGGGACGAGCGAACGGAGCACATCCTATCCGTGGATGCGGGGCGAATGCAAGCGCTGCCGGGGCGGGATCATGGTGCGACGCCGCCCGGCCGGACCGCGCGCTCGCACGCGCCGAGCACCGCGTCCACGCCGAGAGCCAGGACCGCCGCCGGGAGCGCTCCGGACAGGATCATCCGCGTGTCGGAGAGTGCCAGCCCCGCGGCGATCGGATCGCCCAGGCCTCCGGCCCCGATGAACGCGGCCAGCGTGGCCGTGCCGACGTTGATGACCGCCGCCGTCCGGATGCCCGCCATGATAAGCGGCGCGGCCAGCGGCAGCCGGACGTGGCGAAGCACCTGCTGCGGCGTCATGCCCAGTGCCCGCGCCGCACCCACCGCGTCCGGCGCGGCGCTCCGCACGCCCGCGTAGGTGTTCCTCAGGATCGGATAGAGCGAGTAGAGAAACAGGGCCACGAGCGCCGGTACCAGGCCGATGCCGAGCACCGGGATCATGAACGCGAGCAGCGCGATGCCCGGAACGGTCTGAAGCACTCCGACGCCCCGGATGACGGCCTCCGCGGCGCGGCGCGTCCGCTCGAGCGCAAGGCCTAGCGGGACGGCGACGCCCACCGCGGCCACGAGCGACACCGCGACCAGCAGCAGGTGTCGCGCGACCAGGTGCAGGAGCATCCGCCGCTCGCCCCAGAGGTAAGCTGCCAGGCTCCCGCGGACAGGCCCGCCACGCGTGCCGGTGCGTCGATCCTCTCGACCGAGCAGGCGCAGCTCATCGAGGGCGGCGGCCGCCACCCGCGCGACCGGCTCGCCGTCGACTTCGATTCGCCGGTTGTAGCCGCGCATGCGTTGCTCGTCCAGCAGGCCGCTCAGCTCGGTCAGCGCCGCCACCGCCGCGGGTGCGCGCTCCGCGACACCGGGCGCCAGCAACGCCGCTGCCTCGTACGGGGGAAAGAAGGCACGGTCGTCCTCGAGCACCACCAGGTCGTACCGGGCGATCAGCCCGTCGGTGGCGTAGCCGTCGATCACGTCCACTTCGCCGGCCGCGAGCGCCTGGTATTTGACCGCCGGAAGGAGCGCACGCACTTCACGGAATCTGAGGTCGTAGGCCCCTTGCAGTCCCGGCAGGCCGTCGGCGCGGCCGATGAAGTCGGGCGTTAGACCCGCTCGGAGGTCGGGGCCGGCACGAGCCAGATCGCTCAACGTGCGAAGGTGCAGGCGCGCGGAAGTTTCGCGGCGGACGGCGATGGCGTACGTGTTCTGGAAGCCGAGCGGCGGCAGCCAGCGCATACCGAACCGCTCGCGGAATTCTCGGGCGACCTGGGCAAAGGCCGCGCGCGGATCGGCACTGGGCCGCTCGTGCAGGATGGCGAGCAGTCCGGTGCCGGTGTACTCCGGGTACACGTCGATGTCGCCGCTCCGCAGCGCGGCGAATGCGATCTCCGTCGCGCCCAGACCGAGCCGGCGCTCCGCGACGACTCCCCTCGCCTCGAGCAGCTGCGCGAACATTTCGGCCAGCAGATACGATTCGCCGAACGGCTTCGACGCCACCACGATTTTACGCGGGCGCTCCTGAGCCACGAGCGAGGACACGGCGAAGAGCAGGGCGGCGAACGCCGCGAACACGGGCCGATGCCGCGTCATCCGGCTATCCGCGCCCGCGCCAACAGCGTCCGCACGTATTGGTTGGCCGGGGCTTCCAGGAGAACGTCCGGGGCCGCCACTTGCTCGATCCGGCCCCGGTGCATCACGGCCACCCGGTCAGCCAGCAGAAATGCCTCGGCGAGATCGTGGGTGACGAGCAGCGTGGTGATCTCGAGTCTGCGGCGAAGCTCGAGGAACGTGCTCTGAAGATCGGCGCGGGTGATCGCGTCGAGCGCGCCGAACGGCTCGTCGAGCAGCACGAGGTCGGGACGCGCGGCCAACGCCCGGGCCACCGCCACGCGCTGGCGCTGGCCACCGGACAGCTCCCGAGGCCACCGATCCGCCATCGCCTCGGGATCCAGGCCGACCAGGGTGAGCGCACGGTCTGCGAGAGCCGGTGCATCGGGCAGGCCCCGGAGCCATGGCACGAGGGTCACATTCCGACGGACGCGCCAGTGCGGGAGAAGACCGCCGTCCTGCGGGACGTACCCTACGCGACGGCGCAGCTCGACCGGATCGACCCGGGCGACATCCCGGGCATCGACGAGCACCTGGCCGGCGTCCGGATCGGTCAGCCGGTTGAAGCAACGAAGTAGCGTGGTTTTGCCGGAGCCGCTCTCGCCGATCAGCGCGACGCACTCGCCGCGGTGCACCTCGAGCGAGATCCCCTCGAGCGCGGCCACCGGACCGTACCGCTTGGCTACCTCGCGCGCCTCCAGGGCGGCGACCGACGCGGGCGGAGTCATCGCGGCAACTTACCCGTCACCCGGCAGGGGAGACAGACCGGTGAGGCGGACGGCACGAGGTCGGACGATGGTTCCCTCGCTCACAACTCTCGCAAACTACGAGGGCGATGCGCACCGGCAGCCTGTCCGGCGTGCCGATTCGTTCACTCCCCCGCGCACGCATCCGCCCCCGCTCGGTGGACGCGCCGGACCGGCTTCCCCGGTAACCCCCGCCGTGGCGCGTCCTTCGATGCTCGACAACCGCGGTACGCCGGTCGGGCTGGACCGTGGTCGCTAGGCTTGTGTCGGTCATTCCTTCATGCAGAATCATGCAGCGGCGGCGAGCATGAATTTGGCATCCTGAACGGGCTTCAGGCCCACTCCGAGGATGCTGCATGTACCGGATAGAGCTGGCGCCCGGCGAGGAAACCGCCTTCCGCACGATCGAAGAGCTTGCGATCGCCGTGCGCAACGGCCTCGTCACCGCGCGGGCGCGGATCTATCACAACGCATCGCAGAAGTGGCTGCCCATCGAGTTCCATCCGCACTACAAGAAGGCGCTCGAGCTGCGGCTGTCACGGTCGGACCTTCCTCCCGCGCGGCCACCCGAGCGCGCGCAGCCGCTGAGCTTCGCGACCGCACGCCCGGGAACGGCGGAGGTGCCGCCTTCGCCGGCCGTGATCGCGCCGCCGACGCCGCCCGAGAAGCGCACCGTCGAGCTTCCGGTTGAGACGGCAGCAGCAACGCCGGTGTTCCTTGCTGATTCGCGGCCCGGCGTAAGCTCGCGCGAGCCATTCGTGCCTCGCCGTTCCTACGCTCCCCCCGAGCCGCCATCGACTCCCACACCAGCGCCGGTGACGCACCTCGTCACGACGCGGGAGTTCCAGGCTGTGGCCGTCGTAGCCGAGGAGGATGCGGGCGATGCACACGCGGGGGCAGCCGCCCGCCGCTTGCCGCCGGTGATGGCATCCCCGGTGCTACAGCTGCCTACGATCTCCTATCCCTCGATCTCGTACCCCGAGATCACACCTGCCGAGCCAGCGACGACCGCGGGCGCGAGCGGTGAATCGAGGAGCCGTCGCCCGCTGCATCTGGCGGGCCTGGTGGCGCTGCTCTCCGTCGGCGGCTACGCCATGATGTCGGCGTTCTCGCCGGCGCGCGGCGAGGCTGCTCCCGCCCGCACCACGGCCGATCGGCCGGCGCTGCCTCCCGCTCAGCCGGATTCGATCGCGGGCGCGGGCGACCCGATGCCTCCGGCTGTGGAGCGGCCGGCGCCGATCACGATGAACCTGCCCGCTTCCTCGGGCTTTGCTCCCGCGCTCGAGCCGCGGGCCATCGTCTCGACCTCATCGGCGAAACCCGCGGCGACCGACGCTCCCGCGGACTCGTCTATCGTCCCGGCGACGATCGAAGTGGACCTCGCGGTCCCGACGCTCTCCGGCGCGGATCTGCTCACGCCGGCGACGCGCACGCAGAGCGACTCGGCGATGAAGCGAATCCTTCGAGCGGTGACCGGCGGCAAGGACGTGCCCCAGCGTCCTTGAGCCCTCCTCCGAGGTCAGTGTGACTCATCCCACAGCAACGCCCCCCACCATGCTAGATTATCGATCGACGTAAGTTGTTATTTATCAACAACTTATGTTGAAAATCCTGTGGAAATCCTCGCCGCGGTGTGGAAAACTGCCGCGGGCCTGCAAATCCACGTCGGTTCCGTGGGAACCGCTGCCGGGGAGGGCGCATGGCGAGAGCGATCTGGAGTGGATCGATCAGCTTCGGGATGGTCAGCATTCCGGTGAAGCTCTACGGCGCCACCGAGACCAAGGACATCAGCTTCAACCTCCTCCACTCCACCTGCGGAACCCGGGTCAAGCAGGTGCGCTGGTGCCCCACGGACGACGTGGAGGTGCCCTGGAGCGAGACCGTGCGCGGGTACGAATACGCCAAGGGCGAATACGTCACGCTGACCGACGAAGACTTCGAACAGCTCCCGCTCGCCAGCCGGCACATCATCGACCTGACGGCCTTCGTCAGCGAGACGGAGATCGACCCCGTCTACTACGAGCGCAGCTACTACCTGGCGCCGGACGAGCGCGCGGAAAAGCCCTATGCTCTGCTGCTGAAGGCGATGGAGCGGAAGGGGCTGACCGCGCTGGCGACGATCACCATCAGGAAGAAGGAGCAGCTCTGCGCCATTCGACCGAAGGACGGCGCGATCGTGCTGGAAACGCTCTACTACCCCGATGAAGTCCGGGCGTCCGAGGTGAACCTGGACGGCGCCAAGGTGACCGACCGCGAGCTCGACATGGCGTTCACCCTGATCGAGCTGCTCCGCAAGCCGTTCGAGCCCGAGGAGTATCACGACACGTATCGCGAGGCGCTCGCGCAGCTCATCGAGGCCAAGCTCGAGGGCCGCGCCGTGGTGAAGGCACCCGCCGCGCGGGACGCCAAGGTGATCGACCTGGCCGACGCGCTGCGGAAGAGCGTCGAGGCGGCGCGGAAGGGCGGCAAGGCGAAGCCCGCCGCGAAGCCTCCAGCGCGCCGTCCGGCCCGCGCCGCGCGGCGCACCCGCAAGGTGAGCTGAGCCGTGGCGAAGCGCCGGGCGAAGTCGGAAGCTCGCGACGTTCTCGACCAGCTCGCCGCGCCCGAGGATCGGGTGACGCTGAGCGTCGACGGCCACGATCTGCCGGTCACGAGCCTCGAGAAGCCGCTGTGGCCGGGCGCCGGAAGACGGAAGGGCGCCACCAAGCGGGACCTGCTGATCTACCTGACGCGTGTCGCACCCTACCTGCTGCCCCACCTGGCCGATCGGCCGATCTTCGTGACCCGGTTTCCCGACGGGGTGACCGGCAAGAGCTTCTTCCAGAAGCATTGGGAGCCGGCGCCGGCCTTCGCGCGGACGGTGCGCATCCATTCGAGCCAGAACGACAGCGACGGCGACTATCTCATCTGCGAGAACCTCGCGACGCTCCTCTGGCTCGGCCAGATGGCGGGGCTCGAGCTGCATGCGTGGTTCTCGCGCGTGAATCCCGAGCCGGACGCCAGCGGCCGCAGCCGGAAGTTCACCGGGTCCGAGGCCGCGCTCGAGCGGTCGATCCTCAACTACCCCGACTTCATCGTGTTCGACCTCGACCCGTACGTGTACTCGGGCAAGGAAGGCCGCGGCGAGGAGCCCGAGCTGCACCGCCGAGCCTTCACGCGGACGCGGGGCCTCGCGCTCCGGATCCGTGAGATCCTGGAGGGGTTGGGACTGGTCACCTACATCAAGACCAGCGGCCGCACCGGGCTCCACCTCTACCTCCCCATCGTGCGGGATCTCGACTTCGATGCGGCGCGGTCCGTCGCGGAGACGATCGCCCGGCACGTGCAGCGGGAGCGGCCCAAGGATGTGACCGTGGAGTGGTCGGTGCGCCGCCGGACGGGGAAGATCTTCTTCGATTTCAACCAGAACAGTCGCGGCAAGTCGCTCGCGGTCCCGTACTCGCCGCGCCGACACGCCGCGGGGACGGTCTCGATGCCGATCACCTGGGATGAGCTGGAGCGCGTGTATCCGACGGACTTCACGCTGCACTCGGCGCCGGGGCGCCTCGAGGCGCAGGGCGACGTGTGGGCGGGCATGCTCGAATCCCGCCAGGACCTCGGCGAGCTGCTCGGGGTGGGGAGCGCGCGATGAGCCGACGCCTCGACGCGCTGTCCAAGAGCGCCAATGCGCGGCTTCGGTACCGGGCGCAACCCGGGTGGATCCCGCCGATGCTCGCCACGCTCGCCGATGCGCCTCCGCGCGCGGGCGAGTGGCTCTACGAGCCCAAGCTCGACGGAGTCCGGGTGCTGGTCTACACGAGCGGCGGCGACGTGCGCCTCTTCTCCCGCAACCGGAAGCCGCTCGACAACGCATACCCCGAGCTGGTCGACACCCTCTCGTTCGCGGTGCGTGGCGACGCCGTACTCGACGGCGAGGTCGTGGCGGTCGATCCCAGCACGGGGCAGAGCAGCTTCTCGCGGCTGCAGCGGCGCATGCAGCTGCGTGACCAGCTCCGCGCCCGACAGAGCGGCGTGCCGGTCGAGCTCTATCTGTTCGATTGCCTGTACTACGAGGGCATCGACCTGACGGGGCTTCCGCTGGTGGACCGAAAGTCGGTGTTGCGCGACGTGGTGTGGTACGACGATCCCATCCGATTCACGCCGTTCAGGACCACGGGCTCGGCGGCGATGTTCCGCGAAGCGTGCGCCAAGGGTGCGGAGGGGATCATCGCGAAGCGCGCCGAGGGTCGGTACGTGAGCGCGCGGTCGCCCGACTGGCTGAAGATCAAGTGCGTGCATCAGCAGGAATTCGTGGTGGGCGGCTACACGGCCCCAAAGGGCTCACGCGAGAATCTCGGCGCCCTGCTGGTGGGATACTACGAGCACGGCGCCCTCCGCTATGCGGGCAAAGTCGGCACCGGCTACGATCGGGCGACCCTCGAGCTGCTGGGCCGGAAGCTGGCTCCCCTCCATCGTCAGACCTCGCCGTTCGCACCCGGCCCGGCGCCCGTAGGGGAGGTCCAGTGGGTCACGCCGCGGCTGGTGGCGGAGGTCGGCTTCGGAGAGTGGACGCCAGCGGGTTTGCTCCGGCATCCTCGATTCCTGGGACTGCGAGACGACAAGACCGCCGGAGAGGTGCGAAGGGAGGAGTAGGCTGCAATGCAGCTTCCTTCACCTCGGCTGGCGCGGTCCTCCTAAGCTCCCACCGGTGAATTGTTAGGCTCGATCGAGCCTGACCGCATGCTTCTTGCCCCTCTCTGGTGGATCATTCGATCCCACCCCAGGGAGGTCTCATGCAACCCCGCCACCTCGCAGGCCTCGCGCTCGCCGCCGCGCTCGCCATCTCCGCCGCTCCTGTGCACGCCCAGGGAAAGTCGAAGGAAAAGCACTATGCCGTGTCCACGGACCGCGCCGTGCTCGTGACCCGCGACGTACTCGTGCGCCAGGGCTACGACGTCGTTCGCGTCGAGCGCGCAGGCACGACCCAGGTCGTGTACTATCGCGCGGGAAACCACGGGCGCGGCAAGGGCAAGGGGCCGCTGCAGAAGATGGTGATCCGAGCCGTGGAGCGTAGGATCGTGTTCGAGCAGACGCCACCGGCGATCATGGTGGACATCGACGTGAACCTGAAGCTGTAGGTGACGAGTGGTGAGCGGTGAGCGGTGAGTGCCGCTTATCCCCCAGCATCTTCGTGATTTTTCGACGAGGGTACCAATCCGCGGCTTTCGTGCCTAGGTTGGCAGCATGATTCGTCCCTTCGCGCCCTGCTGGCTCGTTCTGTTGGTGGCACTGCTGGTCGGTCCGGCCGTCCAGCGGGACGTGGGCGTCGTATGGTCGGATCGATCGACGGTCCGGCACGCAGCGACCGACGGTACGCCCGAGAGCCAGTACGTCCGAACGGCGACGACGCGGCAGCTCGCGGTCGACCTGCGCTCGCGCAGGCTGCATCCTCCGCTGCCGGGCGACGGCATGCTGCCGGCCGTCTCGCCGGCCGCGTCGCCGGTTTTCGCCCGGCTGACTTCGATTCGGCACGCGCTCACCGCCATGGCACCGGCGCGTGCCTGCCGATTCCCTCGTTTTCCGACCGGCCCTCCTTCGAACGCCTGACGGCCAGACGGCTCGCGCCGACACGGCCGCTGCTTTCCTCCCCCTCACGCCCGGTGCGATCATCCGCGCCGGAGGCCCCATCACGCGCCCCGGAGTGCCGCGGCGCATGGGCGACGCGTGAGTCACCGACACTGATGCGCGACCGCCAGGCCCGCGGTAACGGTCTTGGCGTCGAAGGAGTGTTACCATGTCACAAGTGATCGACCGCCCCCCGGCGGACGCCGGTCCTGGCGCCGACCAGCCGGAGGCTGTCACCCGTGTTTCGCGATGGACCCGCACACACACGACGTGGCTGCTGATCGCCGCGAGTTTGTTACCGGGCATCGTCGCGGCGGCGTCCCGAGAGTGGTGGGCGCAGTTGCCGCCGGGCGTACGCCTGTCGGCGTATATACTTTCGGGCATCTTGATCGTCGCCGCGTGCTCGCTCCTGCTCCTGCCGGCTGACGAGCCCGGCGACCACGGCCCGTAGTGGGCCCCAGGTTGAGGAAGCGCTGAGATGCCCCACGACGTCACCCTGATCACCACCATCGCCGCGGGCCTCGGCCTGGCCTTGATCATGGGATTCGGGGCCA
Source organism: Gemmatimonadales bacterium (assembly GCA_035526925.1). Taxonomy (GTDB): domain Bacteria; phylum Gemmatimonadota; class Gemmatimonadetes; order Gemmatimonadales; family GWC2-71-9; genus CAVVWJ01. The sequence continues at coordinate 15,475 of DATLBL010000015.1, forward strand.
CGCGCATTGGCGTGCCCCCGCTCGTGGGGTATCTCGTCGCCGGGATCATCATCGGTCCGGCGACACCGGGCTTCGTAGCCGACGTCGAGCTCACCGGCCAGCTCGCCGAGCTCGGCGTGATGCTCATGATGTTCGGCGTGGGGCTGCACTTCTCCCTCTCGGACCTGATGGCGGTGCGCCGCATCGCCATCCCGGGAGCGCTCGTGCAGATCCTGGTCGCCTCCGCGCTGGGCGCGGCGGCGGCGCTCTGGTGGGGATGGGGTATCGGCGCCGCGCTCGTCTTCGGGCTGTCGATGTCGGTCGCCAGCACCGTGGTGCTGCTGCGTGCGCTCGAAGCCCGAAGCCTCCTGCATTCGGTCAACGGGAAGATCGCGGTCGGCTGGCTGATCGTGGAAGATCTCGTGGTGGTGCTGGTGCTTGTGTTGCTCCCGGCGCTCGCCGTGCCGCTGGGGGGTACGGCGCCCGGCGCGGCAGCGTCGGACGGCAACCTCTGGCGCTCGCTGCTGGTGACCTTCGCCGAGGTCGCGGCGTTCCTGATCATCATGCTGGTCGTCGGACGGCGACTCTTTCCCAGGCTGCTCTGGGTCGTGGCCCGCACCGGCTCCCGCGAGTTGTTCACCCTCGCCGTCATCTCGGCGGCCGTCGGCGTGGCCTACGCCTCCGCGGAGCTGTTCAGCGTCTCCTTCGCCCTCGGCGCGTTCTTCGCCGGCATGATGATGCGGGAATCCGCCTTGAGCCACCGCGCCGCCGAGGAGTCACTCCCGCTGCGCGATGCGTTTTCCGTTCTGTTCTTCGTGTCGGTGGGCATGCTGTTCGATCCGCAGATCCTCCTGCGCGAGCCGGTCAAGCTGCTGGTCGTCCTGGGCATCGTACTCCTGGGGAAGACCGTGGCGGCAGTACTCCTCGTCCGGGCATTCCGATACCCGCTCAACACGGCGCTGACGGTCGGCGCCAGCCTGGCGCAGATCGGCGAGTTCTCCTTCATCCTGGCCGGGCTCGGCGTGAGCCTGGGCCTGTTGTCCGCCGAAGGCCAGAGCCTCATCCTGGCCGCGGCGCTGATCTCGATCACGCTAAATCCGGTGGTCTTTGCCGCCGTCGAGCCGCTGCAGCGATGGATCCGCTCGCGGTCCAGCGCCGCGCGCGCGCTGGAACAGGATGATGACCCGCTGGCCGAGTTGCCCACCACGTTCGATGCGGCGTCGCTGACGGGTCACGTGCTGCTCGTCGGCCACGGACGAGTCGGAAGCCGCATCGCGGGAGTGCTTCGCGCGCGGGGAATCGCCTTCGTCGTCGCCGAACAGAACCGGGAGATCGTCGAGCGCCTCCGGGAACAAGGCATCCCCGCGGTGTCGGGCGATGCGGCCGAGCCGGCGGTACTGATCCAGGCGCACGTCGCGCGAGCCACGCTCCTCGTCCTCGCCACGCCCGACACCTTGCGGGTCCGCAAGGTGGTGGAGGTCGCGCGGGCGCTCAACCCGCGAATCGAAGTGCTGGTCCGCACGCACAGCGATGAAGAGTCGGCGCTCCTGAACAAGGCGAACGTTGGCACGGTGTTCATGGGAGAGCACGAGCTCGCGCTGGCCATGACGCGCGCCATCCTCGACCGTCTCGCAGAAGATGCGACCGTGGAGACAGGCGAAGTCAGGGCGAGCGGGGCGCGCTGAGCCCGGCTACGGGCGAGGCCGCTTCGGCTTCCTCCCGACCTTGCGCCGGGCCGCGCCGAGGGCACGCTCGACCCACGGCAGCAGCTCGGCACGGTCCTCGAGCAGCTCCACCGGCAGCGCGTAATACTGCATCACGTGCGTGTCGTCACCGTAGGGTCGAAACGGCTCGGAGCCAATGCGCTCGAAGTCCGGCCGGGTGTCGTCATCGACCTTCAGGTACAGCGTGTCGTCATCGATCAGCGCGAAGAAAAGCCCGTGGCAGTACAGGCCGACGCCGCCGAACATCGATCGAGCGGTGATCGGACCGGCCCCTGCGAGCTGCTCGACCACGAAGGCTTTGAAGGTGGGTGATACCGGCATGAACGGCCTCGGTGTGCGGGAAGGCACGCGGTGGAGCGTCGGCGCCCGCGGCGACTAGCCCGCGCGTGCCACCGCGAGCTGTACGCCCAGACTGACCCACCGCTGCGCCGCGGCCACGGGCAACGTCGCCAGCTTCCCGAGCATGAATGCGGGAAAGCGCCGCCCGAGATCGACATCGAGGTGTCTCCCGGTCCGCTCCTGGCGCCCCAGCCACCAGACGACGTAGGGATCCATCGTGCCGTAGGCCTGGCTGCGGACGATCTGCCAGCCGGCGCGCTCGAGGATCGCGCCCAGCGTCTGCGGAGTGAACACGGCGGTGTGCCGCGGGGTGTGGTAGCCGGCCCAGGCCGGCCCGTGCAGGCGTCGGGTGAGCGCGTCATGATTCGGGACCTCGACGAGGATGGTCCCACCGGGATTGGCGAGCGCACGCAGCCGACGAAGCGTCTCGAGCGGCCGATAGTCGTGCTCCAGCGCGTGCCACATGGTGATCGCGTTGAAACGGCCGCTCAGTCCGACGTCCTCCAGTCGGCCCATGTGAAGCTCGAGGGAAGCGGCAGCCCATCGTGGCGGGTCTGCGCGCCATCCCGCATCGCTGAAATCCACACCGACGCCCCGCGCGCCGCTTCGGCGGTACAGCGCCTCGAGGAAAGTCGGCCTTCCGCAGCCCACGTCGAGCACCCGGGACGAACCATTCAGGTCGGCCGCCGACATCGTACGGCTCACCCTTGTCCGATCGGTGCGGCGCTGCCCTTCGGCCGCCAAGCCCGCATATCTGCCCCAGGCCGCGTCGCCGCGGTGCGGCAGATAGTCCGCACCATACCAGCTTCCGATCAGCGCCTCGGGTACGCGCGGATTCAGGTACACGAGCTCACAGCGTCGGCACCGGACGAACGTAAAGCGCTGAGTGCTGTGGGACATCTGCGCGGCGGATTCGACGACCGGCGCGGGATCGTCGGCTCCGCAGAGGAGGCATGGAGTGCGCTCGGTCGGCACCGGGACTGGCAAGGGAGAGGACACGAGTGAAGCTAGCGCGAGCGGCGCACGCTGCACCAGAGAACCCCCGCCTCACCTGCCGTCTCGTCCATCGGTCTCGATCCCTGCCGCTCGGACGGACAGCGGGGGACATGCCCATGCGGCACGCCCCCCGTCGTCAGCCGTGAGATCGGTCGGCAAGGTGCGGGCTGACAGCTCTACTCGGATTCCCCCGAATGCCCACCGATCGGGATCGACAGTCCGAGCGAGGCGACGAGATCGTTCTGGAAGTCGTTGCCGCCGCCGAAATCGCCGTTGTAAAGGTAGTCCTCGAGGTCGAGCCGGATCGCGGAATTGCCGCTCTGGCCCAGTCCGAAACGGAATCCGACGCCGACATTGCCGCCGAAATCGGTGCTGCTGCGGTCGTCGTCGAACGTGTTCCGGCCGCGGGTCAGCAGTGCCGGCCCTCCGGCGATGTAGAACCCGACCCGGTTGCTGGGCGGCGTCAGCGCGAGCATGAGCCGTGCGCTGGCGACCAGCAGGTTGGTATTGGTCTCGTTCACGGTCTCGCCCGAAATCCGGGCCGGGGCATATCCTCCGGTGACCTCGAAGCCGATGTGCTTCGAGCCCCAGAAGGTCAGCCGGGCACCACCGATGACGCTGACGTCGCGGCTCAAGGCATTGTCGAGGTCGGAGACAGAATTCCTCGTCGGGATATACGCACCGGCCCAGGGGACCAGATTGACGCCCTGCGCTTCGGCCGTGCCGGGGACCGCGACATACATGGCAGCGGCGGCGAGGACGGCCGGAATTTTCGCAAGCTTCAGGATCGACATTACGCACTCCGGGTGGAAGACGTACCGACCGCGATTGGTGCGCGAGCGGACCGGGCGATCACCCGGCAACACCATGATGGCTCTTTCGGCCCAGGAGCGCTGTGAAGCGAGGGTGGTCGGGCCTGTGAAGTGAGTCACCACGGATCACGCAAGCACAGCCCTGCCCATCGGTTACGGGAATGGCCGCGGGGGAGTACCGAATCGGCGCTCCCCCGCGAATCATCCCGTAAGCCGGCGTTCAGCGAGCTTGGTTACGTCGAGTACTGCGCGCCTTTGCGCGTCCGCCCCGTTTAGTCGTCGCACGCTTGCGCGTGGCGCTCTTGCGCGTGGCGGTCTTCCGTGTAGCGCTTTTCCGAGTCGCGTTCTTCCGCGCCGCGCTCTTCCCCCTCGCGCGCTTCCGTGTCGCCCGGCTACCCGCCGTGCGCTTCCGTGATGCACCGGTCCCCGAGGTGCTCTTCCGCGACCTGCTCGTCCGGGTCGAGCTGCGCTTCCGCGCCGTGCCTCCCGATGCCCGCTTCCGCCCGGACGATGTACCGGCATTGCGCTTCCGCGTGGCAGCCGCCTTCCGGGCCGACGCTGATTTTGCCGACTTCGGGCGCGACGCCGAGGCTCGACCGCCGGTCCGACCGCCTTTGCGCACGGGAGCGGTGTTGGTCTTCTTGCCTCGGCCCGAGCCCCGCTTCCGGCCGCCGCCTGACACCTTGTTCTCCGTGGCCCAGGCGCGGCGCTCGGCTTCCTTCTTCGACACGCCTCGACTTTCGTAGCTCTCCTCGATGTGCTCGGCCTGTCGCCGCTGCTTCGCGGTATAGGCAGATTTGTCACCACGCGGCATGTGAGTCTCCCGTGTGAGTTCGCGGAAAACATCCACCCGACCGCTTGCAGCAGCGGTGCCGGCGGTCACAACAAGTGCAGAGCGAAGGTGGGTGGAACGGGCACGAGTGCCCGTTCCCGCGAGAAGTTTGAAGAAGGGGGTTAGGAAGGGATAAATCAGCGAGAGCAGTGATCAGATAGCTCGCCCGGCCACGGAGCAGGGGACTCAGGGCTGTCTCGGACGTCTCGCAATCAGCTATCCGGTCTTACTCCCACTAAGATCGGAAGATAGGGGCCCCCGGACCCCTCGCTGTGCGGTGCGTCACATGGGCATCGAAGCGTGCCCGCGGCTCGGACGTTGACATCCGCGCAAGGTATCCGTAAATCCCGGCAGCCCGACGCCCGACCCTGCTTCCGTGGAGAGGCCACACTCATGACGCACCGCGTAGCTCCCTGCCCTTCGTTCGGCGTCGCCTGCCCGCGCGTGAGCGTCGAATGAAACGCACGCTCGAGCTGCTCGCGTTGGTATGGATCGCCACATACTCTCCCGCAAACGCACAGGAGCCAGACACGCAGACTGGTCCAACTCCGGCGCCGGCCCCGGAGCCCGAGCCTCGAGCGGCTCGGTGGCGGACCAGTTACTTCCCGTACTTCACGGGCGGCGCCAACGACAGTCCCGTCCTCGCGTTTCGACTCCGGCATTGGCAGCCGGCCGAGTACGAGGCACGCACCACGTACACGGCGGCGCTGAACGCCGACGCCGGCATCGCGTCACGGGGGAGCCGGTTCGTCTCTCTCCAGTACAAGGCCCCGGGACTCTGGGAGGACTGGCGGCTCGTCGTTCAGGGAAAGCTCGAGCGCCAGGCCCGCTACGGATATTTCGGCCTTGGCAACGAGACGGTGGATGACCAGGACGCGGTCGGCGACGACGATCCGTTCCTGTATCGCATGCGCCGGACCCGGTATCGCGCTTCGGCGGAGGTGACGCGCCGGATCAAGGGGCATCTCCACGTCGCCCTGCTGGCAGAGTACGAGCACGCGAAGTTCACGTCGCTTCCGGGACCCTCGATTTTCGCCTCCGACTTTCCGCCGGGCGAGCTCAAGCAGGATGACGCGGCCGGACGGCTCGCACTCATCTACGACTCGCGCGACAACGAGTTCAATACCCAGCGGGGTCTGCTGCTGGAGGCGGGCACGCAGGTGGGCAGCGGCGGCGACGGATACACCCGTCAGTACGCGATCTTTCGCGGCTATCTCCCGGTGCGTGAAGGCACCGTTGTCGCGGCCCGCGTGGCGGGCTCGGGAATGGGAGGGACCCCGCCGCTCGACGCGCGGTTCACGCTTCCCGGATGGGAGCAGCCGATTCCCGTGCTGGGCGGCGAATACTCCAACCGTGGACTCGACTACGGCCGGCTGACCGGCCGGGGTACGCTGTTCGGAAACCTCGAAGTGCGGCACGATCTCTTGCCGTTCGGTGACCTGGGCGCGATCTCGCTCATCGCCTTCATCGATGCGGGTCGGGTGTTCGAGGGCGAGGATTTCCGGTTGACCACCGAGGACATGAAGGTGGGTGGCGGCGGCGGCATCGCGCTCCGGATCCTCAGGTCGAGCATCTTCACGTTCAACTTCGCCGGCGGCCCCGACGGGTTCAACTTCTCGGTGGGCAGCGGGTGGATGTTCTAGACGAGCAGAGGGGCGGCAGGACGGCGTTCCGCCGCACTGCCGCCCCTCCCCGCCTGGCTTGCGCTACGCCGCCAGTCCCGCCGTCTTCAACACCTCCCGCAGCGTCGTCTCTCCGCGGTCCCGCGCGTACCACTGCCGCACCTGCGGATACAATTCCGTTTTCGGAACGGTGAGCCGGTGCTCCATGACCCAGGCCTGGAGCTCGCGCGGGCGGGGACCCCAATGCCCCAGCTCACGGTACGACTCGTCGAGAGCGATGACGATGGGGATGGATCGCGAGCCATTGGTGAGGTACCGGTCCATCACTTCAGGATGCTGGTCCCGCAGGATGACGCGAAGCTCGAGCCCCGGAACGGTCGCGGCGAGCTTGGCGACGATCGGAATGGTGCTCGACGCGTCGCCACACCAATCCTCCGCGATCACCAGCAGCTTCCGTTCGACGCCCGCCGGCACCGCCGCCGCCGCCCACTCCGGGATCCGCGCGATGCCGTAGATCCCCTCCCACAACCCCTTGTGTTTGGTGCTCGCGGCGAGGAATGCCTCGAAGGTCAGCCCCTTGTCCCACAGCGTCCTGAAGTCCTGCATCGTCGACCGCCGGATGAAGATGGGTGATTAACACCCGATGGGGCATCGGAGTTCCTCACAGCTCCTCGATCCGAACGCCGCGCCGGCCCAGCTCCGTCACGTAAGCTTCGAACGGAATCGCCTCGTCGGGGGTGTGGACCCCCTTCTCCGCCACGCGGCCGTCCGCCTGCATCTGGCCCGTGATGGAGAGCGAGTAGCCGGTGGTCCGCATCATCGCGCTGATGCCGTGCTGGGCGTCGTAGCGGTCGATGAGCCGGAACGACACCCGCGAGCTCTTCCCGCCCCGCTGGCCCGTGACGATCACCTGCAGCGCGACCAGGTCCTGCCCCTGCGGCTTGTGGAGTTTCGGATGGACCGCGGCGATGAACACGTCGCGCGGCACCACCGACTTGCCCTTGACCTCGACCGGCTTGTTGTCGAGCAGTCCGAGCTCCCGGATCGGCCGCATGATGGCGACATGGCCGGGGTAGCGGAGGGTCTTGTACTCCATGACGTCGATCTTGCCCTGGTACGCGAACGGCAGCGTGCTGATGCCGCCTCCCGTATGGAACGCCTCGAGCGTGCCTACCGGCTGCGGAAAATCGACCGCTTCGAGCTCGCTCAGCGCGTCCACCTGCACCGGCTGGCCGCCGCGCAGCACCCACGAGGGCGTGGTGTAATAATCGAGCGCGCCCTCGAGCGAGTACACGATCTGGTAGTTGAGTGGTGGTTCGGGCTGCTGAGGGAGGCCGCCGACGTACACCCTGACCTGCTCCGCGCGGTCGAGCCGCCGGATACCCTCGGCGGCGAGAATGTTGACCATGCCCGGCGCCAGGCCGCAGTCGGGAATGACCGACACGCCGCGGGTGACGGCCTGCTGGTGCAGCTTCTTCTGCTCGAACACGATCTCGGTGTTCCCGCCCAGATCCGAGAAGTGGCACCCGGCCTCGACAGCCGCCCGGGCCATCGGGCCGTTGTAGTAGTAGGGGATGGCGCTCATGACCGACGTCTGGCCGCGCAGCGTTTCCTGCACCGCCACCGGGTCCGTCACGTCCAGGCGTACCGTCTTGAGCCGCCCGCCCCAGTCGCCCCGCTCCGCCAGGAAGGCGGGGAGGTTGTCGGGACGCAGATCGGCGAGCGTCACCTGGCTCACCGACTCGTTCTGGAGCAGGTCGTATGCGCACGCACAGCCCTGCAGGCCGGCACCGAGGACGAGCATTTTCATCGACGACTCCACCTTCACGGAGAGTACGGGTCGTACGGGTCCAAAGCCCCGGAAAATAGCTCCGGGTGGGGTCGCGGTTCAACGGTGCGGCAAACTATTATCCGGCATGACTTCTACCCAGCCAACACGTCGCGACGGTGAGGCTACCCGGCAGCGGCTACTTCGTGCAGCACTCGAGTTGTATACAACCGTCGGATTCCGCGCCACGACCACACCCGCCATCGCGGCCCGCGCGGGTGTGGCCGAAGGCACGATCTATCGTCATTTCAGCGGGAAGGAACACCTGCTCAACGAGGTCTTTCGGAACGCGCAGCGCTGGGGCACGACCCTCGTCCGTGAAATGAACGAGGAGACGGCCGACACCCCGAACCGGCTGCAGCAGGTGGCGCGGCGCCTGCTCGAGACCGCGGCCAGCGACGCGCCGCTCACCCGGATGCTGCTCCGGCGGCGCGACGAGCAGCACCTCGACGAGAAGAGCCGCGAGGCGGAGCGTGAGTTCCGCGACGCGCTGCAGAACGTCGTCTCGGCCGGACGCTCGGAGGGAAAGGTGCGCTCGGGTCCGCCCGAGCTGTGGACCGACGTGTGGCTCGCGCTGGTGGCGTTCGTCGCCGAGCGGGTTGGCTCGCGGGACTGGGCTCCCGACGCGCCGCCGGTCGGCATGGCCCTCGATGCCGCGTGGGACGCGATCGCTGCCAGGTAAGGTGAAGCCGGGACGCGGAGCGGACGCCCGGGGCGTGGCGGGCTCGTAGCGTCAGGAGGATGGGCGCGCGCTGCCCAGGAACACGGTCATCTGACGCGGGTGGCTCGGCGGGCTGCGCCAGCCGAGCCGTCGGGCGCGTCCGGCGCCGAGCGGTCTGATCTCCACCGCGTTGCCCACGAAGAACGCCACCGAGTCGTCGCCCCAGCGGAAGGCATCGCGCGCGCCGCGCGCCAGGAACCCTGGCGTGCCGGTGTCTCCCGCGGTGCACAGCGCCCCTTCCTCGGCACACGGGATTACCCTGGCAAACGCCGGCCTGCCCAGCAGGACGGCCAGCGCCGATTCCGCGGGGGCGCGCTCCGACTGGGAGACGAGCGTCGCGCCGGCATCCGGCGGGACGCTCGTCCGATAGATACCGCTCGCCGACTCGACGAACACTCCGCGTCCATCGTGCATCCATGCCACCCGCCGCGGGGGGCCGGCTCCTGGGGGCAGGTCGATCTCACGCTCGGCGCCGCTCAGAAGATTCATTACCCAGACGCTCCCGGGGACCGAGTCTCGCAGCGATGTGCCCCGCAGAAACGCCGCCATCGACCCGTCGGGTGAGAGTGCGGGCCGCATCTCGCCGACGCCGGTGAAGGTGATCGGGACGACCACCCCACCTTCGGTGCGCACGGCGTAGAGGTCGCCACCCGCCGCGCCACCTCCCCCCACGAAGACGGCATACGCGTCGCGACCGACCTCCATCTGGCCACGGAGCGGCGGCAGGCTTCCGCTGCACGCGGTCGCGAGGAGCGTTGCCACGAGCGCCAGGGCCCGCGGCCGGCGGCCGCGGCTCGTCCGCCCACCGCTCATCGACTCGCGCCCTCGCCCGAGCGGAAGCTCCAGGCTACCGGCTTACCCGCGGCCGCGGACATTGCTCGCGCCAACGCGCCCGGCTCGGCGGTATCCCGGCGATGGGTCTCGACGTATCGCCGGAGGCCGAGGGCGAAGGTCGAGTCGCCCACCAACTGGTGCAGCCGCCGGATCGAGTCGACATCGCGGGTCAGCGCCTCGGTCCGCGGCCGAGTGCCACCCTCGCGGCGCCAGAGCCATGCGAGGTATGCTCCGATGGCCGGTGAAGGCCGTTCGGCGAGCGGCCCCGATTCAGTCATCGCGTTTCCGAGCCACTGGGCCGCCGTGGCGCGGGCGATCTCGTCCTCGTCGATCGAGCCCGAGTGCAGCCGCGCCTCGTCCCACAACACCACCGACGCACCGGGCCGGCCCGAGGGCGTGAACGATGCCGCCACGTGGGCGAGCGCGGCGTAGGGAAATGCGCCGAGATAGCGGACGAAAAAATCCATCATCTCGCCCGAGCGTCCGAACGCTCCCGCCAGCGCGGCCGCGGAGTCTTCGGGTGCGGTCCACAGAGTCACCGGCGTGCAACGAGACCTGCAGCCGGGATGCCCCACGGTCGCCACCGCGTACGGCCCCACCGCCACCGCGAGCCCTTCGAGCGGAACGGGCGAATCGAGGCGGAAATGCCAAGTGGTGTGGTCGTATGCGAGCGTGTCCACCTCGAGCAGCGTCCCGTTGGCCACGGCGCGCTGGCCTTTGCCGGCTTGGACATTCCAAAGGACGCTGACCCGACCGCCGCCTCCGGGAGGTACCGGCAGCCACAGCCTCGCGCGGGCCCCGGCGGTCTCACCGGCCAGGGCTCGCGCGCCGGTACGGTCGGGGCCGACGCGGATACCGCCACGCGGAATTCCGTGATAGCGAACCCGAGTCGTGAGGGTGTCGCCAGCGCTTTTCTCGTGGGGCACCACGACCGCGCTCCCCTGCCGGCCGTACATGGTGCGGGAGAGCCGGGTGTTGGGCTTGCCGTCCACGAGCACGCGCACGACGCGGAGAGTCGAGTCGAGGTCCATCTCCACGGGTGCCGCGGAGCCGAGCCGCCATCCCGTCTGGACTTCCGCCAGGACGTGCGCGCCGGTATCGCTGGTGACGAGGGTGATCTCGTAGCTGGTAGCTTGATGCGGCCGCGCGGTGGTGTCCGCCTGCGCGGCCAGCGGCGCTGAACCCGCGGCCGCGAGATACACCAGCACCCACGTCGGAAACCCCAGCTGCCGCGCTGCCGATCTCACTTGCCGAGCCGCGCCCGATAGAACTCGAGGATGCGCGTCCAGGCCCGCCCCACCTGCGGCCCGTCGGAACCCAGCCGGCCGGGTTTGAGAAAACCGTGCCCGGTGCCGGGATACACTTCCTGGGTGAAGGTGTTGCCGGCCGACTGCATCTGTGCCACGACGCCGGGCAGCGCCGCGTTGATGCGCTCGTCGTCCTCGCCGTAGATCCCGAGGACCGGCGTCTTGATGCGGCGGATCCCCGCCGAGTCAGGAGCAGGGCCGTAACACACGACCGCGGCACGAAGGTTCGGATTGTTGGTGGCGTAGCGGAAGCTCTGGCCGCCGCCCCAGCAGAAGCCGATGGTCCCGACGCGGTCCTTGAGCACGGCGGGCAAGGCGTTCACGTACGCATAGGTCGCGTCGAGATCGGCGGTCACGCGCTCGGGCTCGAGTGCGCCCACGAGCTTGCGCCCGGAGTCCGGATCGGGCGGCGTGATGCCGTGCTTGGACGAGAGCAGGTCCGGCACGATAGCGACGAACCCCTCCTTGGCCAGCCGGTCGGCCACCGTCGGCTCCCACTCGGTGAGGCCGAAGATCTCGTGGATCACGATCACGGCCGGAGCCTTGGTCTTCCGCTCCGGATAGGCGACGTACGCGCGGACCGAGTCCGTGCCTCGCGCGTACTTTACCCACTCGCCATGGGTGGTGACATCCCCGCCATTGGCGGCGCGGTCCGGCCCGGGGCGGGCAAGCCACGCGCCCCCCGCGCCGACGGAGACCGCGACGCCCGCCACCACCAGATAGGTTGCGAGGCTCACGGCAAGCCCTTGCCGGAGGCCGGGAGCGCACGGAACTCGACCCGGTTCTCCATGAGCAGCGGCACGGCCACGCGATTCCGCTTGGTGTCCACCCCGATGTCGGCCGGCGAGGGCAAGCCCGACGCGACCGGCGTGGCCGTGCCCGCCGAGTCGAGGACGAAGAGACTGGAGTCGGTCCAGCTCGTGACGAGGAGCCGGTCGCCGTCGAGCAGCTCCACGCCGTCGAGCTGGCCCTTGCTTGTCGCGAACGCGGCCGCGTTCCGGGCCCCCGGCGCCCAGGTGCGGACCACGCTCCCGGCGAACGGCACGATCACGAACCGGCGGCGTGCCCCGTCCCACGCGATCCCGTTGGGCCCCGTGAGGCTGTCGGACTCGAGGGCCACGGTCACCTTCCGGTCCGGACCGACGCGGTAGATCCGGTCCGGTCCGGTGTGCTCAATCCCGGTCGCGCTTCCCTCGACGCCGGTATCGGTGACGTACAGGGCGTCGGGGCCCGCCGCCACGTCGTTGAGGAACTTCGATCCCTTGAGATCGACGCTGGCGACGGGCTTGCCCGTCCGGCGGTCGAAGCCGCGAAGCGACTGGATGTCCGCCACCCACAGCGTGTCGCCCTGTAGCGCCATGCCCTTCGGCGCGTCGAGCTTCACGCCATTCGTGCCGCCGACGATGAACTTGAGCGAGTCGAGCGAGCCGTCGCCCTTGAGTCGTGAGATGTACCCGTTTCCGTCTTTCCCGACGGGCGAGCCGTTGACGTTGGAGACGTACCAGACGTCGAGATCGCCGTCGTACTTGACGGATTCAGGATTTTCGAAGCCCTCGAGCCGGGAGTCGCCCGTCCCGCCGGGCGACCCGCCCGCGGACGAGTCACCTGCGGCCAGGCCCGAGGTCGAGTCCGCCACGGCGGCGGAACGGTCGTTCCCGCCGCACGCGACGGCCAGTGCCAGCAGGGCAACGAGGGGTGTCCAGCGTGATCGGCTCATGCGCATGCTCCTCAGGGTTGTGCGTCCTGCGCCCGCGCCGTCAGCGTACCGGCGCCTCAGGGTCAAGATAGTGGCGGCCGAGGCCTCCTCACTACCTCGGCGTGACGGCCGTCATCGCCCGGAGCGGGATTCAGAGCCAACTTGAACCCTGTCTCGCCATACTGCTCAAGTTTCCAGGCTCTCTCCGGAGGCGCCATGGCCACGTCGATGCTGCATCGATGCGCACTCGGGTGCGCGTTTGGCGTCGCCGCATCGGTGGCCGCATGCGACACGGACAAGGTGGCGCCGCCGACCCCGCGCACAACCTCGGCCTGGCTGGACACGCTCCCGCCGGTACCGACCTCCTATCTCGACGTCCCGGTCCGCTTCAATCTCGCCCCGGCCATGCGCTGGTTGGAGTCGGAGGTGCCCGAGTCGTTCGGCGATCTCGAGGAGCGGAAGCCGGTGGCCGGCAAGAAGCGCCTGCGCTATGCCTACGCGGCGGTGCGGGGCCCGTTCGCGCTCCAGATAGAGGGTCGCACCGCGGTACTGAGCGCCGACGTCCGGTATCGGGCTCGCGCGTGGTACAACCCGCCTGTGCTTCCGGAGATCGGTGCCAAGTGCGGCAAGGCCGGCGAGGAGCCGCGAGCCCGGCTGACGGTCAGGACCACGGTGCAGCTTACGAGTGCGTGGACGCTCCGCCCGAGCACGCGCGCGGCCGTGGAGCCGCTGGCGGACAGCTCGCGCGATCGCTGCAAGATCACGTTCCTGCGAGTGGACGTCACCGGGAAGGTGATGAACGGGGCGCGGGAGGCGCTTCAGCGGAGGCTGGCGGGCTTCGACGCGAAAATCTCGGCCTTCGACCTGCCGGGCGAGAGTCGGCGGCTGTGGGACGTCCTCAGCTCACCGCTCAAGCTCACCGACAGCCTGTGGCTGGTCATCAACCCCTCGACCATTCGGGTCGGCATGCTCCGGATGCAGGGGGACACGCTGGTCACCACGGTGGGGCTCTCGGCCCACCCGCGCGTGCTCGGGGGACCCCGACCGAACGTGATACCCGCGCGGTTGCCCGCACCCCAGGATTCGACGTCACGCCCGCCGGTGCTGCACCTTCTCACCGAGGGGCGCCTGCCATACGACGTGGCCAGCAGCATTCTTACGAAAGAGCTCCGCGGTACGGTCATCAAGGTGGCCCGCCAGCGGCTGGTGCTGGACAGTCTGCACCTGATCGGCGTCGGCGATGGCCGGGTCGCGGTGGGGCTCGCGGTGCATGGATCGGTGCGCGGGGTGCTCTACGCGCTGGGACGCCCGGCCTACGATACGACGAACGCCGAGCTGTTCATGCCCGACATGGAGTACGACATCGGAACGCGGGACCTGCTGACCGGAACGCTCGCCTGGCTTGCCAGCGGGCCGGTAGAGGAGTTCCTGCGCACCAAGGTGCGCATCAGGCTCGGACCGGTGCTGGCGGACGGACGCGAGCTGCTCGAGAAGAATCTCAATCGCGACCTCGCCGACGGGGTTCACCTGAAAATGGACGTCAAGTCGGGCCGAGTGCTCGGTGTTCGAGCTTCACCCAACGCCCTGCTGGTGAGGGCGCTCGCCTCGGGTCAGGGCGAGCTGGTGCTGGATCTGCGGCCTGAGCAGCTCATCGGCCAGGAGAGTCTCGGGGCGTCGCCCCCCTCAGATACCTCGAAGCCGTGAAGCCGGGCCCCAGAAGCAGCGAGGGGGCATGCCCTGGAGCATGCCCCCTCGCTGTCTAGCTGCGGATAGCCCCCTCAGACGGGGAGCATCCCCTACCTACCACTGTGTCATGGGCCGGCCGGCTTCGTTGCCGGAGTTCCACGCTTGCCCCTGGGCGGTTCGACTACCCTGCCCGGTGACTCCGCCGGCCTGGCGATTCCGCCACCACCGATACGCCATCATTCCCAGCCCCATGACGGCCGCGCGGCGCATGCCTCCGCCCCCCAGAATACCCGCGATTCCCGAGTTCCGGCTGTAGTTGCCGCGATTCCTGTTGCCGAAGCCGAACATGACTACCTCCTTATGTATCAGCGCCGATGGTGCCGGCGCGTGAGTGAATCCAGTGGCCGAGCCGGCCTGCGACCCGGACAGGTTACCGATTCTCCAAAGCGCTGACTGCGATCCAGGGCACATTTTGCGGGCCGATCTCCCGCCAAGGCACCAGGACCACGCCCCCGTGCGCAGACTCCGAAGCTTTCTTGCCCCGCCGTCCCGGCGATGGCATCTTCGCTCGATGACCCCCCTGCCGGCCCCGCCGTCCGACATCGTGCGAATGGCGCCCTTCACCGCGTTCGTGCCGCGGTTCGAGGAGCTGATCGCCTCGTCCACCCGCATGGTGGTGTACTTCATCCACTCGCGCCGCTGGCGGGAGAATCACGACGCGGCGATCAAAGCCTTCCTGGCCCGGGAGGGCACGACGCTCGAGGTCTTCCTGCCGGACCTCGAGAACCACGAGCTGATGTACTCGCTCGAGAAGCACTTCGACGACGGCTCGCTGATTCCGGCCCTCGTGGTGGACGCCTACCGCTACTTCGCGCGCCTTTGCCGCGAGTTCGGAAAGCCCGCCGAGATCTGGCTGTTCGGCCGCTACCCCACCTATACGTTCTACCGGTTCGACGATCGGGCCATCGTCGCGCTATACTCGAACACCGCCGCGAAGAAGGATCTGCCGGCGTTCGAGATCACCACGGACGGATTCTTCGGCGATTTCCTGGCGAGCGACGCCGACGACCTGAAGCGGGAATGCCGGCGGCGGACGCCGGACGAGTTGGAGACGGTCATCCACGACTCCACCGGCACGTAGACCTCCGACCTCCGTCTACCGGTAGCGCCCTCCCCCCATCCATGCGGGTCACCGCTTCCCAGAGTCGCCTCGTGACGGCCGACACTCCGTGGGCGGTCTGGCTCCTCGGGCTGGCGTTCGTGGCCAGCGGCACCTTCGTGCTCGGCCTGCCGCTGGTGGCGGACGAGTGGGCTGGCTTCGGGATATGGGAGCGTCTGGGCATCGTGGCGATCGGAGTGTCGCATCTGGCGGGCGGCCTGTGGACGATCCGCCATCACGCCGCGACTCGGGTGGAGCTCGACCGGGCTCGAGGCACGGGTATGCATCGGGTCCACCGGCCGGGTGTTCGGCAGGCAGCGGTATGTCGGTTTCGACTGGCGGACGTGCGGGCGCTGCATGTGCGCGAGGAGAGGGACAGCGATGGCGATCTGCTCTACGCGGTCGACCTGGTCCTATCGGACGGGCGCAACCTGCCGCTCCAGTCGCATCCGGCGGTCAACGTCGCGGCCGCTCGCGAACGCGCCGCGGAGATCAGAGCGTTTCTCGGGCTGGCCACGCCCGCGTCAACGCCCTCCCTGGGCTGAATCGACCGGGATGGGATCGGGGCCGGGACCTGGAGGGGGCAGCGGAGGCGGCGGCGTCCAGGCGGCCACGGTGAGCCGAACCCCGTCGACCGCACTCGGGACCATTGCCAGGGTGTGGCTCCCCTCGGCCAAGTCCGGCGCCGGACCACTGCCCGGTGCCCACTGCGCGAGCGCCTCGTAGCGGAGCGGCTCCACCCGCATATCGAATTCGAAGCGGAACCCAGCTGCCTCACAATTGAACTCCGCCCAATCGAAGGTCGCCTGCCGCTCCGTGCAGGGGCCGCTTCCTCCGTCCTGCGCGTTCGACTGGCTGCCCTCGACGGTGTACCAGCTCCCGAGCTCCCGGACGAGGTATTGTCCGAAGAAGCCCGGCGTCCCCCCGAAACCGCTGCCCCCTCCACCGGCTGAATCACCCGAGACCGTCGGCAGCTCGTTCATCACGTCCGGCACCCGAGCCTCGACGTCGTTCCTGCCCACGTCGGCGACGATGCGAACCACCTGTGCCATCCGTTCGGGCTCCCACGCGATGAACGTGCGCATCGACGTCGTGCCGTCCACGGTGCAGCCGCCGCTCCCCGGATCGGGTGGCGTTTCCCCGACGCTGTCGCGCATCACGCCCAGGCTGATCACGGAATCCACAGTCAGGGTATCGGGACCGGGGGGCACCGGCCCGATCGTATCGATCGGAGGTGGGGCCACGCCGGTATCGCCCGGCCAGGAGCATCGGAGGGAGGGGAAATCGAGCTGTTCGGCGACGGCCAGGAAGCTCTGGGCCCGTCCGTCGATGGTGATCACCACGGGCGAGGCATGCCCGGTGAGCCGGACGATCGCCGCGGCGTGCTGAAGTACGTTCGAGGTGGTGGAGTCACCGACATCGGCCACCGAATCGGCCAGCTGCTCGAATTGCCGCGCCAGCGTGCCGCCATCGCCGGGTTGGGCGGGTCCCGTCGTCCCGCCCTCGCCGCATCCGGAACCCGCGAGCCACGCCGCGCATACCATCGTCAAGCGCTGCCGCATGCCGCCTCCTGTCGTCCGTGAGCCGCCGGCGCTCTTCGTCGCCAACCAACATAGCACTCGCGGCCCGACCCGTGGCCCGCTGTTTCGGAATGTCACAGGCCGGGCTGGCTCAGCCCACGCCCGACTCCTCGGGCGGACCGGACGCCCGCGCCACCTGGTCGGCCTTGATCTTCCCCGCATCGAAGCGCCGCGCCGCATTCAGCATCCTGTCGATCGTCTCGTCGAACTCCGCTTTGGCACCGCGCTGAAAGCGAAGCGGGTTGATGCGCGCGACGACGAACGCACGGAGGTAGGGACTCTCGAAGCCCCGAGCCTTCAGGCCGCGTACCGCTTCGCCCACCGCCTCCTCGAGCTCGAGGACCCGGGCCGCACGGCCGCGGCGGATCTCGAGCGCCTTCGGCAGCGAGGAGCCCAGCAGCTTGTCGATGCGCCGGAGCACCGGGTGATAGGCGCCGCCGGCAAAGCGGCCGTTCTCCATGTAGCAGAGGCCGAGCGTCACGAGCGCGGCCTCTTCGAACTCGATCTCGAACTGTCGTTCCGGGCGATCGTCGAGCTGGGCGAGGCTCTGGGCCAGGCGAGCCACCTCGAGCGCCCGCTCGCGGAGGTTGTGCGCCTTCTCGGTGTTGAGCAGCAGGATCCGGTGCGCCACCTCGGCTTCGGGCACCACGATGGCGACGGCGGCGCGGGCGCCGAGGGTGCGCATGGCGGCCAGGCGGTGATTGCCGTTCGGTGTCCAGTAGTGGCCGTCGGCCGTGCGCACGACCACCATGGGGTCGAGATAGCGTCCGAGCCGATCGATGGCGGAGCAGAGCTTGGCGACGTGGGCGTCCGACAGGTCGCGCTGGTAGGGCGTCGGCTCGACCAGGTCGATGGGCAGCCCGGCGAAGATCTGCCAGTTTCCACCGAGCGGATCGCGGTAGGTGGCCAGGGCGGTACCGCCGTCGCTCTCGATCGCTTCGGCCAGCCTGCCCACGGCAGCGGGAACGGCGCCAGTCCCGAGGGCATCGGGTGCGATGCCGCGGGAGCGTGGTGCGCCTTCGGGGCGCTTCTTTCGGCGGGGGGGCTTCTTCGCGGTCTTGGTTTCGGCCATGAGGCACCTCGGTGGTAGCAACGTCCGCATCGTACACCAGCCGATGGTATCTTGGCCAGATGACGACTCGGGATCGGATCGCAACGTTCCGCAGACTGCACGAGTCCGGCTGCTTCGTGATCCCCAACCCCTGGGACCTCGGCAGCGCGAGGCTGCTCGCACGTCTCGGTTTTCCGGCGCTCGCCACGACGAGCTCGGGATTTGCCTGGTCGATGGGCCTCTCCGACAATCGGGTGACGCTGGACCAGACGTTGACGCACCTGCGCGCGATCGCCGGGGGCGTCGACCTGCCGGTCAACGCCGACTTCGAGGGCGGCTTCGCCGTCGAGCCTGCCCAGGTCGGCGCCAACGTCGTGCTCGCGACAGGCACCGGCGTGGCGGGGCTGTCGATCGAGGATTCCACGGGACACGTCTCGCGACCGCTGTTCGAGTTCGGCCTCGCCGTCGAGCGGATCCGCGCGGCCAGGACAGCGATCGACGCGAGCGGCACAGGCGTGCTCCTCACCGGCCGGTCGGAGGGATTCATCGTCGGCCGCCCCGACCTTTCCGAGACCATCCGCCGGCTGGTTGCCTACGCCGAGGCGGGTGCCGACTGCCTGTACGCGCCGGGACTTCGAAACAGGACCGATATCGCCGCCGTCGTGGGTGCCGTCGCTCCGAAGCCGGTCAACGTGCTCGTCGGGAGCGACTTCACCACGGTCGCGGAGCTGGCCGGCCTGGGCGTACGGCGCATCAGCGTTGGAGGCGCGCTTGCCCGCGCGGCCTGGGGCGCCTTCGTCCAGGCGGCCGGTGAGATTGCGGAACGGGGGACGTTCGCCGCGCTGGCGAATGGAGTTCCGTTCGCGGACATCGACGGATGGCTTGCGGGAGGAGAGAGATGAACGGTCAAAGGCCGGCGGGGAGCGTGGTCTCGACAGTAGCGGGCTTTTTCGTTGCGTGGCGGGCACGGCTGCTTCCGCTCATGCTTCCGACGCTCCTCCTCTCCTGTGGAGGCACTCCGCCTGCGCCCCCGGACCCCGGCCGGCTCGATGCCGTGGCGAGGCGGTACGTCGTCCTTGGCCTGAGTCTCGGTCAGCACGATCCCAATTACGTCGATGCCTACTACGGGCCCGATTCACTGCGCGCGATCGCCAAGGCGGAATCGCTGTCCGTGCCCGCGGTGCGCGCCGCGGCCGATTCCCTGATCGTCGCCCTCGGCGACAGCGTACCCGCGTATACCGATACGCTCGTCCGCCTGCGGCACCGCTACCTGCGCGTTCAGCTCGGCTCGATGTCCACCAGGGCGCGCATGCTCGGGGGCGAGCGGCTGAGCTTCGACTCGGAGGCGGAGGCGCTCTACGACGCCAAGCCGCCCCACCACACCGACGCGCACTTCGACTCCCTGCTCGCGCGACTCGACACCCTTGTCGGTGGGCGCGGACCGCTGGCCGGGCGCTACCAGCGCTTTCGTGATCGGCTGACGATCCCGGCCGCCCGGGTGGACACGGTATTCAAGACCGCCATCGCCGCATGTCGTGCCCGCACGCTCGCCCGCATGCCGTTGCCGGCCGGCGAGCGGTTCGACCTCGAATATGTGAAGGGCACTTCCTGGAACGCCTACAACTGGTACAAGGGCGGCTACCGCAGCCTGATCCAGGTGAATCTGGACTTCCCGATCGGGCTGGACCGTGCGATCGACCTGGCCTGCCACGAGGGCTATCCCGGACACCATGTCTACAACGCGCTGCTCGAACAGGCGCTGGTTCGGGATCGTGGTTGGGTGGAGATCTCGATGTATCCGCTGTTCAGCCCGCAGTCGCTCATCGCGGAGGGGAGCGCGAACTTCGGGATCGACATGGCGTTTCCACCCGCCGCCAGGGTGGCGTTCGAGCGCGACTCGCTCTTTCCGCTGGCCGGGCTCGATCGTTCGCTGGCGGCACGGAACGCCGACGTCCGCCAGGTCGTCGAGCAGTTGAACTACGCGCGGAACGAGGTCGCCCGACGATACCTCGACGGAGAGCTGGACGCGGCGGCAGCACAGGCGGCCATGCAGCGCTACTGGCTGGTGACCCCCGAGGCCGCCGCCAAGACGCTTCGGTTCATCGACACCTATCGGAGCTACGTCATCAACTACAATCTCGGCAGAGATCTGGTGGCGTCCTGGGTGGACCGGACTGGGGGAGACGGCGAGGAGAGGCGGTGGCGGGTGTTTCGGGCGCTGCTGTCGGCCCCTCACCTTCCGCGGGAGCTTCAATAGTCAGAGGAGCCCGCGGCTCAGCACGGCCCGCCAGCGCCAGAGGCACGCGTCGTGTCGGCAGGGGCAGGCACGGGCGAATCCGGCGGAGCGCTTGTGCTGGCGGCGTGTGCCGCCGCCGCGAGCGTGCGCACTTGCTCAGGCGTCAGCCGCACCGTCGGTAGCGACGCGAGCGGCTCCGCCGCCACCTGTCGGACGTCCCACCCGAACAGCCGATCGTAGAGCGTCAGCGCGGCGAGCAGCGTGCCCGCCGGCGAGGGGTGGTAGCCGTCCGAGCCATACAGC
>DATLBL010000016.1:0-70673 GCA_035526925.1 Gemmatimonadales bacterium
GCGATCCGGATCCAGCAGCGGTCGAGCGGGGCCGCGGCCTTCGCTCCCGCGCAGCTCGGGCAGGCGCGTGTCGTCGTAGCTGCGCTCGACGATGGCCTGCACCAGCGCCATGTCCTCCTCGAAGTTCTGCACGTAGAACGATCCCGGCAGCACCGCATCCACCAGGCTCTTGCTGATCTCCGACTTGCCTCCGCCCGACACCGTGCAGGGTTTGTGGCAGAACGCGCCCTCGGGGACCGTGCCGACGAGCCGCCAGCTCGGCGCGGCGTGATGCTTGGTCATGCGGACCTTGTAGCCGCTCGGATGGATGTAGATCCGCCCGGGCAGCAGCTTGAGCCGCTGCGCCTCACCGTTCCGGGTCCACGAGATCTGTTGCCGGTGAACGTCGATCTCCATGTCCTCCGGCATGTAGTGGATCTCCGGATAGACGACGTCCGTGGCGTAGCCCGAGGGATGAAGGCGAGCCCGCTGTCCCATCAGGGCGAGGACTTCGCTGAATCGATGGCCCGCCGTCCCGATCCGCACCTGATCCGGGTCGAACCGGTCGCCGAGGTTGAAGGTGGCGAACGCCAGCGCGCCGCCTGCATGCTCCTCCTCCGCCATGCCGAACAGGTTGGCGCTGTAGCCGATCTGGGTCTTCACTTCCTTCTTGCAGTAGCCGAAGTAGTTGTCGGCCAGGATGGTCACCATGACGCCCCGCAGGTCTCGCGAGGTGACCTTGAAGGGGCTGCCGCCGTTGTAGAGCTCGGCCTCGTCCGTCCAGCACATGCCGGCGGCGCGAGCCCCGTCGGTGGCGTCGCTCGCGTGCGGCAGCCCGAGGTCCTTCTTGCGCAGCCTCGTGAGGTGGGGCGCGAGAATTACGCAGCCGCTGTGGCCGGTCCAGCCGTCGACGTCGAGCGCCGCGTCGTTGGCGGGGAGGTAGGGATCGCCGGCATTGCCGAAGATGCTTTCCACGAAGTCCAGGTTGGAGACCAGCCCGCCGGGCGCGAAGAACCGCACCTCCGTTCGCTTCTCCGGAATGACTTTCGGGACCGCCGGGCAGACCAGCGGCCGGAGCAGGAGCGACACCATCGTCGCGACCGGCATCGGCCACTGCGCCGTGAACGGCAGGTGGAGCAGCGGCGTGGGAGGGCGCAGCGCCTCCTGCAGCAGCCGCACGAAGGTCGGGAGCGGCACCCGGATCTTGTCCGCGGGGATCGGAAGGCCCCCCTCGGCGACGTGGAAGACGCCCTGGGTGGTCCGACGGTCGTTGACCGGATTGTGGAGCACGCCGTTGTCGAGGCGATAGCTCGATACCAGCTCGTTCTGCCAGGCGTTGGCCCCGACCGGGAGCGACAGCTCGCGGGCCAGCCCATAGTGGTCGAGGATGAGTGTCTCGCCGGGGAGCCGGACAGGCTCCGTGAAGCCCACCGCCGCGAGCAATCCGTCGATGTACTGCTGAATGCGCTGATCGGCGGAGCAGAGATGCTCGGAGAGCAGGCGAGCCTGCTCGCGATAGCGCGCGAACAGATCGCCGGCCAGGTGCAGGACCTCGTCGTCGCCGATGTCGGACGGGACCTGGACGCCCATCGCCGCGAGCTTGAGCAGGATCGAGCTGACCGCCGAGCCGCGCTCCGGCAGCCAGACCGATCCATCCGGCCTCAGCCCCACCCTCCGCTCGAGCTCCATGCCGGCCCTCCATGACGAATGATCGAGTGCTCCAGATCAACGTCTCTCCCGGCCACCTATCCGTCAACCGGCGCAGCCCAAATCGACCCGGGCAACCTTTTGGCCGAACCGAACGTCCAACCCGTGAACCTTCCCACGGGCGATCACGTGACCCACATGCTCGGCATCCTCTTCATGGTCCAGGCGCAGTCCGTGAGCGCGGCCGCACCGCTCCCAGCCGCCACGACCATCCAGGCCACGCGCACCGCCGAAGCACCCGCATTGGACGGACGGGACGACGATGCCGTGTGGAAGTCGGCCCCACCCGTCGAGCAGTTTCAGGAAGCCCGTCCCACCGAGGGAGCACCGCCGAAATTGCGCACCGAAGCGCGGGTGGCCTACGACGAGCACAACCTGTACGTGTTCGTCCGCGCCTTCGACAGCCATCCCGACAGCATCGTGAGCCTGCTCTCACGGCGGGACGACCAGACCGCCTCCGACTACATCACGCTGATGCTCGATCCCTATCACGACCGGCGGACCGGATACGAGTTCTCCGTCAACCCGGCGGGGGTCAAATCGGATTTTGCGATCTACGCCGATGGAGACGAGGACGTCGCCTGGGACGCGGTGTGGGACGCCGCCACCCGGATCGACTCGCTAGGATGGACGGCGGAGTACCGGATCCCGCTCTCGCAGCTTCACTACTCGTCGAAAGGTGGTGGCACGTTCGGCGTCCTGATCTGGCGCTCCATCCAGCGGCACACCTCGGTGGTGACGTGGCCGCTGTATCACACCTCGAGATCCGGGTTGTCCTCCCAGTTCGGCGAGCTCCGAGGGCTCGAGGGGCTCGGCAGCCCGGGCAAGGCGGAGATCACGCCGTACGCGGTGACCAAGAACGTCCCGGACGCGGGCGCGGCGAATTTCGAGCGAAGCCAGGAGGTCTCGATCGGCGGCGATCTCAGATACCGCCTCGCCTCCAACCTCCTCCTCAACGCCACGGTCAATCCGGACTTCGGCCAGGTCGAAGCCGATCCCTCGGAGCTCAACCTCAGCGCGTTCGAGACATTTTTCGACGAGCGGAGGCCGTTCTTCGTCGAGGGGAAAGGGCTGTTCACCTTCACCGTGAACTGCGTGGTGGTGGTGGACTGCAGCACCGGGGAGGGCCTGTTCTACTCGCGCCGGATCGGCCGCTCGCCGCAGCTCGCGGGCACCTACGGTGACGAGGCGTCTCCGCTCTCGACCAAGATCCTCGGTGCGGCGAAGGTCACGGGGCGCCTGCCCGGCGGGTTCTCCCTCGGCGTGCTGGATGCCATCACCGATCACGTTCCCGGCACGGGCGGCACCACGCTCGAGCCCGCGACGAACTACGCCGTGGTGCGAGGCAATCAGGACTTTCGTGGGGGCGACGCCAGCCTCGGCTTCATCCTGACCGGTGTGAACCGCTCGCTCGACGCCTCGGGCGCTCCGTATCTGCATCGAAACGCGTACTCCGGCGGCCTCGACGCGCGCTGGCGGTTCAACGGCCGCTTCGAAGTGTCCGGCTCGATGGATCTGAGCCGGGTGGCCGGGGATGCGGCGGCGATCGCCCGCACCCAGCAGGACCCGGTGCACCTGTACCAGCGCCCGGACGGCCCGCTCGTGTTCGACTCCACGCGCACCTCGCTGAGCGGCACCAATCAGGAGATTCGGTTCGCCAAGGTCGGCGGCAAGCGACTGCGGTTCGAGACCGCCTATCAGCGGCGCACCCCGGGATTCGACGTCAACGATATCGGGTTCCTGCGGCAGGCCGACCAGCAGCTCTGGACCAGCTGGGCCAATCTCGCCTTCAACACTCCCAACCGGATCTTTCAGCAGCTTCGGTGGAACTTCAACAACTGGGAGTACTGGACCGCGGCCGGCCTCCCGACCGAGCGTGCCTTCAATACGAACGTGCACATCCAGTTCACCAACCGGTGGTGGCTCCACACCGGAGGTACCATCGGCCAGCTCGGGGCCACCTACTGCGATCGCTGCGCCCGGGGCGGCCCCGCCGTCCGCCAGGATCCGTACATCTCTCCCTGGATCACCATCGAGGGCGACGACCGACGCCCGCTGGTGCCCATCCTCGCGGCGAACTACACCCGGGGCGACCAGGGCCGCTCGGAGACGATCGAGATCTCGCCCGAGCTCGGCCTCAAGGTTTCCAGCCGCTTCACCACGTCGCTCAACCTGACCTTCAATCACAACCGGAACGACCTGCAGTACTTCGGCACCTTCACCAATGCGGGCGGGCCGCACTACACCTTCGCCCATCTCGACCAGCGCACGATGAGCCTGACCTGGCGGCTGGGCTACACCTTCACGCCGACCACCTCCCTCCAGGTGTACGCTTCGCCGTTCATCTCGAAGGGGACCTACACCAACATCCGGGAGATCGCGGAGGCGAGGTCGGGCTCGTACGAGGCGCGGTACCGGAGCTTCGAGGACCCCGTCCTTGCCGACGAGCCCACGGGATTCAACTTCCAGCAATTCCGGTCGAACGTGGTGTTCCGCTGGGAGTACCGCGCGGGCTCGACGCTGTTTCTGGTCTGGAGTCAGGGGCGGGAGGAGTCGCGGGCGTTCGAAGGTGCCGACTCGTTCCGGAGAAACTTCGGGGACCTCTTCGGCCGCCGCGCGGACGATACCTTCCTGATCAAGGTGTCGTACTGGCTGACCCCATGAGCGTCAACGCCTCAGCGCTCGAGACCTGTGTCGTGTTCGCGCGCTTCGGTGGCCCGACCTTCGGCGGTCTCCATCGCGGGACGGGCCGCGGCCGGGCGCCGCGATCGTGACGAGGCGAGCAGGAGCAGGACGCCGAACACCAGCATCGCCAGGCCCCACCACAGATTGATGTTGATGCCCAGCGAGGTGGCGTAGCGCTCCGCCTGACCGGCCGTGGCGAGACCGTACCCGCCGATCAATAACCCCAGCACGGTGAACAGCCCTCCGATCGGCACCCGGATATCCAGCCCCGCGGCTCCAGTCATCTCCGGCTCCTCAGAAGAACACGAGATTGAGCGCCAGCGTCAGCGCCAGGACCGCCACGCCAAGCACCCACGGGCGCGCGCGGAGCGGCAGCCCCTCGTCGCTCGGCCGTGGCGTGAGCGAGTAGACCAGACCGCGCAGCTCGTCCGCCGGCCGGGGCTGGGTGAACAGACTGACCGCGATCGTCACGACGAAGCAGACGACCCACGCCACGATGGCCGTCCAGAACGTCTGGGCTAGCTCGCTCGGATACGTGTGGACCAGTCCGAGGTAGCCGCCCTTGATCCCGGCACCCACGCCGGCCGGCAAGGTGAGGCCGTGATGCACGGCCGCGCCGACGGTCCCGGCGAGCAGGCCGGTGAACGCGCCGTGTCCGGTCGTACGACGCCAGAACATGCCCAGCGCGAACGTGGCGAAGAGCGGCGCGTTCACGAACGCGAAGACTAGCTGCAGCAGGTCCATGATGTTGTTGAAGGCGACCGCCACGTAGGCCGCCGCCACCGCCAGGACGATCCCGCCGACCGTCGCCACCCGGCCCATCCAGAGGTAATGCGCGTCGGACGCGCCGCGCCGGATGTGGCTCTGATAGATGTCGTAGGTCCAGACGCAGTTGAAGGCGGTCACGTTGCCCGCCATTCCCGACATGAAGGAGGCCATCAGCGCGGTGAGGCCCAGCCCGAGCATGCCCGACGGAAAGAGCCGCACGAGCATCATCGGAGTCGCGAGGTCGTAGTCGAGCACGACGCGCCCCGCACCATCGAGCAATGGCGCGCCGTCGGCCGCGAGCTTGGCCGGGATCAGGCCCTGGCCCGCCGTGGCGGCGTCGCCTCCCGCCCCGAGTACCACGGCGATCATCCCGGGGAGGATCACGAGGAACGGGAACAGCATCTTCGGCACGGCCGCGATGAGCGGCGTGCGGCGCGCCGCCGTCATCGAATCGGCTGCCATGGCGCGCTGGACCACCAGGAAGTCGGTGCACCAGTAGCCGAACGAGAGCACGAAGCCGAGTCCCATCACCAGGCCGAACCACTCCACGCCGATCGGGTTCTGCGAGGCGTCGCCCAGGGTGGACCAGGTATGGGTGTAGGCGCCCGCCGGCAGCCCCCGGGACGTCGCCACCTCCGCGAGCCGGGCCGACAGTCCGTCCCAGCCGCCGACCGCGTACATGCCGAGCGCCGCGAGCGGGATGAAGCCGAACACGATCAGGAAAAACTGGAGCACCTCGTTGTAGATCGCGCTGGTGAGCCCGCCGAGCAGGATGTAGGCGAGCACGATGACGGCGGAGACGATGATGCTGACGTCGAAGCTCCAGCCGAGCAGGAGGTTGAGCAGCTTCCCCATGGCGTACATCGAGACGCCCGAGGAGAAGATGGTCATGACGGCGAACGAGACGGCGTTGAGGGTGCGGGTCTTCTCGTCGAACCGGAGCCGGAGATACTCGGGGACCGACCGCGCGCGCGAGCCGTAGTAGAACGGCATCATGAAGAGCCCGACGAAGACCATCGCCGGAATGGCGCCGACCCAGTAGAAGTGGCTCGTGGCGATGCCGTACTTGGCGCCGGACGCACCCATGCCGATGACCTCCTGGGCCCCGAGATTGGCCGAGATGAACGCGAGGCCGGTGATCCAGGGCGGCAGCGATCGCCCCGACAGGAAGAAGTCGGTGCTGGTGCGCGTGAGGCGCCGGAGCCCCCAGCCGACACCGAGCACCGCGGCGAAGTACGCCGCCATGATGACGTAGTCGATCGGCGCGAGCTGGGCGACGGGTGCTGGAGCCATGGCGGTCACGGTGGAGGGAGCCGGCTGAGGAGGCGAGGGCGTCCGGCTTCAGACACACGTTCATGAATGACGGTTGTCCGCGCAAGAGGCCTCCCGCCTATGGCCCGGGCCCCGCCTCGCTGTTACAGTGAGTTGGTCCGAGCGCGGCGTCCGCTTCGCTGAAAGACCGTTCCCATCTCCACGTTGCCCGCAATCTTCTCGCGCCGTGCGTCCGGCTCCGGCCTGGCTCTTCTCCTGGCGCTGGGCTGCCAGTCCCCGCCGGCCGGTGGGCCGGCCGTCGTCGTTTTTCCCGGCAGCATGCTCGGCGAAGAGGGGCAGGTGCTGCAGCGCCAGCTCGCCCGGTTCATGTCGTCCCATCCCGCCATCCGCGTGGTGCAGCGCCCCACGCCCGACGCCGCGGATCAGCGTCATCAGCTGTACGTGCAGTGGCTCAACGCGGGGGCCAGCGAGCCCGACATCCTTCAGCTGGACGCGATCTGGACGCCCGAGTTCGCCGCGGCCGGCTGGGTCCTCGACCTCGACCGGTTCCGGCCCGCCACCGACTCCTTCTTCCCGGCGACGATCGCCGCGAACCGCTGGCGGGGCCGGCTGTACGCCGCGCCCTGGTTCGTGGACGTGGGCATGCTGTACTGGCGCACCGACCTCATGCGCTCGCCGCCGGCGACGTTCGAGGCGCTGGAGCGCGAGGCACGCCGCGCCCGCGCCGAGCACGGGCTGCCCTACGGGCTCGTTTATCAGGGCGCTCGCTACGAAGGACTGGTGACGGTGTTCAGCGAGTATCTGGGCGGGTACGGCGGACGGATCCTCGACGGAGGACGGGTCACGGTCGGCTCACCGGCGGCGGTGCGTGCGCTCACCGACATGCGCGACCAGATCTATCGCGACGGGATCGTGCCACAGGCGGCGCTCACCTGGCACGAGGAAGAGTCGCGCTTCGCCTTCCAGAACGGCGAGACGGCGTTCATGCGCAACTGGCCGTACGCCTACGCGCTGATGCGAGACAGCTCGGCCTCGCGGGTCGCCGGACGGTACGCCGTGGCCGTGATGCCGGCGGCGGCCGGCGGCCGTCCGACGGCGTCCCTCGGTGGTGCGCAGCTCGCCATCAACGTCAACAGCCGTCACCCCGAGGCGGCGTGGGCCGTGATCGAATATCTCACCCGGCCCGAGCAGATGCTCGAGCGGGCCCGGATCGTGGGGCAGTTCCCTACGCGCCCTTCGCTCTACGACGATCCGGCGCTGGCCCGGGCGCTGGCCATTCCGCCCGCCCAGGCCCGCGCCATCATCGAGCACGCGGAGCCCCGGCCCGTGACGCCGGTCTACACGCAGCTCTCGGACATCCTGCAGGTGTACCTGCATCGCGCCTTGACCCGTCAGCAAGAGCCGGGGACGGCGCTCAGCCGGGCGGCGGCCGAGATGCAGGCACTGCTCGATCGGGTCGGGCTGGGCGAGGGTGGCGCGCGTGCTACGCGGTGAGTCGCCGGACGGCGCCGAGCGGCGCGAGGCGCGCCTGGCCTGGTGGCTCGCGGCGCCCGCGCTGGGGACGATTCTGCTGGTCGCCCTGTTCCCGCTGCTCTGGACGGTGTGGGAGTCGGTGCACCTGCACGACCTCCGCATGCCATGGCTCGGCCGGCCCTTCATCGGCCTGGAGAATTACCTCGAAGCGTTTCGCGACGAGCGTTTCCGCCAGGCGCTCGGGCACACCCTGCTGTTCACGGTGGCCACGGTCACCATCGAGCTCACGCTCGGCTGCCTCCTCGCGCTCGCCATGAACCGCGCCTTTCGCGGCCGGGGCCTGGTCCGTGCGGCGGTGCTCGTGCCCTGGGCGATCCCCACCGTTGTCTCGGCGCTCCTCTGGCGCTTCATCTTCGAGGGCCGCGCCGGCATCGCGAACACCGTCCTGGTGGACCTCGGGCTGGTCAGCGAGCCGCCGGTGTGGTTCATCCATGCGACGCTGGCCTGGGTGCCCGTCGTGCTCGCGGACGTGTGGAAGACCACGCCGTTCGTCGCCCTGCTGCTCCTCGCCGGCCTGCAGAACATCGATGCCTCGCTCTACGAGGCGGCTCGGATCGACGGCGCCTCGGCCTGGCGGCAGTTCCGCCACGTCACGCTGCCGCTGCTCAAGCCCGCGATCCTCGTGGCGCTCATCTTCCGGACGCTCGACGCCTTCCGGGGCTTCGACCTCATCTACGTGATGACCGGCGGCGGTCCGGGGACCTCGACCGAGCCCATCACGCTCTACACCTTCAACTCGCTGCTGCAGAACCTCCGATTCGGCTACGGCTCGGCGCTGTCGGTGATCGTGTTCGTCATCACGTTCGCCCTGGCGCTCGGCTACATCAGGTTCCTCGGCGCGGGGCTGACGGAGACGCGGCCGTGATGCCGCGGAGCCGCTGGGGGCTGGTGGCGCTCGGGCTCCTCGTCCTGGCGACCGCCTTTCCGTTCTACTGGGCCATCGTCTCGTCGTTCACCCCCGAAGCGCGCCTGTTCGAGTCGCCGTCCCTCGTGCCCCGGACGCTCGTGCTCGACCACTACCGCGCCCTTTTCGCCCAGCGCGATTTCTGGGTGCCCATCCGGAACTCGCTCATCGTGGCAGGCGCGACCACCGCCTTCTGCGTCAGCGTGGGCGGGCTCTGCGCCTACGCGCTCGCACGGCTCAGGTTCCGCGGCAAGGCGCCGCTGCTTGGACTCATCCTGGCGGTCAGCGTCTTCCCCCAGATCTCCGTCGTCTCGCCGCTGTACCTCGTCTTGCGTCGCCTGCACCTCATCAACACGTATCCCGGACTCATTCTGCCGTACCTCACCTTTGCCATGCCGCTGACGGTGTGGCTGCTGGTCGGGTTCTTCCGGCAGCTTCCTTCGGAGCTCGAGGAAGCGGCCATGGTGGACGGCGCCAGCCGGCTCCGCGCGCTGTGGGAGGTGATCCTGCCGCTCGCGTTGCCGGGGCTTGCCACGACCGCCATCCTCACCTTCGTGTACAGCTGGAACGAATTCCTGTTCGCCCTGTCGTTCACCCTCGGGCCGGAGCGGCAGACGGTGCCGGTCGCCATCGCGCTGTTCCGGGGCCAGTATCAGGTGCCCTGGGGGCAGATCTTGGCGGCCGCGGTCGTCGCCACCGCGCCGGTGGCGCTGCTCGTGCTCGCGTTCCAGCGGCGAATCGTCCAGGGTCTCACGGCAGGCGCGGTGAAAGGCTAGCCATGGCCTCGGTGCACCTCGACGGCGCGGAAAAGATCTATCCCAACGGCCACGTCGCGGCCCGCGGCCTAGACATCGCGATCGCCGACGGCGAGTTCATGGTGCTCGTGGGTCCGTCGGGCTGCGGCAAGAGCACCGCGCTCCGGATGATCGCGGGACTCGAGACGCCGACGGCCGGACGGGTACTGATCGGGGATCGCGACGTGACCGCGCTGCCACCGCAGGAGCGCGACATCGCCATGGTGTTCCAGAGCTATGCCCTCTATCCCCACATGACGGTGCGTCAGAACCTGGGCTTCGGGCTGCGCATGCGCGGCGCGGCCCACGAGGCGATCGCTCGGCGGATCGACGCGGCCGCGCACTCGCTCGGGCTCGAGGCCGTGCTCGAGCGGAAGCCCAGCCAGCTGTCCGGAGGACAGCGGCAGCGGGTCGCGCTCGGCCGCGCCATGGTGCGGGATCCGCAGGTGTTTCTGTTCGACGAGCCGCTGTCGAATCTGGATGCCAAGCTCCGGGTCGAGACCCGGGCGGAGCTCGCGCGGCTCCATCGGCGGCTCAAGGCGACGATCGTCTACGTCACGCACGATCAGGAAGAGGCGCTGACCCTCGGCAGCCGGGTCACCGTCATGCGGGACGGGCTGGTCGAGCAGGTCGGCCCGCCCATGGAAGTTTACCGTCGGCCGGCGAGCATATTCGTGGGTGGGTTCGTCGGATCGCCCGCGATGAATTTCATGGCGGGCACCGTGCGGAACGATGGCTCGTGGGCGGGGCCCGAAGGGCTCGTGCTACCGGTCGAGGCGGGATCGTCGGGGAGTGCGGCACCAACCAACGCCCCGCGCGCGGTCACGCTCGGGGTCCGGCCGCACGATGTGGCCATCGTGGCCGCGGGTACCGGTGACGTGGACGCCCGGGTGGACGTCGTCGAGCCCCGCGGCAGCGAGCTGCTCGTGCACCTGAAGCTCGGCGCCGACGGCGGGGGCGCCGAGGTCCGGGTCGTGGCACCCCCGGATCAGCCGGTGGTCGTGGAGGCGACGATGGGTCTTCGCTGCGACCGACAACGGCTCCACTGGTTCGACACCGCGTCGGGCAAGCGGCTCGGGCTCGAATCAGGGCGCTGAGCCGCCTTCGCGGACCTCGTGCGCGTCGTCGCCGGAGGATGGGCCACGCATCTCCGGGCCACGGGCCGTCGCGAGCAGGACGAGCACCGCGGCCCCGGCCGGGACGATCGCCAGCTTCGACTCCATGGCCACGAGCGTCAGGCCGCTGAATACGCACCAGATCATCGGGATTACGATGAGTATCCAACGCGGACGCGCGCCCGCAAGCAACAGGACACCGAGGGAGGCGATCGCCGTCGGGTCGGGCGCGACGCCGAACACCTCCGCCTGTCGCCACGGGCGGCCGGCGAGCGGCGCCACCGCCGGATAGATGACCACGCTCCCGATCCAGAGCGCAAGCCCGGCCAGGCTGGAGCCGGTGCGGTCTAGGCTGAAGGTCAGCCGGCCTCGAACGGCGCCGACCCATAACAGCAGCACTGCTTCGAGCACGAAGAGCGGCGCGATGTACGCGGCGGCCCAGTTGATCGCGGCATATCTCTGCCAGAGAAACGAGACCCCCACCCAGAGCCAGAGCCCCGCGAGGGTCCCGGCCAGCACGCGACTCCCAATGGGCCAGGCGCGACGCATGACCGCGAGCGCACCGAGCCCGATCCCGACCGTCACGATCTGCGCGGGCCAGACCGCCTCGTTGTGACGCTCGAGCATCCGGAAGTACGTCCTGGGCGAAAACATCAGGAAATCCGAGAGGGTGTAGGTCCACCACTCGGGCATCAGAGTGCCTCGACGTGCGCCGCCATACGCCGTCGAAACGCCGCGTCCGGGAGCAGGCCGGTGGCGGCGGCCATGTTCTCCCGCACATGCGCGACCTGGCTGGTAGCCGGAATGGCGCAAGTGACCGCCGGATGACCGAGGATGAACTTGAGGAGCAGCTGCGCCCAGCTGGCGGCCCCGACTTCGGCGGCCCATGCCGGCAGCGGATGCCGTTGTGCCGCCCGAACGAGCGCGCCTTCCCTGAACGGGCGGTTGATGATGACGGCGATTCCGCGCTCCTGTGCCAACGGCAGGATGCGGCGCTCGACCTCGCGATCGAGGACGTTGTACGTCACCTGCACGAAGTCGATCGGCTGGCTCACCATCACCCGTTCGATATCTTCCTGTCGCCGCCCCTCCGAGGTGGTGATGCCCACGTACCGCAGCCGGCCCTCGCGTTTCATGGCGAGCAGCCGCGGGAGGTGCTCCTCCCAGGCTAGCAGATTGTGTACCTGGAGGAGGTCGAAGCGTCGAACGCCCCAGTAGCGCCTGGATGTCTCGATCTGTTCCGGACCGCGTGCTTCCACCCCGGTCCAGACCTTCTCGGCGGAGAACAGGGTTGGCGGCATGCCGAGCTTGCCGAGTCCGTAACCGACGACAGGCTGCGACGAGCCGTACATGGGCGAGGAATCGATGAGCCGCCCGCCGGCCGCGAAGAAGGCGCGCATCACGGCGGCGCACTCGTCGCGAAGCTCGGGGTCGTCCCCGACGTTGAACGTGATCCAGGTGCCGAGCCCGACCATGGGGAGACGCTCGCCGGTGGACGGGATCGGCCTGGTGAGCAGTCCGGTCTGTGCCGGCGCGGCGAACGGCCCCAGCGCCGTTGCCGCGGCGCCGGCAGCCAACCCGCGCAGCAGGTCGCGGCGGGTAATCGAAGATTGAGGCTGCACGGTGCATTCTCCTCGGGAAGCCGGATGGCCGGTCGACGCGGCGGGGCCCGCCGCATAACTCGCCAAGGGCCGCACGGCCGCGGATCACACGCCGGCCCCGGGGAAAGTCATCCTCTACCTCGGCGGGCGCCAGTCGGCGTCGATGGATGGGCTGCCCCGCCCACGCGGCCGCTGCCAGCTGAAGGATCTCGACGCGCCGACCGGGGCGGCCTCCTCACCGGACGCAGAACCCGGCGCGTTGTGTCATGCGGCTGACCGCGGCCGCACACGGGTGCCCGGGCGAATAGAGGCTGGTGCGGTGCACGGAGCCGGCGGCACCTATCACACTCATGTCTGAAGAGGAGTCGGATCATGCTCGGAGACAGCGACGCCATCGCCACCATCGCGGTCAGGAATCTGGAGACCGCCAGGAAATTCTATCTTGGGATGCTCGGCCTGCAGCCGGGACGGGGCAGCGAGCCGGGTGTGCTGACGTGCAGGAGCGGCACGTCGAACGTCCTGGTCTACGAATCGCAATACGCCGGGACCAACAAGGCCACGGCCGCCACCTGGGCGGTGCCCGACGTGGACGCGGTTGCGCGCGAGCTCAGGGCGAAGGGCGTCGCCTTCGAGCACTACGATCTTCCGAGCACCACTCGATCGGGCGACGTGCACGTGTCCGGACGTACGCGGGTGGCGTGGTTCAAGGATCCCGACGGGAACATCCTGTCGATCGTCACCGGCGAGTGACCAGCGCCGCCGCCGCTACGACGCCGCGGGCAGGCCGCCGGGAATGGATCGGGCTCGCGGTGATCGCGCTTCCCTGCCTGCTCTACTCGATGGACTTGACGGTGCTGAACCTGGCCGTGCCGCAGATCAGCGCCGACCTTCGTCCCAGCAGCACCGAGCAGCTCTGGATCGTGGACATCTACGGGTTCATGGTCGCGGGGTCGCTGATCACGATGGGAACGCTCGGCGATCGCATCGGCCGGCGGCGGCTGCTGCTCATCGGCGCCGCCGCCTTCGGCGTCGCCTCGGTTCTCGCGGCGCTCTCCACCACACCGGCGATGCTCATCGCCACCCGCGCGCTGCTCGGGGTGGCGGGTGCCACGCTCGCGCCCTCCACCCTCTCGCTGATCCGCAACATGTTTCTCGACCCCGCGCAGCGAACGGTGGCGATCGGGGTCTGGGTCACCAGCTTCTCCGTCGGGGGCGCCATCGGCCCCCTGCTCGGCGGCGTCGTGCTGCAGTACTTCTCCTGGGGTTCGGTCTTCCTGCTCGGCGTGCCGGTCATGCTGTTGTTGCTCGCGGTGGGGCCGCTGCTGCTGCCGGAATTCCGCGATCCGGACGCCGGCCGGCTCGACGTGTTCAGCGCCGCCCTGTCGCTCGTGGCCGTGCTGCTGGCGATTTACGGGCTCAAGCGTATTGCCGCGGATGGCCCGGGCTGGGCAGCCGCGCTCGCGATCGTGGCCGGCGTGCTCGCGGGAGTCGCGTTTGTCGGACGGCAGCGCGGGCTGGACGATCCGTTGATCGATCTGCGGCTGTTCCATTCGCGCGCGTTCCGCGCTTCGCTGATCACCTACCTGATCGGCTGCCTCGTCTCGTTCGGGGTCTACATATTCATTTCGCAGTACCTTCAGCTCGTGCTCGGGCTCCCGCCGCTCCAGGCCGGACTCTGGATGGTCCCGTCGATGGTCGCGTTCGTCGTGGCCTCGATGCTGGTCCCACCGCTGGCTCGGCGGGTGCCTCCCGCCCGCCTGGTCACAGCCGGACTCGTGGTGGGAGCGATGGGCTTCGCCGTGCTCACTCTCATCGATCGGCAATCGGGACTGACGGCGCTCGTCGTCGGGTCGGTATTGTACTCGCTGGGGATCGCGCCCGTGGTGATACTCGCGACCGACATGATCGTCGGAAGCGCGCCGCCTGAGCGGGCAGGCGCCGCGTCCGCGATCTCCGAAACCAGCGCCGAGCTGGGTGGGGCCCTGGGCATCGCGATCCTCGGCAGCATCGGGACGGCTGTCTATCGCCATATGATGATCGACGCGATTCCGCCCGGAGTGCCGTCCGAAGCCGCGGCATCGGCCCGGAGTACTCTCGGGGGCGCCGTCGCGGCGGCGGAGCGTCTCGCCGGAGCCGGGGGCATCGAGCTGATGCATGCCGCTCGTGAAGCGTTCGTCCGCTCGTTTCAGCTGACGGCCGCCATCACGGCGGCGATATCGTTGGCGACCGCCGTGGCCGCGGCCATCATGCTGCGCCCGGATGGGACCGGTACCGGCGCCGCCGAAAATTCTAATGTCGTGGGGGCCGATGAGGCTGCTACGCCTGGTTGACCGACACCTGACAGGAGCATGCACATGCGATACGCCGACGGCTTTCTCATTCCCATCCCGAAGAAGAACGTGCAGGCCTATCGTCGGATGGCTCAGCGGGCAGGGAAAATCTGGAAGGAGCACGGCGCCCTCGAGTACTGTGAGTGCGCCGGCGACGACATCCGCCTCAAGCCCGGCATGGGCGTGCCGTTTCCCCGGGTCACGAAGCTCAAGCGAAACGAGACGGTGTTTTTCTCGTGGATCGTTTACAAGTCGCGGGCGCACCGCGATCGGGTCATCGCCAAGGTGATGAAGGACCCGCGCATCGTGAAGATGGTGAGCGAGGAAATGCCGTTCGACGTCGGTCGGATGGTTTACGGCGGGTTCAAAATGATGGTGGACCTCTAGCGAAGGCCGCCGAATAGTGCATTCCAGCCATCAGATGCAGCACATCACGCAAGGCCGGGCGCCTCGTGCAGAATCCGTCGGCTAGGTGCTGTTGCGCCGCCACACGGCGCGCAAAGAATCTCCGTCGCTCTCTTGGGGTTAACCCTCTTGATTGCATACACTTGAGATCTGGTCTGCCGCTAGCCCGGGACCTGCCTTCCCCATCGCCCAGCGACGGCAGGCCAGGGACCACTGCAGATCCTGCCGCTGACAGACCCTGCATCCACGGCACGGAGGATTCATGGACATCGCTGGCGGACGCAATTTCGCGAAGTTCGTTAAGCTGACGAGCGTGAGTGCCCTGGCCGTGCTGCTGGTCTCGGGCGCTGGCCTGCCGTCATCCGATGAGTCTACTGAGGTGGCGGTGATCGAGGTGCCGGCGGCCGATTTGGCAGCGGCCGACACGGTCTCTGCCGGCGCGCTCCCGAAGACAATGCTGGACAGCCTTCGCGCCGAGTCGGCGCTGCCGATTTCGGCCGTGCGCCGACCGCTGGAGGTCTACCTCGGCCGGTATAGCGGCGATCGGCTGCTCGTTCGACGGATCAGCCGGGCCGTTCTCCGCGAGTCCCGCCGCCAGCAGGTGCCGCCCTCGCTCATCACGGCGGTGCTGCTGACGGAGAACACCACGCTCCGGCCCGAGGCCGAGAGCTCGGTCGGCGCACGTGGACTGATGCAGGTGATGCCGTTTCACGCGGGAGCCCGGCTGTGCAATTCGGACGACCTCGTGGACGTGGACAGCAACATCTGTCACGGCACGCTGATTTTGGCCCGCAATCTCCGCGCGACCAAATCCTCGGCCGCGGCCCTGCTCCGGTACAACGGCTGCGTGCGAGGGACGAACACCCCGGACTGTCACCGGTACCCGAACCTCGTGCTCGCGCGAGCGGGGCGCGTCCGGCACGAGATCCTGGCCGCCACGGTGGTCCTGCCCGTGCAGCTCGCCGAGCGCTGAGCGCCCCCGGGCTCACCCTTCCCGCTGGAGCGGCCGGCCGACGACGATGGTGATGTTGTCGCTTCCGCCATCGTCCAGCGCTTCCTGCAGCAGATCTTCGCAGACCTGCTTGGCGGACGTCATCGAGAGCAGCTTGTCCCGGATCCGGTCGTCGGGGACGTGCCGGGTGAGTCCGTCGCTGCAGAGCAGCACGACGTGCCCCCACTTCATGTCGAATCGGGTGACCTTGGGATCGGTCTGTCGGCCGCCGATCGAGCTTGAGAGCGTGTGCGCGAGCCGGGTGCCTGCGGCCACGTCCTGCGGCATGACGCCGGCATCCACCAGCTCCTGCGCCATCGTCTGGTCGCGGGTGATCTGGGCCAGCTCACCGTGCCTGAGCACGTAGCACCGGCTGTCGCCCACCTGAAGCAGGTACGCGCGCGGCCAGACCCCCAGATACAGCGTGAGCGTCGTGGCCATCCCGCGAAAGTCGACGTCCTCCTCGCCCCGGCGCAGGAGCTCTTCGTGGCCCTGCCTTGCCGCTTCCTGCAGCGCGTCGGTGAACTCCTGGTCCCCCGCGGCGGCGCCGGCATAGTAGCAGCGCATGCTGCGGGTCACGTACTGCGTGACGGCCTCGAGCGCCACGCGGCTCGCCTCGCCGCCCTTGGCGCCGCCGCCCACGCCGTCGGCCACCATCGCCAGAAACGCGAGTCGCTCGCCGTCCCCCATGAGGTGGTCGGCGTCCGGCAGGCTCGTGAGCTGGATGACCATCTGTTTACGGAGCGCGCAGACGAGAAAATGGTCCTGGTTGTCCTTGCGGACCCGGCCGGGGTGGGTGACGCCGTACACGTCGATCTCGTCATCGCGCGGCTTGCGGGAGTCGGTCACGGGAACCGAAATCGAGTCGGCGGCAGGCATGGGTACCTCCGGATCGGCGTTGGCGACATCTCTAATGTGCAGGTCCGGAGTCGGGAGGGCCAGCGTGGCCGGCAGGCGGGCGGCCCGAACGCTCAGGATTCGGCGCGGCGCTCGTCGAAGGCGGCGAGCGCGACGGCCAGCGTCTCGGCGCTCTGCGGCCGGTCGTCCGCACGCTTGGCGAGGCAGCTGAGCACCAGGCGCTCGAGTCCGGGAGGGATGGGCCTGTCCGTGCGGATGGAGGGCGGCACCGGGTCCTGCTGAAGGTGCATAAGGATCGTCTGGATCGCCGTCTCGCCTTCGAAGACGAGATGCCCCGTCAGCAGGTAGTAGGCGACGCAGCCGAGCGAGTACAGATCCGCGCGTCCGTCCACCGCCTCGTTGTGCACCATCTCGGGCGCCATGAATGCCGGCGTGCCCAGCGCCATCCCGGCCACGCTCGCCATCGAATCGTCGCCGCCCGCGCCCGCGAGGGATTTGACGAGTCCGAAGTCGAGCACCTTGACGAAGTCGTCCCTTCGTCCCACCCGTCCGACGTGAATGTTGGCCGGCTTGATGTCGCGGTGCACCAGCCCAGCGTCATGCGCCTCCTGGAGCGAGTCGCACACCTGGCGTAGGATGTGGGCCACGCGCGCCGCGGGCAGCGCGCCGTCCCGCCGCACCAGCTGCTCGAGATTCATGCCGTCCAGCAGCTCCATCACCAGGTAGAGCCGCCCTTCATCGGTCACGCCGAAGTCGTACAATTGCACCGAGTGCGGCGACTTGAGCCGCGCTGCCGCCTCGGCCTCGCGGCGGAACCGCGCGGTCGCCAGCTGCGCCTGCGTGCCGTCCTCGCCCGCGAGCGCCTCGGGGCGGATCAATTTGATCGCGGCCGGCCGGGCCAGCATGCGGTGGTGGGCGAAATACACCTCGCCCATCCCGCCGCGGCCGATCAGGTCGCCGAGCCGATAGCTTCCCAGTTCCCGCGCACGCGTCACCTGCTGGCCGAGGCGGGTGAGCACGCCCGAGATCACGACGGCGACGCCGAGCAGGAGATAGTTGGGGTAGTGCATCGCCAGGGCGTCGAGCACCGAGTCGAAGTGGTACGCGCCGAACGCCCGGCCGAGCAGCATCCCCAGCGGATCCATCGAGGCGGCCAGAAAGCCGGCGAGGAGCATCTTCCACGGCTCGGCCGGAACGATCGCCGCGGTCATCAGGATGACCGGCCCGATCCAGGTGATCGTGGGCCGCGGCACCACCGGCGCGGTCGCCACCGGCGCCCAGTGGATCATCAGGCCCAGGGCGATCGCCGTGAACACGAGGTAGACGAGGCCGAGGTCCAGGAGGAATGCGGGGTCGCGGCGGGTAGTACGGAGATACAGGTACAGGCCGATCGACGTGGCAAACGCGAACGCCGCGATACCGTCGATGACCTGGAACGCGCCCTCGGTGCCGTCTCCAGTGTCCGCGAAGTGGATGGCGAGGTGTCCGAGCAGCGGGCCCAGGAACCAGAGCGCCGCCGCGATCAGCGTCAGGATCTGAAGCCGCTTGGATGCCTGGCGCAGCAGGTCGTCCGGCAGACGCCGTCGCCGCCGCGCGGCGGTTGCCGTGAGCTCGTCGGTCGGCGTCTCGCGCTGAGCCGCGCCGATGACGCGAGGGGTGGTCATGCCTAACTCTACGTAGGCGGGGCGTCAGTTGCAGCATTGTACCCGCGGAAGGGATGGGGAGCCAGAGCGCGCGAAGTGACGCGTCACCGCCACGGCCCGAACATCACTGGCCGATGCAGGTACCCTGACTCCCCATGACCCATCGACAGGCGTCCGCCGCCCGGATCCTGAGCTGCGCCTGGCACGATGGCGGTCCGTACCGCAGGTCGAGCCGCGCTCCCAACCGCCGCGCCAGCGCTTTGAGGTCCTCGCGACCGGTGGGCACACCTTCATGACCGCGTCCCTCCGGGTCGATGGTCGCCGTGCCCGTCTTCGAGAGACCGGCAAAGACTTTCACCTGTCCGCGAACCACTTGCCACTCGTCCGTGGCCACTGCGATGCGGGTCTGCCTGAGATCGGGCCTGCCGAGCACGGCGAAGACCGCGGAAAGAAATCCGAACGGCTTCACCGAGATCCCCGTGATCCGGTCGAAGACGAGCATGTCGTCATACTCCAGCAGCTTGAAGCGGACGATGCGGGCGTCGTAGACTTCGAGCCTGGGGACGGAGAGCGTGTCGCGATAGCTGAAGCCGTCCGGGCTATCCCCCGAATCGGGCCAGAACAGCGTCACGTCCAGGGCCGTACGCGGCGCGGGGCCTTCAACCACTCCCTGCACGACGCCCGGACCGAAGTCGACCAGCGCGTCCTGATTGTGCTCGAGCGCCGCCCGGGCGGCCGCGGACATTGCCAGGGAGTCGACGCCGGCTACCTCGAGATGGGCGGCGAACCAGTCGGATTGGCGGATCAGAAGCTGCGTGTCGCGGGGGGACATCCGTCGGCGGGCTCGCACGATTGCGAGCAGCGCCTCGGCGCCGAAGCGCGTGGACGTGGTGGTGCTGGTGATGCTATAGGCGCCGTGGCCACGCATCGCTTGGACGATCTCTTGGCGGGTGGCCGTCTCAGGCTCCGGACAGGTAGCCAACAGTCCGACATACGGCGCCCCCGACGAGGGCGCCGGAGGCAACAGCGCCATGGCGGCGAGGGCCGCGATCGAGAGCCGGGCGCGGGGCAGTGGCCTCAGGCGGGTAGGAGCTCCTCGATCCGGGCTCGTCCGAACGCGGGTCAGGGCGTGCTGGTGGGGAGAATCTCGTTGTTGGCCGCGGCCGCGCGATCGCCGAGCTTCGTCAGCAACGACGGTGACCAACGCGACTCGCTTTCCTCGCCGCGCTTCGATTCGGTGCCGATGCCACCGGGGCCGGGCAGGAGCCGCTCGGCGATTCCCATAAGCGCCGCGCCGGCGCCAGGCACCAGCGCGTTCACCTTGACGGCGGCCGAGATGGACAGCGGCATGACCAGCTCCGCGTCACCATGGAGGCAGGCATCCAGAATGCGGCGTGCCGCTCGGGTTGCGGCCATGCTCACCCCCGGCAGGGAGTCGCCGATGCTGAACCAGGCGAACTCCTCCCGGTGCTGTCCCTTGAAAGTAGCGTTGCGGGGGCTTCCGGTGCGCATCAGGCCAGGACAGACGGTCGTCACGTACACGCCCTCTTTCGCGAGGGCACCGCGCAATCCCTCCGAGAAACCGACCAGCGCGAACTTGCTGGCGGAGTAGGGGAGCAGGTGCGGAACGCTGATCTTGCCGCCGACCGATGAGATGTTGACGATCCGCCCCGCTTGGCGGCGGCGCATCTCGGGCAGCACCCCGAGGGTGGTGTACAGCGGGCCCCAGAAATGGACTCGCATGGCCTGGTCGTAATCCTCCGGGGTCATCTCCTCCATCGGCCCGACCTGGATGGTGCCGGCGTTGTTGATGAGGATCTCGACCGGGCCGAAGCGGTCCCGGAGCTGCGTGAGCATCGCGCCGACCTGATGACGCACCGTCAGGTCGCAGGGCAGCGCGAGGATCTCGGCACCCGTGGCCTCGAGCTCGTCACGTGCGCGCTCGAGCTCCGCTTCATCCCGGGCGCAGATGGCCACCCGCGCGCCTTGCCGGGCGAGCTCGCGTGCCAGCACGAGGCCGAGACCGCGAGAGCCGCCGGTCACGAGCGCCACCTTGCCGCGAAAATCGATGCGGCGTCGGCGCCGTATGACCGAGCGGGCGATCACCGCGGCACCGAGCACGGCGCCGGCGGTCATGGCCAGGTCGAACGCTGAGGAACGGCGTGGGAGGGATGACATGGCGCTACGTAACGCCCGAGCCGTCAGGGCGGCGGTGACTCGGCGCACACTGCCGGCGGCTCGGACGGTCAGCCGATGGTCAACGGCGGCACGGGGTGCTCGCGTGTGTTCCGGCAGCCCCGGCCAACTCTTGCAGCGCCGAGGCGATCTCGGGCCGGTCGATCACGCTGGCGCGGTTGTCCCAGGATATGAACGCGCAGGCCGCCGGCTGATCGAGCATCGCATGGCCATAGGTCAGGATCTCGGCCTGGCTCATCATCCAGTTGTCCGTCGTGCCGACAGTGCTCGAGCCATCGCCGCCCTTGGCGATATTCAGTCCCATGACCAGGCCGAGTCCCTTGGCGGCCGCCGCCGCCACTTCGGTGGAGACGAACTGCGAGATCGGGCCCTTCCGCGCCGTATACTGGGCCCACGAAATGTCGAGGTACTGCCAGGTGTAGTTCTGAAGCTGGCTCGGCGCCGTTCGAATGGCCGTGGCCAGGTCCGGAAAGATCGATTTCGAGTACTGCCCCATTTGGTCGAGCGTCGCCAGCGGCACGGACTGACCGCCCCACTGGTTGGAGGCGAGCGGCTCGTCGATCATGAGAAAGGCCAGCAGCGTGCCATCGGCCACGTAGGAGTTGAGCTGCGCCGCGATCGGCAGGAACCGGTCCACGCGCGCCTTCCACTTGGCGTAGTCGAAGTGCCCGGCGCTGTCGACGATGTTGGTCGAGCTTCCACCCGCGAAGTTCACCATGATCCGGGCGCCCCTTGCCCGTGCCGCCGCCAGGTCGACCAGAATGGTATCGGGCTGGGCCGGCTGCATGACCGAGGTATAGGGATCGACCAGCTTTCGACCGGTCATGCCCCACAGCCCGTACGGAATCCCTCCGCCGACGGTCGGCTGCGTGATCGACACGTCGGACGTGTCGGCCAGCCCGGCAGCGGTGGCTGCGATTACCTGGAACGTCCCGGCCGCGCTACCCGCGGCATACAGGCCGGCTGCGGAGACGGTCCCGCCGGTGGCGGAGAAGGCGCTCGTTACAGCGACGCTGTCGCCTGTCCCGGTCCGGCCATACGCAAAGAACTGAAGCGAGCCGCCCGTTTCGACGGTCGCCGCGCCGGGGACCAGCACGAGCGAGGTGGCCGCCGGAGGCGCGATGGTCACCACGCTGGTGTCCGCCGCGCCGAACGGTGCCTTGGCGATGACGCGATAGGTGCCCGGCACGGTGCCCGCGGTATAGATGCCCGTGTTCGAGACGGTACCGCCCGTGGCCGTCCAGGTGGCGGATACCGTGGCGGTCTCGCCCGCACTGGTGCGCCCCGAGACGCTGAACTGGGTGGTGGACTTGGGTGCGACGGAAGCCGAGGCCGGGGTGAGGATGACCTTCGCACCGGTGGCGGCCCGAATGACCAGCTTCGTCGAGCCGAATTTGCCGTCGGCAGTCGCCTTGACCGTGGTCGTGCCCTGCTTGCGTGCCTTGAGACTGATCGAGCTGCCGTTCTTGCTGACGATGCTGACGAGGTTCGGCGATTGGACGTTCCAGCTCACCGTTCGGGCCAACGCCTCTCCCGCCTGGTTCAGCACCGTCGCCTTGAGCGTCGTCGCGTCACCGAGGATGATGAGCAGGGAGTCGGGCTGCGTCTTCACGGTGGCGACGGTCGCGTCCACGAGAGCGCTGATGGCTACATCATGGGCACCGGATCGCGAGGTCGGAGCGGTCGGGTCGCCGGCGCACCCGCCGAGCGCAAGCGCCGTGAGAGGACAGACCAAGACGAAGGGGGGCACGCGCATATCGACCGCCTGTCGCGCAACGGATCGACCGGCGGGCACCGACCGACACCTGAATGCGAAGTGATTGGAGGAAGTGCAGGGAACAGTGGCGTACGCGGCACAATTTCCAACGGCGTACCTGCCACGTCAAGCTTCACACCATCCTGGATCGCCACTTCCCGCGCCGGAACACCAGCACGCTCGCCACCGCCAGGAGCGAGAACGCGGCCATGATCGCCCAATAGACTCCGGTCGGGCCCAGCCCGGCCCGGCTCGCCAGCGCCCAGGCCAGCGGAATTTCGAACGCCCAGAAGCAGCAGAGATTCAGCCAGGTCGGCGTCCAGGTATCGCCCGCGCCGTTGAACGACTGCGTCAACACCATCCCGTAGGCGTACAACGGGAAGCCGAGCGCGACGATGCGGAGACAGCGCACGCCGTGGTCGATGACCGCCAGGTCCGACGTGAAGGCGCGCAGGATGGTCGGCGCCGCCGCGAAGAAGATGATCCCGACGGTGGTGAGAAAGGCGGCGTTGTATCGTCCGGCACGCCACACCGATGACTCGGCGCGATCAGGCTTCCGGGCTCCCAGACTCTGGCCCACCATCGTGGCCGCCGCGTTGCTCAGCCCCCATGAGGGCATCAGCGCGAAGATGATGAGGCGCACCGCGATGGTGTACCCGGCGAGCGCATCGCTGCCGTAGCCCGCCAGGATGCGGACGAGCCCGATCCAGCTCGCCATGGCGATCAGGTTCTGGAGCGTCGCCGAGCCCGCAAGGCGAAGGATCTGCGCCATCACGCGGGGGTCGATCGTGAAGTGCCGCCGCGCCGCGGGTACGCGGCTGCCGCGGCGGAAGAGGCGCACCACGGCGTAGAGTGCGCCGACCGACCGGCCGGTGGTGGTCGCCACGGCCGCCCCGGCCACGCCGAGCTCGGGAAGCGGGCCGACCCCGAAGATGAGGAGCGGACCGAGCACGATGTTGATGACGTTGGCCAGCCAGAGCACGCGCATCGCGATGGCCGCGTCGCCCGCGCCCCTGAAGATGGCGTTCACCACGAACAGCACGATGATCGAGGCCTCGCCCCC
The DNA here is from genome assembly GCA_035526925.1 of Gemmatimonadales bacterium. GTDB lineage: Bacteria > Gemmatimonadota > Gemmatimonadetes > Gemmatimonadales > GWC2-71-9 > CAVVWJ01. The sequence goes on from DATLBL010000016.1 coordinate 23,601, forward strand.
GAGCATAATCGTGGCGTAGCCACTCCCCGTGGCGACGACCGACGGCGAGGCGCCCATCACCACCAGCAGCCTCGGCGCGAGCAGCGCGCCGGTGATGCCGAGCGCCAGGGACACGACGAGTGCCAGCACCAGCGCCTGCACCGCGCCCCGCGCGGCGCCCTCGTGATCCTTCTCGCCGATGCGTCGGGCGACCAGCGCCGTTGCCCCGATGCCGAGGCCCATCGCCAGCGCGTAGACGATGGTGAGGAGCGACTCGGTCAGCCCGACCGCCGCCACCGCGTCGGGCCCGAGATGCGAAACCCAGAAGATGTCCGCGACGGCGAAGACGCCTTCGAGGACCACCTCCAGTACCATGGGGATGGCCAGCAGCAGGACCGCCCGCCCGATCGGACCCTCGGTGAAGTCGTGATGCACTTCGCCGCGGACGGCTTCCTTGACGATGGTCCACAGGCCGACGGCCTCCGCACCGGCGGGCATGGATGAAGCGGGCCCGCCGAGCGGACCTGCGGATTCAGTCATGCGAATCTCTGAGAAGTGAAGGTGCAGCGCGCGTCCGCGCCGGTGCACACCATGACGGCGGCAGTCCGGTGCCTTGCGGGTTCCGCCCGTGTGCCATAGCGTGCTGCTGTACCATGCCGCCGTCGCGCGAAGATTACTTCCTCAGCCGTGAGAATCGTATGCACCACCCTCCCGCATGCACAGTTGCGCTGACCGGTCTTGCCGCCCTCCTCACCCTCGCCTGCTCCGATACGGCCGAGACTACCCGCCCGTCGCTCGACGCGGACGCGGCGGCCGCTGCGAGCGGGCCAACGCTCGAGGCGCAGCAGAGCGGGACCACGAACTCGCTGGTCGGCATCAGCGCCGTCAGCCGCCTGGTGGCCTGGGCCAGCGGCGCGAACGGGACCTATACCGTGACCAGGGATGGCGGAAAGACCTGGCACGCGGGCGTGGTGCCGGGCGCCGAGAAGCTGCCGTTCCGTGATGTCGAAGCGGTGAGCGCGCAGGAAGCCTACCTGTTGTCGATCGGACCCGGTGAGGACTCGCGGATCTACCACACCGTCGATGGCGGCGGAACCTGGCAGCTCCAGTTCAAGAACCACGACCCCGCCGGTTTCTACGACTGCTTCGCTTTCTGGAGCCCGGATCGTGGCATCGTGATGGCTGACGCGATCGGCGATCGATTCCCGGTACGCCGGACCCGGAACGGCCGATTCTGGAACGACATCGGCGATAACCTCCCGGCTGCCCAGGCCGGAGAGGCGGCCTTTGCCTCGAGCGGCACCTGCGTCGCTACCCAGGGACAGGAGAATGCGTGGATCGTGACCGGCGGCGCGGAGAAGGCGCGCGTCCTGGCCACCACCGACGGCGGCAACACGTGGCGTTCGTACAACACGCCGGTCGAGCAGGGCACGCCGGCGTCGGGCATCTTCTCGGTGGCCTTCCGCGACGCGCTCCACGGCGTGATCGCCGCCGGCGCCATCGTAGAGCATCCAGAGGTCCGCAATCGGAACTTCGCGGTCTCGAGCGACGGCGGAAAGACGTGGAAGCGGGTCAGCAACGCTCCGCTGCCCGGCGCAATCTACGGGCTGAGCTACACCGCGGGTCACGACCGCGGGCCGTTCAATCGGGGCGTCGTGGTCACCGGTCCCGGCGGCGCGGCGTGGTCGCCGAACGAGGGCGAGACCTGGACCAAGCTGCCGGGTGTCACGAACTACTGGGCGGTGGCCTTCGCCAGTCCCGAGGTGGGCTGGCTGGTGGGAACAGAGGGCAGGATCCTCAAGATCACGTTCTGAAGGGACGCCGCGATGCCGGTGCTGCTGCTCGCTCTCACCGGCGTCGCGGGCCTCCTGCTGATCCCGTTCGGGCTGCCCGGTCTCTGGCTCATCGTTCTCGGCGTTCTCGGCTACGGCTGGCTCACCGATTTTCAGACGATGAGCGCGACGTTCCTCGTGCTCGTCATCGGGCTGGCGCTCGTCGGTGAAATCGTCGAAGGATGGATCGGCTTTCGCTTCGCCCAGCGGTACGGCGGATCCAAGCGCGCCGGCTGGGGCGCGCTCATCGGCGGATTGATCGGCGTCGTCATCGGGGTGCCGGTGCCGATCGTCGGCTCGGTGATCGGCGGGTTCGTGGGCGCGTTCGCCGGCGCGGCGCTCTTCGAGTACTCGCGCGCGCGCCGGTCGGGCGGGGCGGTGAAGGCCGGGTACGGCGCCGTGCTCGGGCGCGCGGCGGCAGTCGGGGTCAAGATGGGAATCGGCGTGGTGGTGGTCGCGTGGGGATTGTATCTGGCGATGCGAGGCTGACGCGCAGGGTTCGCGTTCGGGTATCTCGTCGGATCAGTCTACCACCCGTCGCACGCGCACCGTCCGTTCCAGCTCGTCCATGTGCTGCAGCACCTTTCGCCGGAGATCGAGCGGCAGCCGCGGATGGTGATGGAGGTACGATCGCACGCCGGCGAGCGCCGCCTCGCTGGTCTGCCCGCGCAGGAACGCCCCAAGCCAGCTCTCCAGGAAGAAAATCCGTCTGTTCGCCTGAATGAACGGCAGCGAATCGAGCGCCGGCCCGAGATAGGGCAGGGTGAGCGACTCGTGCTCCAGCGCGTTGAACTCGCCGAGGCTGCCCGCCGCCCAGTCCTCGTTGAGCCCCCGATCGGCGAAATAGCGCGTGAAATACGCGCGCTTGGACTCGGCGCTCGCCCGGCCCGCGCCGGCGATGAACGCAAGGCGCCGGCCGTCCGCCGTGGTGTCCCGCCGCACCTGAGCCGCAAACCGGGGTTCCGCCTGTGGCACGCCGAGCTCGAGCAGGCGGGCGACGATATCCCACCGCGTCGGGTCGCGAAGCGCTTCGCCCGCGAGTGAATCACGCTCGAGCAGCGTGTCGAGTCGAGCTACACCCTCCCTCGTCGTGGCCAGGGCGATGAACGCATCCGCGTACGCCTTGCGGACACCATAGGGAGATGCGCTGTCGCCCGCGTTCGCCCACAACAACCGCTCGAGGCGGGGCTGCACCTCGACGCGGGCGTCCGGACGCAGGTACGCGCTCACGGCGCGTCCCAGCCGCGCGAGCACGACCGGCACGATCTGCTCGTCGCGTTCCCGCGGCAACTCGTCGAGCGCGAGTTGCACGAACCGCCGCGGCGTCATCCGGGCGGCGCGCACCTGATCCCAGAGCGCGCCCCAGAGCATCGCGCGGAGAAACGCGTCGTCCACGCGCCCGAGGGCCCCGGCCTCGACTGGGCGCACGCTCGCCGAGTCGAGCAGGAGAAGGAAGTAGCCGTAGTCGCGGGCGTTGGCGAAGACGAAGTCGGGCGCGGGGAGCCCCCGGGCCGTGGGGACCTCGGTGACTGGCTCCCGCAGCTCCACGGAAATTCGCACGGCAGGACGATCCCGGTAGGCGATCAGGACGTCGGTCCGCTCGGTCCAGGTCTCGCCGCCTCCCCGAGCGCCGGGAGAGGCGATGCTCGACGCGGCTCGCTGCTCCAATGCCAGCCGCGCGATCCGTCCCTCGCGTACCGAGAGCCGCTGCTCGACGACCGGCAGCCCGGCGCGCACCATGAACTCCCGACCGAAGCCATCGAGGGGTCGCCGCGCGGCGGCGCCGACGGCTCCGAGGAGCTCGCGCCAGTCCGCATTGCCGTACGCGTATCGGCATAGAAAGCCACGCACACCCGCCTGGAACGCCGGATCACCCACCAGGTACTCGAGCTGCTTGAGCACTCCGGGCGCCTTGTTGTAGACGATGGCGCCGTAGTTGCTCTTGGCCTGATCGAGGTTCGCGAGCTCCTGCCAGAGCGGCCGCGTGCCCGCGGTCTGGTCGACTCCATAGGCGGCGGGCTTGTTGCCCAGGTAGAACGTCTTCCACGCGTCCGCCTCCGGCTCGAGGTCGGCGAGGGCCTTGGCGGCCATGAACGTCGCGAATCCCTCCTTGAGCCAGAGGTCGTCGAACCAGCGCATCGTCACGAGATCGCCGAACCACTGATGAGCGACTTCGTGCAGAATCGTCGAGAATCGGCCGAGCCGGCGGGGCAGCGTGGGCCGCTCGCGAAAGATGAATCGGTCTTCGCTGTAGAAGACGGCCCCGGGGTGCTCCATGCCGCCGAACGGGAACGCGGGCGCGAGCACGAAGTCGAACTTCTCGAACGGGTAGCGCCGACCGAACCAGCGTTCCATCCAATCCAGCGCACGATGGTTGAGCGCGAGCAGCGTGTCGGTGTCCGCTTCCGCGGCGCGCGAGCGGCGGACGAACGCGTTGATCGTCCGTCCCGCTTGGGTCGAGCTCACGCGCCGCCAGGGCCCGGCCGCGAACGCGATCAGGTAGGTGCTGATCGGGCCGGTCTCGGCGAACCGCGTGGTGGCGCGCGGGCCGGCCGTGTCGGTCGATTGAATGGGCCCGTTGGCGACGACCGACCACTCCGCGGGTGCGGTAAGCGCCAGTCGGACGCGTGCCTTGAGGTCGGGCTGGTCGAAGCAGGGAAAGAGCTGGCTCGCGTCCGCGGGAACGAGCAGCGTATACAGGTAGTCGCTGCCGTCGGTCGGATCGTGGTTTCTGATGATGCTCGCGCCGGCCGGCGCGATATCCGCGATAAACTCGAGCTCGAGCGAGTTTTCGCCGGGCCGAAGGAGCGAGGCGGGCACCACGAGGTGGCCGTGTCGCGTCGCGGCGGTGAGCCGTGCGCCGTTGGCCCGCGCGCTGACGAGCCGGCGTCCGCGAAAATCGAGGATCGCGTCGCCCCGTCCCAGGCGGCGGAACCGCACCGTCACCCGTCCGATGGCGCTGTCCATCGGCGTGACGTCGAGCGCCAGCTCGTAGCGGACGTCGCGGATCGAGGCGGCCCGCTGTCGGGCGAGCGCCGCCGATACGCCGGCGGTGACCGGCACAGCGCGCCATGAACGCGTACCCTGCGCGGCCGCGCCCGACGCGCAGGCCGCGCACAGCAGGGTGCTCAGCCACGCTCGACGCGCGCGCGTCACTCCCCGCGCCGCACCGCCCGCCCGACGACGATGGTGATATTGTCGCTGCCCCCGCCCTCGAGCGCTTCCCGGAGCAGGGTCTCGCACGCCTGCTGCGCCGAGGTCATGGCGCGGAGCACGTCGCGGATGCGCTCGTCGGAGACGTGACGGGTCAGCCCATCGCTGCAGAGCAGCAGCACGTGTCCCCAGCTCATGTCGAAGAGGGTCACCTTGGGGTCGGTCTGGCTGCCGCCGATCGAGCTGGTGAGCGTGTGGGCCAAACGGGTACCCGCGACCTCCTCGGCCTTCATCACCCCGATGTCCACCATCTCCTGCGCCATCGTCTGGTCGCGGGTGATCTGCGTCAGCTCACCCCCGCGCAGCAGGTAGCAGCGGCTGTCGCCCACCTGGAGCAGGTAGCCCCGCGGCCAGACGCCAAGGTACAGGGTGAGCGTCGTGGCCATGCCGCTGGTGCCCGGATCCTCTTCGGCGTGCCGCAGCAGCTCGCTGTGGCATGCACGTGCGCCCGAGGTCAGCGCCTCGCAGAGCTCGCGCTCGTCGTTGGAGGCGGCGTAGTAGCAGTGCATGGTGCGGCTGACGTACCGGGTGACCGCCTGGAGCGCGACCCGGCTGGCGGTCTCGCCCCGCGCCGCACCGCCCACGCCGTCGGCCACCATGGCCAGCGAGGCGAGACGCTCGCTGTCGGACAGCAGCTCGTCACCCTCGGGGATGCTGGTGAGGCGGACAACGAGCTGCTTTCGAAGCGAGCAGAGCAGGAAATGGTCCTGGTTGTCCTTGCGGACCTTGCCGGGATGGGTGACGCCGTAGGCGTCGATCTCGTCCTCGCGCGGCTTGCGGCCGGGGACGGCGGGGGCGGTGGTGTCGGAGAGCGACATCGGGAGCTCCTGTACGGCAGTGGGTGTTTTCTTCAATCTGGGGACCTGCGCACCGAAGAGCCAGCGACGGACGTTCGAGATGCGGGCGAGCATGGCCGCAAGGGGCCTTATAGGCAGGAGGGCATGCCGAGCGGCATGCCCTCCTCATTGCGGCTGCGAAATCGACTGTTGCTTGGGCGATCCTGATCTGTGCAACCCCAGAACCCTACGCCTCCAGGGGCTCAACCTGGCGAGCGACGCTCGCAGTTGCCCACCTCGGAGCGCTACCGGTCAGGTGCTGGGTCGGCCGCAGCTTCCGCCGCCCGGCAGCGCGGGTGGGCGCTGCCGCATGAGCGCCTCGATCTCGTCGATCTGGCGCGGCGCTCCCTCGGACAACCACTCGAGTCCCTTGTCGGTCAGCGCGTAGTCGTCCTCGATGCGCACGCCGATATCCTTGTACCTGGCGACCGCGCGCCGAATCTTGGCGAGCATGCCGCGGTTCTTCGGCGTGTCGGGAAGGCTCGCGAGCAGCTCGGGACTGATGTACAGGCCGGGCTCGACCGTGAAGACGTCGCCGACGCCGAACCGGTGGTCACCCTCGTAGTACTGCGCCGGATCGTGTACCTCGAGCCCGATTCCGTGGCCGCCGAACCCGTGCAGCGCGAAGAGGCCGCGCTGCAGGCAACCGCTCGGCGGGCACTGCATGCCCGGCGGAGGGTCGATCGTGGCATCCGGGGCCTCGATCAGCCCGAGCCGGAGCAGCCCCGCCGTCACGACCGCCGCTCCCGAATCGTCCGCGGCGCGCAGTTCACCCCCTGGCTTGATCTGTCGGACGAACGCGTCCTGCGCCTCGAGTACGATCTGATAGATGTCGCGCTGTTCCTTACTGAATCGGCCGCTCACCGGTATGGTCCGGGTCACGTCGGCGGAGTAGTGCTGGTAAGCTCCCGCGGCGTCGATGAGGAGCAGCTCACCGTCCTGCATGGTACGGTTGTCATCCATGTAATGGAGGACCGTGGCGTTCGGGCCAGAGCCGACGATGCTGCCGTACCCCGGTCGGTCGGCTCCCAGCCGGCGAAAGGTGCCCTCGAGAAGCGCCTGGATCTCGTTCTCGCCGCAGCCGGGTGCCGTGGCCTTCATGGCCTCGGTGTGCCCCTGCACGCTCACCTCCACTGCCTTCCGTAGCAGCGCGATCTCCGACTGGCTCTTCTTGGCCCGGAGGCGATCGGTGGCGCCGCCCAGCGAGTGGACGACCAGCCATGGGTGAGCGTGCCGAAGCCGGGCGACGAACTGCTTGCCTCGGGTCAGGGAATCCGCGTCGGCGAAGTCGGCGGTCTGGTCGTCCGAAACCACGTAGAACGGCAATCCGCTCCCGGCCAGTGAGTCGATCGCTCCCTGAAGCTGGGCGTGGTCGCGACCGGGCAGGCCGAATTTCGCTTCCAAATCGGAGATCCGTGTCCGAGCGCCGAGCCACCGTTCGCTGATCGGGTTCCGGTACGGAACGAACAAGCTGGACGTGACGGCCCCGTTCCGCTTGACCATCAGGAGCGTGGCGTTCGACTCGCTGAATCCGCTCAGGTAATAGAACGCCGGCAGCTGGTAGAAGGTGGGCCAGTAGCTCACCGGCTCCACCGCGCCGAGCGCGACGATCACCCCCGAATCGATTCCGGCGGCCAGCGCCGAGCGACGCGACGCGTACTCCGCGACCGGAACCTGGGCCGCGGCCGAGCGGGCTGTCGCGATCAGGGCCAGCACTGTCAGCATGGCGCGGGCGACCTGCATGGACATCGTGCGCACGGCACCCCCCCGGAGTGTGAGTGACAATCAAGATGCGCGGCGTCGGAGCCCACGTCGAGAGCGCGCCGCCCGCGACGTGTCTTGCCGCAGGGTGTACGACGTCCTATATCTGGATCACGGCGTTCCCCATCGCCAGGCGGCCCCCCACATGCGCCTCACTCTGCTGGAATCCGATCGGAGCTTTCTGCGCTCCGCCGAATGTGCCTCCCTGAGCATTCTGGCCCACATCGGTTTGGCTTGGCTTGCGGTGGGCGCAACCGAGGGCGGTCGGCTGATGCCGACCGACGAGCGCGAGGCGAGGGTGTTCTTCCTGCTCCCGCCCGATCGTGTCGCGGCCCCGATGCGTCAGATCGAGATCCTCCAGCTCGGTGCCATCGGCGGAGCGTTCGAGGGCGGAACCACGCGCACCGGGCTCGGCGCGGGCCTGAATGTCGAAGCCACATCGAAAGGCACCCGACGCTACGGTGAGCGTAGCCGCACGCGGGGCGAGGTGCCGTTCGGCCCGCCGCCGACCCTCAGACTCGACACCGCATTCAGCGTGCTCGAGGTGGACAAGATGGTCGAGCGCTACGAGGGAGGCGCGGCCCCCGTTTACCCGCCGGATCTGATCGCGCTGGGCACCGAAGGGCAGGTCCGGGCAAGCTATGTCGTGGACACGTTGGGTCGCGTGGACACGGCCACCATCCAGGTGATGCTGAGCGACGATCCGAGGTTCACCGAGTCGGTCCGCGTGGCGCTCGGCGCCATGCGGTTCCGTCCGGCCAAACGCGCGGGCCGATCGGTGCGCCAGCTCGTCGAGCAGAGCTTCCGATTCCGCATCAATCCCATGACCCCGCCCGTCAGGCAGAGCAGCTGAGTCAGGGCGCTCGGCGCGCCTCTCGAAGCAGCTCGCTCACTCGGAAAACCAGCTCGTCCGGCGTGAACGGCTTCTGAATGAACGGTGCGTCGCTCGGAAGCATTCCGCGCGCCCGCATGTCGGACCCCGGGTACGCGGAGGTGTAGAGCACCGGCATGCCGGGCCATCGCTGGTGAATCGCGTCGCCGAGCTGACGCCCGTTCATGTCGGGCATCACGACGTCGGTGAGCACCAGCTCGGGCGGGTCGGGGGACGTCGACAGCATCTCCCACGCCCGGCGACCGTTTTCGGCCTCCGCCACGGTGATCCCGACCTCCTCCAAACTGCGCCGCGTCAGGCGGCGGACGACCGGTTCGTCCTCCACCACGAGCACCGCTGCCCGCGGGGCCGGATCCAGGGCGGGAGTGTCCGCCACCGGGGCGGCGTCTGCCGCGGCGGCCTGATCGACCGACGGGAGATAGATGTGGAACGTCGTGCCCTCGCCAGGCGTGCTCCATGCCCAGATCTGGCCGCCGTGCTGCTTCACGATACCGTGGACCATCGACAGCCCGAGCCCCGTTCCCTGGCCCACCGGCTTGGTGGTGAAGAACGGCTCGAAGATGTGGGCCAGCGTCTCGACGTCCATGCCCGACCCCGTGTCCGAGACCGAGAGGAGCACATACGGCCCGGGTGCGACATCGTCCGCGGGGTGAGCCCGGATCTCCGCCTCGCCCACCGTGGCGTCCCGGGTCGAGACTGTGAGTCTGCCGCCGGTCACCATCGCGTCGCGCGCGTTGGCCGCCAGGTTGATCAGGATCTGCTCGATCTGGGTGGGGTCCGCGCGGATCTGCCGCGCCGCCCGGTTCGGCTCGATCACCAGCTCCTTGTCCGAGCCCAGAAGGCGCGAGAGCGTGGACGCGAGATCGGTGGCGACCTGGTGCAGATCCAGCACGCGCGGATCGATGAGCTGCCGCCGGCTGAACGCCAGGAGCTGCTTGCTGATGGAGGCGGCCCGGGCCGCGGCGGCCAGCATGTCCCGGATGTCCGGAAGCTGCGGGTGGTCCGCACCCAGCGCTCGTCGGACGAACTCGCCGTAGCCCAGCACGGCGGTCATTTGGTTGTTGACCTCGTGGGCTACGCCGCCCGCGAGGGTTCCGACGATCTGCAGCTGTTCCGCCCGGCGCCGCTCGGACTCGACGCGCCGGCGCTCCGACACGTCCCGGATGATCGATGACACCGCCACCACCTCGCCGAGCGCCTCCTCGTGTGGCGTCAGCGTCATGGACACATCGATGGGGCGGCCTGCGCGGTCGTTCCGGACGGTTTCGAGCCGGACCTCGCGGCGGGCGCGAAGCTCGTCCAGAATGCCCTCGTGCTCCGCCATGCGATCCGGCGGAACGAGCAGGTCGCGCGCGAGCCGACCGACTACTTCGTCCGCCCGCCAGCCGAATAATCGTTCGGCGCCGCGATTCCAGGTTTGAATCGTGCCGTCCGGCGCCGTGGTGACGATCGCGTCGGCCGAGGCGTTGACGACGGTCGCCAGCTGCTCCATGCGGCGCCCGGCGGCCAGCAGCTCCCGCTCGTAGCGCCGCCGCTCGGTCATGTCCATCAGCGTGGTCCGGATCGACACCGGGCGGCCGGCCGCATCCTGTCGCTGAACGGAGTTGAGCAGGACAGGGAGCGTGGTCCCGTCCTGGCGCAGCAGGTCCAGGGCGACCTCCTTCACCTGGCCCCGTGCCCCCAGCAGCAGGGCGACATGGGTTTCATAGAAGATCCGGCTGGGAACCGTGAGGAGATCCTGGAACCGCCCGCTCGACAGCAGCGCCTTGCGCGAGTAGGCCGTCCAGAGCGCGAGGGTGCGGTTGACGCGCACGATCGTGCCGTCGGGCCACGTCGTGACGTACCCGCACGGCGCGTCGTCGTACAGCTCCTCGGTACTCTCCTCGGGAACGGCGGGCGTGGCTTCGCGCGCGGGCTGGTCGGTCAATCGGGTGCCGCTTCGAGAAAGGCCTTGATCTCCGCGATCGTCTCTTCGGGCGCGCTCAGGTTGGGGCAGTGGCCGGTGGCCTGCATGAGCACGAGACGGCTGTCCGCGAGGTGGCGGTGCACATACTCGCCCACCGCGCGCGGCGCGATCGCATCGTCGGCGCATTGCAGGATCAACGACGGCACGGTGAGCGCCGCCAGGTCGGCACGGTTGTCGGAGAGGAACGTGACGCGCGCGAAGTGCCGCGCGATCTCGGGATCGGTGCGACAGAAGCTTTCGGTGAGCTCCTCCCCCAGCTCGGGACGGTCGGGATTTCCCATGATCACCGGGGCCATCGACCTCGACCAGCCGAGGTGGTTGTTGTCCATCACGTCGAGCAGCCCTTCGATGTCCGGCCGGCTGAACCCACCCACGTATTCGCCATCGTCGACGTATCTGGGCGAGGGTCCGACGAGCACCAGCCGTGCGAATCGTTCCGGCTCCCGGCCCGCCGCGAGCACGCCGATCATCGCGCTTACCGAGTGTCCTACGTACACCGCGTCGGTCAGGTCGAGGGCGGCACAGATCTCGAGTACGTCGTCGGCGTAGCCGTCGAGCTTCCCGTACTTCGGCCGCTCGTACGCGCCGAGATCGGAGCGACCCGCGCCGACGTGATCGAAGAGCACGACGCGGTAGTCGTCCTCGAATGCCGGGGCTACGAGGCGCCACATGCGCTGGTCGCATCCGAAACCGTGCGCGAACAGCATGGGTTGGGTGCCACGGCCTGACACTTTGATGTGATTGCGACGCAGGACGTTCACGCAGGTGCTCCTTGGGGACCTTGAACCGCAGACCGGGAAGTCTATCGCTCGCCGGATCAGTTGGCCAGCACGCACCGCTACGGCGCGGAGGGAACGACCGGCAGGATGAGCCGCGAAATCCGGGCGGGAGAATGGTGCAGGCGAAGCACGCCGGACCTGACGCTGTCGCTATCGAACTCCTGCGCGCCGGTCTGCGGATTGACCGAGAAGAGCGGTGCAAACGAAGGGGTAATCACGATCCTCAGCCGGTGCCCGGCGAGAAAGCGGTTAGCCGTGAACATCCGGTCGAGGCGCAGCCGGACCGTCTCGCCCTTCGCTACCAGGTGGCGTTCGGGGCCGCCCTCGCGGTAGCTCGCGCGCTGAAGCGCGGTGCCGGGGCTCGAGAGGTTCCACGCCGTGCCGTCGGGTGAGACATCGTAGAGCTGAACCCACACGTCGAAGTCGGGCACCGAAGCGCTCATGGCGAGCTCGGCGACGACCTGGCCGATGATCTCCAGCGGTGCCGGGAAGGGCGCCGTTTCGAAGATGGCGAGCTCCGATCCCTTGACCAGCCGGCGGTAGTCGTGTGCGCCTGCCCGACCCTCGAAGGGGTCCCTGACCGGGTGTGCGGGGTCCGAGCGGATGAGCGTCTCGGCCGGGCGTGCAGTCGCTGGCCGCCGAGTGAGCCGGCCGTTTCCGGTGCCGGTTGCTGGGCCACCGAGAAAAAGGGTGTCGGGGCGGGTGCCGGGCATCGGCCACCGGTCGGCCACGCGCCAGCGATTGGATCCCATCACGAACACCCGCACGGCCGGGCCCCGCGGCGCCGAGTCCACGCTTTTCAGGTGGCGATCCATCCAGCCGAGCACTGTCGTGGTGTAATCGAGCGCGGCGTCACCGCCGAAGTCACGCTCGCCGGCCCGGGGCCAGCCCACGGATCCAACGCCGTGCGTCCAAGGTCCGAGAATGAGGTGGGCGCGCCCCGCTGCCCTGCCTGCGGCCACGAGGCCCATGTAGTTGCCGACCGCCCCGCTCGGGCCGTACATCTCGTCGTACCAGCCGGACAGGTTGAGGACCGCGGCGCCCACGCTGTCGTATCGTCCTTCCAGCGTCGCCCAGCGCCACCAGGGGTCCTTCGGAGGGTGCCGCATCCATTCGTAGTACCACGGCGTGACGCCCCGCAGCTGCGGAAGCGTCAGCATCGGCCGGTGCCGCCGGGCGGCGGCACCCTCCCGCCTCCAGGCCTCGGCGGCCGCGTTCTCGTCACGTGGCCCCGCGACGCCGAGTCGTCGCCGGAGGTCCGGCGCGATGTTGAGCCACGTCCAGTCGAGCCAGGAGCCGTCCCACACGCCGCCGGAGTACCAGAAGTTCTCGGGCGTCGCGTAGGTCATCGCCGGCACCATCGCCTTGAGCGACGGCGGGTGCTCGACGGCGGCGAGCCACTGCACCGCGCCCGGATACGACAGGCCGAAGGTGCCGACGGCACCGGTGGACCACGGCTGGCGGGCGGCCCACTCGATCGTGTCGAAGCCGTCCTTCCCCTCCTGGGCGTACGCGTCGAAAACACCCTCGGAGTCGAAGCGGCCACGTACATCCTGACGCACCACGGCATACCCTCGGCCGACGGCCTCGCGAATGAGGTCGGATGCTCCCGCGGTGTCGGCTCGCGAGTAGGGTGTGCGGTAGACCAGCGTTGGAAATTTGCCGTCGCCGGTGGGGCGGTACACGTCGGCTCGGAGAACCACCGAGTCGCGCATGGGAACGGCGACGGCGCTGTCGACCCGGCCCGGGAACGGTGCGGGTACGATCCTGCCGCCCTTGACGACCGCGACCGGACGCTCGATCACCCGGATGTCGCGCAGCGGATCACCCGCGACCACCACGAGGTCGGCCACGGCCCCGACCCTGATCTCGCCGGCATCGCCAAGGCCCAACAGTGCGGCGCCGTCGATCGTCGCGGCGCGCAACGCTTCGGCCGGAGAGAGCCCGGCGTCGGTGAGGGCCACCAGCTCCTGGGCGTTCTTCCCGTGCGGCAGCACGCCGGCGTCGGTGCCCATCACGATCGGCACGCCCGCCGCGCGCAATTGCCCGAAGGAGCGGCGCACCGCCTCGCCACCCGGCCCGCGACCGAGCGTGGCGAGTGTCGAGATGATGCGGATGCCGGAGCGCTTGAGCGCAACGGCGGCCGCCGAGTCGACGATGGGCGTGTGGGCCAGCGCGCGGACGCCGCGCGAGGCGGCGAGCAGTGCGCCGGCCCGACCTATGGCGTGCGCGAAGACCGGCCGGTGCGCCGCGGTCGCCGCCTGCATCACCGCGGCGAGCGGGGCTGCCGTGAGCTCGACTGAATCCGGATGCGCCACCGCGTCCTGCGGCCACCCGGTGACACACACCTTAAGGAGGTCGGCGCCACTCCCGATGTCGCTGAGCGCACGGCTCCGGGCCTCGCTCGCGCCGCTCACGGTCGCGCCGCCGAACTCGCAGACACCGCCCTTGGCCCCGATCCACGACCCCGCGGCCACCACCCGCGGTCCGGGGACGATGCCCGTGGCTATCGAATCGCGGAGCCGTGCGCCCGCCCCTCCAGCCGAGCCGAGATCCGCCACCGTAGTGAACCCGGCCGCGAGGGTGGCACGTGCGTTGGAGTCGGGATTGCCGGCCAGCGTCAGGTGCACGTGGCTGTCGATCAGGCCAGGCAGCACGGTGCGTCCATCCATGAAGAACACGCGGACATCGTCCGGCTGGCGCCATCGGCTGCCCGGCGGATGCATACCGACGATCTTTCCCCGCTGCACGACGATCGCGCCGTTCGGGCGGAGGCGTCCTGCGCGCACGTCCAGCCAGCGACCGCCACGCAGGACGAGGGTCGAATCCTGCTGGGACCCGTCGTTCGGCGCCGCGCCGCGATCGCCCGGGGGCTGCCGACTTGCCGACATGGCGTGCGCGAGCGCGGCATACCCGAGCGCGAGCGCGACGAGGATGGCCGCACCCAGGATCAGCCATGCGAGGCTCCGGCGCCGCCCGGACCGCGGCGAGGTCGCCGCGGACGACGCCGGGGCGTGTCCTGCCTCGAGTGCTCGGGCGAAATCCGTGACGGTCGTGAAGCGGTCCGCCGGCGTCATCGCGAGAGCCCGATCGACGGCGTCGACCACCGCCGTCGGTACGGACGGCCGGAGCACGCTGACCCTGGGTGCCGGTCCGGCGAAGCGCCTAGCGATCGTAGCCTGCGCCGTCGGGCCGGTGAACGGGGGCTCGCCCGCGAGCATTTCGTAGAGCACGCACCCGAGGCTGTACACGTCCGAGCGGGCATCCACGTCGCTCGCGCCGCTCGCCTGCTCCGGGCTCATGTACGCCGGCGTTCCCATCGCCATGCCGCCGGCCGTAAGCCGCTCGTCGTCCGCGAGCGCGCGGGCAAGCCCGAAGTCCGCGACCAGCGTGCTCCCGTCCTCGGCGAGCAGCAGGTTCTCCGGCTTGATGTCCCGGTGCACGACACCGTGCTCGTGCGCGTGTCGCAGTCCTTGCGACGCTTCGCGCGTGATGCGGATCGCGTCGGCGACCGGCAGCTGGCCCTCGCGCCGGAGCCGGTCGCGCAGGCTCTCGCCCGACACGAACGGCATGGTGAACCAGAGCCGCTCGGTGCCGTCGGTGCCGGAGCGCACGCCGCCCGAGTCGTACACCGAGAGAATGTTGGGATGCTGCAGGCGGGCGGCGAGCCTGATCTCGCGCAGGAAACGGTCGGGGCCGAGCGTGGCACCCAGCTCGGTATGCAGCACCTTTAGCGCCACGAGCCGACCGTGCTCGAGGTCGCGCGCCAGATAGACGGTGGCCGTGCCTCCCCGGCCCAGCTCGCGCTCGAGCAGGTAGCGATCGGCCAGCGCGTTTTGAAGTTGGGGATTGAGTTCGGGCAACGTGACCGTCTGCTGAATAGGAGTCAAACATGCTCGGTCGGGGTGCGGGCGGCTAGTCTCGCTCGCATCGAGGCGCCGGTCCCTGCATCTTTCCCGAGTGATCAGACGCACCTCGGCGCTGCTGGGCGCGTGCGCTGCCGCACTCCTCGCCGGGTGCGCTTCTACGACCAACCTGCTCGACGCCGACGCGCCCCGCTTCTCGGGACATTACGCCCTGCCGGCGCCGGACTCCGGCGCGGCGCCGATTCGCATCGTCACCTTCAACATCAAGCTGTCCAGAAGGATCGACCGCGCCATCGAGGTTCTCCGGAGCGACAGCCTCCGGCACGCCGACCTCCTCGCGCTCGAAGAGATGGATGAGGTCGGGGTAGACCGTATCGCGCGTGCGCTCGCGCTCGACTACATCTACTACCCGAGCTCCATCCATCCCACCGACCACAAATACTTCGGACCGGCGATTCTCTCGCGCTGGCCGATCGAGCGGACCTGGAAGCTGCTTCTGCCGCACGAGGGGCGGATCCGACATCAGCGCCGTACCGCCACCGCGGCGGAGGTGCGGGTGCGCGGGCAGCGGATCCGCATGTACGCCGTGCACCTGGAAACGGCGTTCCGAGTCTCGGATGCGGCACGGAATGATCAGGTGCGGACGATCCTGGCCGATGCGAGCGGGTTCGGCGGGCCGGTGGTCATCGCCGGCGACTTCAACAGCTACGGCGTCGGCCCGCTGCTGATCCGCGAGGGGTATCGGTGGCTGACGGCTCGGCTCGATCCGACGATCGCGTTCTTCTCCTGGGACCACATCTTCGTGCGGGGGCTGGACGCGGCGCCGTCGGTGAGCGCCGGTCTCGTGCGGGAGGTCCGAGGCGCCAGCGATCATCGGCCCGTGTGGGCCGTCGTCGTGGCCGCGCCGCCGCGGCCCGACGCCGGCGCGGACACGATGGACCCACGTTGATCACAGGCTATACCTCATCCCGGAGTGCAAGGCATGACTCGGAAGCGCACCAGGTCGGCGTCCGCGGCGGGATGGCGGTCCCGGTTCACCCGTCTCCGCACGGGAGCGATCGTCGCCGCGGTGGTGGGCGTGGCCCTCATCGGCTTCCTGTACGTCAACCTCGCCAGCTCCGAGCGCAAGGTCGAGCACCCGATTCCGCACAGCTATGCCACCACCGACTCGCAGTTCGTGCGGACGATGGGCTCGCTGCTCGGCCCGGGTTTTGTCACGGGCAATCAGGTCACCTCGCTGCTCAATGGGGACGAGGTCTTTCCCGCCATGCTCGAGGCCATCCGCTCGGCTGGCCGGACGATCACCTTCGAGAGCTACATCTACTGGTCGTCCGCGGTGGGCCGTCAATTCACCGCAGCGCTGGTCGAGCGCGCCCGGGCGGGCGTGCGGACGCACGTGCTGATCGACTGGGCGGGCTCGCAGCAGGTGGACAAGGACGATCTTGCGCGGCTTCGGCAGGCCGGTGTCGAGGTCGTGCTCTATCGCCCGCTCCGCTGGTATCAGCTCGACCGGGTCAATCATCGCACCCACCGGAAACTGCTGATCGTGGACGGGCGCATCGGGTTCACCGGCGGCATCGGCGTGGCGGATCACTGGCTGGGCCACGCCGAGGACCGGGAGCACTGGCGCGACTCGCATTTCCGGGTCGAGGGGCCCGTAGTCGCTCAGCTGCAGGCGGCGTTCATGGACGACTGGTTCGAAAGTCAGGGCGTCGTGCTCGACGGACCCGGATTTTTCCCGAACCTCGACCGGTCCGGCTCGCAGCGCGCCCAGGTGTTCTGGAGCTCGCCCCTCGGCGGTAACGGCAACCTGCGCCTCATGTTCCTGCTGGCCATCGCCTCCGCGGCCCGACGGATTCTGATCGCGAACGCCTACTTCGTCCCCGATCGGATGACGGTCGACATGCTGGTGGAGGCGCGACGGCGCGGTGTCGAGGTGGAAATCGTGGTGCCCGGTCCGATCCTGGACGCCCAGATCGTCCGCCGCGCGTCCCGCGGGATGTGGGGGCCGATGCTCGACGCGGGCGTCCGCATCTACGAGTATCAGCCGACGATGTACCACACCAAGCTCATGGTGGTGGACGACGTCTGGACTTCGGTCGGCTCCACCAACTTCGACGACCGCTCGTTCCGCCTGAACCAGGAAGCGAACCTCAACGTGTATGATGCCGGATTCGGTGCGGGGCAGGCCCAGGTGTTCGCCGCGGATCGAGCGCGCTCGCGACGCATCACCCTGGACGAGTGGCGCCGGCGGCCGCTGTGGGAGCGCATTCAGGAGCGGGTGGCGGGCGTGATGCGAAAGCAGCTGTGAGCCGGCCCCGGTGGCCCGCGGGCTCCGACACGGCCATCTTGTCCGCATGACCGACACCGCGCCCGATGCCCTCGACAGCCTGGTCCGCCTCTCGCACCTCCTCGGCCGGGAGACCCGGCTCGTGCAGCCCGGCGGCGGCAACACCTCCATCAAGGAGGGGGATGCCCTCCTGGTGAAGGGCAGCGGCACCGATCTTCGCACCATCGGCCGCGAGGGATTTACCCGGCTGTCACTCGCCCGGCTGGCGCCGCTGGCCCAGGCCGAGTCGATGAGCGACGCCGAGATGATGCGGTTCATGGCGGGCTGCATGCTGCAGGAAGGTCCGGCGCCGAGCGTCGAGACGCCGCTCCATTCGCTGCTCCCGCACCGGGTCATCGCCCACACGCACGACGTCGCCACGATGAGCCTCACCAACGTGAGCGACGCGACCGCCGAGCGGCTGGTAGGCGAGCTGTTCGAGGGCGGAATCGTCTACGTGCCCTATAGCCGCCCGGGCTTTCCGTTGGCGCATTCCGTCAGCGCGATGGTGGATCGCATTCCGGCCGAAGCGATCGGCATGACGCTCGCGCATCACGGCCTCGTGGTCTGGGGCGACGACGCGGACCAGGCCCACACGCGCCTCGTTCAGGTCGTGGCGAAGATCGACGACTATCTCGAGATCTGCCGGCGTGGCAAACTGAGCACCGCCGCGGCGTCGAAGCGCGCGCCGGCAGCTAGGGAGTCGATATCCGGAACGCGGGAAGGGATCTTGGTAGCCTCGGTACGGAGCGCCGCTCCCCCATCGACCGATCGCCGCCGTCTCGCCGAACTCGTCCTGCCGGTCATCCGTGGCAGTCTCAGCACCCCCGAGCGGGTCATCCTCAACTTCGACGACAGCGATGACGTCCTCGCCACCCTCGCGGACGACCGCGTGCCCGAGCCCATCCAGCGGGGGATGGCCACGCCCGAGCATCTCCTCCGGGCCGGCCGGAAGCCGGTCTGGCTCGACCTCGATCACGCCGCGGCACCCGACCAGCTTGCCGGTCAGGTCCGTGCCGGGATGTCCATCGCGCGCTCCGAGTACGAGGAATACCACGTCCGCAATGCCGCGCCGGGCGAACGCCCGCTCGACGATTGGGCCAAGGTCGTGCTCGTCCCCGGGCTGGGGCTGATCACCGCGTTCACCGACAAGCGGAGCGCCGTCACGGCCAATCTCTGTTACCGCGCCACCCTCGAGGCCATCACCAACGCCGAGGCCGTGGAACGGTTCGAGTTCCTGCCCGAGCGCGACGTGTTCGAGTTCGAGCACTGGCCGCTCGAGCGGCGGAAGACCGAGGAGACGATCGCCCGCGAGCGCGCGACCAAGGAGCTGCCGCGGCACGTCGTCGTGGTCATCGGGGGTGGGAGTGGCATCGGCGAGGCGGCGGTACGACGGTTCGCGGAGGAAGGCGCACATGTCGTGGTGGCGGATCTGGACGGGGCGGTGGCGGAGACGGTGGCGTCGACACTCGCGCAGAAGTTCCCCGGCCGAGTGCTCGGCGCCGCGGCCGACGTGCGCGACGATGCGAGCCTCGACGCGCTGTTCCATCGCGCGGTGCTCGAGTTCGGCGGACTCGACTGCCTGTTCTACACCGCCGGACTGCCGCCGCGCTTCGCGCCTCTCACCGAGATTCGTCGCGAGGACATGCAGCTCCAGCTCGAGGTGCACTACCTCGGCGCGGTGGCCGCGATCGGCCGGGCGGCGACGATCATGCGGCGGCAGGGGATCGGCGGCTCGATCGTGGCCTCCGTCTCCAAGGCCGCGCTCGTCCCCGGTAAGGACGCCGTCGCCTACGGTGGTAGCAAAGCCGCGCTGCTCCAGGCGCTCCGCGTCGCCGCCGTCGAGCTCGGCGCCGACGGCATTCGGGTCAATGCCATCAACGCCGACCAGGTGGACACGCCGCTCTTCCGGAAATTCGTCCGCGAGCGCGCGGCGAGCCGAGGCGTGACGGAGGCCGAGCAGCTCGAGATCTATCGCAAGCGGAACCTGATGGGCGTGGGGCTGATCCCGGCGGACGCCGTGGCGGAGCTGGCCGTGGTGATGGCGGGCGAGCGGTTCCGGTTCACGACGGGCGACATCATCACGGTGGATGGCGGTTTGGCCGAGGGGTTTCCGAGGTAGGTTCCGCGCTCGGGGCCAACCGCCACATCGCTACTCAGCCAGTCGATTGTACTTCCGCATCACCGCGCGGATTCGCTCGTGCGGCAGGGCGTAGACGCGAACGTCGTCTGCCCCGGTCATCGTCTGGGCCGCCACGAGCGCATTGAGGATCGCTTCCTCGGTCGCCTGCACCGTGGCTTCGAAGATCGGATTGATCCGGTCGTTCGGAAGCATCGTGATCGCGGCCACGCCCGTGTCCGCCGCCGCCGACGCGTTGGCGGTCGAAAACGCGATGAAGATGTCGCCGGAGCTGTTCTCGCCGAGCCCACCCATCCGGCCCACCCCGAGAGAGACTCGCTTCGCCACTCGCTCGAGCTGGTGCGGGAGGAGCGGTGCGTCGGTCGCGACGACGATGATGATCGAGCCCATGCCTTCGCTCGGCACGACCTCCTGGGATGTCCCCACCGACTGGCCCGAGTCGCCGCACGGCGCGAGCCGGCTCAGCCACGCCCGGGACGGAGGCTCTCGGCCGGCGTAGCAGGCGAGGCGGTCCGGAATTTCCTGCCCGACCGGCACGCCCGCCACGGTGAGCCGCCGCCGCTGGCCGTAATTGCACTGGACCAGCACGCCGACGGTATAGCCACCGGCGGCAGCCTGCAGCACCCGTGACGCGGTCCCGGTGCCGCCTTTGAACCCGTGGCAGACCATGCCGGTTCCGCCCCCGACGTTGCCCTCCGGCACGGGGCCCGGTCTGGCGCCGTCGAGCGCGGCGCGCACGTGCTCTGGCCGGACGTGAAATCCTTCGGCGTCGTTGAGCAATCCGTCCCAGGTCTCAGCCACCACCGGCAACGCCCACAGAAAGCCGGCCCGGTGCCTCGTCATCCAGGCGAGGGTCGCGTCCCGCACCACGCCGACGCTGTGGGTATTGGTGATCAGAATCGGCGTGTCCAGCCTCCCGGACTCCCTTACCCACGTCGTTCCCGTCATCTCGCCGTTGCCATTGAGCGTGAACCATGCGGCGAAGACGCTGTCGGAGCCGTTGCGGCCCCGGGGAAGGATCGAGGTGACACCGGTCCGGACCGGCCCTCGGCCAACGGTCAGGCGACCGGCGCCCTGAATCA
Organism: Gemmatimonadales bacterium; assembly: GCA_035526925.1. Classification (GTDB taxonomy): domain Bacteria; phylum Gemmatimonadota; class Gemmatimonadetes; order Gemmatimonadales; family GWC2-71-9; genus CAVVWJ01. The sequence continues at coordinate 44,276 of DATLBL010000016.1, forward strand.
GGGTCGTGGCCCCGACTTCGACGCCGGCGACATCGGTGATGGCGTTCCAGCGGCCTGGCGCTCCATCGATCCGTATGCCGAGGTCGCGGGCGCGCGGGCGGCTCTGCGCGGCGAGGATCTCCGACACGAGCAGCAGGAAGAGGATCCCCAGGGTGCGGTGAACGGTGGGACGTGGCCGGAACGCATGAGGAGTGTTCACTGGCCCCCGGTGGGCTCGAAGGGAAGACTTCAGCAGGTGCGGCGGCCGAGTCACCAACGAGTGTACGGAGCGATGAGAACGACGGCAATACTCCGCTCGGCCGAGAGTGGTGGCCGGCGGGCGCCGGTCCCCTCGGGATGTCGTACCTTGCTAGGCCTACAATAGCGAGTCCGGGCGACTGCGACTCGCTCAGCCGCCGACGGTGTGTGGAAATACGGAGACCTCCTCGCCCGACAAGCTCAGCCGAACTTCGCCGCCTGGCGCCGCCGGGACTGCCTCGTGCACGGCCGCCTCGAGCCCGAGGTCGCCCAGCGCCACGATCACAGTGGTCTGCTGAACGCGATGCCGCAGCTCCACCATGCGTGCGGCCAGGGTGCCGCCACCGTCGAGGCGTAGCGCGCGGGTCGCGAAGACCGCGATGCCAGGCCCGGGAGGAAGAGGCGTCCGAAGCGGCAGGACGCCGAGCGGCGACGTGAAGCGTCCGTCAGCGGTGATCGTGCCGGGCACTTCGTTCGACAGCCCGAGAAAGCGTGCTACCGCCAATGTCCGCGGGGAGGCGAAGATCTCGCCGGGGGGGCCGACCTGTGCCAGCCGGCCGCCGAGCAGCACGCCGATGCGATCGGCCAGCGTGCCGGCTTCGTCCAGATCGTGTGTAACCAGCACCACGGCTGGGCGATAGGACGCCTGCGCCGCGCGCACCGCCTCCCGCACCTCGTGCCGAAGCACCGGGTCGAGCGAGGCGAACGGCTCGTCGAGGAGCAGCACCGGTGGGCGTGCCACGATCGCCCGCGCGAGCGCCGCCCGGTGACGCTGCCCGCCGCTGAGCGCCTGCACCCGGCGCTCCGCGAGCCCGTCGAGCCGCAGGGCGTGCATCACCTCCCGCACGGCTCCCGCGACCTCGGCGGCGCCGGCGCGGCGCACCCTGAGCGGAAAGGCGATGTTCTCCGCGACGCTGAGATGCGGAAAAAGCAACGGGGTCTGGTGCAGGTACACGATGCCGCGCCGTTCCGGCGGCATCGTCGCGATGTCACGGCCGTCCACCCGGAGCTCGTCGGCCCGGCCCGGGCCGAGCCCTGCGACTGCCCGGAGCAGCGACGTCTTGCCCGCGCCCGAGGCCCCGACGAGCGCCAGCCGCTCGCCGGGCGCCACCGCGAACGTGATGTTCTCCAGCCCGGGTGCCGCGCCGAACGGGACCCGGAGGCCGCGCACCAGCAGCCCGCCATCCGTCACAGTGCCACCACTTCGGTCCGCGCGGCGCCGAGCCGGGTGGCGGCGAGCGCGGCGAGCGCCGGGATCAGCATGATCAGCGCGCCGGTGGCCGCCGCCGGATCCTGGCCCGCCCGCACGAGGGAGAACACTTCGATCGGGAGCGTGCGCACCGGCCCGCCACCGATCAACAACGTCAGCGGCACCTGGGACCACGACACCAGGAAGCCAAGCAGAAAGGCGTCGGCGAGCGGACGGCGGAGCAGGGGCAGCAGCACGCGCACCAGCACCTGCCGCGGCGACGCGCCGAGCGAGCGCGCCTCGTCCTCGACTCGGCGATCGAATACCTCGAACACTCCGAGGAAGAAAAGCGACCCGTATCCGATGGCGGGTATCGCGTGCGCGAGGAGAACGCCGGTCAGCGTGCCGCCGAGTCCCAGCCGGAGAAACGAATACTGCACTCCGGCGGCGAGCGCGATCGGCGGAGCGGCCACCGGCAGGAATGCCATGGCGGCGCCCGCGTGGCGGCGCCACCCCGAGGCTTGGGACAGCGCCTGCCCCACCGGCAGGCCGGCGGCGCAGGTCAGGATGCCGGTGCCGGCTCCGAGCATCAGACTCGTGGCCGCCGCGGAAAGCAGCCGGCCGTCCTGCAGCAGGTCGCCCCACCAGCGGCCGGTGAAGCTCCGCGGGAGAAGCGCGGGATAGAACCAGTCGCCCCCCACCGACCAGAGCGCGAGCAGCGTGAACGGCGCCATGGCGGACACCGCGACAACGACGAATGTCCCTAGCCTGACCGCCCGGAGGCCGGCGCTCACCCGTCCAGCCGCCGCACGCGATGCCGCAGCCACTCGTGCAGCGCCACGACCCCGGTGGCGAGCAGCAACCCCAGCAGCGAGAGGACGAACGCGTCGCCCCGCCGGGCCAGGTCGGCATCGGTGTACCGCTCGTACGTGAGCGCCGGGAGTGGCAGCGGATCGCTCGGCCCGAGCAGTGCGGCCGTTTCGTATGAGCCCGCCGCAAACGCGAACACCGCGACGGCTGCCGGACCGAGCCCGCGCCACAGCACCGGCCACGTCACGCGCCAGAAGGTCTGCCACGGACCCGCACCGAGCGTCCGGGCGGTTTCCTCGAGCGCGGCTCCTCGCGTGGCCACCACCGAAAACGCCACGAGCGCGAGGAAGGGAAATTCCTTCCATCCGAGCGCGAGGATCAGCCCGATTCCCGGACGGTCGTAGACCAGCGGCGGCATCTGCGCCGGCGCGGAGATCCATCCGGCCGTGACGGCCACGCGGGCGAGCAGCCCGCTCTGGCCGAGCACCAGAGCGGCGGTGGCGGCCGCCACGAGGTGCGGTATCGGCAGCGGCAGCACGGCGAGGGTGGTCGCGGCGCGGTCGAGCGTCTTCGTTCCACGGAACAGTGCGGCCGCGAGCACCGCCGCGCAGCCGGCGAGCACCGTGGCGAGCGCCGACGTCCGGACCGTCCACCACAGGCTCTCCCACACCGCCTGCTCGCTCAAAACGCGCCGAATTCGGTCGAGCGTGTAGCTGCCGTGGGCGCCGAAGCCGGCAATCCCGGTCGCCCCGGCGAACGAGTAGACGAGGCCCACGATCACCGGTGACGCCACCAGCCCCGCCAGCCAGACACCACGGCGCACCGGTCAGTCTCCGCGTCGACGGATGCGCGCCCGCCAGTCGGCCGCGATCCGCTCGTGGTACTCCGGCGCAACTTCCGGCCGCGCGTACCGCGCCAGCGAATCGCGGGGTAGCGCGCGCGGGTCGCCGGCCGCAGCCTCGAAGCGCGCGCGCCACTCGGCGGGCAGCCGCACGGGATCGAGCACCGTACCGTCGGCCCAGACCTCGGGTTTGGCTTTTTCCAGTTGAGCCTCGGGCGACAGTAGAAAGTCCGCGACGACCATCGCTCCAGCCGGATTGGGCGCGCTCGCAGGGATACCGACGAAGTGCGCGTTGGCGATGGTGCCGTCGCGCAGGAGCAGCGCGCGCGCCGTCGGAGGAAACAGGCCTTGGCGGATCTTGGAGACGACCTCGTTCTGATTGTTCGACATCGTGAAGTCGACCTCGTCGTTGGCGAACAGCCGATGGAGCTCCGCCACGCCAGGAGGATACGCATCGCCGCGGCGCCAGAGTGCCGGCCGTACCTCGTCGAGCCAGGCCCAGACCTTCGGGCTCGCCTGCTGGTAGAGGCGCTCGTTCCACCCGCCCTGAAACCGTGCGACGCCCCCGTTCAGCGCGTACATGAGCTGCTTGAGAAAGGTCACGCCCGCGAACGATTGGTCGTAGGTGAAGCGTCCCGGGTGCCGGTGGATCCACGCCGCCAGCTCGGCGTAGCTGCGCGGCGGCGAGGGCGTGCGCGCGCTGTCGTAGATCAGCGCGAACTGGACCGTGCCCCACGGCGACTCGTACCCCGCGGGGTTCTGCTCGAAGTCGCGGCGGATGGTAGGCGATGCGCTGTCGACGTAGGCGGCGTTGGGTAACCGGTCCGACCAGGGTCCGTAGAGCAGACCCGAGCGGCGGAGGTTGTGAAACGTTTCGCCGTTGATCCAGACCAGATCCGCGCTTCCCCGCGCGCGCGCCTCTCGCTCGATCTGGAGCTGATTCACGAGCTCCGGGCCTTGTCCCTCCACGGCGTGCAAGGCGATGTCGAAGCGTTGCTTCACCCGGGGTGCCACCCAGCGATCGACGTATGCGTCGATCGCCGGGTCGCCTCGCCACATGCGCCAGGTGACCGCGGTGCCCCGCGCCCGCGCCGTGACACTGTCCCAGGGAAGCCCCGCGAGGTCGGCAGCCGGGCGCGTCGACTCGCGACAGCCAGCAGCGCTCAGACTCAGCACGAGCACCGCGGCCAGGCGGACGGCTCGTGCGCGGTGGCCGCGATCGATGCGAACGGCCTCAGCCCCGGTCATGCCCACGCGGCGCCGCTCCTAGAAGACATACCTCGCCGAGAACTGGACCTGTCGCGGCGGTCCGGGCGAGCGCAGCACGATCGGATCGCCCGGCCGCCCGAACTGCGTGCGACCCCCGCCCGCCGAATTGCCGTTGGCGAAGCCGCCCCACTCGGTCCCGTTCAGCACGTTGAACACGTCGGCCCTCAGCTCGAAGTCGCCGAGCCGGCTCGCCAGCAGATAGGTGATCCCGCCGCTCAGGTTGAAGAAGCTCGGCAGCCGCTCGCCGTTGCGCGGGACGCCGGGAAAGCGGTCGTTGCTGCCGATGAATCCCTCGCCGAAGATGCTGCCCGAGCCGTCCAGGTCAAAGGTCGTCGCCGTGCCGTCCGGATTGATCCGCCCCGCCAGCCGGTTGACCGGCTGCCCGGTCTGGAAATCTCCGATGATGCTGAGCCGCACCCGGCGCGCGAACGTGTAGACCGAGCGCACCGTGACCTTGTGCCGGCGGTCGTTGGCGGCGTCGGCGTACTCGGCGGCGTAGTCGTTGGCCTGCGCGGCGTTGAAGTTGATATCCTCGGTGTCGTTCCGCGCGCGCGACCAGACCCAGTTCGCGTCCAGCGTCCACGCCCCGCTCAACCGATGCCGCACGCCGGTGTACAGCCCCCAGTACCGGCTCCGGCCGGCGGTCTGCGTGGTCGTGAGCCGGCGGTAGGAGTTCGTCGCGGGCGCCACGGGCCGGAACGCGTCTCCGAAGTCGGTGGTGCGGCTGACCGTATCGGCGGAGGTGAGCGGGCGCGCGATCGCATTCAGGTCGAACGAGCGTGGCAGATTACGCGTATCCACGAACACCGCGTCGAGCGACACCGCCCAGTCGTCGCCGAGCTGGCGCTGATAGCCGAGCGTCACCTGCCGGCTGAACGGCTGCTCGAGCCCGAGCGCGAAGGTGCGGCGTACCTCGCGCGGCGGCAGCAGGTCCGCCTGCTGCTGCAGCTCGGCTTGCGTGAGTCCCTGTCCGAAGGCCGGCGCGCCCGGTGCCGTGGTGTTGTCGAAGGTGACGGTAGCGTTGCCGTCCGGCCCGAATTGAAAGGCATCGGAGAAGACCGCGTACGGCAGTTTCCCCGTGTAGTACCCCGCGCCGCCGCGGAGCACGCTCCGTGGCGTGGCGTACCAGTTGAACGACAGTCGCGGCTGAACGTTGTCCAGGTCCGCGCGGCTCTCGCCGCGCGAGGTCAGGTCGTCGTAGTCCCACCGCACCCCGGCCTGGACCGTAAGCGAGGGTGACACCCGCCAGCGGTCCTCGACGAACGCGCCATAGTTGGTTTGGGTCCGGTCGACCCGCGCAATGCGCGCGTCGATGGTATAGCTCCGGACCCGGACGTCCGCGGGTATGTCCTCCAGCGAATAGAACCGACCCGCCGCCGGCGTGATGTTGCCGTCGTTGAAGACCACGTATGAGCCGTTCGGATTCGTGTTGGCGCCCGTGAGCTCGAACCAGGCGGTGGTCACGTCGCCCCCGGCACGAAGGCTGTGCCCTCCCCCCAGTGCGGCCTCGATCACGTCCCGGAATTGGAGCTGGGTCTCCGTTTCGTCGAAGACGAAGTTGCTCGACCCCACCACCGCCTGCACGGAGCTGTCCGCGCCGGACTGAATGACGACGTTCGGGCGGGTGAAGTCGCTCGCGGTAGGCGGAAAGTTCCACCGGAAGGTGCCGAGCTGAACCGAGGCGATGTTGCTGGCGAGGCCGCTGCGCAAGGCGCTCCGATGTGTGAGCGCCGTCAGACTGCCGATCCGTGCAGTCGTGATGTCGGCCTCGGGTGCCACCACCCCCGATCCCTCGCCCGCCCGTCTCGTCGAGCTGAACGCCAACCGTAGCGTCGTCGTCTGGGTCGGGCTCCAGCCGTGGTCGACGCGCCCGAACAGCCTGAGCTTCTCCCGCCGCTCGACCCCGGCGAAGGCCGCGCGTGCGGTGGATGGGATGCGGCTCTCGGTCTCGTTGGCGTATTCCGCGGCCCCCGCCGCAAAAGTGCGCCCTCGTGCCAGCGGCCCGCGAATGTGGGCACCGAGCTGAAAGCGGCGGAATCCGTCCTGCAGGCTCTCCACGTCGTCGGGATTGGCACCGAACGGCACCTTGTTGGCCGCGTCGATGGGGCGCCCGGGCCGGTAGTAGCCGAACAGCTCGCCGTCGGTGCTGTCGCGTCCCGTGAGGCTTTCCAGGCTGATGATGCCGCTCGAGCTCCGTCCGTAGACCGTCGAGTAGGTGTTCACCAATGCTTCCTCACGAGCGAGCCCGGCAAGCGGAAACTCGACCCGCGGGCCTCCCAGGAAGCCCTCGTTGTTGTCCAGCCCGTCGAGTGTGTACTGGGTGTAGAGCGAGTTGGACGCGTTGAGCGATAGTGGGGGCGCGTCACCGAAGAAGCCCGAGCTCTGCGCCACGCCGGGCACGTTGAACAGCAGCGTCAGCGGGTCCCGCGCGTCGGTGGGCAGTGCCTCGAGCTCCTCCCGCTCCACCGCGCCGCCGGTCGTGGCGTCTTCGGTATTGAGCAGCGGCCGGCGCCGGGGCGCCACCACGCTGAGCGCGTCCAGCACCTGCAGCGGCGCGAGGGTGATCGCCACTTGCCGGCGCCTGGCTCCCGCGGGCAAGGCGATGCTGTCGGGCGCGTAGCCCACCGCCGCGAACGTGAGACGCCCGTCCGCGCCCGGGAAGACGTTCAGCACGAACCTGCCGCGGGCATCGGTTTCCGTGCCTTGGCCGGCCGGATGCAGGACCACCCTGACGTTCGCGAGCGGCGCCCCGCCCTGCGCCCGAACGGTGCCGGTCAGCTGGTCCGGCGCCTGAGCGACTCCGGTCCGGCACAGGATCATCGATGCGAGAGCCACTGCATGCATCGGACAGCGGAGCAGGGCGCGCATGGAGCATCCGGAAGGAGGGCTGGGAGGACACCGCAGCATCTAAATTACCTCATACGACGCACCCGCCGATTGGATCCCTGCATCCTCCTCTCTCTCATGACTCGTGGAAGGCGAACTGCCGAACGCGAGACGCATTATCATAGGTCGGACCGACGGCGCGGGCGAGGGCCGTCGGTCAGCATCGGCGATGGGGGTGCGGTGTTCGACGAGTGGCTCCGACGCTACAAGGACCGACTGCTCGGCGGCATCGCCCGCCATATGTCCCGTGTGCCACCGACGGCGGTCACCCTGCTCGCCTTTGCGGCCGGCCTCGCCGCCGCCGCCGCCATCCTGGCCGGCCTCCGTCCGCTCGCCTTCGCGCTCTGGATCGTCAATCGCGTGCTGGACGGTCTCGACGGAACGCTGGCACGAAGCCAGGGTCGTTCGAGCGACCTCGGTGCCTACCTCGACATCATCTTCGACTTCGTTGTGTACGCGGCGATTCCGCTCGCTCTTGCCGCCGTCGAGCCTGAAGCGAGCGCGCGAATGGCCGTCACCGTGCTGCTGGCCACCTTCTACATCAACGCCGCCTCATGGATGTACCTGTCGGCACTCCTCGAGCGGCGCGGCACGGAGGCTGGGGCGACCCGAGTCGCAATGCCCGCGGGTCTCGTGGCCGGCGCGGAGACGATCGTCTTCTATGGGGCGCTGATCCTGCTGCCCGATCGGCTCGCCGTCATTGCCTGGACCATGTCGATACTCGTCCTCGCCAGCGCGCTTCAGCGAGTCGTATGGGCCTGCAGGCGGTTATAGGGCAGGAGAAGACCGTGGGGATGATCTGGGGGCGTCAATCTACCAGCGCACGGAGAGACAGCTGAGTCCGCCATCCATCTTGCGGTACTCCGACACGTCGAGCGACACGATCACGTAGCCGAGGCCGCGCAGCAGCGCTGCGGTCGCCGGAAACCCCCTTGCCAGGAGCACCGCGTCGTTCACGCGCACGCAGTTGGCCGCGTACTCCTCGCCCGCAGGCACTTCGACCACGTCCCAGGCTGTGAACGCTTCGTGTCCGGCGATCTCCCGGGTGGCCAGCAGTCGTCGCTCCCCGAGCCAGGAGATGCCGGTCTTGAGATGCAGCAATCCAGGCAAGGACCGGATGTCGATCACGGTGGCGCCGAACCCGTGCCCCTCGAGCCACCCGGCGAGCTGCGCCGCACCCTCAGCGTTGGTGCGCTCAGACAGCCCGATGAAAAAGTCCGACCCCGCCTCGCAGACATCTCCCCCGTCCACCGTGCCGGGTGCCGTGATGGCATCCATCCGGGGAAACGATCCGCCCAGTGCCACCCCGATCGCGGCCACCTCGCCGGCACGGCTCGCCGCACCGGGCCGGGTCAGCATCGCCCCACGGGTGGTGACGATCGCGGCGTCCTCGACAAACGTGCCGTCGGGAAAGCTCGGATCCGCCTCGAGCCTCACCAGCGAGAGCCCCAGCCCTTCCAGCGCGCGACAGTACGCGGCGTGCTGCTCCAGGGCCCGGGCCATGTCCGGTATCCCGAGCGCTGACGACGTGATCCCCTGCGCGAAGGTCGTCGCCGGCGGGCATACGATCGCGTGAGTGAACTGCACCTAGCCGGCGCTCCCGAGAGCGTGCCGCCGTCGCCCTCGCGCGTCGGCCCCGCTCACCGTATGCCCTGGGCCACGGGAACCCGCGACGCCCGCCGCGCCGGAAAGAACCCGCCGAGCGTTCCCATCACCAGCGCGAACACCAGACCCGCCAGCAGCAGTGCGGGCGTGATTCTGAAGCTGAACGCCACTTCGCTGAAGCTCGCCCAGTTCGTGGTGCTCGTCACGATTCCGTTCATCGGGAGCGCGAGCAGGCATCCCACGACCCCGCCCGCCAGCGCGATCACGGCCGACTCCGCGAGGAAGCTCGCGAGGATGCTCCGCGGCCGGAAGCCGAGCGTGAGCAGCACCGCAATTTCGGGCGTCCGCGAATCGACGGCCGCGTACATCGTGTTGACCGCGCCGAAGATCGCGCCGATGGCCATGATCGCCGTGATCATGACCGCGAGAATCCGGAGCAGGCGCCCGAGCAGCTCCGACTGCTTGGCGTAGAACGCGCTCTCGCGGTAGACGTCCACCGTCATCCGCTTGTCCGCCTCGAGCACCCGCTTCGCTTCGTCGAACGACGCCGGATCCGACAGCCGGAAGGTGAGCGACTGGAAGTTCTCCCGCCGCATCGCCGGCTTGATCTGCTCGTTCTCCCCCCAGATCTCCGACTCGAACGCCGATCCTCCCGACGCGAACTGGCAGGTGACCGTCCACGGCCGCCCCGCGAACTGCATTGTCTCGCCGATGCCGGTGTGGGGGAATCGGCCGACCAGCTTCTTCCCGACGCAGACCTCGTTCTTGCCCGTCGCCGGCCGGGTGCCCGACGTCAGGACCACGTTGTTCCGCACCTGCCACGCCTGCTCGCTGACGCCCCGGACGACCACGTTGGCCAGGCCGGTCGTGTCGCCCACGCGGGCCAGCGGAATGACCACGTAGAGCTCGGGGCTCGCCATGGGGCGGCCGTCCGCGCCGCGTGCGATGTGCGGGGACGCGGTGAGTGCGCTGATCGCGTCGCGATCGAGCCCGCTCGACATCTCGGAGTCGGCGCCCTTCCGAAGGACGAGCACGTTGCGTTCGGAGCCCGTCCGCGTCAGCGCCGCCGCGAACCCGTTGGCGAGCGCCAGCATGCCGATGAACACCGCGACCACGAGCGCGATGCCGAGCGCGGTGAGCGCGGTGCTCACCGGCCGCTGGCGCACGCTCCGCAGGTTGTAGGAGAAGGGGATCTTCATTCGACGTTCCTCAGCGCGGCCACGACCGGGAGCCGCGCGGCCCGCATCGCCGGGACGATCCCGCTCGCCAGCATGAGCACCAGCGCGATCGCGCCGCCCACGGCGAGCGTCGGGCCGGTCACGTCGAACCCGGGGAGAAACCCCGCGGCGTTGAAGTTGGTGGACTTGTAGAGCAGCTTGGCCGCGCCCAGGCCGAGCACGGCGCCGGTGATGGTGATCGCCCCCGCCTCCAGCATCACCAGCCCGAACAGCCGCCGGTCGGAAAAGCCGATGGTCTTGAGCACCGCCAGCTCGCGGGTGCGCTCGCGCGCGCTCATCATCATCGCGTTCGCGGCCACGAGCAGGATCGCGAACACCACGGCCATGCCGATGGTGTTCATGAGCAGGCCGACGTTGCCCCACATCGTGGCGAAGCTGGCGTTGAACGCCTGCTCGGTGCCCGTCTTGGTCGGCGCGCTCGAGTTGCGGAACAGGTCGTCGATGGCCTTGGCGATCCGTGGCGCGTTGTCGGGGCTGTCGATCTGCATGATGTACCAGCCGGCCAATCCGCTCCGGTCGTTGCGTTCGTCCAGATAGTCCCAGTGGAACATCAGCGCGTCGTCGTTGATGGCCGGGTCGGTCGGGGTATAGACGCCGCGGACGGTGAAGGTCCAGTCGCCGGGAAAGATTGTGCCGCGGAGCGTCACGTTCTGTCCCACCTTCCAGCCGAACAGGTCGATCAGCCGCGACCCGATGAGCGCGCCCGAACGGTCGCGAAGGAACGCCTCGCGCTGGTCGGCCGGAACCGACATCTCCGGGTACAGGTCGAGATAGGTCTTGGCGTCGACCGCGAAGTTGGCGAAGAACCGCTTGCCGTCGCCGTACTGCCCGCCGAACCAGTTGGCCCAGGTGACCTTCTCCACGCCGGGCACGGCCGCGAGGCGCTGCGCGTATGCCACCGGCAACGGAAAGATCAGCCCACTCGCGTTCGTGGACACCAGCCGGCGCGCGCTTCCGAACTCGGCGGCCGCCTTGAGCGTGGTGATCACCGTCCGCAGCGACGCGAACAGGAACAGTGCCAGGGCGACGCTCGCCATCGTGAGCAGCGTGCGCCGCTTGTGCCGGCCGAGGTTGGCCAGAAGCAGCGGCCAGAACTTCATCGTGCCACCCCCGCGGCCATCGGCACCGCCGCGGGCGCGCCGGCCTGTCCCTGCTCGACGAAGGTTCCCTTGTCGAGGTGGAGCTGCCGCCGGGCCTTCGCGGCGGCCTGCGGGTCATGGGTCACGATGATGATGGTTTTCCCGAACTCCTCGTTCAGCCGGCCGAGCAGCGCCAGCACCTCCTGCGAGCTCCGCGCGTCGAGCTGGCCCGTCGGCTCGTCGAGCAGGATCAGCGTCGGATCCGCCACGATCGCCCGCGCGATCGCCACCCGCTGCTCCTGGCCGCCCGAGAGCTGCCGCGGATAGTGGTGCAGCCGGTCGTCGAGCCCGACCACGCCGAGCGCGATCCGCACCCGCTCGTCGCGCTGCTTCTTCGAAAGCCGCGTCAGCAGGAGCGGCAGCTCGACGTTCTGAAATGCCGTGAGTGCCGGGAGGAGGTTGAACTGCTGGAAGACGAAGCCGACGTTCTGCGAGCGCCACTCCGCGAGCTGCGCCGGCGTCATGCTGCTCACCTCGGCGCCGCCCACGCGCACGCTCCCGCTGGTGGGCTTGTCGAGTCCGGCGATGAGGTTGAGCAGCGTCGACTTGCCCGAGCCCGACGGCCCCATGAGCGCGGTGAAGGTGCCCGGCTCGATGTCCATAGAGAGCCTGTCGAAGACGTCGATCTGCTCGGCGTCGCGACGAAAGCTCTTGGATACGTCTCGAATCTCGACCAGCGCCATGGGTCGTCAGCTCCTGAGAGTTAAGTAACGCCGTGATGCCGGGTGGCCTCGGTCCTCCGCGTGGCTCCCGTCATTCGCCACCGGTCTTCACCCGCATGCCCTCTTCCGGACTCTCCACTCCGCCCGTCACCACCCGCTCCCCGCCGGAGAGCCCCTTGGCGATCTCCCGATATCCGCCGCTCACTGGCCCCGCTTCGACCTCGCGGGATTGGAGCCGCCCCTCGCGCACCAGCCACACCACCGTGCGCCCGCCGCGTTCTCGCACGGCCGAAACCGGCAGCCGGAAGCGGGTCGCGACGGCGGGAGCCGAAGCCGGGGCCGCCGCGGCCGAATCGCTCGCGAGGAAGTCCACCCGCGCACCCATCTCGGGCAGGATCCGCTTGTCCCGATCCACGATGCTGACCTTGACTTGCACCGTCGCGCGCTGCCGGTCCGCGGTGGGCACCACCTGGCGCACCTCTCCCCGGAAGGAGGTGTCCGGATAGGCGTCGAGCGTGATGCTCGCCCGCTGTCCGTGGGTGACCCGTCCGATGTACGCCTCGTTCACGTCCACCTCGACCTCGAGCGAAGCCAGGTCCGCCATCGTGACCACGGCCCCGCGCGTGAGCCCGCCGCCCACCGATGGCGCCACCACCTCGCCCACTTCGGCTTCCTTCCGAAGCACCGTGCCGGTGAACGGCGCGCGGATGTAGGTGTTCTCGAGCGTGGCCTGCGCGAAGCGGAGTGCGGCCGATGCCGCCTCGACCCGCGCCTGCGCCGAACCGGCCCGGGCCGCGGCCTGGTCGGCGCGGCTCTGCGCCCCCTCGGCGTCCTGCGCCGAGATGAGCTCGGGGCTCTCCTCGTGGATCTGGGACGTGCGACGCGACTCGCGGGCCGATTGGTCGCGGTCCGCCGCCGCTTCGGCCACCTGCGCCCGCGCGCTCGCAAGATTGGCCTCCGCCTCGGCAACGGCAGCCGCGTAGTCGGCGTTCTCCAAGCGGGCGATCACCTGCCCGCGTTTGACCTCGGAGCCGCCGTCTACCGTGAGCGACGCGATGCGACCGGGCACTTTCGCGGAGACCGCGGCACGGGTCCGCGCGACCACGTAGCCATTGGCCGTCACCGTGGTGCTGCCGGCCGAGGCACCGCCGCCGCTGCTCGCCGCGATCGGTGTGGCGACGACGGATTCGACCGTGGCGGCCGAGCGGCTTCGGGCGAAGAACACGGCACCGGCCACGAGCGCCACGGCCACGCCCACGAGGGCGAGCGTCCGCCCGAACGCGCGGCGGATCTCGGGCGGAGGGTCGCGATCAATCCGGAGCTTCGAGAGATCGTGGTTTGGGGTGGTCACGGCGCGAATATACGCCGAAGCCGGGAGGGTGTCGACTGCCGCGAGCTACGATCCGGCCCGGAGCCGCCGCACCAGCGCCGGCAGGTTCTGAATCACCATCACCCGGGCGGCCGGACTGCTCCGCACCATCACGAATGACCGTCCGTCCGGCGACACGTCGTAGTTCGCGTGCGGCGACGTCCCCACGATGTCGCCGATCGGAAACAGTCGCTTCCGACCCGTCACCGTGAGCGTCGGCGTCGTCGCGATGGCGGCCGCCACGAGCGAGGGATTGTCCTGCTTGGTCTCGCGGTAGAACAGCTCCCGGCCGTCGGGTCCCCAGACTGGCTCGTTGCCGCCGTCGACCGACACCAGCACCTGGTCGCGATCCCCGGCGAGGTCGCGGATATAGACCTCTTCCTTGCCCGACTGATCCGATACGAACGAGATCCATCGGCCGTCGGGAGACACCCCGACGTAGGCCTCGTTGAACCGGCTCGCCACCAGCGGCTCGAGCGGCCCCCGGCCGCCGTTCCTGACGATGGCGGCGTCGGTCCCGGTCAGAGTCTGGAGTGAATCGGGGCTCCGCGAGATTCGCCTGAGATCGGTGCCCGTCGTGACCATGGCACTTCCGTCCTTGAGCCACACCCCGGTGTAAGACAGCGCCGGTGAGACGAGCAGCGTGTCCGGCGGTTCGGCGCTGCCCGGACGTTTCCGCAGCAGCATCAGCAGGACGCCCCCCGGCTGGGCCACAGGCACGATGTACGTGAGGAAACGGCCGTCAGGCGTCCAGGTCGCATCGTGTCCGTCGCGATCGAACGTGGCCCGTGAGAGTATCGTGTCGCCCAACCCCAGGACCCATACATTCCGGCCTTCGACCGAGTTGAAATCCACGGAGAGCCGGCGGCCGTCGGGCGAGAACAGCGGATGGTGAAAGTTCCGTCGCTCCGGCGTCACCAGATGGCTGGCGCCGGTGCGGTCGACGACCACGAGCGACGCCGGTTCCTGAGGGATGTAGGCGAGGTTGCCGTTGTCGGCGACGGCGAACTGGGCGCTTCCGCCGCCGGTCACGGACACGTTGGTCGCCACGGTCACCGGCGCCCCCGCGATTCGCCGGCCGCCCAGATCCAGGGGGGCGGCCTGCAGTGCCCCGTTTCCGGTGACGAACACGAGCAGCCCCTGCGTCACCCGGGCTTCGACTACCTGGGTGCCCGAGAGCGGCGTCTCGGCTCCGGTTTCCAGGTCGACGAGCACCATTGCGCCGGTGGCGTTCCCGACCCGGCTCCGCACCGTCAGGGCGGTCCGGCCGTCCGGCAGGATCTGCTGCAAGCCGTACTGAGTCTTGCGCAGTTTACTCACGAGCGAGTCGCCTACCACGGTGCCCAGCTCGAGGTCGTTGCCGTACCAGAGCTCCCCGTCCGGCGCGAACGCCGCCAGGTTGGTGTTGAACGCCGAAGGTGATACCAGCTCCGGGTCGCCGCCCTCGAGCGGCACGCGCAGCACCTGCTGCTTCACCGCTTGCGTCCCGACGAGCCACCGGCCGTCAGGGCTTACCAGCGGGCTGCCGATGCCGACGGCGCCCTGGATCGGTGTCCCGGTTTCGGCATCGAGCGCCTGTCGCATCAGCTGCATAGTCCCGTCATGACCGGCGACCGCGTAGATCAGCGATTCGCCGTCCGGCAGGAACGCGACGTGACGCTGCGCGGAGCCGGCCCCGCTTCCGCCCAGGCCGGGCATCAGGATCGCGAGGCGGGACGGCGGAAGCTCGGGGCGCGGCCGTGTCAGCGCCCAGGCGGCAATCCCCGCGGCGAGCGCCGCGACGCCCCACCCGGCCCACGCCAGCCTGCCCCGGCGAGCGCCGACGCGGCCTCTCGCGGCCACCATCGGCACGGTCGGGGCCGGCGCGCCGCGGGACCCCGCTCCCGTCAGTGCATCGCTGAACTCGCGCGCCGAGCCCCAGCGATCGGCCGGCAGCTTCTGCAGCGCGGTCATGATCGCCGCCTCGGCTGCCGACGACACGGTCGGCCGCTTGGGGCGGAGCGGCGGCGCCTGCTCGGTGAGGACCTTGGCGACGATCGCCTGCGAGCTCGGTCCGGTGAAGGGCGGCTCGCCGGCCAGCATCTCGTAGCTCATCGCGCCCAGCGCGTACACATCGCTGCGGGCGCCGATCTCGCGCTCGCCCATCGCCTGCTCGGGCGACATGTACGCGGGTGTGCCCAGCGACATTCCGGTCTGCGTCATCCGGTTGCCGCCGGCCTGGTGCACGGCGAGGGCGATTCCGAAATCCGCCACGAGCGCGGCCCCGTCCTGCAGCAGGATGTTCTCCGGCTTGATGTCCCGGTGGACGACGCCCTGGCGATGCGCGTAGTCGAGCGCGGAGGCGACCTCCCGCGCCAGGCGAAGCGCATCCTCCACCGGAAGCTGCCGCTCGCGCAGCAGGCGGGCGCGAAGCGATTCGCCGGCGACGTACGGCATCACATAGTAGAGCAGGCCGTCGGCCTCGCCCGAGTCGATCAGTCCGAGGATGTGGGGATGCTGCAGGTTGGCGGTGACCTTGATCTCGGCCAGGAAGCGCTCGCCGCCGATCACGGCGGAGAGCTCGGGGTGCAGCACCTTGATGGCGACCTTGCGTCCGTGCCGCAGGTCCTCCGCGAGGTAGACCACGGCCATACCGCCTTGGCCGAGCTCGCGGTCGAGGCGGTAGCGGTCGGACAGCGCCGCCGTGAGCCGGGTGAGCACCTCGGGCATCTCGCGACTTTTGTTGAGGGTGCTCTAAGATAGCCGCGTGCGGAGGATCTAGGCGCCCGCCGGCTCGCTCACCGCCCGAGGCTGATACTCCGGCGCGTTGTCCGCGTATCCCCAGATGAACGGCGGCTCGCCCCCGCACAACCGGACGAACGCGGTGAGCTGCCCGCGGTGGTGCACGAACTCGTCCCGCATGATATGGAAGGCGACGGTGCCCGGCCACGCGGAGCCCCACGGCGTCGGGACCATCGCCTTGAGCTCGGCATCGCCGATGCGCGCGATCGCCGCGTGCGCCCGGTCGAAGCACTCTCGCGCGAACGCCAGCAGGGCCGGCTTGTTGCCGAGATCGGCCGCCACCTTGCTCTCCCCGGCCTCGTCGACGGTGATCTGTCCTTTGGCCACGCCCTCGACGATGTCGCGGACGATCGTCCCGGAGATGTGCACCAGCAGCTCCGCGGGGCTCCGCATGCCGGGAACGGGATGGGTGGGAAACCGATCCGCGGGAATCGCCTCGAGCACGCGAAGATAGACGCCGTACATCTGGCGGAATTGATCCCACATCTGGTCGAGCGCCTGCTTGTTCATGAGGCCCTCCTTGAGTACGAAGACCGAGGGGTCGGCAATGCTATCAGTGGCGGGTGACCGCGCGAATCTATGGATCGGGCAGGAAGGGCGCCAGCGACGTTGGCGGGCTGCGGTTGGAAGATCCTGCGAGGTGGGGGAGGACCGGCTAGGGAAGCAGTGTCGACGCGTACACGTAACCGAGCACCTCGCCCTCGAGCGCGACGCGCACCCAGTTTCCCTTCGTGGAATCGGCCAGCACGGTGTCACCCGGCAGAAGCACCGCCACCAGCTCCCCCTTCACGCTCGGCCGCGCGCGGACCTTGGTCCAGGTCCTGGCATACCGCTCGACCGCCCCCGCACCGGGCGTAGAGGCCGACGCGGCAGGGCGGGGCAGCCCGGCAGGCGAGGCGGCCGCGGTGCTGGTGTCCAGGACGGCCACCTCCGCCGGGGCGCTGGCCGTGTCGGCGCCGTCCCGGTCCCGCGCCGTGGTCCGGCGGGATACGACCAGTGCGATCACTCCGGCGCCCACGAGCAGCCCCGCGGCCACGAGCGGCAGCCCGACGCGCGGCAGGCCACCCTTGCGGGCATGCTTCCGAACCGGCTGGGTGAGCAGCTCCGCCCCGCACGCAGGGCAACGCGTCGCGATGCTGAGCGCGCGCTTGCTGCAGGCAGGACATTCCCGATAGGTCTTCGGCATTCTCGATGGTCCGACAGGTTCCGAGTGAAGCCGCCGGCGACGCCCGGCAGGTAGGAGGGTGCCTCTTCGAGCAAACTCCAGGCCCACTCGTAATCCGTCGCCTACCTCCAACTTCGTCGAATCTCGCACGAACGCTAGAGTGCGCTCTGACAGCCGCTTAAACCGCCTTGCCCCGCCGCCGATCGACCGGCGTCACACCCCCGTGCGCACCGGGCTCGTGGATGTTCTGAAACACGTACGCGTCGGACGACACGGACACACACCACAGGCGGGTCACTGCGGTGGCGGCTTGCCCCACTCGCGATACAGCCGCCTGAGTAGTGTTTCCCCCTCCCGCGCCGGAATCGGCTGCTTCCGGCGCTCGATGCCGAGCACGGCGACGGCGTGCCGGAGCGGAGCCTCGGCCCGAGCGTAGAGCCGTTGTGCCAGCAGGCATTCACCGAGAGCGAGCTCGGTGTCGGCCGTGCGCCAGTGCTCCACGCCATAGTGCTTCCTGCTGTCCGCCACCGCCTCTTCCAGCAGCGGCAGGGCATCCCTGGCCCGTCCCCGGCCGGTCAATGTGCGCCCCAGTCCGACCTGCGCGCTCAGCCGCAGCACCCGGGTGTCCGCGTTGTCGCGCTCGAACCGGTCGAAGGTCTGGCGAAAGAGCGCCTCGGCCTCCTCGAGCTTGCCGCTCTCCCGGAGCGCGCGCGCCAGATGCGTGCTGACGGCGAGCGTATTCCGGTGCGTCTCGCCGACGAGCCGCTGGGATTGCGCCAGCGCGTCCCGCAACAGCGGAACCGCACTGTCGGGCTGCCCTCGGGCGCGGAACACTGCGGCCAGCTCGTTCAGGTCGAAGGAAACCGTGACGTGCTCCCGGCCGTAGATCGCGCGGTCGATCGCCAGTCCCTGGCGCAGCAGACGCTCGGCCTCACCGAGGTCGCCGCGGTCGCGGGCGATGATCGCGAGGTTGCCGATGTTGTCGGCCACCGCCGGGTGGTTCTCGCCGAGCGCGCGCCGGTTGATGTCCAGGGCTTCGCGCAGGAGCGACTCGGCTTCCTCGGCGCGGTCGCCGGCCTTGTAGATCATCTGCCCCAGCGCGTTCAGACTCGATGCCAGCGTCGGGTGCGAATCGCCGAACGCCCGCCGCTGGGCGGCGATCATCCGTCGCGCCAGCCGCTCGGCCTCCTCGTGCTGCCCGAGCGCCTCGAACGCGCTGCCCATGCTGCCAATCGCGTCCGCGGTGAGCGGATGGTTCTCGCCGAGGCGCTGCTCGCGGATGGCCACCGCCTCGCGGTAGAGCACCAGGGCCTCCGCGCTCGAGCCCTTGGCCTGCAGCAGGTCGGCCAGCGCGAGCTTGGTCGACGCCACTCCCGTGCTGCCCTCGCCGTGCAGCCGGGTCTGGATCGCGAGCGCTTCGCGGAGGAGCGGCTCGGCGCCGGCGAAGTCGTTGCGCTTGATCCGGAGATCGGCCAGGTGCTCGAGGCTTTCGGCCGTGGCGTCCTGATCGGTGCCGAGCAGGTTGCGGCGCAGGGCGAGCGCACCGGTCAGCAAGGAGTCCCCCACGGCGAGCTCTCCCTGCTGCACCCGCACCTGGCCGAGCTGATCCATCGCCTCGGCGGCGCTCGCGCTGCGCGCGCCGTGCAGCGTCCGCCGCTCGCGCAGCGTGCGCTCGAGCTGGTCCGCCGCGCGATCGTACACGCCCAGATTGCCGTAGATCCGGCCGAGCGCGCCGCGCAGCTCGGTCCGGATCTCGGGCTGATCGCTCAATGCCGTCTCGATGCGCTCCACGCCACGGTCCAGCAGCGCCCGCGCCGTCACGCCGCCCGCGCTGTCCTCGGGAGCGGCGTACGGATCCGCGGCGCCGAACACGCTCACCAGGTACTCGCGGACCGCGACGGCCTTGCGGGCCTCGGTCTCCGCGCGGCCACGAAGCTGGCGCTCCCGGATCGCGGCGGCGCCGAGCGCGACGGCCGCGACCACCCCGAGCGCCAGCGCGATCCGGTTCCGGCGGACGAACTTGGCGGCCCGATATCCGAACGAGTCCCGCCGCGCCGAGACCGGCTGGTGCCGCAGGTAGCGCCGCAGGTCGTCGGCGAACGCGCCGATCGTGGCGTAGCGCTCCTCAGGTCGCTTCTTCAGCGCCTTGCCCACGATGTTGTCCAGGTCACCCGCATAGAGCCGCCGCAGGCGAGGAACCGACGAGGCACGCGCTTCGGCGTTGGCCGCCGCAGCGCTCAGCCGCGGTGGGTCGGTCTCGATGATGTGCCGCAGATGTTCCGCGGACGAGCGGCTGCCGTGACCCGTAGGGTGCCGCCCCGCCAGCAGCAGGTACAGCAGCACGCCGAGCGAGTAGACGTCGGTCGCCACCGTGATCGTGCCGCCGGTCACCTGCTCGGGCGCCGCGTACTCCGGCGTCAGCGCGCGACCGGCCGCTTCGGTGAGCGTCGTGCTCGCTCCCTCGCCGCTCTCGCCTTCCAGCAGCTTGGCGATGCCGAAGTCGAGCAGCTTCACCGTGCCGGCCGGCGTCACCAGGATGTTCGACGGCTTGAGGTCCCGGTGGACGATCAGGTTGGCGTGGGCGTGCGCCACGGCTTCGAGGATGTCCAGGAAGAGTCGGAGCCGCGCCTCGGGGCCGAGCCGCCGCTCGTCGCACCAGCGGTCGAGTCGCTCGCCTTCGACGTATTCCAACACGAGATACGGCTGCCCGCCCGGAGCGACGCCCGCGTCCAGCAGCCGGGCGATGTTCGGATGGTTGAGCCGGGCGAGCACGGTCCCTTCGCGCTCGAAGCGCGCGGCGCCGACCTGGTCGAGCAGCGCGAGGTTGAGCAGCTTGACCGCGGCCGTTCCCTCGAACCGCCCGTCGCTTCGGCGGGCGAGCCATACCGTTCCCATCCCGCCCTGACCCAGCGGCCGCTCGAGCGTCCAGTCTCCCAGTCGCCAGCCGGCCAGGCCCGGCGATGCGCGCTCGGCGCCCTGGCCGGCATCGTCGTGGAGCGGGCCCGCTCCCGTATCCAGAAAACCGGCGGCGTCGAGCTCTGCCTCCGAGTCCATCAGCCGCTCCAGCTCCGACACGGCCTCGGGCTCGCGCTGCCGGAGGTCAGCCAGCCAGCGCACGCGCTCGGCGGGCGCGAGATCGAGCACAATGTCGAGCAGCGCTCGGAGCGTCCCGATGAGTGGGGGAGTTTGCGTCATGCTGCGGAGAGGCCGGCGTGGATCACAGGTCCTGCATGGTGCGGTGCAGCAGAAGACGCGCGTTGCGCCAGTGCCGGCGCACCGTACGCTCGGACACGCCCTGGAGCTCCGCCAGCTCGGCGAACGAGAAGCCGCAGAAGAAGTGCAGATCGACCAGCTGCGCGAGGTCCGGCTCGCTTCGGGCCAGAGTGTCGAGTGCCTCTCCCAACTGGGCCAGCGGCTCGGCCGGATTGGCGTCGCCGGCCTGCTCGACACCCGAAGCGGTGATGTGAAACTCGCCCCCGCGCTTCTTGGCCTGCCGACGCCGGACGTAGTCGATCGTCAGCCCGCGCATTGCGCGCGCAGCGTAGCCGAGGAAGTGCCCCCGGCTCACGAACTGGGCACCCTCGCGCTCCGTGATGTTGAGGTAGGCCTCGTGCAGCAGCGTCGTCGTGCCGAGCGTCAGATCGGGTCCGTTGCGCCGGAGCTGGCGCTCGGCGATGGCGTGCAGCTCCCTGTACAGGGTCGCGAACAGCGCCTCGGCGGCCTCAGGGTCACCGGTGTCGGCCGTGCGAATCAGGTCGCTGATGGCGACGTCAGCGTGCACGCGGTAGCGTCCTCGTGGCGGAGGGGGTGATTCGGACCGAACTACGGGCATGAGCGGAGAACATACGCGTCGTCGGAAGGGACGTCAAAACGGTCGGGGCGTGGCGCCGCCGGCCGAAGCCAGTGCTGAGCCCGTCTAGGAGTGCCGGAGCGCGCCGAGATTGCCCTGCCGGTCCACCCACCTTTCCGACAGGAAGTGAGCGGCGTCGAGGGTCGGCTCAACTGCAAGCAGCGCCGCGACTTCGCGAGCGTCGGCCGGCTCGTCGCGGGCCAGCCGCTCGAGAAAGGCCAGGCGCTCCTCCGGCCCGAGGTCGAGCGTCCGGTCGAGCAGCGGTCGGAGTCGCCGGATCAGGAACACGGTCGGTCGGGTCATGTCGGCCTGAGCCGGGGTTCTCGATGCTGCCGCGTGGTCATTGGCGGATACTCGTTCAAGTCGCGCGGGAGCAACGATACCCTCGGTGCTCTCGCCGGCACGGCGGCCACACGCAGTATGCTCTGCCTTCGATCTCGAAAACGGGGACTAAAAGCGGACACCTCCACCGTGCCCTCCCTCACAGCCGAAACCACCTTGCTACCCCCACTTCGGGGGAGACCAGAGAGCGAGGACCGAGTGGCGGACGAACCGAAACAATCGTGGTGGAAATCCCTTCCCGGCATCCTGACCACCGCGACCGGCTTCATCGCGGCGCTGAGCGGGCTGGTGGCCGGGCTCAACCAGCTCGGGTTGTTCAAGCGAGCGGAGCCCGCCACCCCGATTCAGGTCGCGGCACCGGCACCGCGCGACACCGTCGCCGGGCCGCAGGGGTCGACCACCGTCGGAGGATCCACCTCGAGCGCCGCGCGGGCTCCGGCCACCGGTGCGCCGGCCCCGACGCTGAGCCCTCCGGCGGTGCGGAAGCCGACGAGCGACGCGCCGTCGGCGCCACCCAAGCCGGCGCCAGCGCCCGCTACCGGGACGGACTCTGCGTCCGCCACCAGGCCGGACTCTGCCCCCGCCACCAGGCCGGAGACCGCGCCCCCTGACGCGGCGCGGCTGCCCAAGGGCACCTCGCTCGAGCTCGAGGTCCCGGCTCGGACCTGCGCGCTGGCCAGCGGCCAGCAGCGATTCTCCGCGCGCCTGGTAACAGCTGTGAGAGTCGGTGGGGTCGTGTTGCTGCCGGCCGGCACGATGGCCGCGCTGCGCCTCCGGCGCGGCGGATCATCCGACGCGCCGGCAATCCGGCTCGACTCGCTGGCCGGGCAGGATCGGTCGCTGGCCGTGCCGTCGGCCAGCGTGCGGGTCCGCCGAGGCGCCGCGGGGCGGGACTGCCTGCGGGCCGATGCGCGGATCACGGCTACCCTCACCGCTGCGCTGCCGCTCGGCGGTCGATGAGGAAGCTCGCCCGCCGTGGAGTGAGAGCCGCTCACGCTGTAGCTTGATCGTGTGACCCACCCACCCGCCGACCAGCTCGACCGCCTTCACTCCGCCCTCGCCGGCCGCTATGCCATCGAGCGCGAGCTCGGCCGCGGCGGCATGGCCACGGTCTACCTCGCCGACGATCTGAAGCATCGCCGCAAGGTCGCCATCAAGGTGCTCCGCTCCGAGCTCGGCTCGCTGCTCGGCCCCGACCGCTTCACCCGCGAGATCCGGATCGCCGCGGCGCTCAATCATCCGCACATTCTTCCGCTGCACGATTCGGGGCAGGTCGCGGCCGCCGGGGGTGAGAGCGAGCTGCTCTACTTCGTCATGCCGTTCATCGCGGGCGAGTCGCTCCGGCATCGGCTGGCTCGCGAACGACAGCTTCCGATCGGCGACGCGATCCGGATCGTCCGCCAGATCGCCGCGGCGCTGCACCATGCGCACCAGCAGGGCGTGATCCATCGCGACATCAAGCCGGAGAACATCCTGCTGCACGCAGGCGAGCCGATGCTGGCCGACTTCGGCGTCGCCCTCGCGGCCGATGCGGCGCACAACGACCGGCTCACCGACGTCGGCCTCATGCTCGGCACGCCGACCTACATGAGTCCCGAGCAGGCGGCCGCCGAGCGCGCGCTCGATCCGCGCAGCGACGTGTACAGCCTCGCATGCGTGCTGTACGAGCTGCTGGCCGGCGAGCCGCCGCACACCGGGGACTCGGCACGGGTCGTGATCGCCAAGCGCTTCACCGAGCCCGTCCCGCGGGTGCGCCGGCTTCGCCCGACGGTGCCGCCCGCCGTCGAGCAGGCGCTGATGAAAGCGCTCGCCCTGGATCCCGCCGAGCGCTTCCCGACGGCCGCGGCGTTCGCCGACGCGCTCGCCTCGCCCGCGGACGCGGGTGCGCCGAGGCCGCCGTCCGTGGCCGTGCTCCCGTTCCTCAACCTGAGCGCAGATCCGGAGAACGAATTCTTCGCCGACGGCATCACCGAGGACGTCATCGCCCAGCTCTCGAAGATTCGCGCGCTCAAGACCATCGCGCGGAGCTCGGTCATGCCGTACAAGGGCAGGGAGCAGGGTCACCGCGAGATCGGCGCCGCGCTCGACGTCGAGACGCTGCTCGAGGGCAGCGTGCGCCGCTCGGGTGACCGGGTGCGCATCGTCGCCCAGCTCATCGACTCGTCGACGGACCGGAACCTCTGGGCCGAGACGTACGACCGGCAGCTCACCGACATCTTCGCGATTCAGACCGACGTCGCACTCCAGATCGCCGCCGCGCTCCGGGCCGAGCTGTCGCTCGACGAGCGCGCCCGGATCCACCGCGAGCCGACCGCCAACTTCCAGGCCTATCAGCTCTACCTCCAGGGCCGGCATTCCTACATCCGATACACGGACGAAGGGCTCCTCAAGGGCATCGGCTACTTTCGCCAGGCGATCGCCGCGGATCCCGCGTTCGCGCTGGCGCACACGGGCATGGCCCTGGCCTATGCGGAGCAGGCTGCCGGCGCGGGTGGGGGTGCGATGCGTCCGGACGAGGCGTACACGCACGCCATGCGGGCGGTGACCGCGGCGCTCGAGCTGGACGGCGAGATGGGAGAGGCCCACGCAGTGCTCGCGCTGCTCAAGATGACCCACGACTTCGACTGGGCCGGCGCCGAGGCCGAGTTCAAGTTGGCCCTGAGCCTGAGCCCGGGCGCCGCGGACACCTACGATCATTACGGCTGGCTCTGCGGCGCGCTCGAGCGCTACGAGGAAGCGCTGGCCCTCGTGCGTCGCGCGCAGGAGCTCGATCCGCTGATGCACCGGGCCGACGTCGCCGCCACGCTGCTCCGGGCGGGGCGCAACGAGGAGGCGCTGCAGGAGGCGCTTCGCTGCATCGACTTCGATCCGGTCTACGGGCGGGGGCGCTCCACGCTCGGCTGGGCGTACGTCCTGAGCGGCCAGGCCGAGCAGGGGCTGGCCGAGCTGGAGCACGCCGTGCGGCTGTCGCCCGAGCACTCGATGTTCCTGGCGCAGCTCGGCCAGGCGTATGGAATGTCGGGGAGGATGACGCAGGCGCGCGAGGTGCTGGAGCGGCTGCAGGCGATGGCGCGGGAGCGCTACGTCTCCCCGCATCACCTGGCGTACGTGTATACCGGGCTCGGGGAGCAGGAACGGGCGATCGCGTGCCTGGAGCGGGCGTTCGAGGAGCGGGCGGGGAATGTGTACGGGGTGAAGGGATCGTTCCTGTTCAGGTCGCTGCGGGAGCATCCGGCGTTTCGGGCGCTGCTCCGGAGGATGAATCTCGGGTAGTCTACTTCACCTTGATCGCCGTCAGCACCCCCTCGGACCCCGCGATCAGCAGCAGCCCATCCTTGCTCAATGACAGCTCTCCTCCCGCCGGGTACGACCACCCCTGCCGATGCGCGTTCAGGTCGAGCGCGAACGTCGTCGCGCCGTCGCTCGCGAACAGCATGTTCCTGGTCACGATCATGTCGGGCCAGAGCTGCGACACGTCCGGCCGGTGCCACACCCAGAGCAGGCTGCCGTCACTCTCCCGACGTGCCTCGACGTCGGTGCCATTCTGCGCGTACACCACCGCGTTGGCCACGGCCACTTGCCCGGCGTATTCCCCCTGCACCTGCCAGCCGAGTTGCCGGGTCTGCAGATCGAATGAGAGCAGCCGTCCGCCATGCGACGCCAGGATGTTGTGCGCGCCCCCGAGCACCGGCGTCGTGCCGGCCGCCCAGCCGATGGCCATCAGCCCGGGATCGGTGATCGAATCCACCCGCGCTCCGGTCGCGGCATCGATCACGATGATCTCGGGTGAGACCGCGCCGGTGAAGGCGTACACCTTGCCGTCGGCCACCGCGGGCGTGAAGCCCTCGTACTGTCCCAGCTCGACGAACCACCGCTCCACCCCCGTGCCGTCGAACGAATACATCCCGCCGAAGTAGCCGCCCGCCATGTACACGTTGCCGCCGCTGATCACCGGCGCTTCCCATCGGGACCACTGGTTTCCGTAGGCGGTGTGGAAGCGCTCGCTGCCCGTCGCCGCGTCGAACGCCCAGAGGAACGATTCCTCGTGACCACCGGTCGCGACATAGACCGTGCCGTCGGCGTAGCCTGGGGGATCGACCGAGTGAATGGTTCCGAACTCGTGCGACCAGAGCTCGGCGCCGGTGGCCGCGTCCAGGGCCAGCAGCCGCTGCGTGCCGAAGTAGGCATTGCTGGACATGAGTATCCGGCCGCCGCCGACCACCGCCTGGTTGAAGCCGAACCCCGATTGAACGGACGGAGTCTGCCAGAGCTTCGTGAACACGACCGGGTCCACCGTGGCGGGAACGTACCCGGTGTGCGCGGCGCCGCCCTGGAACGTCACCCATTCCTCGGTCACCGCACTCCAGTCCGCCGCGGGACGCGCGAGCACGGTGAGCGACGCCGAGTCGGCCTTCCCCTCGCGGGTGGCGATGATGGTGACGTCGCCGGCGGAGTGCGCCGTGACCGCGCCGTTCGCATCCACCGAGGCGCGGCCGGCGTTCGTGCTGGACCAGGTCACCGGCCGATCGGTCAGCGTGCCGCCGAACGTGTCGATCACCACGGCGCTGAGCGTGGCCGTGAGACCCACGTACGCCGCTGACGTATCCGGAGTCACCTGGACCGACCCGACCGGAATCACCGTCACCGTGAACGCCACCGACGCCTCGGCCTTTCCGCTGCTGGCCACGACGATGGCGCTCCCCGGCGCCTTGGCGAGGACGCTGACCCCGCTGCTGAAGCTGTAGACCTGCACCACGTTGGTGTCCGAGCTGGCCCATGAGATGGGCACGCCTGTCACAAGGTGGTGGTCCCGGTCGTAGGGTTGAGCGGCGATGCCGCCGTACTGCCCGACGTAGAGCTGGCCCGTCTCGGGCACCACCTGCAGGCCGAGGAACACCACGCTGCCACCCTCGTCCGGCCCGGTCCCGTCGCCGCAGGCCGACGCGAGCAACGCGAGCATGAGGGTAAGGCCGTGCGTCGACCTTCCAGCGGACGTCATCGGCGTCATCGCGCGG
>DATLBL010000017.1:0-112589 GCA_035526925.1 Gemmatimonadales bacterium
TCCGGGCACCACGCGTGACCGCCATTTCGGCGACGCCGAGTGGCAGGGTCGTCATTTCTGGGTGGTGGATACCGGCGGCCTGGTGCCCGAATCCGACGACTCGATGGACCGGGCCATTCGCCAGCAGGTGGATTTTGCCCTCTCCGAATCCGACGTGGTGATCTTCGTCGTGGACGGACGGGACGGCCTCAACCCGGTGGACAGGGCGATCGCCGAGCGGCTTCGAAAGGCGCAGCGTCCGGTGGTCTTGGCCGTGAACAAGCTCGACGACCTCGAGCGAAGCACTGCCCAGTACGACTTTTATCAACTCGGCTTCGGAGATCCCCACGGCGTCAGCGCCGCCATCGGGAAGGGAAGCGGCGATCTTCTCGATGCGGTGGTGGATCGGTTGCCACTGCATGATTCCGCCGAGGACGAGGCGACCATCAACGTGGCGGTCGTGGGTCGCCCAAACGCGGGAAAGTCCTCACTCGTCAACCGGCTCCTGGGGGAAGAGCGCCACGTGGTGGCCGCGGAAGCGGGCACGACACGCGATGCCATCGACTCCCTCTTGCGATATCGAGGTAAAAACCTCAAGTTCATTGACACCGCAGGTTTACGTCGTCGTGCTAAAGTAGAGGATGATCTGGAGTTCTACTCTACACTCCGGACCGAACGCGCCATCGAGCGCGCCCAGGTGTGTGTGCTGGTCGTGGACGCGACGCTCGGCATGCACAACCAGGACCTCCGCATCGCCACCCAGGCGTGGGACGCGGGGTGCGGGCTGATCGTCGTGGTGAACAAGTGGGATCTGGTGGCGGAGAAGGACGCCAACACCGCGCGGCGGGGCCAGGAGGAGTTGGTCGAGAAGGCACCGTTCCTTCAATACGTGCCGTTCGTGTACGTCAGCGCGCTCACCGGACAACGAGTCCGGCGCATTCTCGATCTCATCCTCGACGTCGCCGAGGGGCGCGAGCAGCGCGTGCCGACCGCCGAGGTGAATCGCGTGCTGACCTCGCTGCTCGAGCGCAACGGACCGCCACAGAAGCCAGGCGAGGAGGTCAAGCTGCTGTACGCATCGCAGATCGCCGTCGCGCCGCCGACGATCGCCATCGTGAGCAACCGGCCGGATGACGTGCCGGACTCCTACCAGCGGTACCTGGTCCATGGCTTCCGACAGGCCTGGCCATTCGCGGGCTCGCCGCTCCGGCTCAAGTTCACGGCCCGGGGATCGAAGCGTTGACGGCGGTCGCGTCGTGGATCCTCGCCTCCTACCTGGTCGGCGCGATCCCGACGAGCTACCTGGTGGGGCGGCTGTTTCGCGGGATCGACCTTCGAGAGCACGGCAGCCGAAACCTCGGCGCCACCAACTTGTATCGCGTGCTCGGTTGGCGCTATGCGATCCCCGTGGGCATGCTGGATGCCACCAAGGGAATGATCCCGGTGCTCGTCTTCGCGCCGCGCGTCTCCAGCTCGGAGCTGCTGGCATTGGTCCTCGGACTCACGGCGGTGGTCGGTCACGCGTTCTCGGTGTTCGTCGGCTTCAAGGGGGGTAAGGGCGTGGCAACCGCAGCGGGCGTGATGCTGGGGCTCACGCCCGCCGCGCTGGGCGTCGCGGCGGCTGTATGGGTGACCCTGGTCTATCTGACCGGCTACGTGTCGGTCGGCAGCATCGTCGCAGCGGCCGTCTTCCCCGTGGCGGTGTTCCTGATCGACCGTCCCGCGCGACCCGTCATGCTCTGGCTCGACGTCGCGGTTGCCGCGGCCATCATCTGGCTGCATCGCGCCAACATCCGGCGCCTGCTCAACGGGACCGAAAATCGGTTCGGCCGCCACGCGGCCGTGCCGCGTCCATGACCGAAGTCGCGGTCCTGGGTGCCGGCAGCTGGGGCACCACGCTCGCCAATCTCCTGGCGGCAAAGGGCGAGCGGGTGCGGCTGTGGGCCTACGAGCCCGAGGTGGTCGAGTCGGTCAACCGGCAGCACGAGAACGCGATGTTTCTGCCGGGCGTGCGCCTCGCCAAGGACATCACGGCGTACGGGGCGGCCGAGGAGGCGGTCGACGGTGCCCAGGTGGTGCTGAGCGCGTCGCCGAGCCATGCGGTGCGAGCGGTGGTGAGCCGGGCCCGCGACGCGATCGCGCCGGGCTCGCTGATCGTGAGCGCCACGAAAGGCATCGAGACCGATACGCTGGCGCTCATGTCGCAGGTGATCGCGACGATCCTGCCGCACGCCCGCTTCGCGGCGCTGTCGGGGCCGAGCTTCGCGGCGGAAGTGTGCGAGGGTCAGCCGACGGCCGTGGTGGCCGCGGCGAGCGATCCGCAGACGGCGCGCGACGCGCAACAGATCTTCGCGACCCCGGCGTTCCGGGTGTACTCGGGCGAGGATGTCCTCGGCGTCGAGCTGGCGGGCGCGCTCAAGAACGTCATCGCCATCGCCGCCGGAATCCTCGAGGGGCTCGGACTCGGCCACAACCCGCGCGCGGCGCTCATCACGCGAGGCCTGGCCGAGATCACTCGGCTCGGCGTTGCCATGGGCGCGGATCCGCTGACCTTCGCGGGGCTGGCGGGGATGGGAGACCTCGTCCTCACCACCACCGGTAGTCTGAGCCGGAACCGCGCGCTCGGTGTCGCGCTGGCGCAGGGGGAGACGTTCGAGAGTTACCGCGCGCGGCACCGGAGCGTGGCCGAGGGCGCCAATACCTCGCGCGCCGGCGTCGCGCTCGGCCAGCGCATGGGTGTGGAGCTGCCGATCATCCAGAAGGTCTGCCAGGTCCTCTTCAGCGGGAAGCCGGCACGGGACGCCGTGCCCGAGCTGATGGGACGCGAACTCAAAGCGGAGCAGTGGCGATGACCACCACGCGGCCGGTCCAGGAGTTCTATTCCATCGGAGAGGTCTGCGCGCTCACCGATCTGAAGCCGCACGTGCTTCGGTACTGGGAGAGCCAGTTCCGCTTCCTCAACCCGGCGAAGAATCGGTCGGGCAACCGTGTGTACAAGAGCCGGGAAGTGGAGCTGATCATGCTGGTGAAGCACCTTCTGTACACCGAGAAGTTCACGATCGACGGCGCACGGCAGCGCATCGACCAGTATCGCCGGACGGGCGAGCTTCGCGCCTCGGCACGCAAGGCGTTCGAGGCGGAGCTCGCCACGGAAGTGCGCGCCGCCATCGAGGACGTCCTCAAGATTCTTGACGGGCGGGTCGACCCGCGAGCGACCGCCCGCGCCGAAGGCCCGCGCGGATGAACATCCTGGTCACCAATGATGATGGCATTCTGGCACCCGGCCTGGCGCTGCTCGCCGACGTGTGCCGGGAGGTCGGGGCCGTCACAGTCGTCGCGCCCGACCGCGAGCAGAGCGGCACGTCGCATTCCCTGACGCTCCATCGGCCGCTCCGGCCGGCCCACCGCCCGGACGGGGCGTGGCAGATCGACGGCACCCCGACCGATTGCGTGATGCTCGCCCTGCAGGCACTCATGCCCGCGCGCCCGGACTTCGTGTTCTCGGGCGTCAATCACGGTCCGAACATGGGCGAGGACGTGCTGTACTCGGGCACCGTCTCGGCGGCGATGGAGGCGGTGACGCTGGGCGTGCCCGGCATCGGGATCTCCTTCGTCGGCAGCCAGCCGGAAATGCTCGCCACCTACCGCCCGATGCTCGTGCAGCTGGTGCGGCAGATCACGAGCGTGCCGAACTTCCCCGAACAGACGCTACTCAACATCAACCTGCCCAAGCTCCCGGCGTCCGAGGTCCTCGGCATTCAGGTGACCAAGCTCGGCAGCCGGTACTTTTCCGACTCGCTCACCCGCATGAAAGACCCCTGGGGACGGGAGATCTACTGGATAGGCGGCGGGACCATCACGTGGACGGGCACCGAGAACTCCGATCACCTCGCCGTCGCGGAGGGCTACGTTTCGGTGACGCCACTCCACATGGATCTCACGAACTACTCGCTGCTGGAGACGGTCAAGGGATGGTCGCTGGAGGGGTAGGGGAGGGCGACGGCTACGGCGGGTACCGCAGCCGCCTGGTCGAGACGCTCCAGGAGAAGGGCATCCGCAATCTCGCCGTGCTCCGGGCCATCGGCACCGTGCCCCGGCACCTGTTCGTTCCCGAGAGCGTACGCCACCGCGCATATGACGATGCGGCGCTGCCCATCGGCGGGGGGCAGACGATTTCCCAGCCATGGGTCCAGGCCCGGTATCTGGAGCTGGCGGCGCTGAGTGGTCGCGAGCGCGTGCTGGAGGTTGGGGCGGGGTCGGGGTACCAGACCGCGCTGCTGGCGCTGCTGGCCGACGCGGTGTTCGCCGTCGAGCGCATCCCCGCGCTCGCGCAGGGCGCGCGTGCCGCTCTCGAGGGCGCCGGCCTCCGCAACGTGACCGTGCTCGTTGGCGACGGAACGCTGGGCTGGCGCCCGTTCGCCCCGTATGACGCCATCCTCGTTGCCGCGGCCTCGCCCGAGATCCCGGCTCCGCTCGTGGAGCAACTCGCGCCGACCGGGCGGCTCATCATTCCGCTCGGTGACCGCCACACACAAGTGCTCACCGTCGCCCAGCGTGTGGGCGACGAGGTGCGAACCAGCACCGTGGCCGACGTCCGTTTCGTGCCGCTGCTCGGCGAGTTCGGCTTCCGCTGAGCGCCCGCGGCCCTCTGGAGATCTGCATGGACCTGCTCAAACAGTTCGTGGACCTGTTCCTTCATCTCGATACGCATCTGAGCCAGGTGATCTCGCAGTACGGGACCTGGACGTATCTGATCCTCTTCGTCATCGTGTTCTGCGAGACCGGGCTGGTCGTCACGCCGTTCCTGCCCGGAGATTCGCTGCTGTTCGCCGCGGGCACCTTCGCCGCGCTGGGACAGCTCGACCTCTGGTTGATGATCCTGCTGCTGGCGGCGGCGGCGATCCTCGGTGACACGGTCAACTACTGGGTGGGCGCCGCCATCGGCCCGCGGGCATTCAGCGGCAACCTGCGGTTTCTCAAGAAGGAGCATCTCGATCGTACACGGGCGTTCTATGAGCGTCACGGCGGCAAGACCATCATCCTCGCGCGCTTCGTACCCATCGTTCGCACGTTCGCGCCGTTTGTCGCCGGTGTCGGCACGATGAGCTACCCACAGTTCCTGCTGTACAACGTGGTCGGCGCGGCCCTCTGGGTGGGGCTGCTCGTGCCGGCGGGATATTTTTTCGGCACCATTCCCGTCGTCCGCGAGAATTTCACGATCGTGATCCTCGCCATCGTGGCGCTCTCGGTGATGCCCATCGCGCTCGAAGCGCTGCGCTCGAGACGTCGTACGGCGTGACCAGCCGGTTCCTCATCGCCGGGCGGGTCCAGGGCGTGGGCTTTCGCTGGTACGCTGCCCATCAGGCCAGGGCACTGGGCGTGGCGGGGTTCGCGCGCAACCTGGAGGACGGCCGAGTCGAGGTCCTGGCCACCGCATCGGACGCAGGTGCGCTCGCGCGGCTCGAGGCGCTCCTTCGCGCCGGGCCGGCGCAAGCACGAGTGGACTCGCTCGAACGGGAGGACCGGCAGGACGACCCGCAGGACATAAGGAGGAGTTTCGAGATCCGATGACCACCGTCACTCCGCTTGCCAGGCACGTGCTCGACACGCTGCGACCGATCCCCAACTATCCGAAGCCCGGGATCATCTTTCAGGACATCACCCCGGTTCTCCGGGACGGTCATCTGCTCCGCACCATCGTCGAGGCGATGGCCGAGCCGTTCGCCGACCTAGATGTCACTCACGTGATCGGTATCGAGGCCCGCGGGTTCATCCTGGGAGGGGCGGTGGCCACCAGCCTAGGCGCGGGCTTCGTGCCGGCCCGAAAGCCGGGGAAGCTGCCGTGGGAGCGGGTTAGCGAGTCGTACGAGCTGGAATACGGCCGGGACGCGCTCGAATGTCACCGAGACGGACTGCCGGCGCCAGCCCGGGTCCTGATCGTCGATGATGTGCTCGCGACCGGCGGCACGGCTCGGGCAGCGGGGCAGTTGGCTCGAGGACTTGGCGCCGAGCTGGTCGGCTGGAGTTTTCTGCTCGAGATCGCGGGTCTGGGCGGGCTGGAGAAGCTCACCGGGGCGCCGACTCGGGTCATCGCTCGGCGATGACGCCGCGCGAAACGGGCTTTCGCGCGCCCGCCCAGCGGGTTACCATACCCGCCGGTCACGCGCCCCGGGCGCGCGCGCCTACACCTCAGAGACTACATGAAGCCGGCACGGCAAGTTATTTTCCCATAAAGCCGAGCCCCCGTAGCTCAGATGGATAGAGCAGCAGTTTCCTAAACTGTTGGCCGCGTGTTCGAGTCACGCCGGGGGCACTCGCGGAGCGGCAGCGGCAGATCACTACCTCAGAGTTGAGCAGACATGGCGACCACTGTGCAACCAACAACTCGTGAACGATCCACCGCGGCACCAGCGGACAGCCCATGGTATCGCGACCGCAATCGCCAGCTGGCGGCGATCGCGGCGGCGCTCGTCGTCGCGGGGCTGATCGCGTGGTTCCTGCTGTCGAGCGGGCGCCGCAAGGAAGAGTTCGCCGCTCGCAGCCTGAATCAGGCGCGCGCCGCCGCCGAAGCAGGTAATCTGCCGCTCGCGTCGAGCGAGCTGCAGAAGCTCATCCAGACCTACAAGGGGACCGAGGCGGCGAACGAGGCCGTAATCACGCTGAACCAGGTCCGTATGGTCAACGGCCAGAGTGAGCTCGCGGCGGTCGGGCTCCGGGATTACCTGGCCACGTCGCCGAAGCCGGAATTCGCGGCGCCTGCCAATGGATTGCTGGGCGCGGCACTGGAGAATGCCCGCAAATACGCGGACGCCGGCGAGGCATTTGCGGCCGCATCCAAGCTGGCTGATCTGGAGTACCTGAAGGCCCGTTATCTGGTCGACGCGGCACGGGCCTATCGAGAGGCCGGGAAGACGCAGGAGGCGGTCGCGATCTACCGGGACATCATCCAGAAGTACCCGAACTCGGCCAGCGTGACCGAGGCACAGGTTCGACTCGCCGAGCTGACGGACGGAAAGATGTAGGGACGCTTCCCGGGAGGTAGCACCGCACGATGCCAACGGCCCGCGCATTCACTGTGCGGGCCGTGTTGCTTGCTGGGTACTGCGACTGCGCCAGGCTGTCGACTTCTCACGAAAACCCGTAGTTGCAATGCGGATGTCCTTGGATCCAAGCACATAATATTGGTGACGTATAAGATATGTTATGTTAAGTTAATTTGAGGATAATTGTGGAGAAGTGTGGAGTTCTCCACCGTTCGAGGTGTAACCGATTGTAGCTTTGGAGTTTAGAATTTTGGACGAGCACAGGCCTCAGGCTTCCCACACAGCCTTGAATACCAGCTTGCCTTGGCCACCTAGCCACACATTCGTTGCGCGCCGCTCCTTGAGCGCCGCAGTGACCAGCAGCTCTTCACCCCCCCTGCTCCGGAACCGTACTGGCAGCTGGGCTTCCCCATGCTGCGCCAGGGCCAGGCCGGCCGCTACCGTCCCGGTTCCGCACGCGAGGGTTTCACCTTCGACACCGCGTTCATACGTCCGAATGAGCCACGGTTGGGCGCGGTCATTCGTGGCAGCCACGAAGTTGACGTTGGCCCCGGCGCTGCCAAGGCGTGCGTCGTACCGGAGGCTTCGCCCCCGGCCCATCACGTCCACCGCTTCGACATCGTCCACCCGGATCACCAGGTGAGGCACGCCGACGGTGGCGAATGCCATCCAACGTTCGCCCACAACCGGCTCGATCCCGCAGACGCCATTGCCTTTGCCCAAAGCCAGCTCGAAGTCCGGCAGCCGGATCTCGGCCTGATCGCCAGCCGAGGGGCACCGCGCCTGAACAGCGCCGGCATCCGTTATCAGGGAAAGCTCCCCGGGCTCGGCGAACTCCAGAAAGACCGAGAGCCGCGTACTACAGAGCGCGGCGTTTCCGCACATGGCCGCCCGCGTTCCGTCGGAGTTCCAGAACGCCATGCCGACCGTGCCGGTCCGTTCCGGAGTCAGGATGACCAGGCCATCGGCGCCGATGCCCGTGCGCCGGTCGCAGAGCTGCACGACCCGAGCGGACGGCCACTCCGCCGGCGACGTGTAGCGTCCATCCACGAGGACGAAGTCATTCCCGGACCCCGTCATCTTGTAGACGATGGTCCCTTTCACAGCCGTCCCGCCAGCGCCTGCGCCCGCAGCCACCAGACCATCCAGACCGCCTCGCGGACGATGCGCTTGTTCATCTTGCTCTGCCCCTCCACGCGGTCGGTGAACACGATCGGAATTTCCACCAGGCGAAAGCCTTTCTTCCAGGCGCGGAAGCTCATCTCGATCTGGAAAGAGTAGCCGTTCGATCGTACCCGATCGAGATCGATCACCTCGAGCACCCGCCGCCGGAAGCACTTGAAACCGCCCGTGGAGTCGGTGAGCGGCAGGCCCGTGATCCGGCGAGCGTACTCGTTCGCTCCGACGGAGAGCAGGAGCCGGGCGATCGGCCAGTTGATGACGTTGACGCCGGAGTGATAGCGCGACCCGATCACCAGATCTCCCCGCTCGGCCGCGCGCACGAACTCGGGAAGAAACTTCGGATCGTGGCTGAAGTCGGCGTCCATCTCGAAGATGAGATCGTACCCACGCTCGAGTGCCCACCGAAAACCGGCCAGGTACGCCTTGCCGAGCCCGGCCTTGCCGGGTCGGTGCATCACATGGATGCGGGGCTCCGCGGCGGCCATCTCGTCGGCCAGCCGACCGGTGCCGTCCGGCGAATTGTCGTCCACGACCAGGACCTCGAAGTTGCTGCCCTGCTGCAGGATCTGGGGGACGATGAGCGGCAGATTGACGCGCTCGTTGTACGTCGGCACGACGACCAGCGCTCGCTCAGGCATGCGCGGCACTCCGCCGGCGCGGCCACCAGGGCGCCGCCAGCAGCACACAGGTCACGATCACGGCGGCGAGTGTCACGAGCTTGCCACGGGCGTACGCAGGTGACGCGAAGCTGAACGTGACCTGCCGTGCTCCCGGCGGCAACGCGACGCTGAGCAACGCGTAGTCGGCGCGGTGCACCGCGACGGGCTTGCCATCGACCTCGGCATGCCAGTCGGGGTACCAGGTCTCGGCGACGAGCAGGTACGCAGGCTTGACCGCGGTGCCCTGAAGCTCGATTCGCATGCGCCCCGGCCCCCACTCGGCGAGCGTCGGACGTACCGCCACGGGCGCCGGCGGCTGACCGCCACGGATGGGCTCGGGCATCAGACCCGACACCGTATCCGGATATAGCGCGATCGCGGCGTACGGAAATCGAGGATCGATGACCGTCGGCACGACCTGATCGTCCGCGAGCTGCGCCGCGCCGGGGATTACGCGCACATAAGGCGGCACGGTATCGCGCTCCATGAGCACGGCGGGCGTGCCCGGCGTCGTGGTCACCGGCCCGAGTACCTGGTGAAAGCCGGGCACCGCCTGCGCCGCGGGCAAGAGCAGAAAGCGCACGGCGAGCAGATCCAGGAGCGCGGGGCTGCCGGCAAAACGCCACTGACCTTTCCCGCCGAGGAGCTCGTCGTAGAACCGCACCTCGTTGCCGTGATAGCCAAGCATGGTCTGAATGTTGTGGGCCATCAGGTACGAGCCCTGGTACACCCCGGCATCGAGCACGCGGAATGGCTGCGGCTCTGCCCGGAGCTTGGCGGTGACGGCGTCGTCGCGGAAGATTTCCGACGCGGGCCCGCGGAACTCGAAGAACAGGCGGTCGATGCTCCAGAGATCGCCGGCCACCGCGACGGCCAGCGCGGCCGCTGCCAGCCCCCCACGGAGCTTCCCACGCCAGACCGCCCACAGAATGCCGCCACCGGCGAGCACGACGAGCAGCAGTCGCAGCGCGCCGGCCCGCAGCGCCGCCTCATTGGCCGCAACCCGCGCGGCCTGCTCGGCGCCCGCCAGCACGGTGGCGACGGCCTGCAGCACGCCGGCCACACCGAGGAGTGCCACTCCCCCGAGCGTGGCCAGCGGCAGGAGCAGCGCGCGCAGCGGCAGGTCTCGCCGCAGCAGGCGGTCAGCGCCGATCGCAGCGAACGCCGCGATCGGAAGCGCCACGAGGAAGAAGGCCATGCCGGGGGCGCGGACCTTCTTCATCATCGGCATCACCTCATACCACAGATAGTAGAACGGGCTGTGGCCGCCGAAGGACACGAGGAGGAAGAGGAGCGCGATGGCGCCGAGCGCCGTCACCAGGCGGCGGCGAGACTTGTCTCCGACTCCGAGCACGGCGAGCACCACGACCAGCGCGCCCAGATACTCGGTATGGAGCTTGAAGAAGTTGCGCCCCCAATAAGCGTCGAGCACGCCGTTGAACTGGGGCAGCACGCCCGTCATCAGCTCTTCGGGCGGCATCGAGAACATGGTCGCGTATTCCCAGCCGCCGCTCGGCCCGCCGGCGGCCCGGGGTGAGTACGGGATGTACTGCAGGAACGGCAACACCTGGATTGCCGCGATCGCCAGGCCGAGGAGCACCGCCCCGAACGCTATCGCCAGCTCGCGAGGCCAGCGGATCTCCGCTGGCCGCTCCGGGTCGAGGAAGACGAGGTACAAGGTCCACACCGCGCCGGCCACCAGCAGATAGTAGGTCATCTGGTAGTGCGGGCTCAGCATGCCGAGCCCCACGGTCAAGGCCAGGAGTCCATAGCCCCATGGCCGTCGATCCCTGATGGCGGAGACGAGCGACAGGAGCAGCAGCGGTGCGAGCGCCGACACGTAGAGTTTTCCGTCGTGTCCGGGCCGCACCATCGAGGCTACGATGCCGGAGAGCTCGTAGGCGAGCCCCCCGACCACCGCCCCGGTCCACTTCAGGCGCAGGGTGCGAAGCAGTGCGTACATGCACGCGCCGGCGAGCGCGATGTGCGCGAAGAAGCCGACGTTCATCGCGGTGTCGATCGGTAAGAACCAGCGCAGCCAGGCCGTCGGGTAGAAGACGTCGCCATGCTGGGCCGCGATGTACGGCAATCCGCCGAACAGGTACG
Source organism: Gemmatimonadales bacterium (assembly GCA_035526925.1). Lineage (GTDB taxonomy): Bacteria > Gemmatimonadota > Gemmatimonadetes > Gemmatimonadales > GWC2-71-9 > CAVVWJ01. Next base: position 10,970 of record DATLBL010000017.1, read on the forward strand.
GGTTCCATTCCGGAATCCGCCCCGTCGCACGAAACATCTCCGCGCCGAACAGCCGGAAGCCGTACCCCGCGACGTACTGGTCGTCACCGAGGAGCCAGCGCCCCGCCAGCATCGGCCAGCACAGCGTGAGCGCGGCCAGGATGAAGACGGCCGCCGCCACCAGGGCCGGGCGGCGCGGTTCGAAGGCGGTCTCGTCAGCGAACTCAGGGTGCGACACGCGCTCTCCCCTGCGGTAGAACGAGGAACGGGACGGCGGCCCCGAACTCGGTGATCGTCAGTAGAACCCGGGAGGCGAGGGCGAGCGCCGTCGCCGCACCGATCCCGAGTGGGCCCTGCAGCATCAGAATGAACAAGCCTTCACGCACGCCCAGTCCGCCGGGAGCGAACAGCGCCAGGAACCCGGCAAGGTAGGACGCGGTGAACACCGTGATCGCGAGCGTCGGCCGGAGCCCGGCTTCGGGCAGCAGCCCCCGGGCGAGCAGCCAGAGCGCCATGCCGTAGCCGAGCCACGCGACGACGTTGGCCACGATCCCGAAGGCGACACCGAATGCCGGCGGAGCGCCACGCGCCTCCGCGCCAGGGGACGCGAGCGCAAGCACCCGGCGGATGAAGGGCGGCCACATGAGGAGCAGCACACCGGCGATGGCCGCCGCCACGAGCAGGATCAAGGAGCCGCTCGCTCCCGGATGCGCGGCTTCGAGGGCACGCCGCCCCGTCAGGCCGGCCACCGCCGCGCCGCTGCCGATCGCCAGCGCCTGCAGGACGACGGCCGATCCGGTCGCGGCCCAAGGCGCGATGCCCGCGCGCTGCGCCATCAGCGCCATGCCGGCCACCGCCCAGACTTTCCCCGGGAGGTACTTGCCCAAGCTCGATACCGTCCAGATGCGTGAGGCCGTCCAACCGTCGAGCTGCTGCCCCCAACCCAGCAGCATCGTTCGCCAGGCGACGACAAGGAGCGCGTACATCGACCACACCACGACCGCGCTCAGGAGGAGATAGCCCGGCTCGACCTGCCACGCGAGCGGCTGCGCCCGCAACTCGGCCCAGTTGCGCGCGAGGCTCCGCGCGGCGAACACCACGATCGCGAGGCCGACGAGCCACTGCGCGACGCGGATCCAGCCGCCCCGCGCGCTAACCATCGAGCGCCTCCCGATACCATCCCTCGCACACCTCCGCGACGTAGTCGGGCGAGAGCCGGGAGCGCCACGATTCACCCACCAGCCGGGCCAGCGCGAGCCGCTCGGGGTCCTGCAGGAGGTCGAGGGTGGCGTCGCTCAGGGCCTCCGCGCTGGGCAAGGTCAGCCGCCCGGCGCCCGACTCCGGCACGACGTCGAGCAATCCCCCGCCGTCCCAGCAGGCCACCACCGGGACGCCCGCCATCAGGGCCTCCGCCGCGGCCAGGCCGAAGCCTTCGCCAGCCGCCGGGGCGAGCAGGAGGTCGGCCCGCGCCAGGAAGCTTGCCACCTCGCTCGGTGGCACCGCACCCGCGAAGCGAACGAACGGGCCGATGCCCAGCCGCTCCACCTGGCGCTCGAGCATCGGGCGCTCCGGGCCGTCCCCGACGATCGTGAGTGGGAGGTCGTGGCCGCACGAGGCGAGGAACGCCGTGGTGTCGATGGCGAGATGAATCCGCTTCTGCGCCGTCAATCTGGCGACGACCACGGTGCCGCCGCCGCCTGTGGTCCACGGCCAGTTCGCACTGTCGACCGGCATCGGCTGGATGTGCGCAGCCGAGATGTGGCGCCCGGTGGCGTTCTGCACCCAGCCGGCGAGCTCGCGCGAGACCGCCGTCACCACCCGCGCGCGCGCAAAGACCGGGCGCGCCAGCCGGCGGGCGAGCCGGGAGCTCCGGAGCATGGCGGCATCGGTCCCGTGCACGGTCACGACGAGCGGTGCGTCGGCCGGAGCGGCAAGGCCTGCCGGCACCCACCAGTGCGCGTGGATGAGGTCCGCCCCGGCGGCGAGCTCCTCGCGGGCCGCGCGCCGGAGCGCCCGCCACAGACCCGCGAGGACACGCCACCCGCCGGGCTTGGCGAGTGCCGCGGCCATCGTCCCTCGATAGGCGAGCGACTCCAGACGCGCCGGCGCATACCGCACCCGCCGGACCCGCACGCCACCCGTCTCCGCTTCGCCGCCCTGCCCCCCGTCGCTCGGCGCGACGACGGTGACCTGTATGCCGCGGCCCACCAGCGCGGCGGCGAGCGTGGCCAGGAACGAGCCCGATAGATCCCCCGGCCAGCGGGGGAAATTATGGGTCAGGAAGACGACCCGCACCGATCAGTCCCGCGGGTCGGGCTTGTCCAGCCGGTCGAGCGCGCGCGCCACCGCCCGCGTCTCCTCCTGCACACCCGCGATCATCTCGCCGAGCAGGCCGAAGCCGAACAGCACGATGCCGCTGATGACCATCGTCTCGACCAGATTGAGAAGCGGACGGAAGCCGATGCCGTACCCGAAGCGCAGCACCAGCGCGATCACTCCGGCCACCAGCCCGATGATGAACAGCGTGGCGCCGGCGATGCCGAAGAACAGCATGGGTTTTCGGCCGAATCGGAGCTGGAACCACACGCTCAGCAGGTCGAAGATCCCCACCGGGATGCGGCGCCAGCCGAATTTGGACGTCCCCGCGCGCCTCGGGTAGAGCGGCACCGGAAGCGAATCGAGCCGAAATCCATCGGCGGCCGCGATGACCACCATGTACCGATGCCAATCGGGCCGCAGCGGGACCCCGCCCATGACCTCCCGGCGATACGCCTTCACCGAGTTGAGGTCGGTCACGCGGACCCCGAACAGCCAGCGGCAGAGGACATTGTAGACCCGGCTCACGAACGCCTTCTCGTACTTGCCCTGTTTGGTGCCCGTGACGATGTCCGCGCGGCCCTCCAGGATCGGCGCCACCAGCCGCGGAATGTCCTCAGGGAGGTACTGCAGGTCGGCGGGATAGAAGACGAAGACATCGCCCCGGGCCACATCACCGGCGGAGCGGAGCGCGTCGGCGATGCCGCGCTGGCGCCGGTGCGTCACGACGCGGACGAACGGGTGGCTCCGGGCAAGATCGCGCAGCAGTCGCTCGCTGCCGTCGCGCGAGCCGTCGTTCACGATCACGACTTCGTAGGAGAAGCCGGCGGGCGTCAGCGCCTCGGCGCAGAGCCGAACGAATTCGGGAAGATTGGCTGCCTCGTCCTTCGCCGGGACGAGTACGCTGACGTCCAGCGTCTCGGCGGCGGGCAGGGTCATACCCGCTTCCGCATGCGTGCCGGCAGGATGCCGAGCTGATCCCGGTACTTGGCGACGGTGCGGCGGGCGATCTGAATGCCCTGCTCCTGGAACAGGTGCACGATCTGCTGATCGGTGAGCGGCTTCGCGCTGTCCTCGTCCCCGACCATCTTCTGCAGCTTGGCGCGGATCGAGCGCGCGCTGGCGTCCTCGCCGGACGCGGTCGCCAGCGCGCTCGAGAAGAAGAACTTGAGCGGCAGCACGCCCCGGGGCGTCTGCACATACTTCTCGTTGGTGACGCGGCTGACCGTGGATTCGTGCATGTTGATCACCTCGGCCACCTCGCGCAGCGAGAGCGGGCGCAGGAACTCGATGCCCTACTCGAAGAAATCGCGCTGGCGGTCGACGATGAAATTCATGACCTTGAGCATCGTCTGCCGGCGCTGCTCGATGGCCTGGATCATCCAGTTCGCGCTGTTCATCTTGGAGGCGATGAACTCGCGATTCTCCGGCGTCATCTTCTTCTTGTCCCGGGCAATCTCCTGATAGGACCGGCTGAGCCGGAGCCGCGGCATGCCGGTGTCGTTCAGGAACACCTGGTAGCGGCCCCCGATCTTCTCCACGATGAGATCAGGGATGATGTACCCGTCGCTGGCGCTCGCGTGCTTGAGGCCGGGCTTCGGATCGAGTCGCGCCAGCTCGTCGGCCGCCGCCTGGACCGCCGCGGGCTCGACCCCGAAGCGCTTGGCGAGATCGTTCCACCGATGCGCGATGAGATCGGGAAACGCGTCGTGGACCAGGCGATACGTGAGCGACTCCGTGTCCGCCTGCTCACCGAGCTGGATCAGGAGGCACTCGCGCAGATCGCGCGCACAGATCCCCGGCGGATCCAGACGCTGGATGATCCCCAGCATCTCCTCGGCTTCGGCGAGCGTGTAGAGCGGCGCGCCCTCGGTCACGGGCGCGGGCGTCCGCGCCTCGTCGGCGACCTCCTCGGCGTTGCCCGATTCGTCGCCCATCTCGTCCGGGCCCGCCTCGGCGCCCACATGGCCGGCCACCAGCTGATTGACCGAGCCTAGAATTTCCTCGACCGTCGCGGCGAGATAGCCTTCGTCGTTGATGTTGCCGAGAAACTCCTCGGCCAGCAGCAGCTGGCGCGGGCTCAGCGTCATCATCTGGAGCTGCTCGCGCAGGTAGTCGACGAGGTCCTTGGTCTCGACCGTGACCGGCTCGGTGTATTCGAGCTGCTCGTACTGCTCGCGGGTGCCGCCCACCTCGAAGCCGTTCAGGAGGATCTCCTCCCAGTCCATCTCCTCCTCTTTTTCCTTCTGCTCCTTTTCCTGCTCGGCATCCTTCTGCTCGGGCGCCTCGTCCTCGGGCTCGAGCAGCTCGAGGAACGGGTTGGCCAGCAGCTCCTGCTTGAGGTGCTGCTGCAAGTCCATCATGGGCATGTAGAGCATGTCCATGGCCTGGTAGAGCCGCGGATTGACGCGCAGCTCCTGCCGCATGCTGGTGTGCTGGGACAGTCCCGTTCTCATGCCACCGACTCCAGGCGGGCGCGCAGACGCGCGGTGAGGGTGGGGCCCAGATACAGCTGCGCCACCCGATCGTCATACACGAGCTCACTCACTTTGCCGGCAGCCTGCACTTTGCCCTCGAACATGATGTAGGCCCGGTCAACGATGTCGAGCGTCTGCTCGACGTTGTGGTCGGTAATGAGCACGCCGATGCCGCGGTGGCGCAGCCCTGCCACGATGGTCTGGATGTCGTGGACCGCGATCGGATCGACGCCGGCGAACGGCTCGTCGAGGAGCATGAACTTGGGATCGGTCACGAGCGCGCGGGTGATCTCGAGCCGCCGCCGCTCTCCCCCGCTCAGGCTGTATGCACGGCTCCGGCGCAGGTGCTTGATCGAGAGCTCGTCGAGCATCCGATCGAGCTGGCGCTGACGCTCCTCGCGGCCCAGGTCCCGCGTCTCCAGGATCGCCAGAATATTTTCCTCGACCGTCATTTTTCGAAAGATCGACGGTTCCTGCGCGAGGTAGCCGATCCCGGCCCGAGCCCGTTCATACATCGGGGCGCGAGTCAGATCCTTCCCGTCCAGCCGTACATGCCCCGCGTCCGGACGGATCAGGCCTGTTATAAGGTAGAAGGTCGTGGTCTTTCCCGCGCCATTGGGGCCGAGCAGCCCGACGATTTCTCCCTGCTCCACGCGCACGCTCACGTCGTTGACGACGCGGCGGCCTTTGAAGCTCTTGGCCAGGTGGGCGCCCTCCAGCACGCTGGTGGACGTGCGCTGGGGCGTCGGCGGCTTCGACCGCTGCGCGGCGCGGCGGGCGGCGCCGAGCAGGGCGTCGTAGATGGCCTGGCGATCCTCGGCTCCCTCGCCCCACCACGCGACCCGAGGCTGGACCGGATCCCATCCGGCCGCGCCGGTGTCGAGCACCCAGCCCTCGATGGCGAGCCGCGCGAGCACCGATCCCGCGAGGTGCTCGCGGATCTCGTCGCCGGTGATCTCCTGCTCCTTGGGCGTGCCCAGCGTCTGGTAGCAGGCCAGGTGCGCCTCGCGGTAGCCCATGACGAGGTCGGCGAACGAGGCGACGTCGTTCGGCCCCGCCGTCCGGGTGATGGCCGCGAGCGCGATGGCGACCGACGGATCGCGGTCGCCGAGGGAGGCCACCCACTCGGGGGCGGTCACCTGGCGGGGCTCCGACGCCGGCTCGAATCCACGGGTGTGCGCACCGAATCGCCTCCGGCCTCGAGCTGAATGCCATCCACCTTGCCGCGAATGTCGACCCGATCCACGCCACCGGCCGCCGCATTCTTCATGGTGACGGTGATGGCGTCGCCGCGCGCGTAGTTGATTGACGGCCGCTTCGGCGTCTTGGCGTTGCGCTCGAGGTGGTATGACTGGGCGGCGGCCCTGGCTTCGATCCGGCTCAGGACCGAGCGGGGCTTGCCAGCCGAATCGGAGGGGGTGAAGCGCGCGATGACCGTGTCGCCGCGCATCCAGTCCCGATCGTTCACCACCGAATCGATCGAGCCGCCGAGCCACGCCTTGCCGAATCCGCGCACCTCCTTCAGGAGCTGGGCCGGGGAATCCAGCGCGAGCGAGTCGGCCCGCATGGCATAACTCGTGGAGACGGCGTAGGGGCGCGTGGCTTTGCCCCATGCGAGGGTACGCTCCAGCTTTCGGCTCTTGAGATCGATGGCGATCGTGTCGGCCACCAGGTCCCAGTCGCGATTGACGGCGTGCCCCGCGCCCCGGGCCACGATCTTGCTCAATTCACGCTGTTGCAAGACCAAGTCGATGCGTGTGCCGTGCAGCTGGAAGCTGTCCGTGCCCAGCCCGCGGACGACCGGCTCGCCCCCGAGCAGCGTACCGTCACTGCCCTGCCCGGTGTCGAGGCGCATGGAATCGGAGCGCGCGGCGAAGTCGCTCCGATCCACCGTGACTTTGCCGGCCGCCCAGATCCGGTCGTTCCCCTTGAACCGGACCCGATCCGCGACGATCAGATACGGCTCGACCGTCCGGCCGGCCACGCTGTCCGATTCCAGATACCGGATCTTGGGGCGACCGACCGCGTACATCTCGAGCGTGTCCCGTACGCCTTCGACCTCCCGGTAATAGTCGAGCGATGGGCCGGTCAGCGTGGAGCCGGTGCGCGCGTTCCTGGTATCGACGTGCCCGCGCGCCTCCCACCGCTCTCCGCTCTTGTAGTAGGTCCCGAAGTCGGCGTCCATCGCGAGCGTCGAATCGCGATACTTCACGTTGCCGATGAACTGCACGATGTTGCCGCCGTAGGCTGCGACGCTGTCGCTCTGCATCGAGATCTTCATGCCGCGACAGCTCAACCGGACGTTGCCGCCGGCGTAGTAGTTGGTGCCGGTCGGCGTTTCGTTGACCGCACCCTGCCGGTCCACGTTGTCGATCTGAAAGGTGCAGCGCTGCGCCGGCGCGATCTGGGGCGGCCTGGCCGGCTTGGCCGTCTGCCTAGGCGCCGGTTTCGCCGAGGGCACGGGGGGCTTGGAGGGCGCGCCCGGCTTCGGGACCTGGGCCCACGCGGGGGCGCCGGCCAGGACGACCAGGGCGACGAGCAGCGTGGGCACCCGCGCGGCCGTCATGGCTCCTGTCCGGGCAGCAGCAACCCGTCCCCCGCGGTGCCGCGCGGTCGATCCGTCACGACGTTCTTGAAGTCGGGATCGGAGCGGAAGCTATTGCCCTCCAGGTGTTCCCCGCCCCGGTCGAAAGTGAACCGAACGTTGGTCGAGATCGTGTTGGCGGAGTTGTCGTACTTGAGCGCTTCGGTCCTGAGGCGACGGCCGTCCGGCGACACCACGAGCACCGAGCCCGTCGCGTCCATCGAGCCGTCCTGCCACCGGTACGTGCCGGTGGCCGCCGTGAGCGTCGAGCCTTCTTCGCCCTGCACATCGAAGAATACGACCCGGATTTTTTTCAGCTGCGTGATCTGGGTGTTTTCGTAGAAGAACGCCGTATCCGCCTCGACCCGGCTTCGCCGCACGCCGTCCTTGGTCACATAGTGTGAAAAGCCCTCGAGCACCTGGTCCGCGCTGTCGGTCGCCTGCACCGTCGTGGTCGGCTTGACCCCGGTCTCCTCGCAGGCGGAAACGGCCGAGACCGCGCCGGCCACGAGGAGCATCACCGGGAGCACTCGCCCGCGCAGGTCGCCGGCCAGCAGTGAGGACACGATCGTCCGCCTCGAGCTGTCCATGTCAGACGGCTCCTGCGCGCATGAGGTCGTGCAGGTGGACCGCGCCGACGACCGTTCCGGCTTCGTCCACCACCGGCAAGGCGATGACGCGATGGCGCTCCATCGTTCCCACGGCCCCGGCCGCAAGTTCCTCCGGCGCGGCGGTGCGCGGGCTTCGCGTCATGACGCCCCCGACGGGCAGATCGAGGAACCCGGGCTCGCGCTCGGCCAGTCGGGTCAGGTCGCCAGGCGTCAGCACGCCCGCGAGCTTCCCGGCCTCGAGCACCAGCGCGAGTCCGCGATCGTGCGCCAGGCTCACGACCGCCTGGCGCATCGTGGCATCCGCGCCGAGCACGTGCCCCGGCTGCACCATCACGTCACGCACCCGCAACAGCAGCTTGCGACCCAGCGAGCCACCGGGGTGCAGCGCGGCGAAATCCTCGCGCCGAAAACCCTTGAGCTCGAGCAGGGCCACGGCGAGGGCGTCGCCCAGCGCCACCGCCACCGTCGTGCTGGTGGTCGGAGCGAGCCCGTGCGGACATGCCTCCTCCGCGACCGTGCCGTCGAGCGCGACCGCCGCGACCCGCGCAAGGGTCGAATCCATGGCGCCGGTGATGGCGATGATGGGCACCCCCATCCGCTCCAGCGAGCCGACCAGCCCGAACAGCTCTTCGGATTCGCCGCTCTTGCTGAGGACGATCGCCGCGTCGCCGCGCCCGACCAGACCCAGATCGCCGTGGAGCGAGTCGACCGGGTGCAGGTATGACGCCGCGGTCCCGGTGGACGTGAGCGTGGCCGCGAGCTTCCGGGCGATCAACCCCGACTTGCCCACGCCCGACACGATCACCCGACCCGAAACCGCGGCCAGCAGCCGCACCGCTCGCGCGAACTTGTCGTCGAGCCGCGCGGCCGCGGTCCGTACCGCGGTGGCCTCCTGCTCGAGGACCTGCCGCCCGAGCGCTACCAGTGCGCTCTCAGCCGGCACGGGTGGACGCGGCGTCCGAGAAGTAGCGCTCGAGCAGCTCGGGCCACAGGCCGCGCGCCTTGAGCAGCGCCTCGATGGCCTCGCGCACCGCGCCATGGCCGCCGGACGCGCGGGTGACGTAAGCCGCCACCGCCTTCACCTCCGCGACGGCATTGGCCACCGCGATCGGCAATCCGACCCGCCGGAGCACCTGCAGATCGGCAAGATCGTCTCCCACGAAGGCCGCGTCCTCCCAGGCAATGCCCCGGCGTCCGAGCAGCTCGCCGAACGCCTCGAGCTTATGCGGTCCGGGCACCTGCAGCACCTCCTCGACGCGCAGCTCGCGCGCGCGGACGGTCGTCGCCTCCGAGTGGCGGCCGCTCACCCACACCACCGGAATTGCCGCGCTCCGCATCAGGACCTGGCCCAGCCCGTCCTGAATGTCGAACCGTTTGAGCTCGACCGGATGCCCGTCGATCGGGCCCACGATGATGCCGTTATCGGTCAGCACTCCGTCGACGTCGAGACCGAGAATGCGGATGCGCCCGGCGAGGATGGGATCAATCATGCGCGCGCGCCCAGAGGTCGAGCGTGCGCCCCACCAGCTCTTCCAGGCGATCGAGCGGCCACTGCGTCGCCGCGTCGCTCAGCGCCTGGTCGGGGTCGGGGTGGGTCTCCACGAAGAAGCCGTCCGCACCGGACACCGCGGCCGCCGCGAGCAGCGCAGCAATGTGCTCACGCTGGCCGCCGCTCGCTCCGGCCACACCCTGGCCCGGCTGCTGGACCGCATGGGTCGCGTCGAACACGACGGCGGCGCCGGTCGCGCCGCGGAGCCGGCCGAAGTTGCGCATGTCGACGACCAGATCCCCGTAGCCGAAGAACGTGCCTCGCTCCGTGACCGCCACATCGACACTCCCCGCAGCGCGCACCTTCTCCAGCGCGCCCGCCATTGCATCAGCATGCATCCACTGTCCCTTCTTGACGTTGACCGGTCGACCGGTCCGTCCGGCGGCCACGAGGAGGTCGGTCTGCCGGCAGAGGAACGCGGGAATCTGGAGCGCATCGGCCACCTCGCCGGCGGACGCCGCCTGCGCCGCCTCGTGGATGTCCGTCAGCACCGGCAGGCCGCTCGTCGCGCGCACACGCTCCAGCACCCGCAGGCCTTCCTCCAGCCCTGGACCGCGCGGGGCGCCGAGCCGCGCGCGGTTGGCCTTGTCGAAGCTCGCCTTGAAGCAGACCGGCAGCCCACGACGGGCCGCAATGCCCGCGAGCCGCTCGGCGACTCGCGGCAGCACGTCCCCAGGCTCGATGACGCACGGACCGGCGATGAGGAACGGCCGGTGCGCGAACGTCCACGCCATCAGCGTCCGATCTCGGCGAGCTCCGTGCGCGGCGCTCCGGAAGCAGTGCCCTGCCCATGTCGAAGCGCCGCGCCCACGAATCCGGCGAAGAGCGGATGCGGGCGGGTGGGCCGCGACTTGAGCTCGGGATGGAACTGGCATCCGATGAACCATGCGTGGTCGGGCAGCTCGATCGTCTCAACCAGTCCGCCGTCGGGTGACTGGCCCGAAAGACGCAGCCCGTACTCCGCCAGCACGTCACGGTAGGCGTTGCTGACCTCCCAGCGGTGGCGATGGCGCTCGCTGATCTCGTTGGTGCCGTAGGCCTGCGCCACCCGCGAGCCGCTTCGCAGCCGCGCGGTGTAGGCGCCCAGCCGCATCGTGCCGCCCATGGTACTCACGTCGCGCTGCGACTGCATGAGCGCGATCACCGGCGCCGCGCACTCCGGCTCGAACTCGGTGCTGTTGGTGTTGGGCATGCCGCAGACGTTCCGGGCGAACTCGATGATGGCGACCTGCAGGCCGAGGCAGATGCCGAAGAACGGCAGGTCGTTCTCCCGCGCCCAGCGGATCGCTTCGATCATGCCCTCGACGCCGCGCTCGCCGAAGCCGCCGGGGATCAGCAATCCGTCGTATTCGGCGAGCAGCCGTCCCGCCGCGCCCTGGTCCATGAACCGATCACTCGGAATCCACTCAACGTCCACCTTGGTGTCGTGCGGGATGCCACCGTGGATCAGCGCCTCGCTCACCGACTTATAGGCGTCGTGCAATGCAGTGTACTTTCCGACTACGGCGATCCGCACCCGGTGCGCCGGCTGGAGAATTCGATCCGTCATGGCCTTCCAGCCCCGAAGATCCGGCTCCTTGGTCTCGAGCCGGAGACGCTGACACACTTCGCGGTCGAGCCCCTGCTCCAGGAAGCGGAGCGGAATTTCGTAGATCGACCGGACATCCGGGCTCTCCACCACGCACCCGAAATCCACGTTGCAGAAGAGCGCGATCTTGCGCTTGATGTCGGCCGAGATCGGCTGCTCGCTGCGGCAGATGAGGATGTCCGGCTGGATCCCGATCTGCATCAGATCCCGGACGGAATGCTGCGTCGGCTTCGTCTTCAGCTCGCCCGCGGCCGCGATGTACGGGACCAGCGTCAGGTGGATGAAGATCGCGTTGTCGCGGCCCACCTCCTGCCGGAACTGCCGGATGGCCTCGAGGAACGGCAGCGATTCGATGTCGCCCACCGTGCCGCCGATCTCGGTGATCACGACGTCGTGCCCGGGCGCGGTGCGCCGGATGGCGTTCTTGATCTCGTCCGTGATGTGCGGAATGACCTGCACCGTCGAGCCCAGGTACTCGCCGCGACGCTCCTTGTTGATGACCGCCTGGTAGATCCGCCCGGTGGTGATGTTGTTCTGCTGCGAGAGCGACCGGTCGATGAACCGCTCGTAGTGGCCGAGATCCAGGTCCGTCTCCGCGCCGTCGTCGGTGACGAATACCTCGCCGTGCTGGAACGGCGACATCGTGCCCGGATCGACGTTGATGTACGGATCGAACTTCTGCATCGTCACGCTGAGTCCGCGTTCGACGAGCAGACGTCCAAGCGACGCGGCGGCGATGCCTTTCCCGAGGGAAGAGACGACGCCGCCGGTCACGAAGATGTACTTGGTCGCGTTGGGTGCCAGAGTCATAGCCTTATCCCTGAAGTGCATGCCAGTGGGCTTCCGCCCGTCGAAGATCGTCCGGCGTGTCGACGCCGGGCGGTGAAGGCTCGGTCAACCGCGCCACGCCTATCGTGAGGCCGACATGCAGCGCCCGGAGCTGCTCGAGTCGCTCGGCGTGCTCTGGCGCGCTCGCCGGCGCGGCGACCCAGCGGGCCAGCGCCGGGCGGGTGTAGACATAGAGGCCCAGGTGCTGCCAGTAGAGCCCATGGGCCGGGTCCGACGGATCGCGACGATGGGGAATCGCGGCGCGTGAGAAATACAGCGCTCGTCCATCCTGGTCCGTCACCACCTTGACCCTTCCCGGGTCCGGAGCCAATTCCGGCGCGAGCGGCGTGGCGGCCGTACCGATGTCGTCGCCCCGGCCCACTCGGTCGATGGCCCCGGCCAGCGCCTCGCGCGAGACGAACGGCTCGTCACCCTGCACGTTGGCCACCACGTCGAAGCCGGCGAACTCCGGGCGGCCTGCCGCTTCCGCGACCCGGTCGGTGCCCGACAGGTGACCATCGTGCGTCAGGATGGAGCGCACACCGGCGCGCTCCACGACCTGCGCGATCATGTGCGAGTCGGTCGCGACCACCAGCGCCTCCACGACGCCATGCTCCATGACGCGCTGAATCACCCGGGTGATGAGCGGCTCACCGGCCAGCAACTGGAGCGGTTTGTTTGGGAGACGGGTCGATGCTAGACGAGCCGGAATGACACCCAGGACGCGCATCACGAAAGGTAATAGCTCGCCGGAGGCGAGTCAAAACTTGTGCCGAAGGTGCGTGGGCCTTCTATAGACTGTGCTGCGAACGGGTTAGCGCCCAGAACCCAGGCCACTCACGTCGGCCCGCGTTCGAGCCAGCTCGAGGAAATTGGCCAGGAGCCGTTTGCCGTGGCCGGTGCCGACGGATTCGGGATGGAATTGTACGCCGTGGACCGGGAGTTCTCGGTGCGAGACCGCCATGATTTCACTGCCGGCCGGGCGATCGGTCGACCACGCGGTTACCTCCAGGATGTCCGGCACGGCCGACGCATCGATCACCAGCGAGTGGTAGCGCATCACCTCGAACGGCGATGGCATTCCCGTGAACAGCCCATGACCAGTGTGCTCGATCATGGTGGTCTTGCCGTGCATGAGGCGCGTGGCGCGTATGACCTGCCCGCCGAACGCCTCACCGATCGACTGATGACCGAGACACACGCCGAGCAGCGGCACGCCCGCGTCGGCGGCCGCGCGGACGAGCGGCACGCTGATACCCGCTTCTCGCGGCGTGCACGGCCCCGGCGAGATGATGATGGCGGCGGGCTCGAGCGCCAGCACCGCTTCGACGCTCAGCGCGTCGTTGCGATGGACGACCGGCTCGGCGCCGAGCTCGCCGGCATACTGCACGAGGTTGTAGGTGAAACTGTCGTAGTTGTCGAGGACGAGGAGCATCGTCCTCGAAGCTAGCGGGGAGTCGGCGGCTCCGCCACGTGCTCCAGCGCCCGCTTGAGCGAGTCGGCGCGCCTGAGGCCCACCGCGCGTAACGAGTCGCCCAGCCGGGTGTGCACCGCCTGCATGGCCTCCGCACGCTGCTCGTTCTCGGTCGCGATCGAATCCGCCACCTCTTCGGCATGATCCGCCAGGCTTTCGGCACGCTCGGCCAGCACATCCGACGACGAGTCCTCATGCTCCGCCCACTTGCCGCTTCGCAAGGTCTCCGCGAGCGTGGTCGGCACCAGCAACGGCACCGTCACCTCGCCGGGAAGCAGCGTCACCGTGCCGAACGGTACCAGCGCCGAATCGCTCGTGGCGCAGAAGAAGAAGGCGTGCTGCCCCTTGGGTCCGACGTGCACGTTGACGTCGCCGGCCTTGGCGGAGTCGCTCTCCAGGTTGGCGGCCAGGCGGCAACCGGCCAACCCTTGCGCCACGAGCGAATCGTCGAGCTTCACCTCGAGGTCGACCGAGGACACTTTCTTGGGGGCCTCGCGGTTGACCACGAGCCGTTCGAGCTTCCCGAGCCGGTTGCCGTCCAGCTCGAAGGGGACGAATGGCAGCGGGATGGTCAGGGGGCCGGAGCCGGTGACCACCTCGGTCACCCGGGCTTTGCCCCGGCGGAAGATCGTCACGACGACCATTCCGACGGCGAATATGGCGAGTGCGCCGAACAAGATTCGCATCCAGTAGCTTCGCATAAGGTTCGGCCTCCAGGCCGCACACAGGGGTTCCGCACCCGGGTGGGGGTACATGTTCCAACGAGAGACGTTCCGGGCCAGTCGAAAGTTTCACCCCACGACGGCCCTGCCGGAAGAGCGGCCGGCCCAGGAGCGCACGTGATCGAGGTCGACGGCCTGGAGAAGCGGTACGGCGACTTTCCCGCCGTCCGCGGCCTCTCCTTCAAGGTGCAGCCCGGCGAGGTTCTCGGGCTGGTGGGCCCGAACGGCGCCGGCAAGACGACCACCATCCGCAGCATTGCCGGCATCATCATCCCGACCCGGGGCCGCATCCGGATCGGCGAACACGACCTGGCGACCGACGCGGTGGCGGCAAAATCGCTGCTGGCCTTCATCCCCGACGAACCCCATCTGTTCGAATACCTCACCGTCGAGGAGCATTTGCGATTTGTGGGCCGGCTGTACCAGGTGGGTGATGTCGGCGGTCGCATCCCCGGGCTGCTCGAGGAGCTGGACCTGTCGGCCAAGCGCGCCGCGCTGCCGGGCGAGCTGTCGCGCGGCATGAAGCAGAAGCTCGCGATCGCCTGCGGGCTCCTGCACCAGCCCAGCGCCCTGCTGCTCGACGAGCCGCTCACCGGACTCGACCCCGTGGGCATCCGGAAGATGAAGGCCACGATCGTCCGCCGCGCCGAAGCGGGGGCCGCCGTCATCCTGAGCTCGCACCTGCTGCATCTCGTCGAGGAGATCTGTACCCGAGTGCTGGTGATGAACGGTGGAACCGCGGTCGCCTTCGGCACCATTGCCGACATCGTGGCCAGTCGCCCGGCGCTGAGCGGGCGCCGGCTCGAGGACGTCTTTCTGGCGCTGATCTCGCCGAACAGCGACCTGCCCGCGTGATCCGCGTCTTCATCTATCTCGCCTGGCGCTCCGCCTACAATCGTGTGGCCAGGCAGCTTCGCCAGCTCAGAAGCCCCCGCTATCTGGCCGCGCTCGCGCTCGGGCTGAGCTATCTCTGGATCGTGGCGGTCGAGCAGCGGCCCCGGGCGGCCCCGTCCTCGGTGCTCGGGGCACGATGGCTCGAGCTGCTCGGCGCACTGGGCGTCGTCGCGGCGGTCCTGTGGGGCTGGATCTTCGGCGTCGAGCGACGGGTCCTCGCCTTCACGCCAGCCGAGGTGACCTTCCTGTTCTCGGGTCCGGTGCCTCGACGCGGACTGGTGCAGTACAAGCTGCTCCGGAACCAACTGCTCATCCTGTTCAACTCGCTGCTGTGGACGCTCATCCTGGCGCGGGAGCGATTCGGCGCGTCACCCTGGCTCCGGGCGCTCTCCGTCTGGGTCCTGCTCACCACCGTATCGTTCCATCGCCTGGGCGCGTCGTTCGTGCGCACGAGCCTGCTCGAACACGGGCGGATTGCGCTGCGTCACCGGCTCGTGTCTCTGGGGCTGCTCGGCACCGTGCTGGTGGGCATGACGTGGAGCGTCCGGGACGCAATGCCATCGCTTGCTGCGGGGTGGGCGGCAGGGCTCACGCCGTTCCTCGACGCGCTCGCCGAAGCCGCCAGCGAGCCCCTGCCCCGGACACTGCTTCTTCCGTTCAAGGCGATCATCCGGCCGCTTGCCGCTCACTCGTTCGCCGAATGGGTCGCGGCCATGGGGCCCGCGCTCGTCCTCCTCCTCATGCATTACGTCTGGGTCATCCGTGCCGACACGGCTTTCGAGGAAGCCGCCGCCGAGGCGTCGCTCAGGCGCGCGCACCTGCGCGCGTCTGGCGGGGCGAGCTCACCACCACGGCTGGCCCATCGCCGCGTGCCCCGGCTGCTGCAGCTCGCGCCGCTGGGGTGGCCGGCCGGTGCCATCCTGTGGAAGAACCTGCTGGCGGTGGTCCGCACTCGGCGCGCCCGCAGCACCGCCGGCGCCTTCGCGGTGGCCGGCTTTGCAGCGGCGCTGCTCTCCTTCGAATCCAAGGGCACGATCGCGGAGGTGGCCGGTTGGCTCGCCGCAACCTGGGCCGCCATGACCGTGGTGATCGGCCCCCAGTGGGTTCGCAACGACTTGCGCAGCGACCTGCTGAAGCTGGACCTGCTCCGGAGCTATCCGCTGGCCGGCCGCGCGGTGGTCGCAGCCGAAACGGCGGGCTCGACCGTGGTGCTTACGGCGCTGCAGCTCGGCCTGCTGCTCATCGCCTACCTCGCCTTCCTCGGCAATGCGGCGATGGAGCCGGATCTCGAGATACGGACGATCGCGTTGGTTGCCGCGGTCGTCTGCCTGCCCGGGATCAACTATCTCGGCATGCTGATCCAGAACGGCACCGCGCTCCTCTTTCCCGCGTGGACGCACCTGGGTTCCGGACGGCCGGGCGGTGTCGAGGCGCTCGGACAGAACATGCTGATGATCGTGGGCTACGGCGCCGCGCTTGCCGTGGCCCTCGCCGTGCCCGCCCTGCTGGGAGCGGGGGTCTTCGTGCTGCTGCGAGGAGGGCTGGGATGGTGGTCCGCGGTACCCGCGGCGGGCGCACTGCTGGCAGGCGCGCTGGCCGAGTCGATCGTGGTGCTGCGATGGCTGGGCCGAGTCTATGAGCGAACGGATCCCGCGGAGGCAGGGATCGCGGCCTGAGGCGGCCGCCTCAGGCCGCGCGCATCAGCTCTGCCCGGCCGAACGGCCGCCCATCGGCCCACCGGTCCGGGTGACCTCATCGATCCGATTTCTCAGCGCCTCGAGGGAACGATCGAGCCCGCCCCGCAGATCGCTCCAGCCATCCTCGGTGGCATCGTCGAGACGAGCCAGGTTCCGACCGACCGTTTTCCGGGCGGCACGGATGTCGCCCATCGCCTGATCGCTGATCGTCGCGCCGCTCGACTTGGCGTCGTTGGCGAGCTGCTCGATCTGTCCGTCGATGTCCGTCAGGCGGCGATCGACGTCGCGCCGAAACTCGCTGCGCTCGGCCCAGGTGTAGCTCTTGAGCTCACGCGCCCCTTCGCGCACGCCCTCACGTACGTCCGTGGCGCCCTCGCGCACGTCCTGGCCGACGTCCGACACTGCGGAATCGACGCGGCTGGCCGTGTCGTCGCGATCTGCGTCGCGGTCGCGGCAGGCGACGGCCGAAAGCACGAGCGCCGCGGCGGCGGCGCTGGTCCAGAGTCTCATGACGATGCCTCCTCTCGTGGGGTCACCGATTGCTTGCGTGGCTGAGCTACCAACCTACGTTCCGGACGCCGCACGCGAGGTGACCATCCTCACCCCCTGGACGGGTCGCCGCTACCGAACCGGCCGTAGCGGAGTGCAAGCGACGGCAGCACGAAGAGGCTCAGCATGGTCGATGTCAGCAGCCCACCCAGGATGACGATCGCCATCGGGCCTTCGATCTCGCGGCCGGGATCGCCGCTGCCGAGGGCGAGCGGCAACAATCCCAGCGCGGTCACGAGCGCCGTCATCAGGATCGGGCCGAGGCGCTCGAGGGCCCCGCGTGTCGCGGCGGCACGACCCCACGGTTCGCCTTCGACCCTGACGAGGTGGTCGTAGTGCGAGATCAGCATCACGGCGTTGCGCGTCGCGATCCCGAACAGTGTGACGAAGCCGACGAGCGAGCCGAGGCTCAGCAGACCACCGGTCGCAAACACCGCCAGCACTCCTCCGACCAGCGCGAACGGCAGGTTGGCCAGCACCAGCAGCAGCCGACTCGCTTCCCCGAAGGCAATCCACAGCAGCATCACGATGCCGGCGCCGGCCAGCAGGCTGTCGCGCAGCAGCTCGCGGCGTGCGGTGCGCTGGGCCGCGCCCGTGCCGCCAACATCCGCATCGATGCCCGCCGGCATGACCGCCGGCTCCCGGAGCCGATCCTCGAGGACGCGCATCACCGCCTCTACGTCGCCGCCGCGCACGTTCGCAGTCACGGTCTGCACCCGTCTGGCTCCGACGTGCGCGATGACGTACCGTCCGGTGGTACGCGCCACATCCGCGACGGTTCCGAGCTCCACCTGCCGCCCCGCGCCTGACGTGATCGGCAGTGACTTCAGGTCCTCGGGCCGCGACCGGTGTTCCGGCAGGAGCGTGACCACGACGTCGGTCGCGCGGTTCCCCTCGAATGTCTGGGCGACGCGGGTGCCACCCGTCGCGGTCTCGAGCGTGGCCAGCACCTCGTCGGCACGAAGGCCATAGATCGGGAGTGCCTCCGGCCGAAGGCGCACGGTGACCTCGGGAGCGACAGGCGGTGGATCGTACTGCACGTCGATCGCGCCGGGGATGCCGCCTAGCGTCTCGGCGACGCGACGGGCCGCCACATCGAGACTGTCGAGCTCGTCGCCGTACACCCGCACCACGAGTTGGGCGGTCGAGCCGGTCAGCGTCTCCTCGATCCGCTCCGCGAGAAACCCACGAATGGCGAAGTTCACGCCGGGGAAGCCGGCGAGAAGCTCGCGCAGATCGTCCTGCACAGACTCTGCGTCGGCGCCGGCCAAGGGCACGAGGTCGACTTCGAACTCGGTGTAGTGCGTGCCCCAGGTATCCTCCGAGAGCTCGGCACGGCCGATACGCTGGGCGACCGCGCGCACCCGCGGGTCGCGTCGGAGAGCTTCCGTGACCCTCGCGCCCAACCGGAACGACTCGTCGAGCGACGTCCCGGGTACGGCCGACATGTGGACCAGGTAATGCCCCTCCCGGAACTCAGGGAGAAAGGTCGCGCCAAAGAACGGCAGCACGGCGACCGCCGCGAGGCAGACGAGCCCGGCCGAGATGCCGACGGCACCCGGGTGATCCTCCAACCGTGCGAGCACTCGTGCATAGCGCGCCTTGAGCCATGCGAGCGCGGCCGACTCGGGATCCGGCGTGAGGCGATTGCCCAGCAGCAGGAGCGTGAGCGCCGGGGTGACGGTGAGCGCCACGGCCAGCGAAGCCAGGATGGCCAGGATGTACGCCAGCCCGAGCGGCCTGAAGAGCGCGCCCTGCACGCCGCTCAACGTGAGCACCGGCACGAAGACGAGGGCCACGACAAAGGTGGCGTACACGACGCTGCTGCGCACTTCGAGCGAAGCGTCGAGCACGACACTCGCGGCGGGTCTCGGCGTGGGCACGCCGCGATTCTCCCGGAGCCGCCGGGCGATGTTCTCGACGTCGATGATTGCATCGTCGACCACCTCACCGAGCGCGATGGCCAGACCCCCGAGCGTGAGCGTATTGATCCCGAAGCCGAGCCGGTCGAGGACGATCAGCGCGGCGAGCAGCGACAGCGGAATCGCGGTCAGCGAAATGGCCGCGGCGCGGAGGCTCGAGAGAAAAACCAGCAGTACGACCGCCACGAGGACGGCGCCGAGCAGGAGCGACGTGACCACGTTCCGGAGCGCAAGGTCGATAAACTCGGAGGGTCGGAAAATGGATGGGTGCAGCGCCAGGCCCGCGGCGCGCATGGACGGCTCGAGCCGGGTGATGGCCGCCTCGGCGCGCTGGGCAACCACCTTGGTGTTGGCGCCGAGCTGGGCCGAGACCACGACGACGAGGCCTCGGCGCCCATCCACACCGCCTTCTCCGAACTTTGGCTGCGCGGCCTCGGCGACGCGTCCGAGATCGGCCAGCCGAAGCACCGAACCACCCCGCTCCCGCACGACCGTCTCGCCCAAGGCGTCCGGCGTAAGCGCCTGTCCCTCGGCACGGACCGTGATGCGCTGGTTCGGGCCGTCGATGACGCCCGCGCCCCGCACGCCCGTCGCCCGGCGCGCGCCCTCAACGACTTCGGCAATCCCGATCCCGTAGCGCCGGAGCCGCTCCGGATCGAGCTGGACTTGAAGCTGACGCACTTCGCCCCCGAACACGGCCACCTTCGACACGCCTGGCGTAGCCAGCAGCCTGGGCCTGAGCACCCAGTCGACGAAGGTGCGTTGCTCCATCAGTGTCCGGGTTTCCGAGGTGACGCCCACGACGAGCACGGTGCTCGAGGACGAGGTCAGCGGCGTCAGCACCGGCGGATGAACGCCTTCCGGCAGCCGACCGATCGCCTCGCCGAGCCGCTCGGCCAGCGACTGGCGGGCACGGTAGATGTCCTCGTGCTCGGCCAGCACCGCCGTGATGACGGACAAGCCCTGTACCGACTGCGAACGAACGGCGGCGATGCCTTCGACGCCGTTGATGGCGTCCTCGATGGGCTTGGTGACGAGGACCTCGACCTGCTCGGGTGACAGGCCGGGCGCCTCTGTCTGGATGGAGACCTGCGGCGGGGCGAATTCCGGGAACACGTCCAGGCGTGCGTTCGCCACGATGCCGGCGCCGTAGACGACGAGCGCGAGCGCGAGACCGACGACCACGCCGCGATGGCGGATTGAGAGCCGGACCAGCCCGGTCAGCATCGAGGTGCCGTCAGCGTCACTCGCCCGACTCGTCCCCAACCGTGACGCGGGCGCGGAATTCCTCGCTCAACAATTCTTCGGCGCCCCGCACTACGACCGAGTCCGTGCGGGTGAATGGCGGCCCCGCGACCCATCCCCCGGTCGTGTGCTCTGCGGTCGCGACCCGGAGCCGCTCGAATCGGCCCGGACCACGGCGACGGTAGGCCCAGGTCAGTCCTTCCCACTGCACGACGGCCGCATCGGGGATCACGAGGGCATCGCCTCGGGGGCGCGCCGACCCCGGCACGTACACGACGACGGGTACGCCGGGCGCCGCGCCGGGCCACGAGTGCGCGGCGCGATACAGGTAGGCTGGACGGCGCGTTGTGAGGTCCGCCTCGGGCGCGGGGCCGATGAGCCGTGCGTCGACCCGGGAGCCGGTGTCGGACGGGCCGACCGCGACGCGGCGAGCCGGGGTGGGGCTCATGCGCTCCAGCCACACCACCCGGACCACCGGGCGACTGTAATCCGCGATCTCGAGCAGGGATTGGCCGGCGGTGACGAGCGCACCGGGCTGCGCCCCCACACTCGTCACCACGCCGGCGATGGGCATCGAGAGCGGTCGGGCATCGGAGACCTGGCCGACCGCCGCGCCCGCTGCAACACGCTCACCCAGCCCCGGCCACCTCGAGCCCGGTGGCAGAGTCAGTCGACCCGCCACTGGCGCCCGCAGTACGGCAGTCCGCTCGAGTTCGGGAACCACTTCCCCGATTAGACGTTCCTTCGGCTCGCCTGCGACCAGCTCGAGCGGCACCACCCGGAGGCCGAGGCGGCGCACCTCCGCGGTATCGAGGGCAACGACCACCGCGCCCTTGTCCTCGACCAGGCGGCTGGGCGCTACCACGGGCTCGTCACGCGCGGCGCCGAGTGAGATCTCTCGCCGGTGTTCGCGGTAGAGGGTAACCAGCCACGCGGCGACGGCCAGCGCCACGATGACCATCGCCCCTCGGCGCAACGCCGGACTCACCGCGGTGCTCGGTGTGTGGGAGATGTCATGTCGACAATGTCGTCGCGTGGATCGGGCCACCGCCCCTGGTCAGGCCCAGGAAAACCTCCCAGGGCCGCGTCGAGGGCATGATCCGACGCCCGGAGACGTGCATCTGCGCCGACACGAGCCCGCTCGGCCCGAAGCAGGGCGAGCTCGGCGAGCGCCGGATCGAGTCGGGATGTCTCTCCGCGAGCGTACGCCGCCCGAGCCGCGTCGGCTGACTGCCGCGCAATCGTCACCTGCGAATCCGCCGCCGCCCGCTGCAGCGCGGCCCCGCGACATCGAGCGACCGCGAGCTCCACGTCGCCGAGCAATTCGTCCTGCAGTTCCGCCACCCGCGCGGCGGCGGCGGTTCGTGAGGCCTCGGCCTCCTTGATGGCTCCGCGGTTCCGGAAGGCGAGGAGTCCCGGGAGCGCCAGGGCGAGCGTCCACCGGTGCACACCCTGATCCCAGACGAACCCGGGTCCGAGCTCCAGATCGGGATACTGACGCGCCACCTCCAGCCGTAGGCTCGCCTCGCTGACCGCATACCCTGCCAATGCCATCCCGATCTCGGGACGAGAGCTTAACGCCAGCGTGGCCAGCGAATCGGCGCCGACCCGTGCGAGCTCGCCACAGCGCACCACGGGTTCGAACGTGAGATCGAGCGAATCGACGGCGACGGCGGGCACCGCGAGTGCGCTCGCGAGCGCCACCCGCGCCTCGAGCAGTTGGGATTCGACGGCACTCGTCCGCACCCGGGCATCCTGCGCTTCGGCGCCTGTCCGCGCCAGCTCGGCCGCGGTCAGCGACGCCTCACGGTAGCGATCGGTCTCGAGCTGCCGCACACCTTCGAGCGCCGCCACCTCCCTTCGGGCCAGCGCCAGATCCGCCGCGCCGGAAGACAGCGCGAGCGCAGCAGCGCGCACGTCGAGGACGACCCGCCATGCGGTCAGCCGCAACTCGGCTTCCGCGACGGCTGCCTGGGCTCGCGCACGCTGGACGCGCGCGCCGCGCTTTCCGCCCAGCTCCAGGTCGACGAGGCCGGCGAGAGAGATGACCCACGGTGAATTTCCCTCGCTGCCGGACACGGCTCGCTCGACTCCGGCCTCCAGGCCTGGCCGCGGACGCTCACCCGCCGTCCGCTCACTCGCCTGCGCGGTGCGCCAATCGACGCGCGCACGTGCCAGGTCCGACCGAGTGGCCAGCGCGACGAGCGCGAGCTGGCGGTCGTTCCATCGAAGACCCTCGGGCCGTGCGGTCCATCGCGCAACCCACGCCAGCAGTTTCGGCTCCGTCAGCCGCCGCGCCCGGTACGCCGCCGGATGCAGGCCGAGCTCGAGCGGCGCCGGGGCGTAGCGCACGCAGCCCAGCGTCGCGAGCAGCAGGAGCGGGAGGCCGGACGGGTACCGGAACACGCTCATCCTCGGGGGTGAAACTGCTTGTGTACAGAGCGCAGGTACTCGCGATCGACATGGGTGTAGATCTGGGTGGTGGAGAGATCGGCATGGCCGAGCATCTCCTGAACCGCGCGCAGGTCGGCGCCACCTTCGAGCAGGTGAGTCGCGAAGCTGTGACGCAGCGTATGGGGGCTGACACGCTTGCCCAGCGCGGCGCGCTCCGCGGCACGCTTGACGATGCCCCACGCACCGACACGTGAAAGCGGGCGGCCCCGGGCATTCAGCAGGACGCGGCCTTGGGACTCGCCATGGTCGAGCTCCGGCCGGAGCTGATGCAGGTACACCGACACGGCTCCGATAACGCTGCGGCCGATCGGGACGAGGCGTTCCTTGCCGCCCTTCCCGAAGACCCGCACCAGATTTTCGGTCAGGAGCAGGTCCACGGTGCTCAGACCGCACAGCTCCGACACGCGCAGACCCGCGCCGTACCCGAGCTCGAGCAGCGTACGATCGCGCCACGCCAGCGGCTCGTCGACTTTCGGGGCGGCCAGCAGCACCTCGACCTCGTGCACCGAGAGCGTATCGGGCAGCACGCGGCCACGACGCGGCGAGTCGAGACGATCGCTCGGATCGGCACCGAGCCGTCCCTCGCCCACCAGAAATCCATAGTAGGTGCGAATGGCCGAGACTTCGCGGCGGATGGTCGCGGCGCTGAGGCCGAGATCCTTGAGCAGGTAGACGAAGTCGCGCAACAGTCCGCGAGTCACCTGGCCCGGCTCCCGGACGCCTCGGGACGCGGCAAACTCCGCGAGGCGCCGCAGGTCGCGAAGATATGCCTCGACGGTATTGTCGCTGTGACCCGCCTCGAGCGCGAGGTAGTCGCGGAACCCTTCCAGCCCGAAGTCGCGCGCGGCGCGTTCCCGCGCTCCCAGCGCCGTCACACCTGATGCCGCGCCTGGAGCCGGCGCGAGACCTCGGCGAGCTCGGCTGGCCCGATCGCCAGGAGCTCGGCCGCGAGGTGCATCAGGCGGGCTTCGTGCTCTCCGATGGCCCCATCGGCGAACGCCACCGTCCACATGCGCTCGACCAGCTCCAGCCGTTCCGTCCGCCCGACCCGCTTGCGAAGCCGCCGGGCGTAATCGGCAAAGCGCATGCGTCGCTCGTCCTCGGGCGGCGGAGCCGGTGGTGTTCCGGGCGTGCCCAGCCCCCAGCGCGCGTGCAGATGCTCGGCGATGAGCCGGCGGTCCTCGGCTGTCAGCACCGGGTCGGCATAGGCCAGCTCGAGTACCACCAGCGCCGCGGCCTCGCGCGCGGAACCCTCGGCGATGTCGGTGCCGGCCAGGAACGAGGGCGCGGCCGGGTCGAGGGCGTCCCGGGTCGCGTGCCAGACGCGCTCCCGTCGTCGCTCGCGACGTCGCAGCAGAAACCACGCGCCGGCGGCGAGGGCCAGGATGAGCGCGGCGATGCCGAGCGTGCGGTTGACGCCGGCGATGAACGCGCTGATCCGCGCCCATTCGGAGCCGATCACGGCGCCCAGCATCGTGATCCCCCCGTACCAGATCGCGGACGCGAGTCCCATCGGGACGAAGGTGCGCACCGCGCCGAGTCCCACCAGGCCCGCAAAGGGTGGGACCACGGCGCGGATTCCAGGCAGGAACCGGCTCACGAAGATGCCGATCGTACCCAGACGAAGGTACTCGCGCTCGATCAGCGCCAGCGAACGAGGCGCGAGCAGGCGCCGACCGGTCGGCGAAGCGAAGAGCCGCCGGCCGTAGTGCCGCGACGCGAGATAGACTCCGGCCGCGCCCAGCAGATTGGCCAGCCATGTGACGAGGAAGACCGCGAGCGGCGTGGTCACGCCACGATTCGACAGGAACGCGCCGAGCGCCACGGCGGCATCGGAAGGAACGGGAGGAAGGATGTTCTCCACAGCTGAGAGCAGCCCGAGGACCGCGTACACGGCCGGCGGCGGCAAGCGCGTAACCCAGTCCAGCAGCGACTCGATCAGCGCGCCTCCAGCAGTACGACCGCGATGACCGCGAGCCCTTCGCCGCGGCCGATGAAACCCATCCCTTCGTTCGTCTTGGCCTTCACGTTGATGGCGCCGGGCTCGAGGTCCAGCCGCGCTGCAAGCGCCGCAGCCATTGCGCCGAGGTGCGGTCCGAGCTTCGGCTCCTCCGTGATGACTGCGCAGTCGGCCTGGGCGAGCGCATACCCCCGGCCCCGGACGAGCTCGTGCGCCGTCCGCAGGAGCTCCATCGAATCCGCGTCTTTCCACTGCGGATCGGTGTCCGGGAACAGTTGGCCGATGTTCCCCGCCCCCGCCGCGCCGAGGATGGCGTCCGTGAGCGCGTGCGCTACCGCGTCGGCGTCGGAATGTCCGGCGAGTCCCTGCGGATGGGGAATGGTGACACCACCCAGCACGAGCGCGCGGCCCGTGGCAAATCGGTGGGAGTCGTAGCCGATCCCCACGCGCGTCACGCCGCGACCGCCTCCTCGATGACGCTGTAATCCTGTCGCCGGCGCATCGGGCGATAGCCCGCATCCCGAATGAGCCGGTCGATCTCCTGCAGCGTCGTCCGGTAGGTCGTGCCGGCGGCGGAGACGACGTTCTCCTCCATCATCAGGCTGCCGTAATCGTTTGCGCCGAAGCGGAGCGCCACCTGACCCACCTTGTGGCCCATCGTCACCCACGAGGATTGCAGGTTGGGCACGTTGTCGAGCACCAGACGGCTCGTGGCGAGCATTCTCAGGTAGGTGACCGCATCGGTCTTCTCGTAGTGCGACATCCCCGGAGTGCCCTCGGGTTGCAGCGGCCAGCAGATGAACGCGGTGAAGCCTCCCGTCCTGGCCTGCACGTCGCGCACCCGGAGCAGATGCTCGATCCGGTCCTCGTCGCTCTCACCGAGGCCGTACATCATGGTGACCGAGGTCTTCATTCCCTGCCGATGCGCCTCCTCCTGCACCCCCAGCCACTCCTCGGTCTGCGCCTTCTTCCTGGCCACGCGCTCCCTGACGCTGTCGACCAGAATTTCACCGCCTCCCCCGGGGATGCTGTCGAGGCCGGCCGCCTTGAGCTCTCGCACGACCTCGGTGACCGAGAGGCCGAAGCGTTCGCCGAAGAAGACGACTTCCGACGGCGAGAACCCGTGAATGTGAATGGGGTGGTGACGCTTGATGTAGCGCATCAGATCGAGGTACCACTCGAACGGTATGTACGGATTGTGGCCGCCCTGCAGCAGGATCTGAACGCCCCCGATCGCCTTGCACTCGTCGATCTTGGCACCGATCTCCTCGAAGCTCAGGACGTACCCCTGGTTGTCTTTTGGTCGACGGTAGAACGCGCAGAACTGGCAGTCGGCGACGCAGACGTTGGTGTAGTTGATGTTCCGGTCAATGATGTATGTGACGACCGCGTCAGGATGCCGCCGCCAGCGCTCGGCGTCCGCCAGCTGTCCGAGCTCCAGGAGCGGAGCGCTCCGGTACAGTTCAAGCCAGCTCCTGAATTCACTTGAGGTCCGTTCTACAAGGGTCATTTCCACAAACCTTTAGCGGTTTCACCGCAGGTCTCGTCGCGGCCCGTTTGCGCCATTCGCTGTCTCGGTCCTACGCCGCGGAGATGAACGACAGCGAGCCATCCGGGACGATTCCCTCGAGCGCCAACCTGCGGAAAAAATCCGTCAGGCCGGCAAGATGCCGGTAGGAGAGCGCGTAGTCGAGGTCGCCCAGGTAGGCACGGCAGACGGTCTCGGGCACCCCTGTGTCATTCGCAGCATCCCGCGCCAGCAGGTCCAGATGTGCGAGTCCCCACGCGCGAGACTCCAGCAGCCGTCGGTGCACCGACTGCACCGCTTCTGAGGCACTATCCCGTCGGGCAGCCCACACGGCAAACACGAAGGGCAGCCCCGTCCACGCTTTCCACTCGGCGCCGAGATCCACCCGCACGGGGTAGAGTTGCTGGGCGGCCAGCAGCAGTGCCGCGTCCCCGATTACAAGCACAGCCTCATGCGGCAGCCCCGCCAGGGCCGCAAGGTCCGATGCCTCGGCCCGCGCGGTGGCATAGCGCGGGCGCACGCCCCAACGGTGGCGCGCGACCAGATCCAGCAGCAGCACGGAAGTGCGCGAGGACGCGGTACGCAGCACGGTCCGGCCGTCGAGCTCCTCGACCGGCCGGCGCGAGAACAGCGCCACACTATGCACGGGACCGTCGCAGGTGATGGCCAGGTCAGGGAGGAGATGATAGGCGGCGGCGTTTCGCGCGTACTCGACTGCCGACACGACGCTCACCTGCAGCTCACCAGCCGCGAGCAAGTCGTTCAGCTCCGCGGCGGTGCCGGTCACGAGCTCCGCGGGCATCGGCACGAGCCCGCGGTCGATCGCTCCGTAGACGGGACAACAGTTGATCCAAGGAATTCTGCCGACTCTCATGCCGCGTGCACCACGGGGAGGGCGGCGCCACGCCGCAGGGACGGCTCGGGGGGTGGCTCGTCGAACTGCTCGCGCACCGTGCGATACAGACTATCGCGCTCCACCGGCTGCTTCCCAGCGCCCCGGATGAGACGCACCAGCTCGAGATAGGGCATGTGCATCTGGGTGGGCGCGCCGGCCTCGTGATACACGCGCTCGTACACCACCGTCCCCTCCACGTCGTCGCACCCGAAGCTGAGCGCGATCTGGGAAAGAAACGGCGTCACCATCGGCCAATGGGTCTTGATGTGCGGTACGTTGTCGAGGAACAGCCGCCCGATCGCGATGTTCTTCAGGTCCTCGTACCCCGTCGTCGCCGTACCTACCCGCCCCATCTCCTCGCCCAGCTCGTTGTGATCCGGATGGTACGCGAGCGGGATATAGGTCAGAAACCCGCCCGTGTCATCCTGCAGGCGCCGCAGCATCGTCAGGTGCTCGATCCTGTCCTCGGCCGTCTCGACATGGCCGTACAGCATCGTGCAGTTGGTCGGGATACCGAGCTCGTGCGCGGTGCGATGCACGCGAATCCACTCTTCGCCGGTCAGCTTCCGCTCGGCGATCGTCGCCCGTACGGCGCTGCTGAACACCTCGGCGCCGCCGCCCGGCATGCTGGTGAGACCCGCGTCACGAAGCGCTGTCAGGACCTCCCGCTCCGACACGCGCTCGATCCGCGCCAGATGCGCGATCTCGACCGCCGTCAGCGCCGTGATGTGCACCTCGGGATGACGCTCTTTCAAGCCGCGCAGCATGTCGGTGTAGTAACTCAGGCGCAGCTTCGGATGCAGTCCGCCGACGATATGGAACTCGCGAGTCGGCATTCCGCGCGCCTGGTCCGCCTCGTGAAAGATTTCCTCGAGCGAGCGGGTGTACGCCCCGTCTTCCTTCGGCATTCTGGCAAAGGAACAGAAGACGCAGGTGTTGCGGAGAACGCAGACGTTCGTGGGGTTGATGTGCTGGTTGGCGGAGAACAGCACTCGGCTACCGTTCCGTCGGGCGTTCGCGTGCTCGGCCATCCGGCCCAGGCCGAGCAGATCGCTCGTCGCATACAATAGCAACCCGTCAGCCGGATCCAGGCGCAATCCCTCCAGCACTTTCTCCGCGACCGGCCGGAGCGCGGTATCTCTCAGCCGGAAGGCGTCGATCCCTGCGGACATCCTATCTCCTTGGGAGAGCACGTTTAAGCCTTCAGAAATGTAGCGCCAGAGGAGCGTTGGGGGCCAGCACCCCAGGCGGTCGCAGACCCGTGCGGCCCTCGTAGCTCCAGCGTGACGCCGAAGGTGGCCCAGGGCGGCGAAAGCGCCAACACGAGATTGGCGCCACGGATGTTCGGTTGAACTTCAAAACGTCCCGCCGAGATCCGCGTTCGACTGCGATGCTGCGTTTACCAAAGTTGAGATCAGGCCTCGCGGCATTGGTTTACAAACTTGTTGGAGGGCGCCACAAGCAAATTAGTTGGAAAACGTTTGTATGCGTTGCCGCACCTAAGGCAGCGTCGGCCTACGACTAGGCTAGCGTTGCATTTACCCACACTGTTCCACACAGGTGGTCAGCGACGTTTGGTTTGCTAACAACTATCAACAAACGCTTGCCCGGTGCGTTGGGAATGGTAGATTGGGAGCCATACTGACATCGGAGGGTTTGTGGCTTCAGAGGCTGATTACTCGCGGGCCGCCCTGGCTCGGTTCATCGAGTTTGTGGTAGACAAGAACCTCGTCCACCCCGCCACCGCTCAGGGCTGGCGCGTGGCCACGACGAAGGTCCTGGCCGATATCCCACCGGAAGGCACGGCCGATGTGCGCCGTATCGACGTGGACGTCACCTTCCGGGCTTTCCTGCACCGCACTCCCGGCCGCCTCTCACCGGCCTCGGTCGGGGAATATCGCCGGCGCGTGAGCCGCGCCATCGATGAGTTCGTGCGCTGGGTGGAGGATCCAGGGAACTATGCATTCCGGGGGTCGGGCCGAGCTCGAGGGGAGGCGCGCCGCCGCGCCCAGGCAAGCCCCGCCGACATTCCGGCGGCCGACCGTCCTACTTCTATCGTCCCGCCGCAGAACGCGTCCGGAAGCGGGGGGAGGTCCTCGGCGGATATCCGGTTTCCGCTGCCACGCGGTGGGATCTCACTCGAGTACCCCCTGCGCCCCGACGTGCTGGCGCAGGTCGTGGTGCCGCGGGACCTGACTGTGGAGGAGGCACGGCGGATGGGTGCGTTTCTGGTAACTTTGGCGGTCGATTTCAGGCCCGCGCACCCAGTCGAAGCCTGACACCGCCCCCGGCAGGGCCGTCTGTCCTCGCGCTCAGTCCCCGAGAAATTCGGCCACAGGCGAAAGCCTTTCGATGTGGTCGCCCAGGATTTTCAACGTCGCGATGATCGGCACGGCCAGAAACGCGCCAGCCACTCCCCACAGGTAGTACCAGAACAGCACTCCCACCAGCACGGCCACCGGATTCAGCCGCAACCGGCGTCCATACGCGATCGGACTCACGAGGTTGTTCTGCAGCGTGGAGATCGTGAGGTACACCGCGGGCCCCATCAACGCACGCCCCACGCCGTCCGCCGTGGCGAGGCCCGCCAACGTCAGGAGGATCAGCATGCAGGCCCCGCCGAGAAACGGAATGAACTCCAGCAAGAAGGTGAGCATGCCCCACAGTACGGGGTTCGGCAGGTGGAGCAGCCACATCGCCAGGCCCACGAGGGCGCCCTGCCCCACGTTGATGAGTGCGGTCGCGACCATGTAGTGGGCCACCACGGTCTCGGTCTCCTGCGCGATGCGCACCGCTTCGACCTTGTCCCGCCTGAGGGGAACTACCTTCACCAGCTTCTTCAGAAACTCGTCGCCCGACGCCAGCAGCAGCAGCGTGAGCAGGACGACCTCCACGAGCCCGCCGATCAAGCTCGTCGTGGTGCCGAACACTCGGGCGGCAATCGTGGCGACACTCGGGCCGCCACCGGCGCTCGCGCCTGAAGCTCCCGACCCTGCGGGCGCCGGGGCGCGGCCACCAGGCCCGGGCTCTTCGCCGGCATGCTCAAGTTTGCTGGCGGCGTCCGTGATCGACTTCATCGGCCGCCGCAGACTCTGAAGGCGTTCCTGGGCGGCCGCGATAGTCTGGGGCGCCTCGGATGCCCACTGGCGCACCGGGTCAGCCATGAGGATGCCACCCGTCGCCAATACCCCGAGCAGAACGACGAGGACGGTGGTGGCCCCGACGGGCGCGGAGAGGCCGGCGCGTTCGAATCGGCGGACCAGCGGTCGAAGCAGGCCGGTGAAGAGGATCGCCAACGCGATCGGAACGAGGAAAACCCGCCCGAGGTGCAGGGCGGCCACGACCGCCAGGGTGGCCAGCACGACAATGCCGGACGGGCGCGGGGAAGGCGCGTCGTCCGGCATCGAGTCCTTCGAGCTCCGCATGCGGGCCGCTACGCCTCCCAGCGCTTCACGGCGAGCGTGACGTTGTGGCCGCCGAAGCCGAACGAGTTGGACAGCGCCACATCCACTCGGCGCTCGACCTTGCGATTGGGGGCGCAATCCAGATCGCACTCGGGGTCGGGTGTAAACTGGTTGATCGTCGGCGGGATGACGCCGCACGTGGCGACGAGGAGCGACACGGCAAACTCGAGCGCGCCTGCGCCGCCGAGCAGGTGCCCGGTCATCGACTTGGTCGAGCCGAAGACCAGCTTCCGGGCCTGATCGCCCAGCACGGCCTTGACCGCTTCCGTCTCCGCCACGTCGCCCTGCGCGGTGCTGGTGCCGTGCGCGTTGATGTATCCGACATCCCGCGGATCGATCCGGCCGTCCGCCAGACAGGCGCGCATCGCCCGTTGCGCGCCCTCCCCATGCTCGGCCGGCGACGTGATGTGGTACGCATCGCCGCTGGCGCCGTACCCGAGCACTTCGCCGAGGATCCGCGCGCCCCGCCGCTCGGCGTGCTCGAGACTCTCGAGCACGACTACGGCGCCACCGTCGCCCAGCACGAAGCCGTCGCGATCCAGGTCGAACGGGCGGCTCGCGGTTTCGGGCGAGTCGTTCCGGCTGGAGAGCGCCTTCATGTTCGCGAACGCGGCCACGGTGAGCCCGGTGATCGCGGCTTCGGCGCCTCCGGTGACCATCGCGTCCGCCACGCCGTTGCGGATCATGTGGAACGAGTCGCCGATCGCGTGCGCCGAGGAGGCGCAGGCGGACACCGTCGCGTAGTTCGGGCCCTTGAGCCCGTATCGGATGGATACGAGGCCGGCCGCGATGTCCGGGATGAACATCGGCACGAAGAACGGAGAGACGCGATCCGGCCCCTTCAGCACGTAGGCGGCGCAGTTTTCCTCGTACGTCTGCATGCCGCCGATGCCGCTGCCGATGACGACGCCGGTGCGCTCGGGTGACGGGACATGACCGTCGAGCCCCGCCTGCGTGACGGCCTGGTGCGCGGCGGCGAGCGCGAACTGGGCGAACAGGTCGTAGCGCCGCGCTTCTTTGCGGTCGATGTACTGCAGTGGGTCGAAACCCTTCACCTCGCACGCGAAGCGGACCGAGAGCTTCTGGGGATCGAACTTCGTGATCGGCGCCGCCCCGGGCGTTCCCGCGAGCAGCGCGGCCCAGGTCGAATCGACGTCGGTCCCGACGGGGGTCACCAGCCCGAGGCCGGTGACCACGACACGGTGCGCCAAGCTACTTCCCGATCTTCTCGTGCAGGTAATTCAGGGCGTCGCCGACGGTCCGGAGCTTCTCCGCGTCCTCGTCCGGGATGTCGATGTCGAACTCCTTCTCGAACGCCATCACGAGCTCCACCGTGTCCAGGCTGTCGGCGCCGAGGTCTTCCATGAAGCTGGCTTCGCCCGTGAGCTTTTCGCGCTCGACGCCCAGCTCCTCGACGATGATGTCCTTGACCTTCTCTTCGACGTTGCTCATGTGGTCCTCATTTGGAGTTTCACGCACGCGAGTCAGATGACTATGCCACCATCGACCACCAGAGTCTGCCCGGTGACGTACCCGGCCAGGTCGGAGGCCAGGAAAAGCACCGCCCCGGCGACGTCCTCGGGGCGCCCCAGACGTCCCAGGGCAATGTCCTGTAATAATGTAGCCCTCGCCTCGTCGGGCAAGGCGGCGGTCATGTCGGTTTCGATGAAACCGGGCGCCACACAGTTGACGAGGATGCCGCGGCTGGCGTACTCCTTGGCCACCGACTTGGTAAAGCCGATGAGCCCCGCCTTGCTCGCCGCGTAGTTGGCCTGCCCCTTGTTACCCGTCAGCCCGACGATGCTGGTGATGTTCACGATGCGACCCGACCGGCGCTTCATCATGCCTTTGATGACGGCGCGGGTGGTATGGAAGGCGCCCTTGAGATTGGCGTCGAGCACCGCATCCCAGTCGGCATCGCTCAGGCGCAGCAGGATATTGTCGCGCGTAAGGCCGGCGTTGTTCACCAGGACGTCGATCGGCCCCATGGCACGCTCTGCGGCGGTGATCGCGGCATGGACCTGGTCGGCGCGCGCCACGTCACAGGCGACCCCGAGCGAACGAGTCTCGAGCTCTGCCGCCACGGCCTCCGCACGGCCAAGGTCGCGACCGACCACGGCCACGCTGGCCCCGGCCGCGTGCAGCGTCCGTGCGATGGCCAGCCCGATTCCGCGGGTGCTGCCGGTGACGAACGCCACCTTTCCGTTCAAATCGATGGCCGTCATGCCAGAAACCGCTCCACTTCGTCTGCCGTGCCGAGCGTCAGCGTCGGTGCCCCGGGCACGATGCGCTTGAGCAGGCCCGCGAGCACGTTGCCGGGCCCGATCTCGACGAACGTGGCCCCGGGCACGAGGGCAGCCGCCGCCTGCATGCACTCTACCCACCGCACCGGCGCGGTGAGCTGGTCGACCAGGAGTCGCTTGGCATCCACGCCGAGGCGGACCGGCTCGGCGCCGGCGTTGGCGATCACCGGCCATGCCGGGTCGGTGAACTCCACGCCGGTCAGTGCGTCGTGAAGCCCGTCGACGGCCGGCGCCATGAGTGGGGAATGGAAGGCACCGCTCACCTTGAGGGGCAGGACCCGTTTGGCCCCGCGGGCTTTGCAACCCTCGCCCGCGCGAGTGACGGCGGCGGGATCTCCCGAGATCACGGTCTGGTCGGGCGCGTTCAGGTTGGCCGCGACGGCGACGCCGTCCGCTCCCGAGGCCTCGTTGCAGGCTCGGTCCACATCCGCGGTGGCCAGGCCCAGCACCGCGGCCATCGCGCCGGGGCGCGCCTGGCCGGCCGCGTACATCAGCTCCCCCCGCCGGCGCACGAGGGCCGCGGCCGCAGTCGGGGTCAGCGTCCCCGCGGTCACGTGCGCGCTGTACTCGCCGAGGCTGTGCCCCGCTGCGGCGCCGACCGAGGTGAAGCGGTGCTTGACCACAGTCCACACCGCCGCGGAATGGGCGAGGATGGCGGGCTGGGTGTTGTGGGTGAGCGTAAGCTCGTCTTCCGGCCCCTTCCACATGAGCCTGGACAGGGCGACGCCGAGCGTGTCGTCGATCGCCTGGAAGGTGTCGCGGGCGGCGGGGAAGCGCTCGGCCAGATCGAGCCCCATGCCAACGCGCTGCGCGCCCTGCCCCGGGCACATGAGTACGGTGCTCACCACCGGATCACCGAGCTGCCCCAGGTGAAGCCCGCGCCGAAGGCGACGAGCAGGATGACTGCGCCGGACCCGATCCGCCCTTCGGCCACCGCCTGCTCGAGCGCGAGCGGAATCGACGCCGACGACGTATTCCCGTAGCGATCCACGTTCACCATGACCTTCGACATCGGCATGCCCGCGTGCTTGGCCGTGGCTTCGATGATCCGCAGATTGGCCTGGTGGGGGACCAGCAGGTCGATCTGGTCGGCCGTCACGCCGGCCCGGCGGAGCGCTTCGTCGCACGCATCGGCCATGGCGAGGACGGCGGCCTTGAACACCTCGCGCCCCGCCATCTTCATGTAGTGGGAACGCTCGCAGACGACCCGTTCGCTGATGGGGTCCAGCGACCCGCCGCCGGGACGGTACAGGAGCGGCGCGAGCCGCCCGTCCGACTTGATGAATGTCGAGAGAATGCCCCGCCCGGGGCGTGTCGAGCGCCGCACGACCGAGGCGCCGGCGCCGTCGCCGAAGAGAATGGCGGTGGAGCGATCCTCAAAATCGGTGATCGTCGACAGCTTCTCCGCGCCGACCACGAGCACCGTCTCGCTCTGACCCGAGGCGATCAGGCCCTCGGCCACCGTGAGTGCGTAGAGGTACCCGGGACAGGCGGCGCCGATGTCGAAGGCGGCCGCGTTCTCGGCGCCGAGCAGCGCCTGGAGGTCGCACGCGGTGGACGGCAGCAAGCGATCGGGACTGGCCGTCGCCAGCACGATCGCATCGAGCTCGGCCGCGACGACACCCGCGGCGGCGAGCGCGCGGAGGCTGGCCTCGTGGCTCAACATGGCGACCGTCTGCTCGGGCCGCGCGATGTGCCGTTCGCGGATACCGGTCCGCTCGACGATCCATGCGTCGGAGGTCTCGAGCATGCGGCTCAAGTCGTCGTTGGTCAGCACGCCGGGCGGGACGGCCACGCCGACGCTCGCCAGCTCCGCGAACGGACGGGCGATCATGCCCGGGCCGCGATCTCGCGCTGCGCGAACTCGGCCGCGATGTGCGCGTTGAGGTCGGCGCGCACGGCCTGGAGCGCGACGCGAATCCCGTTCCGGATGGCGTTCGGACTCGAGGCGCCGTGACAGATGATCGACACTCCGCGGACGCCGAGGAGCGGCGCGCCGCCGTACGTGGAGTAGTCGAGCACGCTCATGAGCTCGCGGAGCGCCGGCCGCTCGAACACGTCGGGTGCGCGCTCCATCACGAGCCCCACGAAGACACGGGCCGCCGACTCGTAGAATTTCAACACCACGTTGCCGACGAACCCGTCGCAGACTACCACGTCGACGTGGATGCGGCGCTGGGGGCCCGGCAGGATGTCACGACCTTCGATGTTGCCGGCGTAGTGAAGGCGGGGAGAGCGCTTGAGCAGCTGGTGGGCCTCGCGCACGACCGCGGTGCCCTTCTCCTCTTCCTCGCCCACATTGAGGAGACCAACCACGGGGTTGGTCCGTCCGAGGATGTCGCGGCTGTATACGGTACCGAGATAGGCGAAGCCCGCCAGCTCCTTGGCGGAGCAATCGAGATTGGCTCCGCCATCGAGCACCAGCACGGGCTCGCCGCCCGTCGGAAAGATGGTGGCCACGGTGGCCCGCTCGACGCCGTCGTGCAACCCCAGCAGGACGGTGGCGGCGGCAAGGGTGGCGCCAGTATTGCCGGCCGACAAAAAAGCGTCGGAGCGGCCCTGCTTCTGCAGCGTGAGGCCGACCACGACGCTCGATTTGGGCTTCTTCCTCACCGCCGCCAGCGGCTTCTCGCCCATGCCGATGACGTCCATCGCTTCGTGGATCTCGAGCCGGGCGCGGTCGACATCCGCGTGCTTGGCCAACTCAGCCTCGATGACCTCGGGCCGGCCGACCAGCTGCACCACGAAGTCGCCGGGAAGGCTCGCGATGGCCTGGAGCACCCCGGCGATCTCGGCCTGTGGTGCCTTGTCGCCCCCCATCGCGTCTACGGCGACGCGAATCACCCTCAGGCGTCCTCGACCTCGACCTGCTTCTTGCCGCGGTAGTACCCGCAGGAATCGCACACGCGATGGGAGAGCTTGGGCGAGCCGCAGCGCGGACACGCTTGCGTCGCCATGCTCGGCGCCGCGTGATGCCCGCGCCTCAGCCGCTTGCGGGATTTCGAGGTTCGACGCTTCGGGACTGCCATGGTGTCCTCAAACAGGTTCGGCAGAGGTGGTGTGACAGGCACACGGCCCTGCGTTCAAGTCCGCCCCACACTGGGGACAGAGTCCGGCACAGTCATCCCGGCAGAGCAGCAGGCCGCTGTGCGCGGCGAGCGCCAACTCCTCCCGCACGATCTCGGTGACGTCGATGCTGTTGGCGCGCTCGGGTAACGAATAAAAACCGGGATCGTCGGCCGCGTCGGGGTCGGTCGAGAAGACGGCGGCGTCGACGTCGACATCGACTTCGTCCAGCACGTCCGTCAAGCAGCGACGGCACTCGCCATGGACGACGCCGTGCACATGGCCGCGCCAGAGGTATTCGCCGTCGCCGGTGGCCTGAAGCTGACCCTGCACCGACACCGGTCCATCGAGTCCCAGCCCCAACCCCTCGAACGCGGGATCGTCGGGCCCGAGTTGCCCGTCCGTTCGTACGGGACCGCGCTGCAGGTCCCGAATGTCCACTCGCAGCATAGCCGCTTAAGGTAGCTGGGACAACAACTTGGGTCAAGCGGCGGTGTATCGAGACCGCTCACGGCTCAGCGCCCCCACAGCGCGGCCCGTTCCCCCTCGGTGAAGAAGAACGCCACCTCGCGGGCCGCGTTCTCGTCGCTGTCGGATGCGTGAATGGCGTTCCGGCCCTTCGATTCGGCGTACAGCTTCCGGATGGTGCCCGCTGCCGCCTCGGCCGGGTCGGTAGCCCCGATGACCGTGCGGAGCGTCGGGACCGCGTCGGCCCGTTCGAGCGCCATCGGCAGACACGGTCCGCTGGTCATGAAGGACACGAGCTCCGCGAAGAACGGTCGCTGGCGGTGGACCTCGTAGAACGCTCCCGCCTGCTCCGGCGTGAGCCGCACCAGGCGCGCGGCGCGCAGCACGAATCCGGCGTCCTGCAGGTGCGCCACGATCTTGCCGGTCTTGCCGCTGGCCACGGCGTCCGGCTTCACGATCCCGAGCGTCAACGATTCGGCCACGACTCCTCCACGAGCTTGAATGGTTTAGCGGCTGGCGAGCAAGCGCCGGACAGAGTTGCCGGTCGCGGGGGTCGCGCAGCTTCACATCTTCGACCGGAGCTGCTCGATCACGTCCACCGGACGGCGCATGATGCCGATCCCCGCCGATTCGAACGCGGCCAGCTTCTCCTCCGCCGTTCCCGACGATCCCGAGATGATCGCGCCCGCGTGACCCATCCGGCGGCCCTTGGGGGCCGTCTGGCCCGCGATGAAGCCGACGACCGGCTTGGTGACGTGCGCCTTCACGAAGGCCGCGGCGTTCTGTTCATCGGTACCGCCGATCTCACCCATCATGACAATCGCGTCAGTCTCGGGGTCGTCCTGGAACGCCTGCAGGCAGTCGATGAAGTTGGTGCCGATGATCGGGTCGCCGCCGATGCCGACGCACGTGCTCTGGCCGATGCCCGCCCGCGTCAGGTGGTTGACCACCTCGTACGTCAGCGTGCCACTCCGGGACACCATGCCGACCCGTCCGGGAGCGCAGATGTTGCCGGGGATGATGCCCACCTTGGCGCGCGCCCCCGGCGCGATCAGCCCCGGACAGTTCGGTCCGATGAGGCGGACGCCCCGGCTCCGGACGAACGGCATCGCGCGGCTCATGTGCATGACCGGAATGCCTTCGGTGATGCACACGATGAGGGGCAGCCCCGAGTCCGCCGCCTCGATGACCGCGGCCGCCGCGGCCATCGGCGGCACGTAGATCACCGACGCGTTGGCCCCGGTGGCTCTTACGGCCTCGTCCACGGTGTTGAACACCGGAACCTTGCCCTCGAACGTCTGCCCACCCTTCCCCGGCGTGACACCCGCGACGAGCGCCGTTCCGTAGTCCAGCATCTGCCGGGCGTGGAAGGAGCCTTCCCGCCCCGTGATTCCCTGCACGACGAGACGCGTAGAGCGATCGACGAAGATGCTCATGCGGCCGCCTTGGCCAGCGCCACCACCTGCTGCACCGCCTGATCCATGTCGCTCAGCGCGCGCATGCCCACGCCCTCGAGGATCCGGATTGCTTCGTTCTCGTTGGTGCCGGTAAGGCGAATGACGATGGGCACGTTCACCTTGAACTGCCTGGTGGCGGCGACGATGCCGTTGGCCACGTCGTCGGTCCGGGTGATCCCGCCGAAGATGTTGAAGAGGATCGCCTTCACGTGGGGGTCGGCGGTGATGATCTTGAGGGCGTTGATGACCTTCTCCGGGCTCGAGCTGCCGCCGATGTCGAGGAAGTTGGCGGGCTCCCCGCCGTAGTACTTGACCAGGTCCATCGTGGCCATGGCCAGCCCGGCGCCGTTCACCACACAGCCGACGTTGCCGTCGAGCTTGATGAACGACAGGTTGGCGCGCCGCGCCGCGGCCTCGCTCGGCTCCTCGGCGGAGTCGTCGCGGAGCACGCCGAGGTCGGGACGCCAGAACAGCTCGTTGTCGTCGATGACGACCTTGGCATCGAGGGCGAGGACGCGGCCATCGGGGGTGGTCACCAGCGGGTTGATCTCCGCGAGCGAGGCGCCGTTACTCACGAATGCCGCGTATAGCTGCTCCATAATTTTGGCGGCGGCCTTCACCTGGGCGAAATCCCGATACAGCACGAACGCGAGCCGCAGCGCCTGGTGCGGGAAGAGGCCGTTGGTGGGATCGACCGGCAGCCGCACGATCTTCTCGGGAGTCTTGGCCGCCACTTCCTCGATGTCCACACCGCCCGCGCTGCTCACCATGAACACCGGCCGCTGCGTCTCGCGGTCCATGATGAGTCCGACGTAGCTCTCGGTGGCGATCTCCGCGGCGGGCACCACGAGCACCTTGTGCACGGTGAGCCCCTTGATCGTCATGCCGAGAATCTGCGCGGCCTCGTCGGCGGCCTCCGCGGGGTTGCGGGCGAGCTTGACGCCGCCGGCCTTGCCGCGGCCGCCGGCATGCACCTGCGCCTTGATGACCACGGTGCCACCGATCCGACGGGCGATGGCTTCGGCCTCGGTCGGCGTCGACGCGACGTCGCCCTCGAACATCGGAACACCCACGGCCTTCAGCAGCGCGCGCGCCTGGTACTCGTGCAGGTTCACGGTTCCCCCGTAATGGTCGTTCCGGTTTCGCCGCGGAGGGCGGCGGGACCGCCGCTCAGCTGGGCGATGATGGCGCGACGCCCGCCCGCCCGGACGAAGTCGGCGGCGGCCTCGATCTTCGGCCGCATCCCGCCTTCGTCGAGGCCGCCTGCCGCCATCATGGCCTCGGCCTGGGCGACGCTCATGCGGCGAATCGGCCGCGCCGCCGGGGTGCCCCAACCCTCGAAGACCGCGTCCACGTTGGTGAGGATCATGAGCACCTCGGCCTCGAGCTGGCGGGCCAGCATGCTCGCCACCCGGTCCTTGTCGACGACCGCGTCGACGCCCTCGAGCCCGAGCAGCGGGTCGGCGTACACGGGCGGCCCACCACCGCCCGCGGCGATGACGATGGTGCCGTCGGTCATCAGGCGCTTGACCACCGGGAGCTCGACCACGCCGAGGGGCACCGGGCTCGTCGCCATCCGGCGCCAGACGCCGGCCCCGTCGCGCCCAACCGCGCGGCCCGCCTCGCGGAGGCGGGTGACCTCGGCTTCCCCGAGCGCGTGGCCGATGGGCTTGGTCGGCCGTCCGAGCGCGGGATCGTACCGGTCGACGAGCGTCTGCGTGATGATGGTGATCACGTCGCGCCGGACCCGTGCGGCTTCGAGCGCGTTCTGCAGCGACTGCTGCAGCATGTACCCGATCCAGCCGGCCGTCTCCGCCACGAGCACGCCCAGCGGCAGCGGCTCGACCGCTCGGCGCGCCGCCTCGTTGCGCATCAGCTCGTCGCCGACCTGCGGCCCGTTGCCGTGCACCAAGACGATCTGCCATCCCGCGCGCGCCAGCTCGACCACGGGCCCCATGCTCTCGCGCGCGTGCCGAAACTGGTTCGCGACCGTGGCCGGCTCGCCCGCCCGGGCGAGCGCGTTGCCCCCGAGGGCCAGTACCGCGGTCTTCAGCCCGGCCTCCCGGGGGCAAAGCCCCCGAAGGTAGTCCGGGCTCCGCAGGCGATCAAGCTCATCGGCGGGCCGAGTCCGACGGTGCGCCGAGTGCATTGCGCAACCCCGACCACGCGCGGCCGAAGGCGCTCCAGTCTGCTGCGCGGAGGGCCGAGTCGGCCCGGAGCAGCAGCCGGCGCGCCTCCTCGATCCGTGTGGACTGCGTCTGGCCCGCGAGTGTGGGGACGGTGGCGCCTAGAAGATTGCTCCAGGCTTCCGCCAGATTCCGCCCGGCGCCTTGCCGATCACCCGACGCGACGGTCACCCACGCCAGTGACACCCGGCCGGCCGTCGGTCCGGCGAAGTGCGACTGGTAGGCCACCACGCCGTGCGGCGAGAGGTCGAACCGCACCGGTCCGCGCTCGATCTTGCCGCCGTCCTCACCGATCGAGTCCCGAAGCGCATCAAAGGAGGGAAAGCGGTCCCACCGACTCTCGAGCGCGCCGCGCGAAGGCAGCGCGCTGGCGGAGTCGAACCGCACCAGTCGCAGCGCATCGCGCTCCTCGCCGTGGCCGGCGATGAGGAGCGCGCCCAGACGGCGCTCTCCCGGTCGCTCGTAGGCGACGGTGAGCTCGAGCCCGCTCGTGTCATGCGCCCAGCTGCTGACGCTGCGTGGCAGATCCGCCGGGTCGGCGACGCCGCGCCCGCCGAGGGAACCGATCAGCCGGCGGACGGACCGTTCGATCTGGCGTGCCTGCACCCTGAAGAGCTCGTCCGGATACGGCGCGGCGCTCCACACCGCCTCGGGCATGGCCGATGCCGGCTCGACGACGCCCTGGGCCACCGCGGCCCACGAGGACGCCAGCGCGTCGCTCCCGGGGCGCAGGTATATGCGCGTGACACCCGCTTGTGCCGTTACCGTGGCCAGCAGCGCAGGGCGAAGCCCGGCGACGACTCGACCGTTCCATTCGATGCGGCGGGACAGGGGGAAGGCCTCCGCCGGAACGTAGCCGTCCACCAGCCACACCAGCTCGCCGTCGATCACGCGTGCGATCGGCTCGCCCCAGCTGGCGAACGGCGCCAACCGCGCGAGCCGGCGTTGCGGCGAGAGCGCCCAGTCCACGCGCGAGTCTCCTGCGACCGGCCCGAGCAGCTCGGGGGCCTGAAGCGCCCAGGCGAGGAGGACGCGGCGCGGCCAGGACTGCAGCGCTACGCCCGGCGCGTCGTCCCCGCCGATCCGGTACGCCGGGGCCTGACCATGGTACGCGCTCGGGCCCAGGTCCAGCATCGGGGTGGGAAAGGGCTGCGGCACCGAATCCTGCGAGCGATAGAAGAGTCCTTCGCCACCGGGGCCGGTGCGATCGTCGGCGAGCGCGGTCACGACGACGTGCCCGCTCGGCAACGCCCGCGTGGCGAGCCAGACGGGATGCGGCCGCCCGGCGATCGGCAGCAGTGCCGGGTCCACCGAGATGACGTCGGTCGAGTCGGACGAGAGCAGTCGTCGGGCCATCGGGCCGCTCCACAGCGACGGCAGCGTCGGCGCAGCCGCCCGACTGCCGCCCGATCCCGTGAGCTCTCCGAGCGCCTCCAAGCCATATGCCTGCCGCTCGAACTGGTCGAGCGTGCGTTGCTCGGCCACCGGCTCCCCTTCCCCGCCGAGCGCCGCGGGCACCATCCAGTGTCCGACCAGCGAGGCGAGCGGCAGGACGATCCACCCCGCGGCCGCCAGCGCGTGTCTCGCCCGAAGCGCCCACATGGCCGACAGCACCGCTGTCGCCAGCGCGACGCCCGCCAGCAGCTGCGCCACGAGAATCGTCGCCCGCCACATGGCACGATCGGGAATGCCGTCGAACCCGGCCACCAGCGTGAATGGCTCGAGCAGGTGCCCCCACATCAGCGTCAGGGCGAGCGCGACGAGGAGCCAGCCGAGGTGAATGCGCGCGTGGCTGTTGATGGCCGGGCGGCCGTCCAGCCAGCGTACGGCACCGACCACGAGGTAGAGGCCGAAGACCAGACCCAGCCCGAGGATGACGAGGAGGAAGCAGAAGTCGTGCAGCGCGCGCCAGAGCGGCACCTGCGCCACGTACAAGCCGATATCGCGCTGCAGCAGCGGCTCGGTCGCGCCGAAGCTCACGCCCTGCCACGCGAGGGCCACCTGGTTCACGTGGTCCGCGGCGCCACGACCCACCACCAAGCCGAACAGGGCGCCCACGGCGACGACCACCGCCACCAGCGACCCCGCCGGCAGCGCTTCGCGGATCTCCAGGTTGGCCACGTGGCGACGCACCTGGATGGAGCCCACCGCCCGGTAAACGGCGAGCAGATGGCCGATGAACCACGCCGCCCCCACCGCCATGCCCAGCAGCTTGAGCGAGGCGCGCAGAATGGCCCAATCCGTCAGGAACGCCGCCGCGGCGGGCGAGGTCTCCGCGGCCCACCAGCGATCGGCGAGCACGACGGCGGTCCAGCGCCCCGCGAAAAGCAGCACGACCAGGGCCGCCAGTATGGCCGCGACCCGGCGACCGCGTCGCGACACCCGCTAGGCCCGGACGCCCTGCCCCGCGAGCCAGGCCACGACTTCGCTGCGGGCGGCGTCGAGTGAGCGCGCATCCGAGGCCTCGAACCTCAGCACGAGAATGGGCTGGGTATTGGAGGCGCGCAGCAGTCCCCAGCCGTCCGGAAAGGTGATGCGGACTCCGTCGATCGTGTTGACCGGATAGCGCGGCGAGAAATGGGCGACGGCACGCTCGACGAGCGCGAACTTGTGCTCCTCGGCGACATCGACCCGGATCTCCGGCGTGGCGGTGGTGGCCGGCAGGTCGGCGAGGTGCGTGGCGAGGCCGAACGCCCGGCCGCTCACGATCTCCAACAGCCGGGCGGCGGCGAACAGAGCGTCGTCGAAGCCGTGATAGTCGCCGCCAAAGAACATGTGCCCGCTCATCTCGCCGGCCAGCGGCGCCTCCAGCTCCTTCATCTTGGCCTTGATGAGCGAGTGTCCGGTCTTCCACATGACGGGGCGGGCGCCCGCTCGGGTCAGCGCGGCCGGCAGCACCTCGGAGCACTTCACGTCGAAGATCACCGGCGTGCCGGGCCCGAAGCGCCGGACTGCATCCCGGCCGAGAATCACGAGGAGCTGGTCACCGTAGATGATTGCGCCGGTCTCGTCCACCGCGCCGATCCGGTCCGCGTCGCCGTCGAAGGCGAGGCCGAGTTCGGCGCCCGTGCGTCGCACCTCGGCCTGGAGGTCCCGCAGGTTTTCCGGGACGGTGGGGTCGGGATGATGGTTGGGGAACGTGCCGTCCGACTCACAGAAGAGCGGTGTCACCTCGGCGCCGAGTCCGCGGAGGGTCGAGACCGCGATCAGGCTCCCCGCCCCGTTGCCGCAGTCCACGACAACCCGGACCG
Organism: Gemmatimonadales bacterium; assembly: GCA_035526925.1. Lineage (GTDB taxonomy): Bacteria > Gemmatimonadota > Gemmatimonadetes > Gemmatimonadales > GWC2-71-9 > CAVVWJ01. The sequence continues at coordinate 54,437 of DATLBL010000017.1, forward strand.
GCCGGGCCAGTTGGTGACGGCTGATGATCCCGTCGCGGTAGCGCTCGAGCACCGACCCGTCGCTCGACTCGTGCCCCGACTCGCTCCGCCAGCGCTCGGTGACGATGATCTCCCACAGCGCGAGGATGTCCGCGCCGTGAAAGGCATCGCCGGCGAGCACCATCTTGAAGCCGTTGAACTCGGGCGGGTTGTGTGACCCGGTCACCTGCACGCCCGCATCCGCCGCCAGGGCGACGACGCCGAAATAGAGCGCGGGCGTCGGGAGGACGCCGACGTCGAGCGCCGTACCTCCCGCCTCCACGATACCGCGGCGAACGCCGCGGGCGAGCTCTTCGCCGGATGGACGGTTGTCGCGCCCGACGGCGACGACCGGCGCACGACCGAGGCGCTCGAAAGCCAGCGTGGCAAAGGCGCGACCCAGGCCGTGGGCGAGCTCCGGGGTGAGCTCGGTACCCACGAGACCACGGACGTCGTATTGTCGGAAGATCGACTTGGGAGCCTGCATCAGACCCGGCGTGGCCGGCTCATGGCCCGGCGATCGGCACGCCGGTCTGCGTCAGGGTCGCGGCGCTCTGGCCGGCCACGTCGAGCAGCCCGACCGGCCAGACGCCGAATGCCAGGACTGCCGCCACCGTGAGCGCCACCGCACCCGCGGCTGCCGGCGCCAGGCGCACGGCGACGTGGCGCTGGCCCGACGGAGCCGGCCGCATGTACATCGCCATGATGACGGGCAGATAGTATCCCGCGCTCACCACGCTCGTGAGCACGAGGATGACCGGGAGGATGTAGTGGCGCTCGGCGACCACCGCGCTCAGGATGTACCACTTGCCGATGAACCCGAACGTGCCCGGAAACCCGAGCAGGGAGAGCATGCAGACCGCCATCCCGAACGCGAGCCACGGGCGCGTCGTCGCCAGCCCCGCGACGTCGTCGAGCGTCACATCCCGCTCACCGCCGCGGCCCAGCGCGGCCAGGATGCCGAAGCTGGCCAGCGTGGTGAGGCTGTACGCCAGGAGATAGAGGAGCACCGCACCGGCGCCGGCCTGGCTCCCGGGCCACACGGCGGTGAGGAGGTACCCCGCGTGCGCCACCGAGCTGTAGGCCAGCATCCGCTTGAGCGGCCGCTGGGCGAGCGCGACGAAGTTGCCGAGCACCATCGAGGCGATGGCCAGGCCGGCGACGATGGGCTGCCAGACGCTCAGCGCCGACGGAAACGCCTCCATCAGCACCCGCACGAGCGCCGCGAACGCCGCCGCCTTGACGCCGGTGGCCATGAACCCGGTGACCGGCGTCGGGGAACCGTCGTAGACGTCCGGCGCCCACATGTGAAACGGAACCGCGGCGACTTTGAACCCGAAGCCGATCAGCAGCAGTCCGAGACCCAGCGCAGCCATCAGGGGCAGCGTCTTTCCCGAGAGCTGGGCGCCGGCGAGGGACAGATTGGTGGTGCCCGTGGCGCCGTAGACGAGCGCGATACCGTAGAGCAGAAAACCAGACGCGAACGCGCCGATCAGAAAGTACTTGAGCGCGGCCTCGCCGCTGAACGCGCTGGCGCGATTGAATCCCGCCAGCACGTACACCGCCACGGACATGACCTCCAGCCCGAGGAAGAGGACGATCAGATCCTCGGCGCCACCGAGGAACATCATGCCCGCCGTGGCGAGCAGGATGAGCGGGTAGTACTCGGGAGCCAGCAGTCGCTCGCGCTCGAGGTAGCCGAGCGACAGCAGGATCGTGGCGCCGGCACTGACGAGCGCGATGGCGGCGACGGCGTAGCGGAACGGATCGAGCGCCACCATCTGCGCCAAACCGTCGGGCACCACCCCGTTCACCCACAGGGCCGCCAGCCCCGCCCCGCTCAGCACCACGCCGGCAAAGCTGAGCCACCCGGCCAACCGGCTGTCCTCCGCCGTCCGATGCCGCCAGCTCACCACGAGCAGCACGACGAGCGCCCAGCCGGACAGCAGCACCTCGGGGAGCAGCGCGACCGTGACGCCCCACGGGGTCGTCAGATCCAGGCGGTTCATCGCGGGGTCTCCACGCGAGGCGCCGCTCCCAGCGTCGCCTGAGGCGCCGCGTGCGAGCGCGGCGTGACTGCCTCCAGGTACCGTCGAGTGGCAGGCTCCATCCGGCGAAGCACGGGGGCCGGGTACAGGCCGAGCCACACGATACCGGCGACCAGCGGAAGCATGACCGCGAGCTCGCGCGGGCTCAGATCGCGGAGGTGCTCGTTCTCTCGATCGTCCAGGCGATTGAAGATCATGCGCTGCAGCGCCCACAGCAGGTAGGCGGCGGCGAAGATCACGCCGGTGGTCGCGATGCCGGTGGCCCACGGGAACGCGGCGAAGCTGCCGAGCAGCACGAGGAACTCCCCGACGAACCCGTTCAGTCCCGGGAGCCCGATCGACGACAGCGCGACGACGGTCAGCACGAGGCTGAACACCGGCACCACCCGCGCGATCCCCCCGTAATCCTCGATCAACCGGGTATGCCGGCGCTCGTACAGCATCCCGATGAGGAGGAACAACGCGCCGGTCGAGAACCCGTGGCTGATCATGACCATCAGCGAGCCCTGCACGCTCTGCATCGTGCCGCCCCAGATCCCGAGCATGACGAACCCAAGGTGGCTCACCGACGAGTACGCGACCAGCTTCTTGATATCCGGCTGCACCAGCGCCACCAGGGCGCCGTAGATGACGCCGATGACCGCGAGAGTCACCACGAGGGCGCTCACGGCCGGGCTGAACGCGACCTGCGGAAAGAACGGCACGGCGAACCGGAGAAAGCCATACGTCCCGATCTTGAGCATCACGCCCGCCAGCAGCACGCTGCCGGCCGTCGGGGCTTCGACGTGCGCGTCGGGCAGCCAGGTGTGGAACGGAAAGATCGGCACCTTGATGGCGAAGGCCAGCGCGAAGGCGGCGAACAGCCAGGGGGCCGCCCCGCCCACCGCGTACGCATTCGCCAGCAGGTGATCGTAGGAGAAGGAGAGCAGCCCCGTGGCGCTCTGCACCCGCCACACGAGCACCACGATGGCCACCAGCATCAGCAGCGAGCCGGCCATGGTGTACACGAAAAACTTGAGCGCCGCGTACAGTCGATTGGTCCCGCCCCAGATCCCGATGATGAAATACATCGGAATCAGCATGACCTCGAAGAACACGTAGAACAGGAAGAGATCCAGCGCGATGAACACGCCGACGAGCCCCGTCAGGAGCGTCAGCATCAACGCGTAGAAGCCGCGCTCCCGGTTCGTGATGTAGTGCCAGCTGCCGAGCACGCTCAGCGGCATCAGCACCGTGGTCAGCAGCACCATCACCAGCGAGATGCCATCGAGGCCGACCCGATAACCGATCCCCCAGCTCGCGATCCACGGCGTGTTGGAGAGGAGCTGCAGCTGGCCGGTGCCGAGGTCGAGCGACCACCAGAGCCCGGTCGACAGCACGAACTCGAGCGTCGTCACGCCCAGCGCCGTCCACTTGGCGGAGCGCTCATTCCCCAGCATCACCGGGACCACCCCGATCAGCGGGAGCAGGACGAGCGCGTGCAGGATCCACTGCGCGTAGCCGATGGAATCGAGAAAGGCGCTCATCGGGCGATCACCGAACGAAGAATCCAGAGCGCGCCCACCAGGAACAGCACCACGTACACGCCCACCTGCCCCGTCTGCAGCAATCGGAGGCCGCCCCCGGCCAGGCGTGACAGCCAGGCCGAGCCGTTGACGGCCAGCCCATCCACGATGCGCTGGTCCACGCCGCGCCAGAGCACCGCCCTGGAAATCCAGCCGATGGGCCGCACGATGAGCGCGTCGTAGAGCTCGTCCACGTAATACTTCCGGTTGAGCACCAGCGCCAGACCGGTGTCCACGGGCGCGATCCGGGCCGGCAGCGTGGGCCGGCCGAGCGTGGTGCGAAACCCGAGGACGAGTCCCAGGGCGCCGATGGCCACCGCGGCGCCGACCAGGAGGTACTCGGTCGAGCCCGAGGGCATCACCAGTCCGGTGAACCGGAGCCCGGGCTCCATCACCGGCTCCAGCCAGCGCTCCAGCGCGGCGTGGCCGCCGACGAGGTGCGGCAGGTTCATCGCGCCGCCGATCGCACTGAGGACGCCGAGCACCACGAGCGGGCCGGTCATGATCCAGGGCGCCTCGTGCAGGTGCCCGCGCTCCTGCTCTCCGGTGCGATTGTCGCCCAGGAAGGTCATGGCCATCAGCCGGGCCATGTAGAACGCCGTGAGCAGCGCCGCCACCACGCCCATGGCGTAGAAGGCATAGAAGATCGGCTGGGCGGCCCCGCGCGCGAACGCGGCCGCCAGAATCTCGTCCTTCGAGAAGAAGCCCGAGAACGGCGGGATGCCGGCGATCGCCAGCGTTGCGATCATCATCAGGGCGAACGTCACCGGCATGTAGCGCCGCAGACCACCCATGTTGCGCATGTCCTGCGCATCGTCGTGCGAGTGGGTGGCGTGATACGCGTGGTGCATCGCGTGGATGACGCTCCCCGCGCCGAGGAAGAGCAGCGCCTTGAAGAAGGCATGGGTGGCCAGGTGAAAGACACCCGAGACGTACGCCCCCGTCCCCACGCCCAGGAACATGTAGCCGAGCTGCGAGACGGTGGAGTATGCCAGCACCTTCTTGATGTCGTACTGACGAAGGCCGATCGTGGCTGCAAAGAGTGCCGTGACCGCTCCGATGCCCGCGACCACCGTGCTGGACACCGGCGCCAGCGCGAACAGGACGTTGGTGCGCGCGACGAGGTAGACCCCGGCGGTGACCATCGTCGCCGCGTGGATCAGCGCCGAGACCGGCGTGGGGCCGGCCATCGCGTCGGGAAGCCAGGTGTAGAGCGGGATCTGGGCCGACTTGCCGGTGCATCCCAGGAACAGGAACAGCGTGATCGCCGTCACGATCGCGCCGCCCGGGGTGAGCAGATCGCTTGCGTGCTCGCTGACGAAGGCGAAGTCCAGGCTCCCGAAGGTACGCCACACGAAGAACATGGCGACCAGAAACCCGAAATCGCCGATCCGGTTCATGATGAAGGCCTTCTTGCCGGCATCGGCATTGGCCTTTTCGGTGAACCAGAACCCGATGAGCAGGTAGGAGCAGAGTCCCACGCCCTCCCAGCCGATGAACATCACCGGGAAGCTCGAGCCCAGCACCAGCACCAGCATGAACACCACGAAGAGGTTCAGATACGCGAAGTAGCGGGCGTATCCGGCATCCTCTTTCATGTAGCCCACGCTGAACAGGTGGATCAAGCTGCCGACCCCAGTGACGATCAGGAGCATGACCGCGGAGAGCTGGTCGACCTGGAACGCCAGATCCACCTGCAGCCGGTCCACCGGCAGCCAGGACCAGAGCTTCACGATGGTGGGCGCGTGCGGCGCCTCCCGCCAGAGCTCGAGGAACACGCCGACGGAGACGACGAACGCGGCAAGCAAGACGCCCGGGCCGACCACCGACACCGCGGCCTTGGCGCGGGGTCGCCAGAGCGCGAGCGCGCCGTTCACCAGGAACCCCGCGAGCGGGAGCGCCACGGCGAGCCACACCATGCTGGAGAAGTTCATCAGCCCTGCAGCAGGTTGATGTTCTGGAGGTCGACCGACTGCTTGTGTCGGAAGATGGCGAGAATGATGGCCAGACCGACGGCCGCCTCGGCCGCGGCCACCGTCATGACGAAGAACACCATGATGTACCCGCTGGCCCCGTAGAGCTGCGCGAGCGCCACGAAGGTCAGGTTCACGGCGTTGAGCATGAGCTCGATGCACATGAACAGCACGATGGCGTTTCGACGGAGGAGCACTCCCGCCACCCCGAGGCTGAACAGGATGGCGGACAGGCCGAGGGAAGGTCCGAGCAGCATCAGGCGTTCCGCTTGGCGAGGACGACCGCGCCGACGATGGCCGCGAGCAGCAGGATCGAGGTGATCTCGAAGGGAACGAGGTAGACCTGGAAGAGCGGCGCGGCGATGCCGCCGACGACTCCCCGCGCGGCCGCCTCCTGCTGGGCGAGCTGACCCGCCGCGAACATCGAGGCGGGATCGGCGAAGGCGGGGGCCTGGGAGATTTCGCTCGCGAGCCGGCGCGGCGTATACCGCCACAGCGCGAAGAGCTCGATCACCAGCAGCCCGACGATGACCACGGCGGCCGCCACGCTCGAGGGGCCCCGGAGATCCGACGCGGCGTTCCCCAGATTGAGCAGCATGATCACGAACAGGAACAGCACCATGACGGCGCCGGCGTAGACCAGCACCTGGATGGCGGCGATGAACTGCGCGCCCAGCAGCACATAGATGGCGGCCAGCGAGAACATCGTGGACACCAGCCAGAGCGCGGCGCTGACCGGGCTCCGCTGCAGGATGCAGAGCGCCGCCGACACGACCGCGAAGGTGGCGAAGACGTAGAAGATGGTCTGCGTCATCTACTCGCCCCTGGCGTCGGTCGGATCCCACAGGGTGGAGACCGCGTGGGTCTGCGACTGGAGCCGCTCGAGATCGTAGACGAACCGCGCGCGACTGTACTCCGCGTTCTCGAAGTGCACCCCGACGTGAATGGCCTCTTCGGGACAGACCTCCTGGCAGTACCCGCAGAAGATGCAGCGGAACTCGTCGATCTCGTAGATGAGCGGATAGCGGTTCCCGTGCTCGTCTTCGCCGGGGACCAGCTTGATGCAGTTGGAGGGACAGATCTGCGGGCAGAGCCCGCACGCGACGCACTTGGAGCGGCCCTGCTCGTCGGTGAGCATGCGGTGCGTGCCCCGCCAGCGCTGGGAGATGCTCCACTCGGTGGTGCTCTTCTCCTCCGGGTACTGCATCGTCACCTTCGGCTCGAACATGTGCTTGAAGGTGAGCGCCATGCCCTTGAGCGTGGCCCGCACGTAGCTGACCTCGCGCTCGGGGCGCTTCATGACCTTGACGCCGATTGCCATCAGCCCGTCACCGTGGCGCGCTTGACGAGCGCCTTGGAGGTTTGCTGCCGCCGGTTGGACCCCTTGATGAAGACACCGCTGTCCAGCAGTCCGAAGACCAGCAGCGCCACCACCACGTTCACGCCGAACAGCGCGAGCGAGCGAAGCTTGGGGTCGGTGATCCCCGCGACGTGCTCGATGCCGTAGATGGCGGTGCAGATCACCATGATGTAGGCCAGCGCGATGGGCATCAGCACCTTCCAGCCGAGCGCCATGAGCTGATCGTACCGGAACCGTGGCAGGGTCCACCGAATCCACATCACGAAGAAGATCCAGAACATCAGCTTGAGGAAGAAGAAGCCGCCGGTCGCGAGGGTCTGCAGCACCCCGCCCTGCTCGTCCCAGCGCCCCGGGATGTCCCAGCCACCGAAGAACAGGGTGGTCACCATGGCGCACACGGTCACGACGTTGGCGTATTCGGCGATGAAGAAGAACGAGAACTTCATCGCGCTGTACTCGGTGTGATAGCCCGCGATCAGCTCGGATTCCGCCTCGGGCAGGTCGAACGGCAGCCGATTGGTCTCCGCGAACCCGGAGATGAGGAAGACGAAGAACGACAGGAAGAGCGGCAGGACGTACCAGAGTCCGGCCTGCTGGTCACCGATGATGGCCGCGAAGCTCACGTTCCCGCTCATGAGGAGCACGGGAATGAGGCTCAGGCCCATGGCCACCTCGTACGAAATCATCTGCGCGCAGGCGCGAAGTCCGCCCAGGAGCGCGTATTTGCTGTTGGAGCTCCACCCCGCGAGGGCGATACCGTACACGCCCATCGAGCTGATGGCCAGGACGAAGAGAAACCCGATCGGCACGTCCGCCACTACCATCGGCATCGCCCCGTGATAGGCAAAACGGCCGAGCGGGCCCAGCGTGAAGTCGAGATCGACCGGGAGCGGGGCGGCGAACGGAATGACCGCGGAGAGCAGCAGCGCGGGGATGAACGAGAGCGCCGGCGCGAGCAGGAACAGCCACCGGTTCGCCACGGCCGGGTAGGTCTCTTCCTTCAGGATGTTCTTGAGCCCATCGGCCGCCGGCTGCAGCAGTCCGGCCCACCCGACCCGATTGGGCCCGCGGCGGTTCTGCATCCAAGCGCTGACCTTTCGCTCCATGAGCGTGAGCAGCGCCACACCGATCATGATGACGGTGAAGACGAAGAGCATCTTGAGGACGCTCAGGAGAATGAAACCTTTCATCTCCGGCGTCATCGTGCCGCGCCCTCGGTCGGGGCGGACGCGGCGATGCCAGCGCGCCCGAGCACCCGTCCCGTGAAGCCGAGGTCGGCATGGCTGATGCCGGCGAAGATTGGCCACCGCTCGGCAAGGAGCTCGAACGCCTCGGCTGCCGTCGAGGGGGCATCGGCGCTCGGGCCGGGTCCGGCGAGGACCTCCCCGGCCACCCACCAGGCCGGCCGCGCCATTCCAGGCTGCGACCTGGCCTGCTGATAGCGCTGCAGGCGACGGTCGCGGTTGACGTACGTGCCGTTCTCCTCCGCCATCGTCGTGACCGGCAGCACCAGCTCGGCGTTCCGCAGCGCTTCGGCGAACACGGTTCCCAGGATGACCACGAGTCCGGGTGCGGCGGCGAGCGCGGCTTCGTCGGCGGGATTGAGATCCGCGTCGAGGACGATCACCACGGCCGCGGAGAGCACCTGGCGCATGGCCGCTTCCCAGTGAGGCGTGTATCCGAGCAGCTCGGCGCCCGCCAGGTTGGGCGCGCGCTCCCGGCGGAGCGCCAGGTTCGGAATTCCGGGAAGCGGAGCTTCCTCGCCGATCGGGACCTGCACGGCCGCGGTCACGTCGAAGCCGTCGACCAGTCGGCGCACCAGACCGAGCGACTCGGTCGAGGCCCGCCCCGAGGCGAGCACCACGGCCGAGCCGGAGGCGCCACGCAGCACCTGTTCCAACCGTGCCAGCGCCGTGTCCCAATCGGTCGCGACGTGCCGCCCGCCGTCGCGCACGAGCGGGGCTTCGATGCGGTCGCCGCGGTTGAGCCAGCGGTAGTTCGACCGGCCGTAGTCACAGATGAAATGCCGGTTGACTTCGAGATTCGGCCGCGGCCGGATTCGGACGACGACCTCGTCGCGCGTGTCGATGTTGATGTTGCAGCCCTGGGTACAGCCGGGGCAGACGCTGGCCGTCTTGTCGAGATCCCAGGCGCGCGCCTTGTGCAGGAAATCTTTCGAGAGCAGCGAGCCGACGGGGCACAGATCCACGACGTTGCCCGCCCACGCGTGGTCGAGCCTTTGCGTTTCGCTGATGCCGATATAGGCACGGTCGCCGCGCTCACTCACGTTGAGCACGGGCTCGTCGGCGACGTCCTCCATGAACCGGACACAGCGGGTGCAGAGAATGCAGCGATTCGGGACGTACAGGATGTCTGGGCCGAAATCCTCGACCGGGTTGTAGCGCTTGGCGTACTCCGCGTAGCGGGTGCCGGCGCGGCCCTCCTGGAACACGTAATCCTGCAGCTCGCATTCGCCGGATTGATCGCAGATCGGACAGTCGAGCGGATGATTGATCAGCAGAAATTCCAGGACGCCCTCGCGGGCCTTCTTCGCGTTGGCGCTGTTGACGTGCACGACCTGACCTTCGGCCACCGTCGTCACGCAGGCGGGGAGCAGCTTCGGCGCCTTCTCCACCTCGACGAGACACATGCGGCACACGGCCGGGCTCGGCAGCGAGGGATGGTAGCAGTAGTGCGGCACCAGCACGCCCGCCTGCTTGGCCGCCTCGATGATCGAGGTGCCCTTCGGCACGCTGACGGGCATGCCGTCGATCGTCACACTGACCAGTTCTTCGGCCATCGGTCTTCCCAGGTGACGAGGCTCAGACCGCCGCGAGCGCCGGCTCGCGCGCCCCGGCGATGTAGGCCTCGAATTCGGAGCGGAACTTCTGAATGCCGCTGACGACCGGCGCCGCGCAGGAGTCGCTCAGGACGCAGATCGTCTTGCCCGTCATGTTTTCGGAGAGGTCGAGGAGGAGCTGAAAATCCTCCGGCTTGCCCTTGCCGGCGAGGATGCGCTCCAGGATTCTCGTGGTCCAGGCCGTGCCTTCGCGGCACTGCGTACACTGGGCGCAGCTTTCGTGGGCATAGAAGCGCGCCAGGCGCCAGATCTGGTACACCATGTCGGTGGTGTCGTCCATGACGATCATCCCCGCCGAGCCGAGCATGGAGCCTCGCTCCACGATGCCTTCATAGTCGAAGAGCGCCGCTTCGGCTTCCTCCCGGGTCATGATCGGCACGGAGCTGCCCCCGGGGATGATCGCCTTGAAGGTGCGGCCCGGCCTGGGCCCGCCGGCCATGTCGTAGAGGATCTCCTTGAGCGGTGTGCCCATGGTGACCTCGTAGTTGCCGGGGCGCTGGATGTGGCCGCAGATCGAGATCAGCTTGGTCCCGGTGCTCTTGGGGTTGCTCAAGCAGAGCGCCTTGTACCACGCGGCGCCGCGGTTGAGCACGTGCGGCACGGCGCTCAGCGTCTCGACATTGTTGATGGTGGTCGGCATGCCGAAGAGCCCCGCGACCGCCGGGAACGGCGGCTTGATGCGCGGGTTGCCGCGCTTCCCTTCGATCGAGTTCATCATCGCGGTCTCCTCGCCGCAGATGTACGCGCCCGCGCCCCGGTGAAGCACCATATCCACCCGCTTGCCGCTGCCCAGCGCGTCGGCCCCGAGCGCGCCGGCCGCATACGCCTGCGCGACCGCGGCCGACATGACCTTCCAGGGCTCCGTGAATTCCCCCCGGATGTAGATGTAGCAGCGCTCCGCGCCGATGGCGTACGCCGCGATGGCGCAGCCCTCGATCAGCGCGTGCGGCGTCCACCGCATGATCTCGCGGTCCTTGAACGTGCCGGGCTCGGACTCGTCGGCGTTGCACACGAGATAGTGCGGCTTCACGACCTCCTTCGGCATGAACGACCATTTGAGCCCGGTCGGAAACCCGGCCCCGCCACGGCCGCGCAGCCCTGAGGCCTTCACCTCCTCGATGATCGCCTCGCGCGACATTCCGAGCGCCTTCCGAAGCGCCTCGTAGCCGCCACGCGCACGCCATCCGTCGTAGGTACGCGCCTCGGCGTCCCCGAAGTACTGGGAGAGCAGGACCGTCTCCTTGGGGTGGCTCGGATGCGGAAAGCCCATTACGGATACCTCTGCAGGATGCCCGCCACAGTGTCGGGCGTAACGTTCTCGATGAAGTCGTCGTCCACGAGGATGGGCGTCGGAAACCCGCAGGCGCCGAGGCATTCGACCTCGATGACGGTGAACCGGCCGTCGGGGCTCGTGGCGCCGAGCTCGCCGCAGCCGCTCGCCGCCAGGAGCGCCTTCACCACGTCCTCGGCGCCGCAGATGTTGCAGGGTGAGGTGGTGCAGACCTGAATGAAATGCCGGCCCACCGGGTGGGTATGGTACATCGTATAGAAGGTCACCACGCCCTTCACGTACGCGGGCGTCAGCTCGAGCACGTCGGCCACCTCGCCGATGGCCGGCTCGGAGATCCAGCCGCGGACCTCCTGCACCATCCAGAGCGCCGGCAGCAGGCAGGCCTGCTTGGTGGGGTAGAGCGCGAACAGCTGTTCCAGCTTCGCGCGCGTCTGGCCTACGAAGACCGGCTCGTGCGCGGTGGTCGCCGTACCGTGGCCGCCGTGGGCGGAGTGGGAACTCATCGGTCGACTTCTCCCATCACGATGTCGACGCTCGCATTGATGGCGATCACGTCCGAAAGGAGCGCGCCTTCGCACATCTTGGGCAGGCTCGACAGGTTGATGAACGCGGGCGGACGGATGCGCCAGCGCACCGGCTTGGCGGTGCCGTCGGAGACGAAGTAGTAGCCCAGCTCGCCCTTGGGATTCTCGATCCCCATGTACGCCTCTCCCACCGGCGGGCTCACCCCTTCCATCACCTGCTTGAAGTGGAAGATCATGGCTTCCATGTCGCTCATGGCGCGCGACTTGGGCGGCAAGATCAGCCGGGGATCGGACACATTGATCGGCGCCCCCTCGAGCCGCTCCAACCGCTCGACCGCCTGCGCCAGGATGCGGGTCGACTGCCACATCTCCTCGAGCCGAATCCGATACCGGTCGTAGATGTCCCCGAACTCGCCGACCGGCACGTCGAACTCGTACGTCTCGTAGCCGAGGTAGGGACGATCCTTCCGGACGTCGTAGTCCACCCCGCTGGCCCGCAGCATCGGCCCGGAGAGCGAATGGTCGATCGCCTCCTCCGCCGTCAGCGCGCCGACGCCCTGGGTCCGGCCGATCCAGATGGCGTTCCGGGTGAACATGGTGTCCACTTCCTTGAGCGTGCTGGGAAAGGTGCGGACGAACTCCCGCAGTCCCGTCGTCCACCCCTCAGGCACATCCGCCATCATCCCGCCGACGCGTGTCACGCTGGGGGTGAGGCGGGCTCCGGTCCAGGCTTCCTGGAGGTTGTAGACCCGCTCACGCTCCTGGAACGACCACAGGAACGGCGTGAAGGCGCCCAGGTCGATGCCGGTGGTGCCGAGCCAGACCAGGTGGGAGATAATCCGGCTCATCTCGCACGCGATGACCCGCAGAACCTGGCAGCGCTCCGTGACCTCCAGGCCAAGCAGCTTCTCCGCCGCGAGTGCGAGGCAGACGTTGTTGGCCATCGGGGCGAGGTAGTCGGTGCGGTCGGTGAGGGGAATGATCTGATTGTAGAATCGGTACTCGCCGAGCTTCTCGAAGCCCGAGTGGAGGTAGCCGACATGCGGAATACAGCGCTTGACCGTCTCGCCCTCGAGCTCGATGACGAGCCGCAGGACGCCGTGCGTCGCGGGGTGCTGCGGGCCGATATTGACCAGCATGTGCTCGGCGCCGAAATCCTCGTCGAACGTCGGGCTCCCGTCACCGACGCCCAGAGGCACGCGCGTGGGGTGCCCCTGGACGTTGAGTCCCGGCGTGGCCAGCGCCATCTCCACCGTACGCAAGCTCATCTCAAAAACCCCCGCTCACCGCGCGCCAGCCGGTCCCGGACATCGGCCGGGAGCTCGCCGTACGCTTCGGCGATCGACAACTCTTCCATGGAATAGTGCGCTTCGGGATTGGCGGCGAGCGCCTGACGGGTCTGCTCCGCGCGGCTGAAATGCCCGCGCAGCGGGAAATCCTTCCGGAGCGGATGGCCCTCGGCGTAGGTCTCCCACATGAGAATGCGGCGCAGGTCGGGATGCCCGGTGAACGTGACCCCGAACATGTCGTACACCTCGCGCTCGAGCCAGTCGGCACCCCGCCAGAGATCGCACACGGAGCGGATCTCGAGCGGGCCGCGCTTGTCGAGCTCCGATTTCACCCGGAGATCGGCCTTGCGGCTTAGCGAGCGCAGCTGCCAGACGACCTCGAGCGGGCGCTCGGGATCGCGGTACTCGACCGCGGTCACGTCGGTCAGGTAGTCGAACGCCTGGCCCGGCGCGGCCTTGAGCCACGCGAGCACGTCGTGCGCGCGCTCGCGCTGGACGTAGACGATCGTGTCGCCGCAGGACACCACATGGCGCGCGATGGCGGCGCCGAACTCGTCGCGGAGCGGCTGGACCGACGGCGACGGCGACGTCACGCGCTCCTCCGCGCACGCAGCTGCCGCCACACCCCGTGGGGCGCGCATGCTCGAACCGAGGCGATCACGTGGACCGGGTCTGGTGGACGGAGTTCCCGAAGGGTTCGGAGAGCTCGTCGACCCGTTCGGGAGGCAGGTACAGGCCGCTTGGCGATACCGGCTTCTCGTCCCGAAGCATTTCGTCGGCGATGCTCTCGCCCATGATCTTCTTCTGGAGCAGCTGGATGCCGTAAATCAGGCCCTCCGGTCGCGGCGGACACCCCGGCACGTAAACGTCCACGGGGATGAGGGTGTCGATGCCCTGCACCATCGAGTAGTTGTCGAAGATGTTGCCGGTGGACGCACAGGCGCCCATCGAGATCGCCCACTTGGGCTGGGGCATCTGGTCCCAGATCCGCCGGAGCACCGGCGCCAGCTTGAACGGCACCCGACCGGCGCAGATGAAGACGTCGGCCTGTCGGGGCGAGAAGCTCATCCGTTCCATCCCGAAGCGTGCCAGATCGAAGCGGCTCGCCGCGGTGGCCATGAACTCGATGGCGCAGCAGGCGGTGCCGAACGGCATCGGCCAGAGCGAGTTGCTCCGTGCCCAGTTGGTGAGAAAATCCAGCCGGGTGGTGACCCAGTTGGGGGAGACCGACGACACCGTCGTCGCCTCACCGTCCCGGTATTCCGTGGCGGGATTGGTCAATCCCATTGGAGCGCTCCCCGCTTCCAGATATAGACGTATCCCACCGCGAGAATCACGATGAAGACGAACATCTCGATGATGAGCAGACCCGCCATGTCGCCGAGCTGCCGGAACGCCACGGCCCAGGGGATCATGAACACGGTCTCGATGTCGAAGATGATGAACAGCATCGCGACCATGTAGAACTTGACCGAAAACCGCTCGCGCGCATCGCCCAGGACCGGCATCCCGGACTCGTATGGCGCGATCTTGGTGGGGGTTCGGCGGTAGGTGGAGAAGACGTGTGACACGCCCAGCATCAGGATCGCGTTGGCGATGACGAACGCGATCAGGAGCAGGATCGGAATATACGGCTGCAGCATACGCCTCGACGAGGAAGCGGTATCGTGAATTTTTTCACTTATCGCGAGGAAAGTAACCGACTTAGGAGGTCAATTCAACCCGGCGGGGATCCGGCTATATTCCCCGCCCGTTGCTCCGTTGAGCCTCCTGACCCGAGGGCGCATGTCGATCAAATCGGACCGCTGGATCCGCCGCATGGCTCGCGAGCGCCAGATGATCGAGCCGTTCGTGGAGGCGCAGGTGCGGCAGACCGACGCGCAGGGACGGCGCGTCATTTCCTACGGGGTCTCGAGCTACGGCTACGACATGCGGGTGGCTCCCGAGTTCAAGATCTTCACCAACGTGCTGAGCGCCATCGTCGATCCCAAGAATTTTGACCAGCGGAGCTTCGTGGAGTTCGCTGGCGACGTCTGCATCGTCCCCCCCAACAGCTTCGCGCTGGCGCGCTCGGTCGAGTACTTCCGCATTCCACGCGAGGTCCTGACCATCTGCGTCGGCAAGAGCACCTACGCGCGGTGCGGCATCATCACCAACGTCACGCCGTTCGAGCCGGAATGGGAGGGACACGTGACGCTCGAGATCAGCAACACCACCCCGTTGCCCGCGCGCATCTACGCCAACGAAGGCATTTGCCAGGTCCTCTTCTTCGAGGCGGACCCGGACGACATCTGTGAGACCAGCTACGCCGACAAGGCCGGCAAATATCAGCGGCAAACAGGCGTGACGCTGCCGAAGCTCTAACCCGCAGGGCTCCCATGCGACACCTCGTGCTTCTCGGGCTGCTGGCGGCGCCGCAACTCGCCGCCCAGCAGCCGGACTCGACCGTCCCGACACAAAACGCGCGTCCACTGAAGCTGCAGCCGGCGCTCAAGCCGCCGGTCGCGGACACCGGGATCTTCAGTCCGATCGTGCTCCCGCCGGCCAACGAGGTTCGGCGCGCCGATGGCGCCCCGGGGCCGCGGTACTGGCAGCAGCGCGCCGACTACACCATCAAGGCCACGCTGGACACGGCGGCCAAGCGGCTCGTCGCGACCGAGCAGATCCGCTACGCCAACAACTCGCCCGACTCGCTCCGATTCGTGTGGATGCAGCTGGACCAGAACCTGTTCCGTCCGGGAAGCGTCGGATCGCTGCTCGTCGCCGCGGAAAGCCGGTTCGGCGGTGGGGGGTTCGCGGGTGGATTCGAGCTTACCGACCTGAGGCAGACGCGGATGCCGCTCCCGGTTGCGCCCGGGCGGCGGTCACGCGCAGCCGCGAGTGCCCCCGCCCCGCTCGAGCACCGGGTCGACGACACCATGATGTACGTGGAGCTGGCGTACCCGCTCGCGCCGGGCGAGGTCACCCTGCTCGACCTCGGGTACCGCTTCAACATCCCGGAGCATGGGGCCGACCGCATGGGGCGCGAGGGGTCGCTCTATGAGATGGCGCAGTGGTATCCCCGGATGGCGGTCTACGACGACACCCACGGCTGGAACACCGACCAATACCTGGGCCAGGGCGAGTTCTATCTGGAGTACGGGGATTTCGACTACGAGGTCACCGTCCCCGCCGGGTTCATCGTGGCCGGCACGGGCACGCTGCAGAATCCCGACCAGGTGCTGACCCCGGCCGTTCGCGGCCGCCTGGCAGCCGCCGTGAAGTCGGATACCACCATCGCCATCATCACGCCCGAGGAGCTTGGCTCGGGGAGCGCGCGCCCCCGACGCGAGGGCACCCTGACCTGGCGATTCCGGGCGGAGCATGTGCGCGACGCGGCGTGGGCGGCCTCCCCGGATTTTCAGTGGGATGCGTCGGGGTGGGACGGCATTCTCGCCCAGGCATTCTACCGGCCGCAGGCACGCGCCACGTGGCAGGACGCGGCCAAGATGAGCCGGTTCTCCATCCAGGAGTACAGTACCCGGTGGTTTCGCTATCCCTACCCGCAGATCTCGGCCATCGAGGGTCCGGTGTCGGGGATGGAATACCCGATGGTCGCCATGGAGGCGCAGTCGGACGACGGCCCCGATCTGTACAATGTGATCACCCACGAGATCGGCCACATGTGGTACCCGATGATCGTGGGCTCCGACGAGCGACGGTATGCCTGGATGGACGAGGGATTCAATACGTTCATCAACACCTTTTCGGAGGAAGGCTACTGGAAGCGTGACGACAGCGAGACCCGGCGGAACGAAGTGCGTTTCGTCACCTCGCTCGACCAGACCGGCACCGCGCAGCCCATCATGACGCCGGCCAACCGCTATCGGACGTCGGAAAACCTCGGCAGCCTGGCGTACGTCAAGCCGTCGATCGTGCTCCTCGCCCTCCGGAACAAGGTGCTCGGACCCGAGGTCTTCGACGCGGCATTCCGCGAGTACACGCGCCGGTGGGCGTTCAAGCACCCGCAGCCGGCCGACTTCTTCCGCACCATGGAGGAGGTGTCGGGACGCGACCTCGCGTGGTTCTGGCGCGGTTTTTTCTTCACCACCGCTGCCCTCGATCAGAGCGTCGAGAGCGTCAGGCAGACCCCGGACAGCACCACGCTCGTGACCCTCCGCAGCCTGGGCGCCGCGGTCATGCCGGTGGAGCTAGAGCTGAGCTTCGGCGACGGGACCAGGGAATCGGTCAAGCTGCCGGTCGAAATCTGGTACGCGGGCAATCGCTTCGTGTACCGCGTGCGCACGAGCAAGATCATCGTCAGCGCGCGCGTCAACCCGGATGGCCAGTTCCCCGACGTGGTGCCCTCCAACGACGCCTGGGCGCCGCCGGCCTCCACACCCTGAGCGCGGCGTCCGACTCTTCCGCGCGGTCTCGCGGGCCCGTAGATTTTTCGGTCGCCTGACTCTCCCGGACCCGCTCATGTCGCCGCCCGACTATCTGCTGGACCTGCCTGCCGACGAAGCCGCGCGCCTGATCGCCCTTGCTCTCCTCGAGCGCTCGGCCGTCGTCGCGCGCCGCCTGGCCGAGCCTACCGACGCCATGGCGCTCCACGATTTTCGCGTGGCCGTCCGGCGGCTGCAGTACGGCGTCAAGGTCTTTCGGACCGAGCTCGCGGGTGCCCTGCCCCGCCGGCTCCGGCGTCGGCTGCGTCGGCTCGCACGACTGACCGAGAACAGTCGCGACCTGGAGGTACGCCTGGCGTGGGAGCGCGCGCAGCGACCCGCACTGAGCGAGCGGGAGCAACCCGGTCTCGGCTGGCATCTGGAGCGATCGGAAGAGCAAAGAAGCCGGGCAGACCGAAGGCTCCGCAGGTTCGTCACGCGAAGATTCGAGAAGTTGGAGCGTCGCCTGCTGCGCCGCCTCCAGGCCTACCGCCGGAGTATCGAACGCGACCCATCCCGGCATCGGCTCGAGGCGGCAGCCGTGCTGGGTGCTCGTATCCGCCGGTTCGGCGGTAACCTCGAGACCCGGCTCGCCACGGTCCGCAATTCTTCCGACGCGCTTCCGGCCCATCAGGCTCGCCTCGCGGCGACGCGGCTTCGGTACCTGCTCGAGCCGATCCGCGACGAGGTGCGCGGCACCGAGGCGCTCATCGGCAAGCTGCGGGAGCTCGAAGACGTCCTCGCGGTAATCCACGAAAGTGGCACCCTCCGCGCGGAGCTGGGGCGTGAGCTGCGCCGTGCCGGAAGAGAACATGGTCGCCGCCTGCAGACGGCCGCCTGGCCGGGCGCCGCCGGCGCCAGTGAAGCCGACAGCGAGGCCGGCGACCCTCGGCCCGGCCTGCTGGCTTTGATGCGGCGTCTGGAGGAGCGGGAGGCGGCGGCGTTCGTGCGGCTCCGACCCGACTGGCTCAGCGGTGCGGCAATCGAATTCTTCGATGCGGTAACCGCCGTCGGGAAGACGGTGGCCCACCACCCGGCTTGCGTCGCGGAGATCGAGCGGCGCTTCCTGCTGCGGGGCGTTCCGGCGACGGCCGCGGCGTTCGCCGTGCTCGAGCTCGAGCAAGGTTGGCTCCCCGGTACTCGGGTGGTCGAGCGGATCCGCCCACTTCATCGAGCCGATTTTCCCACCACCTACCGAACGGCGAAGCCGGCTGCCGCCGAGGCGGCGCCCGAGCACGCTGAGCTGGACCAGGCGCTGTTCGAGGAGATGTGGCCGCTGACGGCCGGGCGTCGCATCGCCAAGCGGCGCCATGTGGTTTCCGATTACGGGCTGCAGTGGGGCATCGACCAGTATCTCGACCGCGACCTCGTGCTGGCGGATGTCGGAATCCCCGGGCGGGATGTCTCCGTAGTGCTGCCCGAGTGGCTGCAGCCCTACATCATCCGCGAGGTGACAGGCGAGGGCTCCTACATAGGGCGCGCATTGGCACGCTGACGCCAGGCTCGCTACACTCCGCTAGCCACATTCGATTCACCTTCCAGCGAGAACGCCCGTGCGCCTGAGCCTCATCATGCTGTGCTGTTCCGTCCTGGTGAGCCCTGCGGCCGCACAGGCATTGCCGACCGGCAACCCGCCCGCCGCGCGCGCCAATCCGGAGGACGCGTTCCGCCGGCTCGACCTTCCAGCGCCGAATGCCGTACGCACGGGAAGCGGCGCGCCCGGACCCGCCTACTGGCAGCAACGCGCCGACTACATCATCCGCGCCACCCTCGACACAGCCGCGCGTACGGTCCGAGGCGAGGAGCGAATCACCTACACCAACAATTCCCCCGACACGCTACGATACGTCTGGCTGCAGGTAGACCAGAACCTTTTCAACAGCCAGAGCCGGGGATTCCGGGTGTTTGGCCAGGATCCCCGGTTCGGCACGAAGGGCGCCGAAGTATCCGTCCGCCTGCTCAAGGTAGGCGAGCCGTCGGTGCCGGCTGCGCGCGGCAAGGCGGCGGTGCCGGCGGCACAGCTCGCGTACCACGTGAACGGCACGATGATGCGCATCGATCTCGCCCGGCCGCTCCCGCCCAAGGGGAAGCAGCTGCTCGAGCTGAGCTGGTCCTTCCCGTTCGGGGCGAACAGCAACCGGATGGGCGTCGAGGAGATCGACGGCTCGACGATCTACGAGGTGGCGCAATGGTACCCGCGTATGGCCGTGTACGACGACGTGCGGGGCTGGAACACCGAGCAGTACATGGGCCAGGGGGAGTTTTACCTCGAGTACGGCAGCTTCGACGTGAGTCTCACCGTGCCGACGGACATGATCGTGGCGGCGACGGGAACGCTCCGGAATCCGGATGAAGTGCTGACCGCGGCGCAGCGTGCCCGACTGGCGCGGGCCCGGACGAGCGCGGAGACGGTCGTCATTCGCGGCAAGGACGAGACCGGCGACCCGGCATCGCGTCCCCCCACGCAATACCCGAACCTCACCTGGCGTTTCACCGCGGACAGCGTGCGGGATTTCGCCTGGGCGGCGGCGCGCCACTTCGTCTGGGACGCGGTCGGGGTGAACGGCGGCGCGACGATGGCAATGAGCTTTTATCCTCCCTCTGCCGAGCCGGAGTGGAAGGAAGCCACTCAGTACGCCAAGACGGCACTCGAGTACTACTCGAGGCAGTGGTCGCCGTACCCGTACCCGGTGGCCAGCAACGTGAACGGGATCGAAGGCGGGATGGAGTACCCCATGATCGTGTTCTGTCGGAACCGCACCGATCCCCAGGCGCTGTACAGCGTGACCGATCACGAGTTCGGCCACACCTGGTTTCCGATGGTGGTGGGCAGCAATGAGCGGCTGTATGGCTGGATGGACGAGGGCTTCAACAGCTTCATGAACCACTACAGCTTCCCACGGAAGTTCCCCGGCGCCTCACTGCCCTCCGCACGAGGGGTCCAGGACACCTACATCAAGAACGCGCTGTCGGGCGACGAGCAGACGATCATGTCCCCCGCCGACCGCATGCGCACCAACGAGAACTGGCGCCAGGCGCTGTACAACAAGCCGGCCGTGGGACTCGTGCTCCTTCGGGACCACATCACGTCTCCCGAGCGCTTCGACCCGGTGTTCCGCGAGTACATTCGGCGATGGTCCTTCAAGCACCCGACGCCCGCGGACTTTTTCCGCACGATGGAAGACGGCCTGGGCGAGGACCTGAGCTGGTTCTGGCGTTCCTGGTTCTACACGACCGAGCGACTGGACCAGGCCGTGGATTCCGTGGCGCTCTCGGATTCGGCAGGGGTGATTTCGCGGGTCTTCCTGCGAAACGCCGGACAGATGCCGATGCCCGTGGAGCTGGCGCTCCTCATGGATGACGGCAGCGTGCAGCGGGTACGGCTGCCGGTGGAGATCTGGGGGCTTCGCAGCACCTACACGGCCCTGATCGCCGGGCCCAAGAAGGTGAATAGCGTGACGATCGATCCGGACGGCTGGTTCCCGGACGTGGACCGATCGAACAACCGCTGGCCCGGGGCGTCCGTCGCGCCAACCGATTCGACGACCGCGACCTCCGGAGCCAAGTAGCCGGGACGGGCCCGGCTCGGCTCGGGGGCCTTGACGCAATGAGGGGAGCACATCCGGTGGATGTGCTCCCCTCCTGCGCTCCAGGCGCGACGCCGCCTACGGTACCGAGAGCTGCCACAGCCCGCTCAACATGTCGATGGCGTACAGCGAGCCTCCGGCGAGCTGGACGCCCCACGTGTACGTGTCTCCTTCGCCGCCCGGGCGGAGCTGCGCGAGGAGCCGGCCGGAGAGATCCCCCGCGAGCGTGCCGGAGACGTCCAGAGCCACGACGCCGCCATTGTAGTACGCCGCGTACAGGATCTGGCGTTGCTCGTCCATCCAGAAATTGTGGGCACCCGCGCCGGCCAGCCGAAAGAAGGCCACCTCCCGCGGGTTCGACAGATCCGCGACGTCGACGACATGGATGTCGCCGCTGGACGCCGCGCCCACCACGCCGCCACCCTCCTGGCCGACGAAGAGGTACCGATGCTCGCCGGTCACCGGGTTGTGGAACCACCAGCCGTTGTGCACCGCCGCGCCGCCTGACACGCCATCATCAGCCGTCAGCAACCGGCTGACCTCCTGGGGCGCCGACGGGGACCCGCCCGCGATACCATTGCCCACATCGTAGATGATCACACCCGTATTCCAGGCGAAGACAAAGGCCAGACCGTCCCGGACGTAGGTGTCGTGAATGCCATAGGCCGGGGGGATCGAGACGGTCGCCACCGTGAGTGGTGTCGACGGGTTGGTGATGTCGTAGACGACGAGCGCCGGTGACGCCGGGTTCCTGGCCGCGAAGACGTACCTGCGTCCGGCGATCTCCGCGATCGTCGCCGTGTGCAGTCCCTGCCCCACGCCGCTCGTGGCCAGAAGCCCGGGTTGGCGCGGATTCGCGAGATCGTACACGCGGAGCCCGGCCTCCGGACCATTCTCCATGCTCGCGACCAGAATGGTGCCGTCGTCGCTCACCTGGACATCGCTTACCGTGGCGACGCCCGAAACGATCACGGAGTCCACGAGCGTCGGCGCGCCCGACGCATCGAGCGACCAGACCTTGATGGCGTTACCTGGGTTCCCTCCGCGCGGCTTGCCGCCCCAGGTGCCGGTGTAGGCGTAGGCGCCGTGCACCCAGAGATCCGAGCTGAACCGGTCGGGCACGTTGTTCCCCCCGGCGCGGACGGCGAGATCGGCCGGCGGCAGTTCTCCGTCGTCGCCGTCGTCCGGGGTATCGGTGCTGCTGCCACATCCGGCGAGCAGCGTTGCCCCGAGGACCAGCGACAGGTGCCTCCAACGAGGCCACGCCGGACAGTTTCTGATCATTGCATCCCCTCATGATCGTTCATGAGCATTACCCGCTCCGGCTCCGCGGCGCCGTACCGGCCCATCCGGCGCATCTGGTCGCCCCCCGACACGCGCACTCCGACCACCAGCGACCACACGTGGTCACGACCATACAGCTCACCGACGTCGAAGATGCCGCCGCCGACCTTGGCGATCTTGGCGTATCCGACCTCGAACAGCGGTTGGACCAGCAGGCCCGAGCGCTCGAGGGCCGCGAGCGCATAGCCTGCCGTATGCGTCGTCCACCGGGAGATCCCGAAAATCGAGTTCTCGAGGTGGGGGCGGAGCGACCGGAAGCGCGAGACACGCTGCTCTTCCGGCCGCTCGGTTTGCTCGAATCGGTACTGGAGACGATGAGGGCCGCTGGTCCATGCACCTTCGGCGAGCACGCTGCTGAACACGAAGAATCCATTCGCCTCGGACGTCCGCGCCCACTCGAGGAGCGCGTACACCGGAAAGCTGCCGACCGGCCGGTCCCATCGCGCAGCCACGCTCCACTTGCCCTGGTCGGTCCCCGCACCGGGGCGATGCTCCGGCGAATGCACGTGCGCGTGCGACGCCTGGAGCGTGACGCCGGCCCCGAGCGCACCCGTCAGTCGGCCGCTCCACGAATCCCCGAATCGGCCCCCCAACCGGGGCCATTGGCCGGGCCGTTCGGGCTCGTCCCCGTTGAACAGGCCGACTTCCCCCGCAATCGGGCCGACCCGAACCGCCGCGATCGCGACCGCCCGCTCGAGAATCTGAGCTAGGTGGTGATTGACGGGATACCGCACGAAGGGCCGAACCATGGGATCATCGGTGCCGAACGGCGCGAAGCCCTTGCCGGCGCTCAGGGAGAGCCGTGCACCACCGTCGCGCGCGCCGAGCACGTCGTCGGCGCTCAGGATGAATTCGTGGAGGTAGGTGTGGGGATGGCGCCGGTCAACGAACCCTTCACCCCAGTCGCCCGGTGCCAGCTCACCGTCCGGGATGGTCGCGCCTTCGAGGTTGAGCATGCCGGTCAACCGAAGCCGACCGAGCGCGCCCCCATGCAGGTGAAGCGACGGCTGGACGACGCGGATTTCGCCGAGGACGCCTCCGCCAGGGACCGGATCCGCATGCTCGAAGGCGACGATCGCCGTCGCCCCCAGCCTGAGCCAGGGCCGGCTCTGTCCCTCCGCCTCGGCGACCCAGCACAGCGCCAGCGCCGACGCCACAGCACGTACCACCGCCGTGGGGCTCAGGCCGAGTCGGCCACCGCGGCGCGGACGGGAGTGATGGCAGACCGGAGGTAGTCGCGATTCATCCGGGTGATCGTGTCAATGCTGATCAGTTTGGGGCAGACCTCCTGGCATTCGCCGTACAGGGTGCAGCCCCCGAACCCCTCAAGATCCATCTGCTCCACCATCAAGCGCGCCCGCCGACCCCGCTCCGGCTGTCCCTGGGGCAGCAGTCCCAGGTGCGTGATCTTTGCCGCCGTAAAGAGCGACGCGGAGCCGTTCGGGCACGCGGCCACGCACGCGCCGCACCCGATGCACTGTGCCGCGTCCATGGCCGTGTCGACGTCGTCCTTCGGAATCAGCGTGGCATTGCCGTCGATCGCGCTGCCGGTCGGCGCGCTGATGTAGCCGCCCGCCGCGACGATCCGATCGAGCGCCGCTCGGCTGACGACGAGGTCGCGCAGGATGGGGAAGGCGCGGGATCGCCAGGGCTCGACGAAGATCTCGTCTCCGTCCGCGAAGCTCCGCATATGGAGCTGGCAGGTTGCCGTGCCCGGGTTCGGGCCATGCGCCACGCCGTTGATCATCAGGCTGCACGAGCCGCAGATCCCCTCGCGACAGTCGTGGTCGAAGGCGATCGGCGCGTCCCCGGCCTCCATCAGCCGCTCGTTCACGACGTCCAGCATCTCCAGAAACGACATGTCCGGACTGATGTCGCTCGCCTCGTACCGCGCCATGCGGCCGGGAGCATCGGGGCCGCTTTGACGCCAGACGTGCAGGGTGACGTTCATTTGTAGCTCCGCTGCGCCAGGTGCACGTATTCGAAGTCGAGCGCCTCGGCGTGCAGTCGGGGGCGGGCCAGGTCGCCCGTGTACTCCCAGGCGGCCGCATAGGCGAAGCGCTCGTCGTCACGCTTCGCCTCGCCGTCTTCGGTCTGATGCTCCTCGCGGAAGTGTCCACCGCACGATTCTTCCCGGTGCAGCGCGTCCCTGCACATGAGCTCGCCCAGCTCCAGAAAATCCGCGACCCGGCCTGCCTTCTCCAGCGCCGGGCTGAGCTCCGCATCGCTGCCCGGGACGTTCACGTTGCGCCAGAACTCCTCGCGCAGCTCGGGAATCCGGGCGATTGCCTCCTGCAGCCCCGTGGCGCTGCGGGCCATGCCGCACTTGTCCCACATGAGGTGGCCGAGCTCGCGATGGAACGAGTCCACGGTGCGCTTCCCCTTGATGGCGAGGAAACGCCTGGTCCGCTCCGACACCTCCGCCTCCACCCGGCGGAACTCGGCGTGCGCGGTGTCGACGGGCCCCGGCTTTTCCGAGGCCAGATAGTGGCCCACGGTGCTCGGCAGGATGAAGTAGCCGTCCGCCAGTCCCTGCATCAGCGCACTGGCACCGAGACGGTTGGCGCCGTGGTCGGAGAAGTTGGCCTCACCGATGACGTGCAGGCCCGGAATGGTGCTCATCAGATTGTAGTCGACCCAGAGACCGCCCATCGTATAGTGCACGGCGGGAAATATCCGCATCGGAAGCTCGTAGGGATCCTCATCGGTGATCCGTTGGTACATCTCGAACAGATTGCCGTACCGTTCCCGGATGGTGCCGGCGCCCAGACGACGGATCGCGTCCGCGAAATCCAGGTAGACCCCGAGCCCGGTCGGGCCCACGCCCCGTCCCTCGTCGCACACCGCCTTGGCTGCACGGGACGCGATGTCCCGGGGCGCCAGGTTGCCGAAGCTCGGATACCGGCGCTCGAGGTAATAGTCGCGCTCGGCCTCGGGGATCTCGCCGGGGGCACGCTGGTCACCGGCGCGCTTGGGAACCCAGACCCGACCGTCGTTCCGGAGCGACTCGCTCATCAGCGTGAGCTTCGACTGGTACTCGCCGCTCACCGGAATGCAGGTCGGATGGATCTGGGTGTAGCACGGGTTGGCGAAGGCGGCGCCCCGCTTGTGGGCCCGCCAGATGGCGGTGACGTTGGAGCCTTTGGCGTTGGTCGAGAGATAGAACACGTTCCCGTACCCACCGGTCCCGAGCACCACCGCGTCCGCGGCGTGGCTCTCGATCTTGCCGGTCACCAGGTCGCGCACGACGATCCCCCGCGCCCGGCCGTCGATGACCACGACGTCGAGCATCTCGGTCCGCGGATACATCGTCACGCCGCCACGGGCCACCTCTTTCTCGAGCGCCTGATAGGCGCCGAGCAGCAGCTGCTGGCCCGTCTGCCCGCGCGCGTAGAAGGTACGCGAGACCTGCGCCCCCCCGAATGACCGATTGGCCAGGAGCCCACCATACTCGCGGGCGAACGGCACGCCCTGCGCTACGCACTGGTCGATGATCTCGACGCTGATCTGTGCCAGCCGGTAGACGTTCGCCTCCCGCGCCCGGAAGTCGCCGCCCTTGACCGTATCGTAGAACAGCCGGTAGACGCTGTCACCGTCGTTGCGGTAATTCTTGGCGGCATTGATGCCGCCCTGTGCCGCGATCGAATGGGCCCGGCGGGGCGAGTCCTGGAAACAGAAGCACTTCACGTTGTAGCCCAGCTCGCTCAACGTGGCGGCCGCCGCGCCGCCCGCCAGTCCGCTCCCGACGACGACCACGGTGAATTTCCGCTTGTTGGCGGGGTTGACCAGCTTCATCTCGAAGCGATGCTTGTCCCACTTCTGCTCGATGGGACCGCCGGGAATGTTGGACCGAAGCTCCATGACTCTCTCCAGTTACCGGATGACGCCGGCGTACACCGCCACCGGAATCACCGCGAAGCCCGCCCACACCAGCACCGAGAGGGCCAGCGCCAGCTGGCGCCGGATCGGGTGCGGGGATGGCTGACTCACCCCGAGGCTCCGCCCGCTGCTCCAAACCCCATGGTAGAGGTGCAGCCCGACCGCGACGAGCGCGAGCTCGTAGAAGACCACCACCAGCGGATTTGCAAATCCCGCGGCAACGTTGTGGTACGGGTCCCCCTCGACGAACGAACCGTGGACCGTACCGAGCGTGAAGTGCAGGATGTGATACACGAGGAACAGCAGGATCAGCACCCCACCCCAGCGGATCGTGCGCGAAGCCAGCGTCGATACTTGCGGCTGCCGGCCGCCGGCATACCCGACCGGCCGCGCCGCCGCCTTGCGGGTGGTGAGCTGCACGGCGGCCGCGATGTGCAGGATTACCGCCGCAAGCAGCGCCAGCCGGGCGGCCCAGAGCGCCCCGCCGGTACCGTGAAGGAACCGGCTGTAGGCGTTGATCTTCTCGGGTCCCTGGAAGACGAGCAGGTTGGCGAGCACGTGGGTGACGAGATACGCGACCATGATCAGCCCCGTGACCGCCATGACCGCTTTCTTGCCCACCGACGTCCGCCACACCGCCAACACCCGATTCATGGCTGCTCCCCGTCAGACCGCGTCGACGACCGCCTGGGTGGCCCGCACCGCCTCCGCCGATTTCGCCAGCTCCGCGCGTTCGGCGTCCGTCATCGTGATCTCGATGATGCGCTCGAGCCCGTTCCGGCCAAGCTTGCACGGGACGCCGCAGAACACGTCGCGCAGGCCGAACTCACCTTGTAACCACGCAGAGCACGGAAGGATCCGTCGCTTGTCCAGGGCGATCGCCTCCACCATCTGGACGGCCGCGGCACTGGGCGCATAGTACGCCGACCCGGTCTTGAGGAACGCTACGATCTCGGCGCCGCCGTTTCGCGTGCGGTCCACGATGGCGGCGAGCTTCTCCCGCGGCATCAGCTGGCTGACCGGGATCCCCGAGACGCTCGTATAGGAGACCAGGGGGACCATGGTGTCCCCGTGTCCGCCGAGCACCATCGCCTGAATATCCTCCACGGAGACATCGAGCGCCTCCGCGAGAAACATGCGGTAGCGTGCGGTGTCGAGCACGCCCGCCATCCCGAAGACGCGCTCCCGAGGGAAGCCGCTGGCCTTCATCGCCACGTAGCACATCACGTCGAGCGGGTTGGACACCACCACGATGATCGACCTGGGCGCCACGCGGGCGATCTCTTTGGCGACCGATCGCACGATGCCCGCATTGGTCTTCACCAGGTCATCGCGACTCATGCCGGGCTTTCGGGCGATCCCGGCCGTCACCACGAACACCTCTGCGCCCGCGGCCTCGTCGTACCCGTTCGTGCCGGTCACGCGGGTGTCGAATCCTTCAATGGGCCCGGACTGCCACTGGTCCAACGCCTTTCCCTGGGGCACGCCCTCGACCACGTCCACCATGATTACCGAGCGCGCCAGATGCTTCTCAGCCAGCCGTTGCGCGGCGGTCGCGCCGACGTTCCCTGCTCCGACGACGGCCACTTTTCCTAGCATGCCAGGTCGCTTTCGTGTGTGCGGGTGGGTTCTCTATCGCCGCTGGGCGCGCGCCACGTCTCGGCCGACGCAGCCGCCTCGAGCGAAGGCGATGAGCTCCGGATGACGCAGTAAACGGAGGAAATCTAGCGGCTCAGAAATCCTGCTCCAACCCTGCCGGCGGCTCGGTACCGAGCTGTCGCAGCGCCTCGTACAGCACGACGCTCACGGCGTTGGCCAGGTTGAGGCTGCGGATGTCACCAGGCATCGGGATCTTGAAGGAGCGCTCCGGGTGCTTCTCGAGGATTCGGGTCGGCATCCCTTCGGTTTCGCTTCCGAAGACCAGCACGCCGCGGTCCCGGTAGGGCGCCCGGCGGTAGTCGTTGGTCGCGTTCGCGGAGAAATACAAGCAGCGGTCCCGGGCGATGGCATCCCGGAACTCGAACCAGTCCGGATGGACCCAGAGGTCGACCTTGTCCCAGTAGTCGAGCCCGGCACGCTTCACTTCCTTGGCACCGAGCGAGAATCCGAGTGGCTCGATCAGGTGCAACGGCGAGTCGGTGGCAGCGCACAGTCGTGCGATGTTGCCGGTGTTGGGCGGGATCTGCGGTTGAATGAGGGCGACGTGAAGGGCCATCAGCCGCCGCGCGTGTGCATCTCGCGGCGAGGGTCCGCGCGCAAGCTGTCGATTTGGTGAAGCACGCCGCGGTTCTCGATGCCCGCCCGCTCCTCGGCGCCACGATCCACACGCGAAGCCCACGTGTCGGTAATCCGGGCACTGATCTCGGCGTCTGTCGTCCCGTCCCGGAGCAGCTCGCGCAGATCCAGACCGCGCTCGCCGTACAGGCACAACAGGAAGGTTCCATCGGCCGTCAGCCGGGATCGATCGCACGTGCGGCAGAACGGCGCGGTGGTGGAGGCGATCACTCCGAAGGTCGTGCCATCGTCCAGCCGGAATCGCTCGGCCGGCGCCCAGTCGTTCGCCCGGAGCGCGGTGACCGGCCCGTACCGCGATGCGACGGCGTCGAGGATCTCCCGCTGAGACACTACGGTGCCGCGGTCCCACTGGGTGGCCCCGCCGACGTCCATGTATTCGATGAAGCGAACCTCCACGCCGCGCTCCCGGCCGAACGCGAGCAGGTCGAGCACCTCGTCGTCATTGTATCCCCGAATGACCACGGAATTGACCTTGACGGAGTCGAATCCCGCCCCGACGGCGGCCTCGAGTCCGTCGAGCACCTCGGCATGGCGCGCGCTTCGGGCGAACGCCAGCATCCGCTCGGGCCGGAGCGTGTCGAGGCTCACGGTGACCCGCCGCAGTCCGGCCCGGCGCAACGCCTCGGCCGACCGCGCGAGCAGGATGCCGTTCGTGGTCAAAGCGAGATCGCGAATGCCCTCGTGCCGGTCGAGCAGGCGGACCAACGTGGGCAGATCATGCCGGAGCAGCGGCTCGCCACCTGTGAGCCGGATTTTGCGCACCCCGAGCCTTGCAAATACACCCGCCAGGCGATCGACCTCCTCGAACGTGAGGATCGACTCGCGAGGCAGCCACACGTACTCCGCTTCGGGCATGCAGTACCGGCAACGCATGTTGCAGCGGTCGGTGACCGAGATCCGCAGATTGCGGAGCGGGCGGTTGTACGCGTCGGTGAGCATCAGGCGTGCTGCAGGTTGGCGGTCGGATCGACCCATGCGACCGTCCCGTCCGCGTAGTACTCTCGTTTCCACACCGGCACCCGACGCTTGACCTCCTCGATCACGTAGCGGCACGCGGCGAACGCATCGTCACGGTGCGCCGACGCGGCCACGACGGCAACGGCCGCGTCGCCGACCTCGAGGGCGCCCACCCGGTGCTGCAGCGCCACGGCGACGATCCAGCGGGATTGCGCCTCATCGACGATCCGCGCGCATTCCGCTTCGGCCATGGGGCCATAGGCCGAGTACTCCAGCCTGAGCACCGCGCGGCCGCCCTGATGATTCCTCACCAGACCGAGAAAGCTGGTGACACCGCCGCGCTCCGGGGCCATGACGCTCCGCGCTAGTGCAGCGAGCTCGAGCGGCTGATCGGTGATGAAACCCATGGTCAACCGCCGGCGAGCGGGGGGAGGACGGCGAGCTCGTCCCCGTCGGCCACCGCGTCATCCACCCCGGCGTGGGCCAGGTTGCGGGCGCACAGTGGCTTGGGTGGCAACTGGTTCCCGCCCGGAAGGGCACGAAGATGGGCGACCACCGCGCCCACGGTGGCAGGCGCCGGCATCGTCACGTCAACGCTCTCGACGCCGAGGATGTCGGCGTAGCTCGCGAAGAGTAGGACGTGTACCGTGAGGGTGGCGTGCGATGCGGCAAGCATGCTGGAAGTTACCACGAACCGGGGCCGTCCCGCGACACGCGTGCGGTACGGCCCCGCTTCATCGACGGCCCTGGAGGGACCGCCGGATCAAAGGCCCGGAACCGGCTCCGCTTCGGGCTGACCCTCATCTGCGACGAGCGCCCGCAACTCCTTGCTGGGCTTGAACACCGGCACGGGGCGCGCCGCGACTTCGACCGGATCCCCGGTGCGAGGGTTCCGAGCCATTCGGGTCTTCCGGCGGCGGATCTTGAACGTACCGAAGCCGCGCACCTCGATGTTGTGCTGCTCCTTGAGTGCGTCCTTGACGGCCTCGAGGAAAGCATCCACGACACGGGCGCAGTCCTTCTTGGAGATCATCGGACCCGCGGTCTTCGCGATGGAAGCGGTCACCTGTTCGACGAGATCGGCCTTGGTCATGCGTCCCCCAGACGGGTTACAGGCAGCGGAGCGAGCAGGCCTCCTATCGCCGATTCTATGAGCTTAAGTGTTGTCTGTCAAGGGGTTGGCGTTCCGCGTGGCGTTCTTGCGGCGCAGTGAGGTCATGAACTCGGCAAAGTGAGGAAAGGCGTCGTGCGGTCCGGGTGCCGCTTCCGGATGATACTGGACGGCAAAAAGGGGCAGCTCGCGATGTCGGACGCCCTCGACGGTGCCGTCGTTCAGATTGAGGTGCGTCACCTCGAGCTCGGGCGCACCCGGGACGCCGGCGGCATCGCCAACTACCGCGAATCCATGGTTTTGCGTCGTGATGAGCACGTGCCCGGCGCGAAGATCACGCACCGGATGGTTTCCGCCGCGATGCCCGTACGGCATCTTGGCAGTCTTGCCGCCGAAGGCGAGTCCGACCAGTTGATGACCGAGGCAGATGCCGAAGGTAGGAAGCCCGCCGCCCGCGAGATCGCGTACGTTCGCCAGCGCGTAATCCACCGCGGCCGGATCCCCCGGCCCGTTCGAAAGAAAGAGCCCGTCTGGGTTTAGGCCGCGAACCTCCGCGGCTGAGGTCTCGGCGGGAACCACGGTGACACGGCATCCCGCGTCGACGAGCATGCGTACGATGTTCCGCTTCATGCCGTAGTCGTAGGCGACGACATGCGGGCCGGCGCCCTCGCTGTACGGCTCACGCACCGTCGCCCGAGAGGCCAGGTCGAGCCCGTCCATCGAAGGCGACGCCAGCAGGCGCGCGCTGAGCTCACGGCTGGGCTGCCGGCCTTCGGCGAGCACTCCCCGCATGGCTCCGCGCTCGCGCAGATGTCGAGTGAGACGCCGGGTGTCGACGCCCTCGATGACCGGAACTCCCGCCTCGCCGAGCCAGTCGTCGAGGCTCCGCGTGGAACGCCAGTTGGAGTGGTGGCGGCTCATCTCGCGCACTACCACCCCGCTGACCTGGGGCCGGCCCGACTCCATATCCTCAACGTTGACACCGTAGTTCCCGATCATCGGCGCCGTCATGACGACGATCTGGCCGAGATAGCTCGGATCGGTGAACGTCTCCTGGTACCCTGTCAGGTTGGTGGTGAACACCACCTCGCCGAAGGAGGGGTCGATCGGGCGGAG
Organism: Gemmatimonadales bacterium; assembly: GCA_035526925.1. GTDB lineage: Bacteria > Gemmatimonadota > Gemmatimonadetes > Gemmatimonadales > GWC2-71-9 > CAVVWJ01. The sequence continues at coordinate 86,078 of DATLBL010000017.1, forward strand.
GCACGCGCCGGGGAACCACGCGCCGTCCTCCAGCAATACGAAAGCGGGGCGATCGGTCATCCGGTCACCCCGCCATTGTTCGGCATCACTTCCTTGGCTGGCTCGGCGCCGCCGGCGCACCCGAGCTTGGCGCGGGTGCGGGCGTCGCACCGCCTGCGGGTGCCGAACCCCCTGGCGCCGGTCCCGGCGTGACCGGGGTACCGCCCAACGGCAGCGGCGCGGCCGGCGCGGTGGCGGGCGTCGTGGCCCGCAGGCGCTGCTGCAGGGTGCTCGCCCCGCCGCCGCGCGGAACCAGCGACAGCACCAACGCGAGCACGAGGAAGATCCCTCCGCACCACCAGGTTGCCTTGGTCAGCAGCGTCACGGCCTGGCGGCCGCCGAGGACCGAATCCGTGGTGGCACCGCCGAGCGAGGCGAGTCCCCCACCCTGTCCGGCCTGCAGGAGGACGACCACGGACAGGAGGAGCGCGTCGAGAATGAGCAACGTGAGCAGAAACGCGAACATGAATCCTCTCTTGGGCAGCCGGGAAGTTTAGCCGGCGGCGCAGGTTGGGTCAACGGCGCCGGCGCCCCGGTGTGCGTCCGCCCAGGAGCCCCTCGCCCGCTTCAGGCGCGCTGCGCGGCCCTCGCTGAAAAGACTTTTCCCAACGCGCCGCCGATCGCGCCGGTCACCGCCGAGCCGGCCGTGCCCATCCCGAGAATCTGCGCGGGTACGTCGCCCAACAGGTAGGAGACCAGGATTCCCACGAAGGCGCAGACTCCGCCGGCGACGGCGCCCCGTCCCGCTGCCGACCCCAGGGAAGCCGGGCGGCCGGCGAGCGACGCGAGCACCCCCGCGAGACCCGAGATCCCCATGCCCCCCGCGGCGAATAGCTGGGCTACCGCGGGACTGTAGTGTCCGGCGACCACCATCAGCAGCTGCAGGCCCGTCCCTATCAGCGTCGGCGTCACGATCGAGCGCGTGGAATCTCGACTGGTCTCCATGCGGCACCTCCCGGATAGCGGTGGTACATCCATGCGCCTGCAGGACTGGTCTACGAGACGAGATGCTGAAGATGCGGCGCGCTCCAGAGCACCGCCAGCGGGCCGCCGTTGTCCGGGTCCGCGAACGTCCGCATGTTTCGCGACGTTTCCGCTCCGCCCGGTGCGGCGCCACTGTTCGCATTCCTCCCGAGGTGCCGATGCCCCCGCATCCTCTCGCCGGCCAGCCAGCTCCCCCCGACCTGCTGGTCGACGTCGGCCGGCTCGAGCGGCTGTACTACGAAGGACGGCCCGACCCCGGCATTCCGGCACAGCGGGTCAGCTTCGGCACCAGCGGCCATCGCGGCACTCCGTTCGACGGCAGCTTCACCGAAGCGCACATCCTCGCCATCAGCCAGGCCATCGCCGAGCACCGCCGGTCGCACGGCATCGACGGGCCGCTCGTGCTGGGCAAGGACACGCACGCGGTTTCGGGGCCGGCCGAGCGGACCGCGCTCGAGGTGCTGGCGGCCAACGAGGTGACGGTCGTGGTCGAGCGCGACGATGGCTACACGCCGACGCCGGCCGTGTCGCGCGCTATCCTCGCGCACAATGCCGGCCGTGCCACGGGTTTGGCCGACGGCATCGTCATCACGCCGTCCCACAATCCGCCGGCAGACGGCGGATTCAAGTACAACCCGCCGGATGGCGGTCCCGCAGACACCGTCGTCACGAGCTGGATTCAGGATCGGGCCAACGCGCTGCTGGCGGCCGGCAACGTCGGCGTCCGCCGGATCGGTCTGACCCGGGCACGATCGGCGGCCACCACGCACGAGCAAGACCTGGTCGGGCCATACGTCGCGGCGTTGCCGCAGGCAATCGACCTCGACGCGGTCCGCGAGGCGGGTGTGCGACTCGGTGTCGATCCCATGGGGGGCGCGTCGCTCGCCTATTGGCCGCGGATCGCCGAGCGCTTCAAGCTCGAGCTGACGGTCGTCAACCCGGTGATCGATCCCACGTTCGGATTCATGACGCTGGATCACGATGGCAAGATTCGGATGGATTGCTCGAGCCCGTGGGCGATGGCCAGTCTGGTGGGGCTCCGGGACCAGTACGCCGTGGCCTGGGGCAACGATCCGGACGCCGATCGTCACGGGATCGTCACTCCGTCACTGGGCCTGCTGAATCCCAACCACTATCTCGCGGTCGCCATTCGGTACCTGCTCACCCACCGGCCGGCGTGGTCGCCCGCGGCTCGAGTCGGAAAAACGCTCGTCTCCAGCGCGCTCATCGACCGCGTCGTGGCGGAGCTCGGTCGCGAGCTGCTGGAGGTGCCGGTCGGGTTCAAGTGGTTCGCTCCAGGCTTGTACGACGGCAGTTGCTGCTTTGGCGGCGAAGAAAGCGCGGGCGCCAGCTTCCTCCGCCGCGATGGCGGAGTCTGGACCACCGACAAGGACGGGCTGCTTCTCGGCTTGCTGGCGGCGGAGATCACCGCGACCACGGGCCGGGATCCCGGCGAGCACTACGCCGAGATCACCGCGCGGCTTGGAGCGCCGGTCTATACCCGGATCGACACGCCATGCACTCCGTCGGAGAAAGCGGCCTTTTCCCGCCTCACCCCGGAGGCGATATCGGCCACGACCCTGGCCGGCGACCCAATAAACGCCAAGCTCACTCGTGCTCCGGGCAATGGGGCCCCGATCGGCGGCCTCAAGGTGACGACGGCAGAGGGCTGGTTCGCCGCTCGGCCGAGCGGGACCGAGAACGTCTACAAATTGTACGCGGAGAGCTTTCGAGACGCCGGTCACCTCGCGGTCATGGTGGACGAGGCCCGAGCGTTGGTCGGACGGGTGCTGAGCGGCTAACGCAGAGTCGAGTCCCGCAACTCCTCGAACCAGTTGAGTACGATCTGCACCCTTCGCGGGGCCGTCTCGGTCGGCGTTCGCACCGCCAGGAATCGACGCCCGTCGACGCTGACATCCGCGATCTCATCGCTACTGCGCATCACGAGTGCCGGGGCTCCCGCCACGCCGGACACGGGATCGAACGGCACCCGCACCAGGCTGTCCGCCGAGACATAGTAGATGTCGCGTCCGCTGCGCGACCATCGGATCCATGCGTAGTCCGCGCCTGGAGTGACGCCGCTCCGTGTGAGGATCCGAGGATTCGACGGTGCGCCATCGAATCCCGCGACATAGAGCTGGTAACTGCCCGACTCGTTGGACACGTACGCCAGCCAGCGTCCGTCGGGGGAGAACATCGGCGATTCCTGATTGAACGGCCCGGCCCCGAACGTGCGCGCGGCCGCCGAATCTTTGAGGGCCACCAGGAGCAGCCGCTCGGTTAGACTGTCCTCCATGACTGCGAGATACCGGCCGTCGGGTGTCATGGAGTACGGGTATTTGTCGAATCTGGTCGAGTAGACGAGCGTGGCAGTATCGGATGCATCCGCCGTCCGGGCGAACACGTCGAACGCGCCGTGCTCCCGCTGATAGACGATCGTGCGGCCGTCCGGCGTCCAGAAAGGACGCTGCTCGATGGTGGGGGTCCGGGTCAGTCGCGTCCGGATGCCGGTGGCGATGTCCAGCACCCAGATGTCGGGCGACTCTCCGTCGATGGTGAGCGCGATTTTACGGCCGTCGGGGGACAGCCGAGGATACTCGTAGAGCCCGAGGTCGGGAACGACATCCGTGGCCGTGCCTGCCGCGTCGAGCCAGAGCAATTTTCGCGGCGCGCGGTATTCGGTATCGGGTACGAACGCGAGGTGACCCGACTCGGACGCGGAGAACAGCGGCATCGACGTGAGTCGATCCACCGCCACGTGCTGCAGCACGGGAACGGGCGCGCCGTGGATCCTGACGCGCTCCCGATCGAAGCCGACCGAGAGGATGTTGCCGTCGCGGAAGTACATCAATCGATTGCCCGGCACCTGACGGGCGTACACGGCTCCACGGAGGAGTTCCGTGCGTTCCCCGGTCTCGAGCGATGCCGCGGAAAGATTCGCGTCCCCGAGCGCGCCGTATGCGGTGAACAACACCATAGGGTGGGGACCGGGTATGACCTCGGGCCACCAGTGGCCGAGTTCGGCATCGGTTCGCGGCAAGGTCACGGTGTCGGGCGTGCCGCCGCTCGCGCTGATGCGCCAGAGCCCGGTGTTGTACTTGCGATTGAAGATGATCGTCTGTTCGTCCGCCCACGCGATCCCCAGGCCGTCAGCGTCCGTGAGCGCGATCGGACTCCCGCCGTCGACCGCCTGCTTCCACAAACGCCCGCCGCCGAAGTATGCGAGCCACCGGCCGTCGGGCGAGAATGCGGGCGACCGCGCGTCGAGGGCACTCTTGATCTGCGTGATGCGGCCCTCGGCGAGGCGGAGCAGAAAGAGCTGGCGCACGGAATTGGCGGTCGCCTGGAGGACGAGCAGGCGCCCATCCGGTGAGAACACCGGCGCCGGAATCGCGGTGGCGAGGCGGTACGGCGCCGGGATCTCCACGGTGTACCTGACGACCTGCGGGCGAGGCGTGGAGTGCCGGCCTTGGCGAAGCAGGAGGAATCCCAGCATCGCGAGCGCCAGCGCCGCAAGCGCGAAGCCGACCATCGCGCCTCCCGGGCGACGGGCGGACCTCGCTCCGTGCCCCGTTGTCCGGGCGCGGGAGATCCCCTGCTCCTCACCCACGAGCGCACGTGAGAAGTCCGCGGCGTTCGCGAACCGGTCGGCGGGCAGCTTCTCCAGCGCGGTGAGCACGGCGTCGTCCACGTGGGGCGGCACCGTCCGACGGTGCTGCCGGACGGAGCTCGGCTGATCGATCAGGAGCTTGGCTACGATGGCCTGCGCGGTGGGGCCGGTGAACGGCGGCTCCCCCGTGAGCAGCTCGTACACCACGGCGCCGAGCGCGTACACATCGGACCTCGGCGTGATCTCGCGCTCGCCGGTGGCCTGCTCCGGGCTCATGTAGTGCGGGGTGCCCAGGCTCATCCCGGTCTCGGTCATCCGGTTGTCGCCAGCGCGGCTGACGGCGAGCGCGATTCCGAAATCCGCGACCAGCGCCCGCCCGTCATGCACCAGGATGTTCTCGGGCTTGATGTCGCGGTGAATGACGCCGTGGCGGTGCGCGTAATCGAGCGCGGACGCGACCTCCGTGGCCAGCCTGACCGCCTCGTCGACCGGGAGCTGCTTCTCGCGCAGGAGTCGGTCCCGGAGTGACTCCCCGTCGATGAACGGCATCACGTAGTAGAGAAACGTCCCCGCTTCACCGGAATCGTGGAGCGGCAGAATGTGCGGGTGTTGCAGGTTCGCGGTGGTCCTGATCTCGGCGAGGAAGCGCTCCGCACCGATGATGGCGGCCAGCTCCGGGCGCAGGACCTTCACGGCCACGCGCCGGGCGTGCCTGAGATCCTGAGCGAGGTAGACGGTGGCCATGCCGCCGCGGCCGAGCTCACGCTCGAGGACGTAGCGGTCGGCGAGAGCATTCACCAGGCGCTCGGGAGCCGTTGTCACCGGCCTATCCAAGGAGGAGAGTTACATACGATAGAGCGATACGACGGGAGCCGCTAGCCGAGCACCGGCTCCGCCGCCGGCACGGGTGCGTCGGCGATGACCTGGTCCGGCGAGGTGAGCAGCCACAGCGTAGTGGCGGCAAAGGCGAACGCGGTGCCCGTCGCCAGGGCTGCCGGCCAGCCCAGTCGCTCGACGGTCAGCGGCACGAGCAATGCGCCGATCCCGCCCACGAGGTTGCCTCCGGTGTTGAGCAGTCCACAGGCGGCGGACGCACGGCGGCCCGATACGGCGATCATCGCCGCCCAGTAGACCGGGTCGGTGAACTGTTGGGCCCCCAGACAGAGCGAGAGCAGCACGACGGCGATGGCGGGGTCCGGTGCGCGTGCCGCCGCGAGCAGAAGCACCCCCGACAGGGCCAGGCCGCTCGCTCCGGTGAGGCGGCACGCCAGTCGTGCGCCGGACCTCCGCCACAGGCGGTCGCACAGCCATCCGCCGGTCACGGCCCCGACGGCGCCCGTGAGCCACGGCGCGGCGGCGTAGAAGCCGCTCTCGAGCAGCTTGAACCCGCGCGCCTCGACGAGGTAAACGATCAGCCAGTTGAAGAAAAAGTAGAACACGTAGTTGCTGCAGAAGTACCCGGCGGTGAGGCGCCGCACCTGCGGACTTTGCAGCACTACCTTCCACGCTCCGGGCTCCGGTCGGGCCACCGCGACCGGCCGACCCGCATCGATCAGCTCGCGTTCGGCGCGGTTGACGGCGCGATGCTGAGCCGGCAGGTCGCGCGCGTACCACCACCAGACGGCCGCCATCAGGACCGCGACCGGCGCGGTCAGAACGAAGGATTGCCGCCATCCATATCGGTCGGTCAGCCCGGCGATCAGCGGACCTGCGGCCGCCGACCCGAAGGTGAGACCGGCGTTCTGGATCGAGCTCGGCAGGCCCCAGCCCGACACGGGAAACCACGCGCACGTCATGCCTCCACCCGTCACGGGAAAGAGCGGCGCCTGCGCGGCACCCATCAGAAATCGCAGCACCAGCAACCCGACCAGCAGCCCGAGGACGGATCCGCCCCCGCGTGCGGGCATCAGTCCGACGAGCAGGTTGATGACCCCCCAGGCGAGGGCGAGGAGCGTCATGGCCCGACGCGCTCCCCAACGCTCGCCGAACACACCGCCGGGAAACTGGAACAGTGCGTACCCCCATGCGAACCCGGCGAGGACGACGCCGAGCTGCACGGACGACAGTCCAAGGTCCGCCGCCATGGAGGGACCCGCGACGGACATGTTGGTCCTGAGGAGGTAGGCGACGAAGCTGGCCACGCCGATCAGCGCGCAGATCCGCCAGCGGACCCATGTCGGCCGAGCCGAGTCGGTTCCTACAGCAGTCTGTGCCGTGCGGCCTCCGGCGAGCGGCTATTCGAGTTCGTCGAGCGAGCGCGGCCAGTCCTCGCGCAGAATACGGGACATCGCACGGTCCGCGAGCAGGCGACCGCCGGTCTGGCATCGTGCGCAGTAGTTGGTCTCGTTGGCGGCATAGCGGATACGCTGAACGGCTGCGCCGCACTCCGGGCAGGGCTGGCCGTAACGTCCGTGCACCGCCATGCCCTCCCGAAACGCGGTCACCTTGTCGGGGAAGCCCTCGCCGACCTCGGCGCGAAGCCGCACGGTCCACTCGGCGAGCGTGAGCCGCGCGGCCTCGTACAGCCGCTGGATGTCCTCGGATGCGAGCTTCCGCGTCAAGGTGAGCGGCGAGAGTCGCGCGCGATGGAGGATTTCGTCGGAGTAGGCGTTGCCGATGCCGCTGAACAGCCGTGGATCGGTCAGGGCGCGCTTCAGCGTATGGTTTTCGCTCAGCAGCCGGTCGGCGAACGCCCCGCCGTCCTGGTCGAGCACCTCGAGCCCGCCACGATCGAACGCGCCCAGCCCCGCCTCGCTCCCGACGAGATGCACCGAGGCGCGCCGGGTGGACCCGGCTTCGGTCAGCACGAGGGTGCCCGAGCCGAACTCGAACAGGGCGAGTGCCGCCTTCCCGGGTGTGCGACCGTCGGCCTCGTGCCAGCGCAGGCGGCCCGCGATCATGAGATGGATCACGATGAAGCGTTCGCCCTCGAGCGCGAGCACGATCCGTTTCCCGAGGCGGCGAAGCTCGGTGACCAGGGCGCCGGTCAACTCCGCCGGTGCCGGCGTGACGGACCGGAGTACGAATGGGTTTCTGAACGTGATCCGGTCGAGCCGCCTGCCCAGGACGCGGGGGCGGAGGCAGTCGAGGTATACGGCGATGTCCGGCAGCTCGGGCATCCGCTAGCGCTCCGGCCGGCCCCCCGAGGCCCGCCACCGGCCACCGACGAAGGTGCCGGCGATGACTTCATTCCCTGCCCCGAACACCACCCCCTCGAGCAGCCGCTCGACCGGCAGCTCGGCCAGTGCGGGCGCCGCCAGGTCGATGGCGACGAAGTCCGCCACGCCTCCCACGGCTATTTGGCCGGCCGGCAGGTCGAGTGCCGTCGCGCCGCCCGTCGTCGCGGCGGCCAGGAGCGTGGTCGCGACATCGCCTGCCTCGTCCGGCAGCGCGCCGCGCAGCTCGTTCCGGAGCCGCTGCCCGTACTCGAGCCAGCGCATCTCTTCGAGCATCGCGAGACGATTGTTGCTGTCGGTTCCGATCGCCAGGCGCCCGCGCGCCCGGTGCGCGCGCGAGAGATCGGGCATACCGTCGCCGAGATTGCCCTCGGTGAGCGGGCAGAGGCAGCTCATGCCGCCTGACGCGAGAAAGCGGGCCATGTCCTCGTCCGACGTGTGCGTACAGTGCACCGCGGTGAATGCGCCCCCGTCGACCGCGTCGAGGATCACGGCCATCGGCGTCCTGCCGTAGGCCGCGAGCGACTCTTCGATCTCTCGTCGCTGTTCTTCGACGTGCAGATGCACCGGCAGCCGCCGGCGCCTGGCCTCGCCATGCAGCAGGCGAATCTCCTCCGGGCTCGCGGCGCGGATGCTGTGCGGCGCGACGCCGAGGGTCTGGGTGGACGCAGCCAGGGTGGGCGCGAGGCGGTCGAGCTGCCGCCAGTACTCGTCCACCGTGGGCGTCGCGAAGCGGCGCTGACCGCCGGCGAGCGGACGACCCGGCGCGCCGGAGGCGTAGTAGCAGTAGAGCAGGACGAGACGTATGCCGGCGTCCGTCGCGGCCTGGAGCACCGCCTCGTCGAGTGCATAGTCACCGTCACGCTCGTGATGGACGTAGTGGAATTCGCCGACGGTCGTAATGCCGGCGTCGCGCATCTCCTCGAACGCTCGGCGGGAGATTTGCCGCACCGTCGCGCGGTCGAGCTGCTCGACGAGCGTGTACATCGCCTCGCGCCAGGTCCAGAAGCTGCCTGCTCCCACCGGAAAACGTTCGCCGTGACCACGCAACGCGCGCTGAAAGGCGTGCGAATGGGCGTTCACGAATCCCGGGAGCAGCGCGATGCCACGGAGGCGGGTGACCTGCGTCCGAGCCCGCGCTCCCACGGCCTCGATCCTGCCCCCGTCGTCCACCGCGATCTGCACTCCGGACTCGAACCCGGATCCGGTCCACGCCAGATCGGCTTCGAGAAGGTTTTTCACGACTGGACGCAGCTCCGATGGACAAGCTCGTCGAGCACTTCGCCGGCACGACGAAACTGATCGACCGGGAGAAACTCATTGGGCCGGTGGGCGACTTCGATGCTTCCGGGCCCGAACAGCACGCAGTCGAAGCCGGCGTGCTGCAGCCATCCGGCATCGGTGGCGAACATGACGCTGTGAAGCTCTCGCTGGCCGACGATGTCACAAAGCGTGCGGTGAATCCGTGCGTCGGCGTCGAGCAGCATGGCCGGGCTCTCGCCCAGGAGCTCGAGGGTGACGGTCTCGTCGGCCTCGCGAGCCACGACATCGCGAATCCGCTCTGTCATCGTCGTTGCCGTCATGCCGGGGAGCAGTCTCACCCCGAGCATCAGCTCGCATCGGTCGGGGATGACGTTCGCGGCACGTCCGCCCACGACGGTGCCGATATTGAGGGCCGCGAACGGCACCTGCGGAAACGCTTCTCCGGCGGTATGCCGTTCGTGCTCCATGGCGCTTCGAAGTCCGGCGAGCGCCGTAATGGCGCGACCGGCCGGCTCGATGGCGCTCCGGCCGAGGTGCGGGTAGCCCGAATGCGCGGCCTGACCGGTGAACGTCAGGCGAAGCCGGATCATGCCCTTGTGCGCCCGCACCACACGCAGCTCGGTCGGCTCGCCGATGACGACGTCCCTTGGCAGGTGAGCGGCGTGGCGAAAGCTCTCGGTGAATCGACGCGCGCCGAGGGTGCCGATTTCCTCGTCGTACGTGAAGAGCAGCGTGAGCGGATGCCTGAGGCTTCCGGCCTCGAGCGCGGCCAGCCGGTTGGCGGCCAGCGCCAGAAAACCCTTCATGTCGGAGGTTCCGCGGCCGACGTATCGGTCGGTCGCATCGAGCATCGTGAACGGATCGGACCCCCACTCCGGCTCGACAGCGGGCACGACATCCATGTGGCCGGAGAGCACCAGGCCCGTCCGATCGTCGGTCTCGGGCCCGATGGTGACGATCAGATTGGTCTTGGTCTCGTCGGCCGAGAAGTTTCGCTCGATTCGCAGGCCTGGCCGGTCGAGATAGTCGGAGAGAAAGTCGACGAGCGGGAGGTTGCTCCGATGGCTGGTGGTGTCGAACGCCACGAGCCGTGAGAGGAGCGCACCATCGGAGAGTCGCCCTCGCGATCGGGTCAGCTTGGGCTCTCCGTCGAGAGACGCGCGAGCCGGAGACGCACCTCGCGCACGCCGGGCTGCAACTCCGGATCGGCGTCCTTCCACAGGTCCACGAATCGGCGGTAGCGCTCGGCGGCCTTCGCACGATCGCCCTTGGCTTCGTACAGCTCGCCGGATCGCTTGAGCGACTGCGGGACCTGGAACGGATCGATGAGAAGCCGCCGGTAAGCCGGCAGCGTCACGATACGATCGTACAGCGCGAGGGCGGAATCGGTGTGGCCGGCACGCTCGGCGAGCCGCGCCAGATCGAACAATCCACAGGTGACGCAGTCTCCACCCTGTTCCTGCCATTTCCGGTAAGCATCCGCAGCCTCGTCCACCCTCCCCTCCGCCTCGGCGAGCGCGCCTTCGCTCCACAGGCGCAGATTGTCTCCACGGCGTTCCCCGACGGGTATGGCAGTCTGATACTCCCGCGACAGGGCGCGCGCGGTTTCCAGCTTTCCCAGTTTGGCGAAGGTCGCGATATAAAGCGGGTACGGGCGATCCGATGGCGAGAGCAAGGCGAGCGGGTGCGTCTCGAGCGCACGCAGCACGCTGGCCAGCGCCGCGTCCGGGTGCCCTTGGAGCTCTAGCTGGAGCAGCGCGAGCTCCCCGGTGAAGGCCAGCGAGCTGCCGACGGCACCCTGCGCTTCGCTGACCGCGATGTTCTCCCGCAGATAGCGCTCGGACTCTCGTACCTTCCCGGTGAGCCGGCTGACTCGAGCGAGCCCCAGGCCCGTGCGTATCTGCCAGGCGGGACTGGCGCGCTGGGCCGCGCGAAGCTGACCGAGCATGCGCTCGCCGCCCGCCAGGTCGCCCCGCGCGATGGCGAGCCGCGCTCGCGCATCGAGGACGGAGGGGCTCGCTGGCGTTTTGGCAGCGAAGGCTTCGACCGTGCGCGCGGCATCGTCGAAGTGGCCCTGGGCCACCTGCGCGACGAGGGTGTTCTCGAAGAACGACACCCCGCGACCCAGGCGGGCCGCGTGGACGGCGAGACTCTCCGCTTCCGGCCAGCGGCGCTCGCCCTGCACCGTGACGGCCAGATTGTTCAGCGCGACCAGGTTGTCGGGATCCACAGCCAGTGCGGCCCGGTAGGAGGCCGAGGCCTTCGCACGATCGTAGTCCACGAACTGGTAGTAGTAGCCGGCGGTGAGGTCGCCCTCAACTTCCGGCAGGCGATCACGGTGCGAAAACGCCCGGCTGGCCGCGGCGATCTGGCCGGCGTCGTTGCCGCCGAGATTGCCGTAGATGACGGCCAACTTGCGATGGGCCATGGCGAAGCCCGTGTCCAGCGACAGCGCCGCCTGGAGCAGCGGGATGGCGGCCTCGAACTGCCCGTCCTCCTCGAGGCGCAGCGCCTCCGAGTACTTCCGGAGCGCGGCAAGGGAACCGGTCGTCACCTGGGCGAGCGGCGGCGCCTCCCTGATGGACACGAGTGATTCGCCCACGCGCTCGCGGAGTTTCTTGGAGAGCCGGTCGATGGCGCCGAGCAGCTCCGCATCGCTTGATGCGGTTTCCCTCACCGCCGTGAGCACGTGCCCGTCGGCGGCGTTGACCAAACTCGCGGACAACACGAATCCCTTGCCGACCGGATCGATCTGTCCGGCGACAACACCCTTGATGCCTTCGCGCTCCGACAACTCGCGCGCGAGCGCGGCCGAGAGTGGGGCGCCGCCGGGACGCTTCATCCGCTGCAGGGCGTCGCTGATCGCCGAGGCATCGAGCAGCCGCACGGTGGGCGACTGGCTCAGATCGACCCGGAACGCTTCGGTGAGCGAGGGGCCGAGCGTCGAGTCGGCGCTCCGGTTTTCAAAGTCCGCGAGCACGAGCGGCTCGCGATCCTTCAGCACTCCGGACGCGACGAGCGTGCCGACCGGCCCGATGCCCAGGAGGCGCATGGCAGTGTAGGCGCCCGCGATGGTCGCGAGCGCGCCGAATCCCAATGCGCCCCCGAGCAGCGCTTTCCGCCAGGTCAACAGCCGGCCGAGTCCGGTCACTTGGGGGCCAGCATGACTCGACGTCGTGCGCGCCACTGCGCGCCGCCGCTCGTGGAGGCCGGTCAGGAGCATGACCGGCAGGCCGACAAGGAGCAGCGCGATCGCCCCGTAGAACACCCAGTCGGGCAGGCCGAATCGGTGGACCGACCACCACACCGCGAACAGCACCGGCAGCGATCCCGCCACGAAGAGCGCGGCCACCCGGATCGGATGTCCGCGGCGGATGGCCTGCTCGGTGCCCGTCGAGATGTACCCGGGGGAGGCGACCGGCACCGTGCCGCCGGTCGGCGTGCTCATCGCGTCGAGCTGCGGCACCATCTCGGCCGCGCTCTGCCAGCGATCTGCCGGCCGCTTCTCCAGGCACCGCATCACCATCGTGTTCAGCCCGGGCGGCACCGTGCGCCGGTGCTGAAACACGGGCTCGGGCGCCTGCGTGATCTGCGCCGCGAGGAGCGCCTGCGCCGTCGGCGCGGTGAACGGGGGCCGGCCGGCGAGCATCTCGTACGCCAGCGCGCCCACGGCGTAGATGTCCGCGCGATGATCGACGTGCGGATCGGCGGCCGCCTGCTCGGGCGCCATGTAGGCCGGCGTGCCCAGCGCCACCCCGAGCGACGTGAGCGACGTCCCGCCGCTCGAAGCGCTGACCGCCTTGGCCACCCCGAAGTCAGTGATGACCGCGTGTCCTTCCGAGAGCAGGATATTGTCGGGCTTGATGTCGCGGTGGACCACGCCGTTGCGGTGCGCGTAGGCGAGCGCGTCGACGACTTCGCGCAGGATGCGCACGCTCTCGAGCACGGGGAGCTCGCCCTCCCGCGCGAGCTTCACCCGGAGCGACTCGCCGGAGATGAAGGGCATGACGTAGTACAGCAGGTCGCCGGACGCGCCGGCGGTCAGGAGCGGCACGATGTGCGGATGCTGCAGGCGGGCGGCGAGCTGAATCTCACGCTCGAAGCGCTCGACGTTGACGGCGGCGCCCATCTCCGGCGGGAGCAGCTTCAGCACGACCTGCCGTCCGAGCCGCACCTCCTCGACCAGGAAGACGCGGCTCATGCCGCCGCCGCCCAGCTCCTTCAGGATGCGGTACTGCTCGCCGACCGCGGCCTGAAGCCGTTGCTCGAGATCGATGCGACCGCTCCGGTGGTGGGATGCACAAAGCTACGGGCGACCGGACCGGAAAACCAGAAGGATCAGCCTGCTCCCAGCCCCACAAGCTCCGCCCAGCCGTCCGCGTCGAGGCTCGCGCCGCCCACGAGAACACCGTCGAGCTCCGGCCGGGCAAGCAACGCGAGCACATTGCCGGCGTTGACGCTCCCGCCGTACAGGATCGGCACGCGCCCGGGCACCCCGCGCCGCCCGACCGTGAAGCGGATGAGCTCGTGCACCTGCGCCGCGTCGTCAGGGGTGGCGGTCTTGCCGGTGCCGATGGCCCAGACCGGCTCGTAGGCCAACACCAGCGGTTTCCATTCGTCCGGCTGCACTTTGTCGAGCAAGGGCTCGAGCTGGCGCATGATCACGTGTTCGGTCCTCCCGCCCTCGCGCTCGGCCAGGGTCTCACCGACGCAGACCAGCGGCACGAGCCCCGCCTTCAGCACTGCCACGGTCTTCCGGGCCACCTGCTCGTCGGTCTCCCCAAAGAGATGACGCCGCTCGGAATGACCCACCAGGATCACCCGCGCGCCGGACTCCTGCACCATGGGGAGGGAGACCTCCCCGGTGAACGCACCCTTGGCTTCCCAATGCACGTTCTGCGCGCCGGCCACCACGTCCGAGCGGGTGCGCACCGCCTCGCTGACGGCGGCGAGGGAGACCGCCGGCGGGAAGATCCACAGGCTCCGGTCCGCCACGGGCTCGACGACCGCGAGGAATCGTTCCATGAAGATGCGGGCCGCCTCCGGACCGTGGTTCATCTTCCAGTTGGCGGCGTAGATCAGGGGGCGCGTGACCATGGCGATTGGCGAAGTCAGGGTTGTCGGCGCTCTCACGCTGAGCGCAGCGAAGGCGGGGTGGGCGACGGTCGCTCACGCGTCGTCGAGCGCGGCGACCCCGGGCAGTGCCTTGCCTTCCAGAAACTCGAGTGACGCTCCGCCTCCGGTCGAGACGTGGGTGATCCGGTCGGCGAGGCCGGCCTGGGCGACCGCCGCGGCGGAATCGCCGCCGCCGATGACGGTCACGGTGCCACGGCCCGTGGCATCCGCCATCGCGTGGGCCACGGCAAGGGTGCCGTGGTCGAACGGCGGCGTCTCGAACACGCCCATCGGGCCGTTCCACACGACGGTGCCGGCGCCACCGATGCGGGCGGCGAACTCGCGTTCGGTGGCCTCGTCGATATCGAAGACCGCCCAGCCCGGAGGGATGGCCTCCCGAGCGACGGTCCGCGTCTCGGCGCCGCTCTCGAGCCGCTGCGCGACGACCCCGCCCGACGGCAAGACCAGTTTGGCGCCCGCCTTCGCCATGAGCTGGCGCGCGAGATCCAGCCGATCCCCCTCGACCAGCGACGTGCCGGTCTCGAGCCCCATCGCCCGGAAGAACGTGCACGCCATGGCCCCGCCGAGCAGGATCGCGTCGGTCTTGGGGAGCAGCGCTTCGATCAGGTCGATCTTGCCGCTGATTTTGGCGCCCCCCAGCACCGCGATGAACGGCCGCTTCGGCTCGTGCAGCGCGTCGCCCAGGTAGGTGAGCTCCTGCTGCATGAGAAAACCCGAGACGGCGGGCTTGAGCACCCGCGCCACCGCTTCCGTGCTGGCATGCGCCCGGTGCGCCGAGCCGAAGGCATCGTTCACGTACAGGTCGCCCAGCGCGGCGAAGCGCTCGGCGAGGGCGAGGTCGTTCTGCTCCTCGCCGGGATGGAAGCGTGTGTTCTCGCCGACGGCGACGCCGCCGCGCGGAAGCCGCCGAGTCGCGGTGACGGCGGCGTCCGACGTCGGATCCGGGAGGAAGGTCACCGGCGCGCCGAGGATCCGCTCGAGCTCCCGGACCACGGGCTGCATCGAGTACTTGGCGTCGGGTCCGCCCTTCGGCCTCCCGAGATGCGACAGCAGTACCAGGCGCGCACCCTTGTGGCGCAGATACTTGATGGTGGGGAGTGCGGCGCGGATGCGGGTATTGTCGGTGACGGCGCCGTCCTTCACCGGGCAGTTGAAGTCCACCCGGACGAGCGCCCGCTTTCCCTCGATCCCCGCCGGATCGAGGGATTCGAGCGTCCGCTTCACAGCCGCTGTCCGACGTACCGCAGCAGGTCCACGCAGCGCGCGGAGTATCCCATTTCGTTGTCGTACCAGCTGGTGACATTCACCAGCGTTCCCGCGACCACGTTGGTGGAGAGCGCGTCGATGGTGCTGGACTGGAGCGTGCCGATATAGTCAACCGACACGAGCGGCTCGTCGCTCACGGCCAGCACGCCCTTGAGCGCTCCGCTCCGCGAGGCTTCGCGGAACGCGGTATTCACCTCGTCGGCCGACGTGGCCTTCTCCACCGTGCAGGTCAGTGCCACGACCGACACGTCGGGTGTCGGGACCCGAAGCGACACGCCGTCGATCTTG
Organism: Gemmatimonadales bacterium; assembly: GCA_035526925.1. GTDB lineage: Bacteria > Gemmatimonadota > Gemmatimonadetes > Gemmatimonadales > GWC2-71-9 > CAVVWJ01. Next base: position 101,840 of record DATLBL010000017.1, read on the forward strand.
CCCTTGACCTGCGGGAGCACGAGCGAGGTCGCCTTGGCCGCGCCGGTGGTGGTGGGGATGATCGAGAGCGCCGCCGCGCGCGCGCGTCGCAGATCCTTGTGGGGAAGATCGAGGATCTGCTGGTCGTTTGTGTACGAGTGGATCGTCGTCATGAAGCCGTTGACGAAGCCGAAACGGTCCAAAATGACCTTGACCACCGGCACGAGGCAGTTGGTCGTGCAGCTCGCGTTCGAGATGATATGATGCTTCGCCGCGTCGTAGGTCTCGTGATTCACCCCGTAGACGATCGTGACGTCTTCCTTCTTGGCCGGCGCGGAGATGATGACCTTCTTGGCGCCACCTTGCAGGTGCAACGCGGCCTGATCGCGATCGGTGAAGCGGCCCGTCGACTCGAGAACGACGTCCACCCCGAGCTCTTTCCAGGGCAGCTTGGCGGGATCCTTCTCGGACAGCACCCGCATGGCGTCCCCACCGACGACGATGGCGTCTTTCTCCGCCGACACGTCGGCCGGAAAGCGTCCATGGACCGAATCGTATTTGAGCAGGTGGGCGAGCGTGCCCGTGTCCGTCAGGTCGTTCACGGCCACGAAGTCGATTTCCTTGGCGCCCATGGCCTGGGCCGCCCGGACGACATTGCGCCCGATGCGGCCGAACCCGTTGATGCCCACTCGAATTGCCATCGTCTCTCCGTCGTTGGATGCTTACCCCAGCGTCACCGGCGACTCGGCCCGCGCGAACGTCACCGCCTCCACCCGGGCCGCTCCGGCCTCGAGCAGCGCCGCCGCCGCTTCGGCAAGGGTGGCGCCGGTCGTGAACACGTCGTCCACGAGCACGCACGACCCGCCCGCGATGCCGCGTGCCGCGAAGGCGCCGGCGACGTTGGCTCGGCGAGCCTCCGGTGTGAGCGCCGTCTGGGTGCCGGTCTCGCGGGCCCGCAGTAACGCGTCCGTCCGCACGGGGCGCCCGACCCGCGCGCCGAGCGCCGCGGCGATCCGCTCACTCTGATTGTACCCTCGCGTCCGGAGCCGCCGCACGCCCAGCGGAATCGGTATCAACGATACCTGCCCGGTCAATGGCTCCAACCGCTCCATGGCCCCCGCGAGCGCCTCGGCGATCCGCCACCAGCCTTCGTATTTGAGACGGTGCACCGCCTCACGCGCGGTACCTCGAAGCCAGACCGCGCTCCGAACCCGCTCCAGCCCGGGGGGCCAGGCGGCACAGAGCCGGCACTCCAGGTCGCCGAGCGTCGGCTGGCCGCAGCGGGCGCAGACCGGCGTGGGCACCGGCACCCAGCGCGAGCAGCACAGGTCGCAGACGAGCGCGTCGCCTTGTCGCGGCGGCACCGGCGACTCGCAGAGCAGGCATGCCGGCGGAAGCAGCCACCGCTCGACGCCGGCGAGCGCCTCAGCGAAGCCGCGCATCGACGGCCGCGCGCATGACCTCGACCGGCGCCCGCACGCCCGGGAACCACCGCTCCAGGGCGGCGGCGCCCTGCGCGACGAGCATCGAGCGGCCGTCCGAGGCCCGAAGCCCCGCCGTCCGCATGGCACGCGTCCAGTGCGTGCCCCCGGGTCCATAGACCATGTCCAGCGCGACCGCCGCACCGGCCGGTGGCACGGCGAGCGGCAAAGCGTCGCCGCGATTCAGGCCGAGGGGCGTGGTATTGATGACGGTCGTACAGCTCGCGGTGTCGGTGGTGCGAACGTGCTGGCTCGAGACCCATTGCTCGAACCGTCGGCGGCGATCCGCCGAGCGGGACGTGACGGCCACGGCCGCCCCGCGCGCATGGGCCGCGCCGACCGCCGCGCGCGCGCCTCCGCCCGTCCCGATCACGAGCCACGCTCCTGGCGGCGCTTCCAGGTCGTCGAGCGCGGCCAGCAGCCCGGGCACGTCGGTGTTGTCACCGACCGTGGCGCCATCCTCGCCCCAGAAGGTATTGCAGGCGCCGAGACGCTCGACGGTCGGCCGCGGGCGATCGACGCTCTCCGCGGCGACTTCCTTGTGCGGCACCGTCACGTTGCCGCCGCCGCCGGCATGACTGAGCGAGCGCACCAGCCCGGGCACGTCGGCCGACGCGGCCCGAAGCGCGACATACACGGCCGGCAGCCCGAGCACTCGGAAGGCGGCGTTCTGCATGGCCGGGGAGAGGGAGTGCGCCACGGGATCGCCGAGGATGGCGAACACCCGCGTCGAGCCGTCGATCACCGCACCGTGCCGGCGACCCGGCTGACCACCGCGCCGATCAGCTCCTGCAGCTCGGCGTAGGTGGCCCGGTAGCTGGCGAGGTCCGAACCGTAAGGATCGCTGACTTCGGTGCGGTCCGGCTCGCGGCCGGCGTACGCGCCCAGGAGGTGGACCTTGTCTTCGCCGCCCAGCTCCGCCACGCGCGCCAGGTGATGGCCCGACATCACCAGAACGAGGTCGGCGCTTCGCACCAATTCCCGCGTGAGGAGTCGGGCGCTGTGACCACTCAGGTCGAGACCGTTTTCGAGTCCGACCAGGTAGGCGCCTTCGCTGACCGGCGCACCGTCCCACGCGCCGGTGCCGGCGGAGGATACGGTCACCTGCTCCAGGCCGCGCGCGGTGACCGCCTGGCGCAGCAGCGACTCCGCCATGGGGCTGCGACAGGTGTTGCCGGTGCAGACGAACAGGATGTGCGTGCTCATGCCGGAAACATAGTCATGGGGCAAGGCGACCGGCGGCCCGGCGCAGCTCGCCGCGAGGGATAGCGCCCTCTCGCACCAGGCGAGGGACCGGACCGACGCACTCGACCAGGGTGGACGGAGGCACGTTGCCGAGCACGCCGCCGTCCAGCACGAGCAGGGATCCATCGTCCACGGCGTCCCGGAACAGCTCCACGAGCCGATCGGGCCCGGGCGCCGGCGGCCCGCCCGGACGATTGGCGGAGGTCGAGGTCAGCGGCTGCTTCGTGCGGGCGACCAGGCGCTCGATGCCGCGGTGCGACGTGTGCCGCACGGCGATTCCGCCCTCCCGCCCTCGCAGTTGATCCGGCAGGCGGCCCTCCCCGCCCCGGAGCACCAGCGTCAGCGGGCCCGGCCAGAAGGCATCGGACAGCGCGCGGGCCGACGGCGAGAAGACCAGGCCCCACTCTTCCGCCATGACCCGGCTCGAGACGAGGAGCAGAAATGGCTTGCCCGGATCGCGGCCCTTGAGGTGGGCCAGCGCCCCGAGCGCCGGCACGGAGGCCGCGGATCCGAGCCCGTACACGGTTTCGGTGGGATAGCCGAGAAGTCCGTCGGCGGCCAGATGCACGGAGACGAGAGGAATGGCGGCGTCGAAGTCGGCGGAAGTCCGGAATGGAAGGATCATCCCTCGCGCCTCGCCAGCAGCTCCGCGAAGGCGAGGTCTTCGAGGGTGGTCACCTTGAAGTTTCGCGGCGAATCGAGCACGAGGCGAACGGCCACGCCGCTGCGCTCGACCAGCGCGGCATCATCGGTGAGCGCGGTCGAGCGGCCATCGGGCCCGCCGGCCGCGAACTGCGCGTGCGCACGCTCGAGCACCGCTCGAGGAAATCCCTGCGGTGTTTGCGCGCGCCAGAGTCCGGTGCGAGGCACCGTCCGCTCCACCCGGGACGGGTCCTCACCGGACGCCTCCTTCAGCGTGTCGCTGACCGGCACCGCCGCCACGGCTCCTTCGCCCGCCCGTGCATGCGCGATGACGGCGTCGATCACGGTCCGCTCGACGAACGGACGCGCGGCATCATGCACCAGCACCGTGGTGCACTCGGCACCCAGCGCGGCGAGCCCCGCGCCCACCGAGTCGGTGCGCTCGGCGCCACCGGCGACGATGACGAGCCCGTCGCTCTCGAGCTCTCGGAGGAACTCGGGCGGCGCAGCTGCGTCTTCCGCGGGCAGCACGAGCACGATGCGGGCTACCTCGGGATGCGTCGCGAACGGTCGGAGCGCGCGCAGGACCATGGGAACTCCCCCGATCGGGCGGTACTGCTTGGGCGCTTCGCCGCCCAGGCGCGCACCCCGCCCCGCCGCCACCACTACTACGCCGACGTCACGCGGCAAGCGCCCGCACCAGCTGCTCGACGTGGTCGAGCCCGACCATCGAGACGCCGCTCACCTGCGTGCCGCTGCGTGAAGATCCGAAGACGCGGCGGAAGCCCAGGCGTGCCGCCTCGACGATCCGGCGCTCGGTGGCGCCGCTGGGCCGGATCTCGCCGCCCAATCCAATCTCGCCGAGGAAGATCACGTCCTTGGGGGCGGGACGGTTGTACAGGCTCGACACCAGCGCGGCCGCGACCGCCAGGTCGGCGCCCGGCTCGCTCAGCCTGACACCGGCCGTGACCTGGACGAACACGTCGAGATCGGCGAACGAGGTGTCGGCGCGCCGCTCCAGCACGGCGAGCAGCACCGCCAGCCGCTTCGGGTCCAGCCCGGTGGCGACCCGTTGGGGGGTGCCATAACCGGACTTGGCGGCGAGCGCCTGGACCTCGACCAGCACCGGCCGCGTGCCCTCCATGAGCGCCGTGACCGCGCTGCCGCTGATGCCGTCCGCCCGCGCCGCCAGGAACACGGCCGACGGGTTGGGCACCGCGACCAGCCCATGCTCGGTCATCGAGAACACGCCCAGCTCGTCCACCGAGCCGAAGCGATTCTTGGTGGTGCGGAGCAACCGATAGTCGAGCGTGGCCTCGCCCTCGAAGTAGAGCACGGTGTCGACGATGTGCTCCAGCGTCTTCGGACCCGCGATGCCGCCGCCCTTGGTCACGTGTCCCACCACCACGACCGCGGTGCCGCTCTCCTTGGCGAACCGCATGAGCTGGCCCGAGCATTCGCGCACTTGGCCCACGTTGCCGGGCGCACTCTCGAGTGATTCGGTGTACACGGTCTGGATCGAATCGATGACGACGACGTCCGCGGCCACCGCCGCGGCGGCCCCGAGAATGGCTTCGAGGCGGGTCTCTCCGAGCACGTGCACGGCTCCGGCGTCCTCGTCCAGCAGGCGCTCCGCACGGAGCCTGATCTGGTCGGGCGACTCCTCGCCGCTGGCATACAGCACGGTCCGGCCCGCGGCCTCCAGGCGGGCCGCCGCCTGCAGCAGGAGCGTGGACTTGCCGATCCCGGGCTCGCCCCCGATCAGAATCATCGAGCCCGGCACCAACCCGCCGCCCAATACGAAGTCGAATTCGGGCAGGCCGGTGTGCCACCGCTCCAGCGGCGAGCTGGCCACCTCGCGAAGCCGGGCCGGCGGCGCCACGATGCCGGCGGTCCCGCCGAGGCCGCGCTTGCCGGCCCCCCGGCCTGCCGGCGCGCGCACCACCACGGGCTCTTCAGCCACGGAGTTCCACGCGGCGCACCCCTCGCAGCGGCCGACCCACTTGGGGTGCTCGTGGCCGCACTCGGTGCAGCGGTAGACCGACTTGGGCTTGGCCATGCGGTCAGCTCGCTTGGCGGTGAGCGCGATGGATCGGATGATTCCGGTGCGTGGTGCTCACTCCGGATCTTCTCGATTCGACAGATTGTCGAAGCGGGTGTATTCGCGGATGAACCGCAGCTGGACATCGCCAGTCGGGCCGTTTCGATTCTTGGCCAGCATTACCTCGGCCACCCCTTTCTTGGTCTCGTCCTCACGGTCGTAGTACTCCGGCCGATGGATGAAGACTACGAGGTCGGCGTCCTGCTCGATGGCGCCCGAGTCGCGGAGGTCGGAGAGAATGGGCTTGCGCTCGCCGCCGCGCTGCTCCGACGCGCGGCTCAGCTGCGACAGGGCGATGACGGGAATCTGCAGCTCGCGCGCGAGCGCCTTGAGCGAGCGCGAGATGTCGGAGATCTCCTGCACCCGGTTGTCCGAGTACTCCGGGCTCCGCATCAGCTGCAGGTAGTCCACGACGACCAGCTTCAGGTCATTGTCGATCTTGAGGCGCCGGGCTTTCGAGCGCATTTCCAGCAGCGTGAGCGAGGGCGTGTCATCGATCCAGAGCTGGTAGGTCTGGAGGATGCCGGCGGCACGGGCGAGCTGGGTGAAATCCGAATCCCGAAGCGTCCCTTGCCGGACGCGGTGGCTGTCCACGCGGGCGGTGGCCGTGAGCATGCGTTGGACGAGCGACTCCTTCGACATTTCCAGCGAGAAGATGGCCACCCCCTGCCCTTCCGCCGCCGCGTTGGCGGCGATGTTGAGACAGAACGCCGTCTTGCCCATCGACGGACGCGCCGCCACCACGACCAGCTCCGAGGCCTGGAAACCCGACGTCAGCGCGTCCAAGTCTACGAATCCACTGGGCACCCCGGTAATCGCTTTCCCGCTGCGCTGGAGCGTTTCGATGCGCTCCATCGTCGGCCACAGCATCTCCTTGATGCGCGTGAACCCATCGTTGCCGCGCTGCTGGGAGATGGTGAAGATCTTGGATTCGGCGACGTCGAGCAGATCGGCCGCGGTGGAGTGGCCGTCGTAGGCTTCGGTGATGATCGAGGTGCTGGCCTCGATGAGCCGCCGGAGAACCGCCTTGTCACGGACGATGGTGGCGTGGAACTCGAGGTTGGCCGCGGTGGGCACCGCATCCACGAGCTCGGCGACGTATTCGAGCCCGCCGGCCGTCTCCAGATCGCCGCGACGGAGCAGCTCGTCCCGGAGCGTAATGTGGTCGATGACCACGCGGCGCTCGGTGAGGGCGAGCATCGCGCGAAAGAGCCGACGATGGCCCTCGCGGTAGAACATCGTGTCGTCGACCAGCTCAGCGGCCCGGAGCGCCGCGTCCTGGTCGAGCAACATCGCCGCCAGCACCGCCTGCTCGGCCTCCTGGCTCCACGGAGCCGAGCGGCCGACGTAGGTCTCAGCGGTCGAGAAGTTGTCGTGCGATACGGACGTCATCCCAGGTCGGCTTCTTCCAGTTCGGGTTGCGCAGCAGGGCCGCGGGATGGTACGTCACGACGAGCGGAATGCCGTTGTACGTGTGCACCTTGCCGCGCAGGTCGCCCAGACTCTTCTTGACGCCGAGCATCGACTCGCCGGCGGTCCCGCCCATGGCGAGGATCACCTTCGGCCGCAGCAGCTCGAGCTGGCGATGGAGATAGGGGATACAGGCCGCGATCTCATCGGGCAAGGGCTTTCGATTTTGTGGCGGACGACACTTGACGATGTTCGTGATGTACACCGAACTCCGCGGAACTTCAATAGCCTCGAGAATGGAGTCGAGCAGCTGTCCTGCCTGACCCACGAACGGCCGCCCGGTGGCGTCCTCCGTGGCGCCCGGGCCCTCGCCGATGAGGACCAGCCTCGCCTCGGGATTGCCTTCGCCGGGCACCGCGTTGATTCGATGGGGGCACAGCTCGCAGCAGAACGTGGTGCGGATCCGTTCGGCCACCGCATCGATCGTCGGCAGCCCGCCGAGATCGTTGCCGAGCAGCACCGGCGTGGGCGACAGGACCGCGAGGCCGGGTCCGGGGATCGGCGGAGCACCTTTCCTCCACTTGCCGCCGTCGACGGTGGCTGAAGCGATGTCGGCGGCGAGCGGAGGACGGGAGTCGGGCGGAGACACGGGCACGTCACTGCCAGGGCGGGCGTCGACGGGTCCGGACGAGCGTGAGGTCGGCATCGTGGCTTCCTGCTGTTGCACTCGCGAGTACCCGAGAACGATCTCGGACCCGCCGAGCTCTACCTGTTGCGCAAGATAACGCCGCCGCTCATCGGCCAAGGACGAGCTCCACGGCATCGAGGATCGCGTCGGCGACCTCGCGCTTCGACTGCAGGGGAAGGATGCGCGCCGACCCCTCGCGATCCAGCAGCGCCACGCGGTTCGTGTCGACTTCGAAGCCGGCGCCGGGCTCGAGCGCGTCGTTCACCACGATGAGGTCGAGGGCCTTGCGTTCGAGCTTGGCCCGACCTTTCGCCATCGCGTCCCCCGTCTCGAGCGCGAATCCGACGGTCACACTCCCGGCCTTGCGCTCGCCGCGCGTGGCGCTGAGGATGTCGTCCGTCGGCTCCATCGGAATCGCGAGCGCGCCATCGTTGCGGGCCCGCTTGCTCTCGCTCGGATCGCTGGGGCGGAAATCTGCGGGGGCCGCCGCCATCACGAGCACGTCCGCGGCCGGCAACTCCTCGCGTACAGCCGCTTCGAGCTCCCTCGTCGTCTCCACCCTCACCGTCCGTACACCGATCGGCGCGGGAAGAGCCGTCGGTCCGGTGATCAGCACGACGTCGGCGCCTCGCTCCCAGGCGGCCTCCGCCAGGCGATAACCCATCTTGCCGCTCGAACGGTTGGTGACCACCCGGACCGGATCGATCGATTCCCGCGTCGGCCCGGCCGTCACCACGACGCGGCGTCCCGTCAGGCGCCCGGCGGCATGGACCCAGCGCGCGGCGTGCGCGAGGATCGTCTCGGGCTCGCTCATACGGCCGGGCCGCTCCGACGGGCCCTCGGCTAGCGCGCCCACCTCCGGACCCACGAGCCCGACGCCCCGCGCTCGCAGGCGCTCGAGATTCGACCGGGTCTGCGGGTGCGCGAACATCTCGTCGTTCATGGCGGGGGCGAGCAGGATCGGCGCGGTGGAGGCGAGGAGCAGCGTGGTGAGGAGGTCGTCGGCGAGCCCTTGCGCCATCCGGGCGATCAGGTGGGCGGTCGCCGGGGCGACGAGCACCAGGTCCGCCTCCTGCCCCAGCCGGATGTGCGCGAGCGCCCTGCCGGGCTCCCACAGCGAGCCCAGCACCGGGCGCCCGGTGAGCGCCTCGAACGCGAGCGGCCGCACGAACTCCGCGGCGCTCGACGTGAGGATGACGTCCACGTGCGCGCCGGCTTCGGCGAGGCGCCGCGCCAGCGTGCAGCTCTTATAGCAGGCGATCCCGCCCGACACGCCGAGGACGACGCGCCGGCCGGCCCACACGCTCACGCCTCGGAGCGACGGCGGCGGACGAGCTTGTAGTTGAGGTCGCCCTCGACGAGCGACTGCAGCGCCTGGGTGGTGAGCTTTTCCCCGCTGGCCGCGAGCTGGTCCTTGGGGAATTCGTTCAGGTACCGGGCGAACTTGGCCGCGACGAGCACGCCCAGATACTTGTTCCCGGCCTGCTTGGCGACTTCGAACGGCGTGGTGATCCGCATCGTGACTCCTTCAGGTTGCGTGCAGTGATCTCAATCGGCGGCGATTCGCGCGGCGGCGGCGAGGACGTCGCGCCGAAGCCGCTCCACGAACGGCGTCAACGCGTCCTGCCGGCTGACTCGCCTCGCCTCGGCGTCGAGGATGGCGGCCACCTGCGTCACGGCCCGCACCAGGTCCTCGTTGAAGATCGCATAGTCGTACTCCGCGACGGCGGCGAGCTCGTCCGCCGCGCGGGTGATCCGCTCGCGGATGACCGCACGCGCCTCCGTGTTCCGGCCCGACAGCCGCCCGACGAGCACCTCGGCCGAGGGCGGCAGGACGAACAGGTGCAGCGAATTCGGAAACGTCGCCCGGATCTGCCGCGCGCCTTCGACTTCCACGTCGAGGACGGCCGTGCGCCCGCGCGCGAAGATGCCGTCGATCTCAGTCCGGAGCGTGCCGTACAGATTCCCGGCGTAGGTGGCCCACTCGAGGAACTCACCCGCCTCGACCCGTCGCAGGAACTCGCCGCGGTCGAGGAAATGGTAGTCGACGCCCTCCTGCTCGCCTTCGCGCCGGGAACGGGTCGTGGCCGACACCGAGTACCCGAGATCGTCGCGCGCCTGCAGGAGGTTTCTGGCGATCGTGGTCTTGCCGCCTCCCGACGGCGACGACAGCACGAGCAGGAACGGCTTCACTCGAGGTTCTCGAGTTGTTCCCGGAATTTTTCGAGCTCGCCTTTCATGGCGATGACCTGCTGCGCGATCTCGGCGTCGTTGGCCTTCGCGCCCATGGTGTTCACCTCGCGCCCGAGCTCCTGCGCGAGAAACCCGAGCTGTTTCCCGGCGGGCTTGTCTCCCGCCAGCGCCGCGCGGACTGCCGCGACGTGCGCCCGGAACCGCACCAGCTCCTCGGTGATGTCGAGCCGGTCGGCCTGGAACGCGAGCTCCTGGGCCAGTCGGGCGTCGTCCACGGGGCGTCCGTCGAGCAGCTCCGCCACCGCGCTCCGAAGCCGGTCTCGCTCGCGGACCAGACGCTCGGGAGCTCGGCCGGCGATCACCTGGACGGACTGCTCCAGCAGGCTGAGGCGGTGACGGACCTCGGTCGCGAGCGCGTCGCCCTCACGGGCCCGCATGATCCGGCACTCCGCGGCGGCCTGCGCCACCACCGGCTCGACCTCGGCCCAGGGTACTTCTACGGCGGCTTCGGTGGTCGTCGAGAGCACCTCCGGCTGGCGCGCCACCATTTCAACCGTCACGTCACCGGCCAGCCCGAGCGCAGACTGCAGTTCCCGGAGGCGCGAGGTGACGAGCCGGGCGCGGTCGAGATCGACGGCCAGCCCCCCGGCCCGTTCGGGGTACTCGGACCACCTGGCCTGCACCGCAACATGCCCACGGTCGAACTCGCGCCGGAGCCGCTCCCGAAGCTCGCCCTCGAGCCCGCTCAGGTCGGAGGGCAGCTTCGGAGCGAGGTTGAAGTAGCGATGATTGACGGTTCGTATTTCCACACGGAGCCGGCCACCCGCCACGGGGCCCTCCGCCGCGCCGAATCCCGTCATGCTGTTGGGCACCGAGCCTCCGAGTCCCCGGGAAAGCCGCGAAATTTACTTCCCGATCGGGGCTGCTGGTAGGTGTTGCTGCGCGGTGGCCTGCGGCTGCGAGGGTGCCGTTGTTCGTCAAAGGCGATTGAATCGCTGCGCCAGCCGGGTG
>DATLBL010000018.1:0-11999 GCA_035526925.1 Gemmatimonadales bacterium
CGCACGGACGGGCTGGCCGCCGGCTCGCACACCGTGAGCCTGTCGGGGGTCGCCGCGAATTGCGCGGTGACCGGTGAACCCGGGCTGACCGTCCAGGTGAGCGCCAACGCCGTCGCCACCGCGAGCTTCGCCGTCGTCTGCGGCGCGACCACGAGCACGATTCAAGTGACGACGGTCTCTACCGGCTCTCCCGTCGACCCCGACGGCTACGAGCTCCTGCTCGACGGCGGCGGCGCGCAGCCGATCGCCGCGAACGCGGCGGTGACGATCGCGTCGGTCGCCCCCGGCACTCACACGGTTCAGCTCGAAGGGATCGCGACCAATTGCGCCCTCGAGGGCGACAACCCGCGCACCGTGACGACGACGGCCGCCGCCACCCTCACCGTGACGTTGACGGTCAACTGCAGCCCCCCTACCCCGCCGCCCGCGCCCGGCAGCATCAGCGTCACGACCGAGACCAGCGGCCCCGGTCAGGATGCCGATGGTTACGCCGTCACGCTGGACGGCGGGGCCGGCCTGCCGATCGGCGGCGACGCCACGCTGCCCCTGCCCGATCTCGCCGCCGGCCAGCACTCGGTCGGACTCGCGGGCATCGCCGCCAACTGCAGCCTCGAGGGCGACAACCCCCGAGTCGTGACCGTCTCGGCGGGCACCGTGGCTCAGGTGGCGTTCGCCGTCACCTGCGACGCCCTGCCTCCCGCCACGGGCACGCTCGAGATCGTCACCGCCACCACCGGCAGCGATCTCGATCCGAGCGGCTACACCTTCGTCCTCGACGGCGACGAGTCGCAGGCGATCGGGGTCAACGCGACGGTGAGCGTCTCGGGCCTGCGCGTCGGGTCGCATACCGTGCGCCTGAGAGCCGTGGCCACCAACTGCACGGTCGGGGGCGACAATCCGAGAAGCGTGAGCATCGACGCCGGCGCGACCGCGCAGGTGGCGTTCAGCGTCACGTGCGCCGCCGCGACCGGGGCACTTCAGGTCACCACCGCGACCACCGGTGCGCCCGTCGACGCCGATGGATACACGGTAAGCGTGGACGGCGGGACGGCCGGCCCGATCGGCACCGGCGCGAGCGTCGCCTTCGAGGCGCTCGCGCCCGGCGCGCACGCCGTGCTCCTGGCCGGGCTCGCCGCCAACTGCAGAGTGCAGGGCCAGAATCCCCGCGAGGTGACGATCGTCGCCGGCGAGACGGCGGTGGCGGCGTTCACCATCGTCTGCACCGCCACGACCGGAAGTCTCGCCATTACGGTGGCTGGCCTGCCGGCCGGCGTCGACGCGGCGGTAACGGTCACGGGCCCCGGCGGCTTCAGCGAAGCGGTGACGGCCACGCGTACGTTGACCGGACTCGCCCCCGGCGACTACACCGTGACCGCCGCCGGCGTGACCACCGGTGGCACGACGTACACGGCCAGCCCGGCGTCACGCACGGTGACCGTCGTCGCCGCGGAGACGGAAGACCTGACGGTCACCTATGGGCCCGCGGCCGGCCCGTCCCTCAATCTGCGGATCGACAGCTGGTATCTGAGCCAGAGCGTTCAGTCGCCCGAGGGCGACGTGCCGTTCGTGAACAATCGGGATGGCTACCTGCGGCTCTTCGTCGTGGCCAACGAGGCGAACACCGTCGCGCCAAGCGTGCGGGTCCGCGTCTTCCGGAACGGCGCGCTCACGCGCACGCTGACGGTGCCCGCTCCCGTGAGCAGCACGCCCACGAGCAAGGACGAGGAGGACCTGGCGCGCTCGTGGAACGTGAAGATCCCGCGCGAGCTCATCGGTCCGGGCTTCGCCGTCCTGGCCGACGTCGATCCGGCCAACGCGATACCCGAGAAAAACGAGACGGACAACACCTTCCCCGTCTCGGCGGCACCACGAGCGCCGGTCGTGCGCAGCGTTCCCGTGCTCGGCGTGCGGTTCGTCCCGGTGAAGCAGCGCGTGAGCGGCCTCCAGGGCGATGTCACCAACGCCAATCGCAGCGGGTATCTCGATCTCGCGCGGCGAATGTACCCGATGGCGGGAACCGACGGTGATGTCCACGCGGTCTACACCACCGCCACGAGCGACGGGCTCCAGCCGGGCGACGCGAACGGCGCCTGGCTCTCCATTCTGGGTGAGATCGACGCGCTCCGCGTGGCCGAGGGCACCGGGCGCAATTATTACGGGGTGGTGCGGATCGACTACACGTCGGGCATCGCGGGGTTGGGCTACATCGGGCTGCCGACCGCGATCGGCTACGACCATCCGACCGATGGCCCGCGGGTCATGGCGCACGAGCTCGGCCACAACTGGGGCCGACTCCACGCGCCCTGCGGGTCACCCGCGGACGCGGACGTGAACTACCCGTACGTGGGCGGCGCGATCGGCGTGTTCGGCGTGGACATGCAGGTCGAGGCGCTCAAGCCGCCGTTCACGCCTGATATCATGGGCTACTGCGGCAACCCCTGGATCAGCGACTACACCTACGAGGGCGTGCTGGCATACCGCGCCGGCGCCCAGGCGGCCATGGCTGCGGCTGCCTCCCAGGCGTCCCAGCGCTGCCTGCTCGTCTGGGGGCGCATCGTGAACGGACGTCCGGTCCTGGAGCCCGCGTTCGAGATCGTCACCCGGCCGAGCCTGCCGAAGCGGCCCGGCGCGTACTCGGTCGAAGGCGCCGCGGGGGACGGCTCCCCGGTGTTCGCCATCTCCTTCGATGCCTCGGCGGTGATCGACGGACAGAACGAGGCGCGGCAGTTTGCATTCGCGGTGCCGCTCGCCGACGGCATGGCGGACCGGATCGGGCGGCTCCGCCTCACGTCGCCGTCGGGCGAGGTGGCGGCTGCGCGTGTCGCGGCTTCGTCGAGCGCCGCGCGCTCCGGCGCCGAGGTGGAGGCGCGAGCGGCCGGCGATGGCGTCACGTTGCGCTGGGACGCGGCGGCGCACCCGATGCTGATGGTGCGCGACCCGGAGACCGGTGAGGTGCTGTCGTTCGCGCGGGGCGGGACGGCCGAGATCGCGACCGGCAAGGCCGAGCTCGAGGTGGTCCTGTCGGACCGCGTGGGAAGCCGAACCCTGAGGGTCCCCGTAGCGCGGTAGTCGGGCGGATCAGCGGCTCGGTTAGCCGCCCGGCTTCACCGCCGGCTCGATGAACAGCTCGTCGACATAGCACCAGCTCCAGTCCTCGCCGCGCTCGAAGCTGCGCATGATCGCATGCCGCGACGCGTGGAAGTGCTTGGTAGCATGCTTCCCCGGCGAGTTGTCGCAGCAGCCGACGTGGCCACACTCCTGACATAGCCGGAGATGCACCCATCGCGAGCCGCTGGCGAGGCATTCCTCGCATCCGGCGGGGGTGTGCGGCTGGACGTTTTGCACCTGCTTCGCGTGTTCGCATTGCTGGGACATGATCCGACTCCCTGGATTCGGCTGCTCGTTCTGCGGGGCTGCGTGCGCTAGGCCGGCCGCGCGATGTGCACGTGCACGAAGCTCACCGCCATCGATCCCTCTCCCACCGCCGACGCCACCCGCTTCACCGATCCGCTCCGCACATCCCCCGCGGCGAACACGCCGGGGAGACTCGTCTCGAGCAGGTACGGCACTCGACCAGCCGCCTGCCAGCGCTCGAGCTCGGCGGTGCCCGGCGGCAGCTGGGTGCCGGTGAGCACGAAGCCCTTGCGGTCCAGCTCCACGCAGCCGCGGAGCCACCCGGTGTTCGCATAGGCGCCGATGAAGAGGAAGAGCGACGTGGTCTCGAACCGGTGCGGCGTACCGTCGGCGGCGGCGACATGCACCGCGCTCAGCTGCCTGTCGCCGTCGAGCGCCGTCACCGCCGTGCGCATGTGGACGGTGACGTTCTCGAGTCCCAGGATCCGGTCGACCAGATAGCGCGACATGCTGTCGCCCAAGTCGTCGCCGCGCACCAGCACGTGGACGCGGCGGGCGTACTTCGACAGGTAGACGATCGCCTGCCCTGCCGAGTTCCCGGCGCCGACCACGACGACTTCCTCGCCGCGGCAGAGGCGCGCTTCCATGTCGGTCGCGGCGTAATAGATCCCCGCCCCCTCGAATTCCGCGAATCGCGGCACGTCGAGCCGCTGATATTGGACCCCGCTCGCCACCAGCACGCAGCGCGTCCGGAGCCGCGTGCCGTCCGTGAGGGTGACGATCCGGTCCCCGGCATCGACGCCGAGCGAGCGCACCGTGGTGGGAACGGAGATCTTGGCACCGAACCGCTGCGCCTGGAGGGTAGCGTTGCGGGTGAGATCCGCGCCCGAGATGCCGGTCGGAAAACCGAGGTAGTTCTCGATCCGGGAGCTGGTGCCGGCCTGCCCGCCCGAGGCCAGTGAGTCGGCCGTCAGCACATCCAGCCCTTCGGAGGCCGCGTACACCGACGCAGCCAGCCCCGCCGGTCCCGCGCCCACGACCACGAGGTCGTAGACGTGGTCGTCCTCGAACGCGATGGTGAGCCCGGCACAATGGGCGAAACCCTCGAGCGTCGGGTTGCTGGCCCAGCGCCCGTCGCGCCCGAGCACGATCGGGGTGGCTGAGGCGGGGATGTTGAACTGGCGGAGCAGCGCGTCCGCCTGCTCGTCGGTCTCCAGGTCGATCCAGCGGAACGGGATGGCGTTCCGAACGGCGAAATCGCGCAGCCGGTGCGCGTCGGGCGAGAACCGTGAGCCGATGATCTTGACCACCGACAGACCCTGGCTCAGCAGCATTTCGCGCCGGACGAGAAACGCCTTGACGATCGTCTCCCCGAGATCCGGCAGCTCGTCCACCGCCCGTCGAAGCTCGTCGGTATTGAGCTCGAGCACTCGGCCCGCTTCCTGGACGCGCGCCGTCACCACAGCCGCGCGGCCGGTGAGCATGTCCACGTCCCCCGTGAAATGCCCGGCGTGGTGCACGGCCACGGTCCGCGGATCCGCCTGCGACTGCTCGAGGATCTCGATGGCGCCTTCGACAACCACATAGAAACAGAAATTGCGCGCCCCGGCGCTGAACAGCGTTTCACCCGCGCGCACCTCGCGAGCGTGGCCGCGGGACGCCAGCGCGCTGATGTCTCTGGGGCTCAGAATGGGAAAGGCAATCTCCTGGTCGGAGGCCATCGTGTGTACTCCGGAAACGCGGGTTGCGACAGAGGCGCGGCTGGTCTTGGGTCGAACAATAGCTGCCTGAGAGCCACCTTGACGGCGTTGCAGTGTGTTACTAAGATATATCGTCAGTTATATCGCGTCGACATATCGACGCTCACCGGGAGATGACACATGTGCAGTCAGCATCGGGGGTTCGACTTTGGTCACGGCTTCCCGTTCTCAGGCCGCGAATGGGGCAATTGGGGCCCTAAACGGAATCGCGGCCGCCGGCAGATGTTTGAGTCCGGCGAGATCAAGTTCGTCATTCTTCGGCTGCTGAAGGACAAGCCGCGGCACGGGTACGAGGTCATCAAGGCGCTCGAGGAGCGCATGGGCGGGTGCTACACGCCGTCACCGGGCACCGTCTACCCCACGCTTCAGCTGCTCGAGGACCAGGGCTACGTGCGGGCGGTCGACGGCGAAGGGAAGAAGGTCTACGAGGTCACGCCCGAAGGTCTCAAGTACCTGGACGAGCACAAGGACCTGCTCGACGAGATCATCGACCGCGTCCGCGAAACCGTCCGTGACTTTACGGGCGGAGCCATCGGGGAGCTGCAGACGGAGTTCGCCCGGCTGGCGCGCGGCACCTTTCGCCATGCGTGGCGGCGCGGGCCCGACGACCCCGCCGTGAAGCGGGTAGCGGAAATTCTCAAGCAGGCCGCGGCGGATATCGAGGCAGCCTGGCAGACTTCCACGACGAGGTGACGCGGTATGCACGGCATGATGTGGTGGCTCGTTCCCCTCGTGATCTTTCTTCTGCTCCGGAACAATCGCCGGCGCTGGCACCGGCGGCGGGACCTGGTGCACGGCGAGCATGAATCGATCATGGAGCTGCGGAAGGTGGTCGAGGATCAGCGAAGCTATATCGACGATCTCGAGGGGCGGCTCGCGCGGGTGGAGGACGGCCTTGAATTCGCCGAACGGCTGCTGGCGGACCGGGGAACCACGGCTTCCGCCGGCTAGCGCGACGCGTACAGCTTCCGTCGCATTCCGTTCCAGATTTCGACCGACGATGTCCCCGGCCGCTTGCCCGGTGTGTCCTCCCCTGGGCCGTACACGAACACCATGGTCATCTGCTGCGCGCTCGCGAAGGTTCGTCCATCGCGTGCGCGCGCGATCAACGGCAGGAAGGTGCCGGTATTGATGTACATGCGCACCGAGCCGTCGGGGGCCGCCGAGAAGTAGTCGTGCCGTGCCCGGTGGGTGTGACCGTAGATCACCCGCTGAATGCCGGCCGCTGTGAACTCGCCCTGGAAGACCGCCTCCGACCGCGCACCGGCCAGCAGTCCATCCTCGCTGGGCAGCAGGGCCGGCACTAGCCGCTGCAGGCGCTCGAGCGACTCGACCCGTCCACGAAACGACTCGAAGTCGGGGCCGAGGAGCACCGAGCGAGCCTGCTCCAGTCGGTCGACCAGGTCCCCGGACACGAGATAGTCGGTCTGCAGCCGGTCCCACTGCCGGGCGAGACTCGATTCGAGCAGGCCGTCGAGCGCCCGGCGCAACGCCTCGTGCAGCATCTGCCGGTGCTCGCGCTCGCGGGCGCCCCCGATCCACTCGAGCCAGGCGAACACGTCCAGCAACGGCCGCAGGTTGTTGACGTCCTTGAGCTGATCGACCAGCGAGGGCGGCGCGCCCTGATCGCGGGCGTGGTAGACGAGACCGCTCATCAGCTCGGCCGTCACCGCTTCCCCGATCGCCATGGTGGCGTAAGCCTCGGGCGAAAAGCGGTCGACGCGCTCGCGCGGGAGCAGCACGTCGCGCCGGAACCGCCACCCGTAGGTGTGTTCGTCCCACTCGTGGCCGTGCCTGGCGAGCACGCCGTATTCGGCGCTTTCGATTGACCCGGAGAAGCTCGTGATCTGTGACAGCGCCGCGCGCGCCGATGCCTGGAGGGACGGAAAGTTCCACATCACCCGGTCGTGATTCCCCATCACGTAGGTCGCCTGGAACGGGACGGTCCCCGCGGCCAGCCCCGCCATCATCCTGCGCAGCGACCCCGCCGTCGGACTCGCCAGGATGTCCCCGAGCACCGCCTGGAACTGCGACTCGACGACGCCCGAGTCCGCGTTCATCCCCGTCCGCGGGTCGAGGGTGCCGCCCCAGGGGCGCCGGGCCATCGGCACGGCGGACCGGTGCCAGTAGTCGGTGCGGACCAGGTCGAGGATGTCGCCCAGGAGGACGAGATGCACTTCGCTGGCGCCGCGGCGCTTCGCGGCGTCACGGATCTCGGCGCCCAGCAGCTCGAACGCTTCGGGATTGACGTTGTTGGCGGTGGATTCGTCGGTAACGTGCAGATCGCTTACGAGTACGAGCATCGGGGCTCCGGTCAAGGTACGCCACCGTAATTAACACCGGGCCACCGCCGGCGCGTCCCGTTTGTTATCTTGGGTGGTTGGTCATCCCCTGAGACACTGCGCTTCCTGCAGGCATAGAGTCGTCCCCATGGCCGCTCGCGACACGGCCGTAGCACGAATCCGCCGACTCCCTGTCGTGGCCGCCGCCCTGACCATCGGCCTGGGCGTGGCCCTGCTGCAGGGCTATGTCGTCGGCGTCGTGCCGCTCGTGCCGACCGCGCTCTTCCTGCCCCCGGCGCAGCCGCTCGACGCGGTGCTGATGGTCCTCGCTGGAACGGCCCTGCTCGCCCTGGCCACGGGTGTCCGGCGGCTGCGTCAGAGCTGCGCCGCGCTGACCCTGGCGCTCGCCGCCATCCTGCTGCTCGAATACGTCCTGCGGATCGATCTGCGGGTGGACTCGCTGCTGTTCGCCGATCAGACCACATCGCTCGCACGCGTGTTTCCGGGCCGCCCCGCCCCGCTCGCATGTGTGGCCTTCCTGCTGCTCGGCGTGCTGCTCCTGGCCGCCTCGGCCCAGCCACCGCGCCCGCACCGCTGGTACAGCGCCGCGCTCCTGGGCGCGGTGGTGGTCCCGGTGCTCGCGATCTCCGGACACCTCGGCGCGGTGCCCGAGCTCTATGGCCTCCTGCCCGGCAGCGGCCTCGCCGTGCATGCGGCCTTCGCGCTACTGCTTCTGGCCGCCGGCATCTGCGCGGCGACCCACCGGCTGCAGGTCGTCGATCTGCTGACCAGCGACGAGCCCGGCACCGTGCTCCTCCGACGTGTGCTGCCGTTAGCCATTCTGCTGCCCATCCTGTTCGCCGTCGGCAGCGTCCAGGCGCTCCGCCTGGGCTTCTATCAGGTGCACGTCGGGTTGGCGGCCTACGTCAGCCTGTTCATCGCGGTGTCGGTCTGGGCGGCGTTCCGTTGGGCGGCGGTCGCGCGGCGGGTGGAGGCGGGCCGCCGCGCGGCCGATCAGGAACAGGCGCGGCTGGAGTTCAAGAATCGCCTGCTCGAAGCCGAGGCGGCCGCGCAGGCCGCGCTCAAGAAAAGCGAGGAGGACACCCGCCAGCTCCTGGGCCTGCTGAGCCACACGCCGGTCACCGCGCGCGGACTCGATGGGCGGATCCGATTCTGGAGCGGCGGTGCGGAGCGGCTGTACGGCTGGACGGCGGACGAGGTGATGAAGGCGGGCACACGCGATCTGCTCCGCACCGAGCTCCCGATCCCGCAGCGCGAGGTCGAGGGCGAGCTGCTTCAGCACGGAGAGTGGCTCGCCGAGATCACGCGCCAGACCCGCTCGGGCGCGGCGCTCCGCATCACCACCCATTGGATCTTGCACCGTGACGCCTCCGGCCGGCCCGATGCCGTCATCGAGGTCGACGACGACGTGACGGAACAGCGCCGAGCCGAGGAGGCGGTGCGCGACAGCGAGGCGCGCTACCGGGCGCTGGTCGCGGCCACGGCGCGGATCGTGTGGACCATGTCCGCGGACGGCCGCACCCCCGGCGACATGAGCCAGTGGGAAGCCTTCACGGGACAGACGGCGTTCGAGGCCGCCCATGCCGGGTGGATCAAGGTCGTTCAGCCCGAAGACCAGCCCGAGGCGGCGCGCGCCTGGAAAGAAGCCGTCCGGGGACGGACCGTGCTCGCCACCCAGCACCGGCTTCGCCGCAAGGATGGCGAATACCGCCACATGGAGGTCCGCGCCGTGCCGGTGCTCGACGAGCAGGGCAACCTGCGCGAGTGGGTCGGGGCCCACACCGATGTGACCGATCGCGTGCGGGCCGAGGAGCAGCTCGCCCAGGCGCAGAAGCTTCAGGCGGTCGGTACGCTCGCCGGCGGGGTGGCGCACGAGGTGAACAACCAGCTCATGGCGGTGCTCGGGTTCGGGGAGTTCGTCACCAAGGAGCTTGGCCCCGCCCACCCGCAGGCCAAGGACGTCGAGGAGATGATCCGCGCCGCGATGCGCGCGGCGCAGGTCGCCCAGCAGCTGCTGACCTTCAGCAGGCGACAAGTGAACCAGGTGCGACCGCTCAACGTGCACGAGGCGGTCACCGCGCTCGCTCCGGTCCTCGAGCGGCTGCTCGGCGCCGACAAGACGCTGTCGGTGCTGCCCGACCGATCCCGCAGCCAGGTCATGGCGGACCCGACCCAGGTCGACCAGGTGCTCATCAACCTTGCCGCCAACGCCCGTGATGCCATGGGCACCAACGCGGCCGGCCGCCTCACGATCGTGACGGACGAGGTCGACCTCGACGACTCGTACGGGCGCGCGCACGGGCTGAAGCACGTCGTCCCCGGGCCGTACGTCCGGCTGACGGTCTCGGACACCGGCTGCGGGATGGACCGGGCGACACTCGGCAAGGTGTTCGAGCCGTTCTTCACCACCAAGCCCGTCGGCTCGGGCACCGGGCTGGGACTCTCCACCGTCTACGGCATCGTCAAACAGCACGACGGCTTCATCTGGGCCTACAGTGAGCCCGGGCTCGGCACCACCATCAAGATCTACCTGCCCGCGGTCGCGGCCTCATCGGCCGGTGTGGCGGAGCTGAAGGTCGAGCCGCCGGCGGAGCGCAAGCTGCTCGAGCCGGGACTGGTGCTGGTGGTCGAGGACGAGCCGGCGGTCCGCCAGCTCGTCCGTCGCTGCCTGGAAGCCGTGGGCCTCACCGTACTCGAGGCGGAGAACGGGAACCAGGCCCTCGATGTGGTTTCGATGCGGCGGGAGCGGCCCAAGCTGGTCCTGACAGATGTGATCATGCCCGGGCTCAACGGGCGCGAGCTGAGCGAGCGCCTGGCCACGGCGCAGCCCGGGCTCCCGGTGCTGTTCATGTCCGGCTACACCGGCGACGACGTGCTCGCGAGGAGCCTCCTGCCCGAGACCGCCGCCTTCATCCAGAAGCCATTCGCGCCGGAGGAGCTGGTGGCGCGGGTGCGGACGATGCTGGCCCAGTAGGCCGCCGCTTTTGGTGAGTCCACTCACCGTTCTTGATGCATGAACATGCAAGATTGGAGGTCGCGCGGCCGGGTCGGGGCCGCAGGGGTCAATTTCATACGTTTTGAGGGGCTCACATGGGGGAACGGGAAGGCTGCCTGAGGTCGGAGTACGCGGAGTGGTTTCCCGGCCTCGAGCCGAACCGCTGGTATCCCGCGGATGACCTCACCGAGGCTGTCCTCAAACAGCGACGGTCGCAGGCGCCGTCGTGGGAAATGGAGGACAGGGTGCCCTCGGACCGCCACTTCCGCTTTCGAGGGGGGGCCGCGGGGCCCCGTGGGAGCGTCCGGAGCCGGCGGAGCGACACGGAAGGAAAGTCAGAACCGGCATAGCAGTTGCCAATGGGCGGCCCTCGTGCCAAAGAGGCCACTCAGCGGAGACTGCCGATGCACCCATATCCTGCCTACCGCGCCCGACTCGGCGCCGTCTACCATACCGATCCTGCCTGCCCCATCGGGCGACAGATTCCGTCCGAGCTAGTGGTGAGCGACAGCGGCGGCCACCCGCTCTGCGTCACCTGCCGCATGCGGGCCTCGGCGCGACCGGCCGGCAGCCGGTTCGCTCCGGTGCGGTACCCCGAGGAAGGCGTAGAGTCGGCGGACCCCGACGAGTCCGGATCCGCGCCTACTGCGGTTCCACCAGCAATGTCGCCGAGGTTCGCCCGGCTCGCGTGACCAGCTTGAGGTGCAGCGCGCCCGCCCCCGCGTCGTACCAGTACCGGTCGCCGGAGCTCGCCTCGAGCTCCGCCAGGTCGGCCGCGGCGGCCAGCGGGTGTGACGTGTCGTAGTCCCGCGTCACCCGCAGGGCCGGCTGCGGGTACGGCAGCGTCACCCGCGCCCACTCGCCGTCTAGGGTCCGGCTGAGCGATACGCGCGGGCGGAGCGGTGCCGGCCCCGTGAACTGGACCGAGTACCCTCGCCCCGGGATCAGCGACGCATACGCGGTGTTCGGGTTGCCGGGCACGCCCACCAGTGCGAGCGCCGCCGCGTCGTCGCGGATGACGGTGAGCGGCGCCACGGTTTCCGCGTCGCTCCGGACATTGAACCCCACGAAACGGTTCGGACAGACCAGCGCGTTCCACTCGGCGTGCGCGGTGCAGCCGGCGGTCGCCAGGAACGGCGTGTTGGCCACGACGAACGCGCCGGCGCTGCCGGTCACCGCGCCGTCGCGATCGAGGAACACCGCGGCCTTGTCGCCATCCTTGTCGGCGTGCGGCGTCTCCAGGTAGAACGGCGTCGCGTTCTGGAAGCTGAGCGCGCCGGCGAAGTTGGCCGTGCTGACCGAGAAGCCGTTGTTGCGCAGGAAGCCGAGCGCGCTCGACGGGATGGAGCCCGCGCCGGTGTAGTTGACGAAGGTCACCCGGTCCGCCCCCACCCGGCCATCGTAGAACTCGTAGCCGCGGCGCGGGGTGCCTGCCGCGAGCCCGAACGCGTTATTGGCGGACTCGCCGACGAACAGCGCATCCTCGACGAAGCTCTCGCTCGAAGCGAAGGTGGCGCCGATGGCGTTGTCGGCCAGGACGGCGTCGCTCAGCCGGTGGTCGCGCCCGCGGAGCCAGACGGCACGGCC